>NZ_JBATUH010000042.1:0-53155 GCF_049671045.1 Parvibaculum sp. | reverse complement strand
CCGGCGCGCGAAGATGATGGATGAAGCCGGCCTCCCTGAGCCAGCCATCGCAATAGCTCCGGTCGCTCAGCGATGCCGTCAGATAGGTGCTGCCATGATAGGCGCGGTCGCGGGAGATGATGTGCCGGCGCGATGTCTGCCCGAGCTGCTCGAAATAGTGGTGGGCGATCCGGATGGCCGAATCGGCAGCGGTCGAACCGCCCGTCGTGAAGAGGACGCGGCTGAGCGAGCGCGGCGCGTGATGGGCAAGCGCGGCGGCGAGCGTCGCCATGGCGGGCGTCGTCAGATCGTCGAAGGGCGAATAATAGTCGAGCTGGCGGATCTGATCGGCGATCGCCTCGGCCATCTCTTCGCGGCCATGGCCGATATTGACGCACCACATGCCGCCAAGACCGTCGAGAAATTTCCGGCCATTCTCGCCGAAGACATAATTGCCCTTGGCGCCGACGATCACCGTCCGCTCGGAGTTTTCCATCAGCCCGAGATTGGTGAAGGGGTGGAGATTGTGCCGCCTGTCGATATCCGCGGTCGCCATCGGCTGGGCCTTGATGCCGGCGAGGGTCATGTCGTGCTCCCGGTACCCACGAGGGGCACTCGCTCAAAACGTCATTCATGTTCGGGCCTGAACGGCCGATGACATTTCTATCGCAGGACATGAGCCCCGATCTGTGTCCTTGGTAGGCTATTCGGGCGGACAGACGGCAATGCGTGAGCCGGGAAGGCTGGACAATCGGCCTCTCCCGCTGAACTATTTCCGGGACGAATGGAAGGTATGCATGGATTCCGGAATCGACCTCAAAGGCACACTCCCGCTCACGCTCGCCGCATCATGGAGCCGGCATCTGGGCGATGCGCTCACCGAGACGGACGCCGTCGAGAGCATTCGCAAGCTCGGCCGGGGTCTCGGCGCGCTCGTTCCCGATACGACGCTTTATGCGGGCTTCTATCTCCGGGATGCGCCGCCTCTCGTCATTGACCTTGACGGCGAATATGAATGGAACCGCGACTACAAGGAGGGGCAGTACCTGCTCGATCCGAGCTATGAGCAGTTTCTGAAACGCAGGCAGAGCGTCTGCCTGTCGCCCAAGGAAATGTTCCCGCCGGATTTCCGCGACAGCGCCTATTACATTTCCTACTACCGGCCCTATGGCATGATCGACGAGATCTGCTACCTGCTCTACCTGACCGATGATTTCGCGGCCTATTTCTCGCTCATGCGTTTCGTTGGCGCGCCGCATTTCAACGCGAGCGAATTTCGCCGGCTCGTCGCCGTGACCGACAGCGTCGAAATCGCGGCGCGGCGCATATGGGGTCTCTATCAGGAGCAGAACCGCAGCGATGCCGGCCCCTCCCATCGGCTGCACCAGATGCTCTCGGCCGCCTATGAAAGTTTCGGCGCCGAAGCCCTGAGCGAGCGCGAAAAGGAGGTCACGCGGCTTCTCCTCAAGGGGCTGCCGCCGAAGTCGGTCGGCCGCATGCTGAAGATCGCGCCAGGCACGGTGCGCAATCACATCAAGCGCATCTACATCAAGCTCGATGTGCGCTCGCAGGCGGAATTGCTCGCCCTGTTCTTCGAGACGCTGCAGGAAGCGGCGATGCTCGAAACCTCCGCCTGACTATCCCAACGAGGATATACCGCGCGCGCCACCCCGCCGATACCGTCACCCGGTCAACAGAATGGCGGCTCCACATCCGCTGGCCGGAGGAGAAAAGAAAATGACGGCAGGCACCACATCGCCTGATCCCGAAACGCTGCCCGCGCAACTCTATTGGAGCGCGGAAGCCTGGGAGGTAGAACGGCGCGAAATCTGGGCGAAGAGCTGGGTGCTTATCGGGCGCGTCTCGCAGCTCGAAGCGCCCGGAGACTATATCTCCGCGACCATCGCGGGCTATCCGGTCTTTGCGATACGCGGCAAGGACGGGGTGTTGCGCTGCTTCCACAATGTCTGCCGTCATCGCGCCTCACCGCTTGTAGGCGGAGACTGCACCGGCCATACGGACCGGCTCTCATGCCCCTATCATCGCTGGCTCTATGATTTCGAGGGCAATCTCCGTGGCGCGCCGGACATGGAGATCGACAAGAGCGCCTATGGCCTCGTGCCCGCGCGCTGCGAAACGTGGCGAGGGTTCGTCTTCGTGGCGCTCGATGCGGATGTCGAGCCGCTCGATTCATGGCTCAGCGACATCTCGACCGTCGCGCTTCGCCATCCGATCGAAACCATGAAGCTCGCCCGCCAGTTCTCCGTAGAAGCCGATATCAACTGGAAGACCTATTGCGACAATTACGCCGAGGCATGGCACATCCCGACCATACATCCGGGCCTCTATGGCGCGATTGACATGCGCGGCTATCGCATCGACGCGATCGGCCTGCGCGTGCAGCGGCACTATGCACCGGCGCGCGACGGCGGGCAGACGGACGGGCTCTGGGTATGGCGTCTGCCGGGGCTCTTCTTCAACATGTATAACTGGGGCATGAATATCGGGCAGGTCGAGCCGCTGGGCCCGACCAGAATGCGGCTGACCTATCGCTACCTCTTCAACGAACTCGATCCGGCAAAGGAGAAGGAGCGCGACGAACTGATCGAGTGGGCCTATACCGTGGCGAAGGAAGACCTCACCATTTGCCAGGCCGTGCAGTCGAACCTTCAGGCCGGTATCTACGACCGGGGACGCCTCTCCTCGGTGCATGAGAACGGCGTCATCCAGTTTCAGGAGCTTGTGAGCGCCGCTCATGCGCGGCAGGCTTAGCGGCGCGAAGCAACGCCAGGGGGCAATGGGGCGGGCGTCGAACCCGCCCCATCTCGTTCAGAGCGAGACGCCGCCGCCGACGATGACGACCTGTCCGCTGATGTAGTTCGATTCCGGCGTGCAGAAGAGATAGACGCCGTCCGCCGCTTCCTCCGGCGTGCCGGCACGGCCGAGGGGGATCATCTGCTTTTCCATCGCATCGATGAAGGCCGGCTGCACGCCCACGGCGATCTTGCGCCCCTCGACGTCGATGCTCGCGCCCGCTTCCGTCAGCGGCTGTGTCAGGCGGGTCTTGATGAAGCCGAAGGCCACGCAGTTCACATTGACCTTGTACCTGCCCCATTCCTTCGACATGGTCTTCGTCATGCCGACGAGGCCCGCCTTCGCCGACGAATAGCTCACCTGTCCCGTATTTCCGCCGAGCCCCGCAACCGAGGAGATGTTGACGATCTTGCGGAACACTTCCCTGCCCTGCTGCGCCTCATTCTTCGCGAAGACGCGAATGGGCTCGGCGGCGGCGCGGAGGATGCGGAAGGGCGCCGCCAGATGCACGTCGAGCATGGCCTGGAACTGCTCGTCGCTCATCTTCTGAATGACATTGTCCCAGGTGTAGCCCGCATTGTTGACGATGATGTCGAGACCCTTGTAGCTGTCGAGCGCCGTCTGCACGAAGCGCTCGCCGAAATCCGGCGCCGTGACGCTCCCCACGCATGATGTCGCCTCGCCGCCCTCCTTGCGGATTTCGGCAACGACCTCATCCGCCGGCGCCTGATCCATATCGTTCACGACGACGCAGGCGCCCTCGCGTGCGAGCTTCAGCGCCAGCGCACGGCCGATGCCGCGGCCCGAGCCTGATATGAGCGCAACCTTTCCCTGGAGTTTCTTCATCGCTTCATTCCTGATCCTGTAGTGCGAGCACCGCTTCGCCGAGAAGTTTCACATCGCCGCTCTGATCGCTGGCGACGAGTTCGAGCCTCACGCGCCGTTCATCATCGGCGACAAAACGCTCGACGAGCTTCGCCGTGCAGGTGATCTCGGCGCCGAGATGCGTAATGGTGGCGAAGCGCGTGCCGAAGCTCCGCAGCACCGATTGCGGCGCGAGATCCGTGAGAAGGCGCCCGAGAAAAGCCATCGACAACATGCCATGGGCGAAGACATCGGGCATGCCTGCCGACTTCGCGAAATCGATGTCGACATGAATGGGGTTGTGATCGCCGGAGGCGCCGCAATAAAGCGCGAGCATGTGGCGCGTGATCCTGTCGGCGGTGATGCTGCCGACCATGGCGCCTTCCGGCGCCGTCGCGAGATCCGTCATCGTTTTTCTCCTAGGCGTTTCGCACGACGATCGACCGGCGCATGTCGGCGACATGGACGCCATGCTGGTTGCGAGCCTCGGTCTCGGTGATGATGAATTCGAGCATGCCGCCCTTCTTGTCGTAGATGTCGGAAATGCGGGTGCGGAAGGTGATGCGATCGCCCGCACAGACAGGCGCGCGATAGACGAAATTCTGTTCGCCATGCAGAACCCGGCCGAGATCGACGCCAAGCAGGTTGAGGAAGTCCATGGGATCGTCGCGATCCATCTCGAGGCAGAAGAGGAATGTGGGCGGCACGGGCAATGACGCATATCCCGCCTTCCGGGCCGCTTCCTCGTCGGAATAGATGGCGTCCTTGTTGCCGGTCGCCTTGGCGAAAAAGCGCAACCGCCCCTTCTCGACCTCGGCGGTTGTCGGGGCGAATTCATGCCCGATGAATTTGCGGTCGATCATGGCGCTCACTCCTTGCGCTCATAAAGGGTGACGACGCAGGCGCCGCCCAGCCCGAGATTGTGCTGAAGCCCGATACGCGCGCCCTCGACCTGACGCAGGCCCGCGGTTCCGCGAAGCTGCCAGACGAGTTCCGCGCACTGGCCGAGGCCAGTCGCACCCAGCGGGTGCCCCTTGGAGAGAAGCCCGCCAGAGGAGTTCGTCACTACCTTGCCGCCATAGGTGTTGTCGCCATCCCAGATGAATTTTTCGGCCGCGCCCTCGGCGCAAAGGCCGAGGCCCTCATAGGTGATGACTTCATTCGTCGTGAAGCAGTCATGAAGCTCGACGACATCGACATCATCGGGGCCGATGCCCGCCTGCTCATAGACGAGCCGGGCGGCCTCCTTCGTCATGTCGGCGCCGACCGCCTTGATGAGGCTGCGCTCGGCGAAGGTCGAGGGCCGGTCGGTCGTCATCGCCTGCCCGGCAATGACGATCCGCGCATCGAGCCCGTGCTTGCGCGCAAACTGCTCGCTGCAGAGGATGGCCGCGGCCGCGCCGGAGCTTGGCGGGCAGCATTGATGCCGGGTCAGATTGAGAAACATCGTCGGCGATTGCAGTACGTCTTCCACGCTGAGCGGCGTTCTGAAGATCGCGCGTTCGTTGTGCCGGGCGTGGGTGCTCGCCTTCTCGCGCACCTTGGCGAAAGTCTCGCTGCGCGCCCCATATCTCTGCTGATATTCATATCCGGCGCCGCCGAAGAGACGCAGCGCCATGGGCACGGTCTCGGCGCCCTCGAAGGCTTCGTTCGCAACGTCAAGAAAATCGTCGAGCGGGCCGGGGCGATCGTTGAAAAGGGTCGAGAGCGCGCCCGGCGCCATCTGCTCGAAGCCGAAGGCCAGCGCACAATCGACGATGCCGCTCTCGACGGCCTGGCGCGCCAGAAAGAGCGCCGTGGAGCCGGTCGAGCAATTGTTGTTGACGTTGACGACCGGGATGCCCGAAAGCCCCACCTTGTAGAGCGCGGCCTGACCTGCGGTCGAATCGCCATAGACCCAGCCCGCATAGGCCTGCCTCACATGCTCATAGGAGAGGTTCGCATCCTTGAGCGCGAGACGGATCGCCTCCGCCCCCATTTCATTATATGGCGCTGCGGCTCCCGGTTTCACGAACGGGATCATGCCCACGCCTGCCACGACGACACGGCTCATTTGATTTGTCCTTCAGCTGACATTCCGGGCTTCACCGGCCCAGAAGCGTTTGCGGAGTTCGGCTTTGAGAATTTTTCCGGCGCCCGATTTCGGTAAGGGTTCGGCGCTGAACTCGACGCTGCGCGGGCATTTGTAGCCCGCGATGAGCGCCTTGCAGTGCTGCATCAGATCGTCGGCCGAAACCTGGCGGCCGGGCCGCGTGACCACAATGGCATGGACACGCTCGCCCCATTTTTCGTCGGGCACGCCGATGACAGCGCATTCGACGACGGCCTCGTGCTTCATGAGCGCGTTCTCGACCTCGGCGGAATAGACGTTCTCGCCGCCCGAGACGATCATGTCCTTCACGCGATCGACGATGTAGAGAAATCCGTCCTCGTCCAGATAGCCGCCGTCACCCGTCCTCACCCAGCCATCGACGAGCGTGGCGGCGGTCTGTTCCGGCTTGTTCCAGTAGCCCAGCATTGCATTCGGGCCACGCACCGCGACCTCGCCAACCTCTCCGTACTGACGCTCCTCGCCATCGGCGTCGATGATCTTCACCTCGACGCAGATGCCCGGACGCCCTGCCGAGCGCAGCTTGCCGGCTCGTGGCCCTGCCAGCACATGCCATTCGGGCCCGAGGAGGGTTGCGAGCGGAGCAAGCTCCGTCTGGCCATAACCTTGCGTGAAGGCGACGCCGGGAAGCGCCTTCAGCGCCGCCTCGAGCAGCGCTTCCGCCATCGGCGATGCACCGTAAAGAAGGCCCTTCCATGAGGAGAGGTCATGCTTTCCGAAGTCCGGGCAATCGAGCAGCATCCGGATCATGGTCGGCACGAGCAGGGTGTGGGTCACACGCTCCTTTTCGACGAGGCGCAGAAAGGCCGAAGGCTCGAAGGACGGCATGAACACATGCGAGCCGCCGAAGATGGAAGCCGCATTGCCGAGCCCGACATCGGCAAGGTGGAACATGGGCGCCGCATGGAGATAGCGCACCGAGGAATCATAGTGGATGCCCGCGCCGACACAGAGAGCGCCGGTCCAGAGGTTCTGGTGGGAAAGCATCACGCCTTTCGGGAATCCGGTCGTGCCGCCGGTGTAAAAGATGCCGGCGAGGTCGCCGCCCGACCGGAGCGCATCAGACGCAGGCGTGGCATCGGCGATCAGCGCCTCGTAATCCATGAGGCCATCCGGCGCCGGCTTGTCGCCGGCATGGATGAGGCAGGCAATGCCCTCGCAGACATCCTTGATCGCGCGGCCCATCTCGAGAAAGGCGTCGTCGACGATGAGAACCGTGACGCCCGCATCCTCAATCGAATAAACGTGCTCGGAGACGGACCAGCGCGTGTTCATCGGCACGATGGCCGCGCCCGCCCAGTAGACCGACGCACAAATCTCGAAATAGCGGTCGGAGTTCATCGCCAGCACGGCGATGCGATCGCCCGGCTCGATGCCGAGATCGAGAAGAGCGCCCGCGAAGCGGGAGACCCGATCCTTCACCTCCGCCCAGCTATGCCTGCGGTCACCACAGATCGTGGCGACGGCATCGGGCGTCGTTGCCGCCGCCCGATGGATGGCCTGTGTCAGATACAACGTTTCCCCCCGCCGTTCCGGCCTTTCGCCAAAATTCTACTGCTGAGTAACTTATATTCCCTGTAGTATCTTGTCAAACAGGGGGCCGGGTTCCTATGCTCGCGAACCCCAATCGGAGAAAACAGGATGCCGGGCGCGGCGATCACCTCACCCTGGAAAAAATCGCGGGAACGAAAGCGCGAAAGGGAGCTGAAGCAGGACGCGGTCCTGGCGGCTGCCGCGCATGTTTTCGCCGAATATGGCTATCACCGCGCGTCGCTCGACGAAGTGGCGCAGCTTCTCAACGTGACGAAGCCGACGCTCTATTATTATTTCAAGAACAAGGAGGCGATGCTCTTCGCCTGCATCGAGCATGTGCTCGACCGGCTCGATGACGAGGCGGCGGTGGCAGGCGAGGAAGAGGCGATGACGACGGGCCTCCAGCGCCTCGTCGCCTATCTGCGGCGTTATGCGCGCCTCATCGATACGGATTTCGGGCGCTGCGCCGTCCGCATCAGCGATACGGAACTGTCGGATGCGAGCCGCAAGAAGATCAGGCGCATCAAATCCGACATCGACCACAAGATCCGCGAACTCGTTTCGGACGGCATCGCCGATGGCTCCATCGCCTCATCCGATCCGAAGGTGACGGCTTTTGCGCTGGCCGGCGCGCTCAATTCGCTCGGCCATTGGCGCAATCGCGACGCCGATCTTTCCGAACAGAGGATCGTCGATGAATATATCAGCCTGCTGACGAACGGGCTCATCCCGCGAAAGCAGGCATGAAGGACCAGCAGGGCGCGCTGGCTCGCGCGCGCCCTGCCTCGCATTCAATCCTTACTGGGCGGGCACCGCCTGGCGCTGGCGCAGCGTATAATCCTCCAGCGCCAGTTCGGCCGTCGCCTTCGCATAATCGCGCGTATGGGACGACCAGTTCTGGGTGATGCGGCCATCGGCGGTCTTGTACCAGGAATTGCAGCCGGGATCGGCCCAGGTTGTCTTGGCCAGCGCCGTCTGAAGCTCGCGATTGAAGCGCTCCTGCGCCGCCTTCGTCACCTCGATCGAAACGGCGCCCGCAGCCTGCATCTGCTGGAGGGCGCGCACCGCATATTCGACCTGGCGCTCGATCATGAATGTGATCGTGTTGTGGCCGAGATTGGTGTTGGGCCCGTAGAGCATGAACATATTGGGGAAGCCCGCGGTCGTGATGCCGAGATAGGCCTCGGGCGCCTCTTTCCAGACGTCGTTGAGGCGCTGGCCCTCGCGGCCGACGACATCCATCGACCAGTGCCAGCCGGTCGTCTCGAAGCCCGTCGCATAGATGATGACGTCGAGATCGTGGGCCGCGCCGTCGGCGGTTTCGACGCCTTTCGGCGTGACGCGCGAGATGCCCTCCGTCACAAGCGACACGTTGGGGCGCATGAGGGCCGGATAGAAATCATCCGTGATGAGGATGCGCTTGCAGCCGATCGGATAGTCGGGCGTCAGCTTCTTGCGAAGCTCGGGATCGGGCACCTGTTCTTCCAGATGGTTGAGCGCGACGCGCGTATAGGCGGCGCGGCCCTCCTTCGTCCAGCTGAAGACCTGCCAGAAGAGATAATCCGCACCCGCATAAATCTGCTCGCGGCCGAGCTGGGCGACATGCGGCTCGGTCATCATCAGCGCCTTCTCTTCCTCGGTGATCGGGCGGTCGAGGCGCGGAATCACCCAGTTCGGCGTGCGCTGGAAGACGGCGAGATGCGCCGCCTCCTTGGCGACCTCGGGAATGAGCTGCACGGCGCTCGCCGCCGAGCCGATGACGCCGACGCGCTTGCCCTTGAGGCTGACCGAATGGTCCCAGCGCGCGGAATGGAAGGCGGGGCCCGCGAAGGTCTCGCGGCCCGCGATCTCCGGGATGGTCGGACGGTTGAGCTGGCCGAGCGCCGGCACGATCGCCTGCACCTCGATCGTCTCGCCCGCGCCCGTCTCGATGCGCCAGAGCGACTTCGCGTCGTCCCACTGGGCCTTCCTCGTCTCCGCACCGAGCTTCAGATGCGGGGCGAGGCCGAAAGTGTCGACGAGATATTCAGCGTAACGCTGCACCTCGGCCGCGCGGGGGAAGATGTGGCTCCAGGCGAGGCTCGGCGCGAAGGAGAACTGATACATCGCAACCGGCGTGTCGCAGGCGCAGCCCGGATAGGAATTGTCGCGCCAGGTGCCGCCGACCTTGTCGGCCTTTTCCAGAATGACGATGTCCTCAAAGCCGGCTTCCTTGAGCTTGATCGCGGCGCACAATCCACCGAGACCCGCTCCGATCACCGCCACTGACGGCTTGCCACCCATGATCTCCTCCCGAAAGTCTTGTTGTTTTGTCCGCTCCATGAGCGATGGACACAAGCTTAAGGGATAGTGCCGCCCCATTCCTAGAGGCAAAGGAAACCGCGCCGGCGGGGCTTGCCGCCGGGCGGGCGGGTGGCTCCGGCGCCCCGGCCGGGGAGAGGCGCGGTTACGCTACGTTTCGGCCGTTTCGTGCAGCGCCAGCATCTCGGTCAGGCGCGCATGGAGCCCGTCGGCGCGGATTTTCGGCAGCGTCTCGCGAAGCTTCCGCGCGACCCAACGCTGCCCCTTGGCAAGGAAAGCCACACGCGCATCATTGCCCTCGACAGCCATCAGCTTGATATAGAACTCGCCCGTTCGCGGCGAAGGCAATTCGCCGAGCGCAGCAATCTCGTCGAGCAGCAGACGGCAGCAATAGGTCTCGTTGGCATGAAGCTCGCGCATGGCGGCCTGCGCGGCCGGGTCCGCCAGATCGACGGCGAGCCGGGCGGCGGCGCGCGCGCCCGCGCGTTCCGCTTCCAGAAGCATGTTCAGGAAGGCGACAAGCTCGGCATGGGAGAGAAATCCCATATAGGCGTCGTCGGCTTCGCGCGCATAGCAGACGGGCGAGGCAGGCTCGCCAGCCGGAGCATCCGCCCCGCTTGCGGCCGCGCGCAAGGCGAGCGCCTCGCCCAGAATTCCGGCGATGCGCTCCTTCGCCGGGACGATGTCCGTGATCCGGCCCGTTCCCTCGCCCGCATAGATCGCCATGGTCTCGAGATCGCCGGTCGTGGAGCGCAAGGGGGAATCGGTGCTGAAGCGATAGAGCGCGCGGCCGAAATCCTCGCCGACGGTCTGAAGGCGCGGCTGGAAGGGATCGCCATGGCGCCCCTCGGTCACGCTGTTCTTCAGCACACGCACATAAGCGCCGGCCGGCCAGTTGATGTGAAACGCCGTCGTGCGAAGCGTGTCGGCGGATGAGCCTTCCACGATCCTCTGCTTGTGATAGTCATGCGCGAAGGATTCGCGCGTGGCGAGGAGCGCGGTTCCAAGCACCACGCCCGCGGCGCCGTGATCGAGCGCCTCGACGAAATCCTTGCCCGTCGCGATGCCGCCCGCGACAAGGACGGGCACATCGCCCGAAATCTTCAGCACATCGGCGAGAAGTCTCATGCGCGCCTCCTCACCGCGCACATGGCCACCCGCCTCGACGCCTTGCGCAATGAGCATCTGGGCGCCCGCTGCCAGCGCCTCTTTGGCGTCGCGCAGGGAGCCGACCTGGCAGACGACCAGGATCCCGCTATCGCGCAACCGCGTAATGGCGAGCGGGTCGACATCCCAGAAAAGGCAGACCGAATGAACCTTTTCCTCGATGCAGACCTTGAGTTCCTCCTCGAAGACAGCGGGCGGCGTGGCGGCGGGGATGAGATTGACGCCGAAATCCCGCTTCGTAGCCGCCCTCACCTCATTGATCTGCCTGCGTATGAAACGCGGCGATTCCCGGACCATGCCGAGAAAGCCATAGCCACCTGCCTCGCTCACCGCCGCGACCAGCTCGGAGCGGGCGACGCCGCCCATGCCGGCAAGCACGACGGGAACTTCGCAGCCGAGAATGTCGCAAGCCCTGGTCCGGAACACGGACCCCGCATTGTCGATGATGGAGCGCGCGGAAGACGCGCCCACCCGATCCGTCCGTTCCGACCCAGTGCCGCTCATTTCGTCCGTCCTACCAGTGCCAGACCTGATCGTGCTCGTCGAAGAGGCCGGCCACGGCTTCGCGCGCGACGACCTTCACGCCCTGCACGAGAGCCGCCTGCCCAAGTCCGCGGCGGTCGAGATCGTCACGGACAGCATAGACCGGCACGCCCTTTCCGGCGAGCTTCTCAAGCTCGTGGCCGATGCGGGGCGGATGGGTCTGGGTCCAGCCGCCGAAGCGAAGCCCGCTCGCATCCTGCCCCTTCACCGCGTAGTTGACGGCGTTACCGGTCAGGAGCACCGAAAGGTCGCCGCCCGCATCGCGCATGGAGTGGGTCAGCCAGATGATCGTATCGTCCTGCTCCTCGAGAGTGCCGCGGAATGCGGCCTCTATGATCTGAAGTGCCTTCATCACATTCACCTTGTTCCAATGACGAGCGAATTGTCGGAAGCGGCCGCGAGTTTCCAGAAATCGGCGGGGCCGCCGCGCCGCACGCCGGCCACGACCTTGTCGATGCCGCGCTCGTCGGCGCACAGGCCGCAATTCACCCAGTTGACGGTGCCGCCATTCTTGGCGGCCTTGGCGATGATCTCGCTCACCCAGATTTTCGGGAGCGGGTGGTTCTCGGTGTCCACGTCGGTGCCGTGGACGCCGTTGCCATGCGGCTTCTGCTGCTCGAAGGACAGGTGCACGCCGCCCTCATAGGCGAAGACATTGAGATTGTAGCCGCGGCCGGCCGCGATCTCGAGCAGACGGAAGAAGGTCGTGGAACGCGCGCTCTCATAGGGTGGGTCCATGATCGCGAATGCGAGTGTCTTAGGATTGCTCATCTGATTTCTCCCAGAGCGGTTCCGGGAAAGCGCGCTGGCGCCTTTCCGTCCGGAACCGCATCAACGTAAAAAGCCGTTCAGTGCCACAGGGCCTTGGCGCCCGCCGCGAGCGCGTCGACGACGCTTTCGAGCGGGGCCGCCTTGATGCCGTCGGCAAGGACACCCTTGTCGAGCGCGCGCTCGCGAAGCGAGAAGTCGTCGGCGAGCACGCGAACGCCCGCCCCGATCGCCTTGCGGAGCGCCGCATTGTCGGCGCCGACGCGGGCCGGCAGAACGCCGTTCTGAACGAGGAAGAGCGTCACATCACGCCCTTTCGCCTTCAGATCGGTGGCCAGCCGGTAGAAGCTCTCCGTATCGCCGCACTCGAACGGATCGCGCGACGAAATCAGCATGTAACCGCTCATTTGATCCTCCTTGCGACGGCAGTGCCGTCAGCTATTGAAATCCTTTCCGCCCGTCACCGCGCGCACATAGCCGGCGCGTATGACGAAATCGCCGAAATGTTCCTTGTCGTGACGATCCCTGGCGAAATGCGCGATAATCTTGCCCAGTTCTTCCAGGATGCGCGCCTCGCCGACATTCTCCAGATAGAGGCGATTGAGCCTCTGACCGTGGAATCCGCCGCCCAGATAGAAGTTGTATTTTCCGGGGGCGCGGCCGGTGAAGCCGATCTCCGCGATATAGGGCCGGGCGCAGCCATTGGGGCAGCCCGTCATGCGCATGGTGATGGGCACGTTCTCAAGCCCGTGATCGGCGAGGATGCGCTCGACCTTGGTGACGAGGGTCGGCAGATAGCGCTCGCTTTCGGCCATTGCGAGGCCGCATGTGGGAAGCGCGACGCAGGCCATCGAGTTCAGCCTGAGCGCGCTCGCATGGATGGAGGAATCGAGGCCATAGGCTGCGAGCATGTCGGCGATATGCGGCTTTTCCGCATCGGCGACATTGGCGACGATGAGGTTCTGGTTCGGCGTCAGGCGCAGCTCGCCCTTGTGAACGAGCGCCAGCTCGCGCAGCGCCGTCTTGAGCGGGCGCTGAGGCGTGTTCCGGATGCGGCCATTCTCGATGAACATGGTGAAGTGCCACATGCCATCCGAGCCCTGCACCCAGCCATAGGTGTCGCCATTGCTCGTGAACTCGAAAGGCCGCGCTTCCTCGAGCGGAAAGCCGACCCTGCTCGCGAGCTCGGCCTTGAACCAGTCGGTTCCCCTGTCTTCGATGGTGTATTTGAAGCGGGCATGCATGCGATCGACGCGATCGCCATAATCGCGCTGGATGGTGGCGGTCGCGACCGCGATGTCGAAGAGCTTCTCCTTTGGGAAATATCCCACGACATCGCCGAGGCGCGGGAACGTCTCCGGCGCGTTGTCGGTATTGCCCATACCGCCGCCAACGCTGAGATTGAAGCCGAGCAGCTTCTCGCCGTCGGCAATCGCGATGAGCCCGACATCCTGCGCATAGACGTCGATGTCGTTCACCGGCGGGATCACGAAACCGAACTTGAACTTGCGCGGCAGATAGGTGCGGCCATAGATCGGATCCTCCGGGGGAGTGTCCGCGTCGGAGGCCGCGACTTTCTCTCCATTGAGCCAGATCTCGTGATAGGCGCGCGTCTTGGGGATGACGCGGTTCGATGTGCGCCGGGCGAGATCATAGACTTCCGCATGAAGCGCGGAGAGATGCGGATTGACCGAGCACATCACGCCGCGCGTGTCGTCGCCGCAGGCCGCGATCGTGTCGAGCAGAACCTCGTTGAGCCCCTGAATGGTGCTTCTGAGGTTGGGCTTCAATATCCCGTGAAACTGGAAGGTCTGGCGCGTGGTCATGCGGAGCGTCGCGCCGCCATAGAGTTCGGAAAGCTCGTCGATCTTCAGCCATTGGCGCGGGCTGCACACGCCGCCCGCCAGGCGCACGCGAACCATGAACTGATAGGCGGGCTCCAGCTTCTGGCGGCGGCGCTCCTCGCGCAGATCGCGGTCGTCCTGCTGGTAGATGCCGTGAAACTTCATCAGTTTCGTGTCGTCGCTCGTAACCGAGCCGGTGAGCGGCGCGGCGAGGCTCTGCTCGATCGTGCCGCGCAGATAGTTGCTCTGGTCCTTCAGGCGCTCGTTCGGATGGAGCTTCTCGAGCGGCTGCGAGATGTCGTGGCTGCGATCGACGGCGGAGAGTTTCGTTTCGGTACTCATGACGTTTTCCTCAATAGACGTCGCGCTGGTAGCGCCCGCCGCGCTGCAAATCGCGCAGATATTCCTCGGCACCTTCCCGCGTCATGGCGCCGTTGCTCTCGACGATGGAAAGCAGCGCCTCATGAACGTCGGGCGCGAGCTTCTCCGCGTCGCCGCAGAGATAGAGATGAGCGCCTTCCTCGAGCCATGCGAAAAGCTCGGCGCCGCGCTCGAGCATCACATGCTGGATGTAGCGCTTCTCGGCCTGGTCCCGGGAGAAGGCGACGTCCATGCGGTCGAGCACGCCTTCCTTGAGCCAGCCCTGCCATTCGGTCTGATAGAGAAAATCAGTGCGGAAGTTCCGCTCGCCAAAGAAGAGCCACGCCTTTCCCTGCGGGCCTTCGGCCTCTCGATGCTGGACGAAGGCGCGGAAGGGCGCGACGCCGGTGCCCGCGCCGACCATGACGATCGGGGCCTGCCGGTCCTCGGGGAGCCGGAAATTATCGTTGTGCTGAATATAGACCGCGACGGAATCGTCGGGCTTGATCCTGTCGGCAAGGAAGCATGAGGCGACACCCGTTCTCTCGCTGCCATGAAGATCGTAGCGAACGGCTGACACGGTGATATGCACTTCGTCGGGCACGGCAAGGTGGCTCGACGCGATCGAATAGAGCCGCGGCTGCAGGCCGCGCAGGCCGGCAAGGAGCCGTTCGGCGGTGAGGCCCGGAACGGGATGGCGGCGCATGACATCGATGATGTGGTGCGTCTTCATGAAGGCCGTCAGCGCGGCGCGATTTGCAACATCCGAAAGCGTGCGCAGCTCGTCGGCGGCCGAAAGCTCGCCCCAGTGCTGGATGAATTTCGGCGTGAGCGCCGTGATCTCGTAGTCGCGGGAAAGCGCATCCGCGAGCGAAACCTCGCCACCCTTGGTTGCGACGGCTTCGCCGCCCGTCAGGCCGTTCAGTTCCAGCAGCTCCTCGACCAGAGCCGGGTCGTTGCGGGCGATGATGCCGAGCGCATCTCCGGGCTGATAGACGAGGCCGGATTGATCGAGCGCGAATTCGATGTGGCGCGTTTCCTTGCTGGAGCCGCGCCCCGTGATGGCGAGATTTTCGATGACCGGCGCGAGGAACGGATTGCGCTTGTCATGGGCCGCGGAGGCGACCGCCGCGCCCGCTGCGGGCAGCGCGACCTTCGCCGTTCCAGCACCTGCCGGGGCGGCTTCGGCGCGCAGCTTCTCCAGCACGGCCTCGATCCAGGCTTCCGCCGGTTCTTCGTAATCGACGTCGCAATCGACGCGCTCATGGATGCGGGCGGCGCCGAGTTCCTCGAAGCGCCGGTCGAGAATCTTCGCCGCCTCGCAGAAGAATTCGTAGGTGGAATCGCCAAGACCCAGAACGGCGAAACGCACGCCGTCGAGTTTCGGCGCCTTGCGGCCATTGATGAATTCAAAGAAGCCTGCCGCTGGCTCCGGCGCGTCGCCTTCGCCATGCGTACTCGAGACGAGGAGGATGAGCTTTTCGTCCTTGAGGCCGCGCGTCTTGTAGGCCGCGAGATCGCTCGCGCTCGCCTTGAGGCCGAGCCCTTGCGCCCGCGCCTCGATGCGCCGCGCGAGTTCCGCCGCATTTCCCGTTTCGCTCGCATAGAGGATCGTCAGCGTCACGGCATCGACGGACGGCGCCTCGGCGGCGAGCGCCGGGGCGGAAGCGGCCTCGGCCACAAGACCCGCTCCCGACAGGCGCGCCTGCGCCACGCCGGCGAGATAACCGCTCGCCCAGAGCTGCTGATCCGGCCTCAGCGCGGTCGCCAGCGCTTCGAGCTGCTCCATTTGCCGGTCGGTGAGGCCAATGCCGGGGAGGATGGACAGGGGCATATTCATAAGGTGCTCAACTCCGGCTCTGGATAAATTCACATTCCGGTTTGCGGAAACGGCATATTTTTCCGCGAGATTTATTTTTCTGTATTGATATACAAAAAAATAATGTAATTTTGGGGTGCAATCCGCGCTCGCCGGCGTTTATGACCAATACCCCGTCGCAAATGGGAAAGTGGCACTTGGCTTATAGGCCCGCAAACGAATATTATTCGTGTTTAAGCCCAATATTTTTGGTGAGAAATGGATATCGATCTGGCACGCACGTTTCTGGACGTCGTTGCGACGGGGAGCTTCGTCAGGGCGGCCGAGCGGCTCAACATCACCCAGACAGCCGTCAGCGCCCGCATCAAGGCACTGGAAGAACAGATCGGGCGCAGCCTTTTCGTGAGGAACAAGGCGGGAGCGCGGCTCACCCCCGCCGGCAACGAGTTCATCCGCTATGCGGCCTCGATGGTGCAGCTCTGGGAGCGGGCGCGCCAGCAGGTCGCCCTGCCGCCGGGGCGCGAGGCGATCGTCACCATCGGCGGGGAACTCAGCCTCTGGAACCCGCTGCTCCTCAACTGGCTCATCTGGATGCACCGGAACGCGCCCGAGATCGCGCTCAGAACCCATGTCGATCTCGGCGAGCGGCTGATCGAGAAGGTTCAGACCGGCGTTCTCGACCTTGCGATCATGTACGCGCCCTCACAGCGGCCGGGCATGAAGTTCGAACTGCTGCTGGAGGAAAAGCTCATCGCCGTCAGCACCGAGCCGGGTGCGAGCGACATGCAGAGCGGCGACTACATCCATGTCGACTGGGGCCCCGATTTCGCCGCGCATCACGAGATCGTCTTCCCGCATCTTCGCGACACCGGCATGTTTGTGGGCCTCGGGCCGCTCGCGCTTCAATACATCCTCACCATCGGCGGCAGCGGCTATTTCCGTATGCGCGCCGTCAAATCCCATCTCGAAAGCGGAAGGCTCCACCGCGTGGCGAACGCGCCTGAATTTTCCTTCTCCATCTACGCGCTCTCCTCCGCGCAGCCGGACTCGCCCGCCCTGCAGACGGCGCGGGAGGGGCTGCGCATGGCGCTCATGGCGGAGCGGGACGAAGGCGAGAGCCCGGCGCGGACCGGGGACGCACCCGTCCATTGACGCCGGCGGGAAGCGCCGCCTCTCCCTTGCAAATCCCTGATGGCGGTACACCTTCGCGGGTCTATGCTGGCTTGCGCGACGGGAACGGGAACCATTCCGCCCTCGCAGCCGTCTATCTGCCATGAAGAGGCCATCCATCGGCCGCCAGGGAGGAAAAGATGACGGAGCAGCCAGCACCCAGCGGCCCCGACCTTGCGCGAGGCATCGCGCTCGCCGAACTCGGCGATGGAAAACTGCTCGGCCATGTCGGCGACCAGGACGTTCTGCTGGTGCGCGCGGGCGACGAGATTTTCGCGATCGACGCCTATTGCAGCCATTATCACGGTCCGCTGGCGGAAGGGCTGGTCGATGGCGAGGGCATTCGCTGCCCCTGGCATCACGCCTGTTTCGATCTGCGCACGGGCGAGGCGACGCGCGCGCCCGCCTTCGGTCCGCTCGCCTGCTGGCGGGTCGAGCGGCAGGACGGACGTGTCTTCGTCAGAGAGAAACTCCCGCAGCCCCAATGGCGCGCGAGCGCGCCCGCTTCAGCCCCGGGAAAAATCGTCATCGTCGGGGGCGGCGCGGCGGGCTTCGCCGCAGCGGAAATGCTGCGGCGGCGGGCTTTTGCCGGCTCAATCACCATGCTGAGCAGCGAGGCGGCGGCGCCCGTTGACCGGCCGAACCTCTCCAAGGATTTTCTCGCCGGCAGCGCGCCCGAAGAGTGGGTGCCACTACAGCCCGACAAATTCTATGAGGAGGCGCGTATCGGATTGCGGCTCGGAACCGAGATCGCCTCGATCGACACGGGCGCGCGCCATGTCGTGACCGCAAGCGGCGAAAGGATCGGCTACGACCGGCTGCTGCTCGCAACCGGCGCCGAGCCCGTCCGGCTCCCCATAGCCGGCGCGGAACGATCCCATGTGCATGCGCTGCGCGACCTTGGCGATTGCCGCGCCATCATCGCCGCCGCCGGGGGCGCGCGGCGCGCGCTCGTCATCGGGGCGAGTTTCATCGGGCTCGAGGTTGCGGCGTCGCTGCGCGCCCGTGGCATCGAGGTGCATGTGGTGGCGCCGGAGAAGCGGCCGATGGAACGCATTCTCGGACCGGCGATGGGCGATTTCGTCCGCGCCCTGCATGAAGAGCATGGCGTGATCTTCCATCTCGGCGAGACCGTGGCCGCCATCGAGGGCAGAAGGGCGACGCTCTCGGGCGGCGGCAGGCTCGATGCCGATGTCATCGTCGCCGGTGTCGGCGTCCGGCCGCGCCTCTCGCTCGCCGAAAAGGCGGGTCTTGCGCTCGATCGCGGCATAGCGGTGAACGGCCATCTCGAAACGAGCATCGCGGGCATCTACGCCGCGGGCGACATCGCGCGCTGGCCCGACCCCCATTCCGGGCAGAACATTCGCGTCGAGCACTGGGCCGTTGCGCAGCGTCTGGGGCAGACGGCCGCCCTCAACATGCTCGGAGAGGCACGGATGTTCGATGCCGTGCCGTTCTTCTGGAGCCAGCATTACGACGTGCCGATCAATTATGTCGGCCATGCCGAGCAATGGGACGAGATCGAGACCGAAGGCAGCATCGAGGCCAGAGACTGCCTGCTGAAATACAAGCACAAGGGCCGCGTGCTCGCCATCGCCTCGATCTATCGCGACCTTGCAAGCCTCGAAGCGGAACTTGCGATGGAGCGCGAGGCGGCCTCGCGCTCCTGAGCGCGCCGCCCCGCGATCCGGCCCTGATGCGTCAGGCGTTCCTCAGATACCAGTCGAAATCGAGATCGCTCACGGAAGCGAAGAAGCGGTCGCATTCCGCTTCCTTGATGGTGAGGAAGATGTTGGCGAATTGCTCGCCCAGCCGCTCGCGCAGGAAATCGGACCGGCGCGCCACTTCGAGCGCCCGCCACCAGTTCATCGGCAACGTCGCTTCCTTTTGCCCATAGCCATCGCCGACGATCGGCGCGCTCGGCTCGATCTTCCTGTCGATGCCTTCCGCGATGCCCGCCAGCACCACCGCAAGCCCGAGATAGGGATTTGCGTCCGCGCCCGAAACGCGATGCTCGAGATGGCGCGTTTCCGGCCGGCCAGCCGTCACACGTAACGGCACGGAGCGGTTGTCGAAAGCCCAGGCGGGCGCGAGCGGCGCATAGGAGTTGCGGCGGAAGCGGCGGAACGAATTGGCGTTCGGCGCGAAGACGGCCATGCTCTCCGCCATGGTCTGCTCGAGCCCGCCGATCGCATGGCGCAGATGCGGCGTGAGCGCCGTGCCCTCGCCCGCGAAGAGATTGGGGTTCCTGTCATCGGCGAGCGAGACATGCACATGCATGCCGCTGCCCGACAGTTCCGCATAGGGCTTTGCCATGAAGGTCGCGACATAGCCATGGCGATCGGCAACGCCCTTCACCAGCCGCTTGTAGAGAACGGCATCATCCGCCGCGCGCATCGCATCGCCGCGATGTTCGAGCACGATCTCGAACTGCGCGGGCGCATATTCCGAAATGAGCGTGCGGGCGGGGAGCCCCATCTTCCTCGCGCCGGCAAAGACTTCGTTGAGGAAGGGCGCGAAATCCTCCAGATCCTGCATGAGATAGGCCTGGAGATGGGAGGGCGCGAAGCCGTTTGCGGCGGCGGGCGGCTTCGGCCTGCCGGCAAGCACCGCCTCGCGGTCGATCAGGTAGAATTCAAGCTCGATTGCGACGACGGGCCGGAGCCCCTTTCCTTCGAGTGCGGCGACGGTGCGGGCAAGCGCATGGCGCGGATCGGCGGGCGTCGGCGAGCCGTCGCGTTCCCAGGATTCCAGAATGAGCTGCGCGGTCGGCACATCGTGCCAGGGCGCATGCGTCAGCGTGCCCGCGACGGGGAAGCAGGGACGATCGGAATCGCCCTCCTCCCAGACTAGCCCGGTTTCGAGCACGTCGGCGCCCAGAATGTCGAGCGACTCGATCGAGCAAGGCAGCGGCCGCCCGTCGCGATAGGCGCCGGGAAGCTCCTCAGGCCGCAGCACCTTGCCGCGCGCGACCCCCGAGGGGTCTGTGAGAAAAGCCTGGAACTGGACGATCTCCGGATGAGCCGCGAGAAAATCCGCCGCTTCCTTCTCATTCGCACGCGCCATCGTCACAACTCCCTTTCGCCGCAGAGCACGGACAAAGCCTCGCCGAAACCGGAGACGAGCCTTTCCACATCGGCTTCGCTCGTCGTTGGTGCGACGAGCGTCATGTTGTGGAACGGCGTCACGAGCACATTGCGGTTCAGCAGGAAAAGATGGATCGCGCGCTCGACGGCATGGTCGATGGCGGCGGCGGCCTCGGCGCCGTTTTCGAGCGGTCGCGGGGAGAAGACGAGTTCGGCGCGGGCGCCGATCTGCGTCACCGTCCAGGGGAGGCGGCGTCGCGCAAGCTCGCCGCGAAGCCCATCCGCAATGCGCTCGGCGAGCCGCGTCATATGCGCGTAAGCCTCGGCCGTCATCACCTCGGCGAGGCAGGCCCGCATGGCGGCGAGCGCCAGCATGTTGCCGGAAAGCGTGGTGCCGATGCCGGAATAGCCCGGCGCCTTCGTGTCGAGCACGCGCTGCATCTCGCCTTCCACGCGCGCCGTGAAACCGAAGACGGCGGCTGGAAGGCCGCCCGCGACCGGCTTTCCTAGAACGAAGAAATCGGGGTCGAGGTCATGGGCGCGGGTGAAGCCGCCCGGCCCGGTCGAGATGGTATGCGTCTCATCGAGGCAGACGAGCGCGCCGTGGCGGCGGGCGGCGGCAAGGAGCCCCTCGATGAAGCCGGGCTTCGGCAGCACCATGGCGGTGTTGGTGAGCGCGGGCTCGGTGAGCACGAGCGCGATGTCGCCAGCCGCAAGCAGCCTCTCCACCGCATCGAGATCGTTGAAGGGCGCGGCGACGCTCGTCGCGGCGATGTCCTGCACCTGACCGAGCAGGCTCGGCTTCACCTTCGTGACGCCGCCCTCGAGCTTGACGAAGGCATCCTCGACCTGGCCGTGATAGCAGCCGTCGAAGACGAGAACCTTGCGCCGGCCGGTGATGGCGCGCGCCCAGCGCACGACCGCGCGGTTCGCATCGCTCGCGGTCGCCGTCACCTGCCAGAAGGGGAGCCCGAAGCGCGCAGAGAGAAGCCCGCCCACCTCGGCGGTGAGATCGGAGGGGAGCATCGCTGTCAGCCCCCGCGCCGCCTGTTCGGCGATCGCCTTCGCCACGGGCGCGGGCGAATGGCCGAACATGGCGCCCGTGTCGCCGAGGCAGAAATCGGCATAGCTGTGGCCATCGACATCGATGACGGTCGAGCCGCGCGCCTCGCGCACGAAGAGCGGGAAAGGCGTCTCCCAATCGAGCATCCAGTGGAGCGGCACGCCGCCCGGAAAATGCTTTCCCGCCTCTTCCGCCAGGCGGCGGGAGACGGGATGCCGCGCCGCGAAATCCGCGCGCTCGGCTGCACTCATGGCTTCGGCCCGTTGCCTGATTTCCGGCGAAATGGGCATGTGTGGGTCTCCGCAGGGGGGAATGACCGACGTTTGTAACCCGGCCCGCCATCGGCCGCATAGGGGGCGCAGCGCGGCGGTGTCGGCGGGAGGGCGGGTCAGTAGGAGGGCGGCGTCATGATCCAGAGGACGCGCGTATCGACCTTGCCGGGATTATGACAACGATGGGGGCCGGAGCGGCGAAAGGTGAAGCTGTCGCCTTCCGACAGGACGAAGTGCTGGCCCTCGACCCAAAGCTCGAGCGTTCCTTCCAGAACGAGGCCCGCCTCCTCGCCCTTGCGGATGCGATCCTCCTCGCCCGTCCAGCTACCGGGCCTGAAGGTCGTCATGATGAGTTCGAGCTGGCCCGACAGGTTGGGTGAAAGCAGTTCCTCGTGAACCCCGGTATCGCCAAACGTCAGCGAGCGGCGATTGCCGCGCCTGACGATGAAGCCCCGCTCCTCTTCCGGCGCCTCGCTGCCGCCATGAAAGAACCAGCTCACCTGAACGCCGAGCGCGTCGGCGATCTTCTGCAGGGTCGGGATCGAGACGGACGAGATATTCCGCTCCACCTGGCTGAGATAGCCGACCGAACGCCCGATCCGCTGGGCGAGCTCCACGATGGTGCAGTCCCGCACCTTGCGAAGCTCGCGGATCTGGTCGCCGATCCGCGGGGCGCCGGATGGCGAGGGCTCGGGGCCCGGCTGTGGTTTTTTCGGCTCAGACACGCGATCTCGAATGAAAATCGTTTCATGTGCGTGAAAATACAGTTGCACATTTTCACGACGAGGTATAGTCGTCGCGCCGAAAAACAGGGCGGGAGCCAGAAATGTGGTCTTTCGGCATGGTCGAACTGGCGGCCTGCATGGCCGTTGTGTTCGTGGCGGGCATCGTTCGGGGCTGGTCGGGCTTCGCCTTCGCCATCGTTTCCGGCGCGGGCCTCACCCTGCTCCTGCCGCCGCAGGTCTTCGTGCCGGTCGTCCTCGTGATCGAACTGGCGCTCGGGCTCCAACTCGTTCCAAGGGAACTCAAGAACACCGCCTGGCCGGTCATCAGCCCCATGGTCGTCAGCGCGACGGCGGGCACCGTCATCGGGATCATCATGCTTCAGAGCCTGCCGGTGCTACTCTGCAAGATGCTGCTCGGCGCGGCCATTCTGGGATCGACGCTCACCATGCTCGCCGCGCCGCAGCTCACGCTCGGGCCCGCGCGATGGATGCCGCTTGCCGCGGGCAGCCTATCGGGCTTCATGAACGGGGCCTTCGCCATGGGAGGCCCGCCCGCAGTGCTGTTTCTCTCCGCGCGGCTTCCCGATGCGCCGAGATTGCGCGGGTCGATCATCCTCTATTTCTTCGTGATCGACATTCTCGCGCTCGGCTATCTCGGAGCGACGGGCGGGCTCGGCTCGCACATACTCCTTCAGTCGGCGATCCTGCTGCCCGCATCGCTGCTGGGCGTCGAGGTCGGAAAGCGCGTCTATGAGCGCGTCGCGCCGGAGCGTTTCCGCCCCACATTGCTTACGGGCCTTGCGGTCATCGGGTTCATCCTCACGGCGAGCGCGGCGAGGCAGCTCATCGGCTAATCGCATTCCCCGGCCCCGCTAGGGATCGGAGATCCTTCCTGAAATATTGCGCCGTCCACGGATGACAGGAAACGAAAAGGGCCGGAAGATTTCTCTTCCGGCCCTTTTGCGCTCGGGGGTCAGTTCTGCTTCGTGAAGACGCCGATGCCGTTGATCGCCGCCGCGCCGGAGCCGAAGCCATAGGTGACGCCCATCAGCGGGGCATTGACGCCGTAGCCCTGGGCATCGATCGATGCGCTGCAGCCCGACGCGCAGATGCTCGCGCCTGCTGTCGCCGTCACCGGGGCGGTGCCGATGAACTGCGCGATATTGTTCATCGAGATGGTGGAGCTTGCCACATCCGTCGTGCCGCCCGATGTCTTGATGTTGTAGTCCGCATCGCCCGGCATCGAGACGGTGAGATCGAGGCCGAGCTTGGAGCTGTAGCCGTTCCAGCCCACGGCCAGGGAGCCCGTCAGCGTGCCCGGCGCCGAGCGGCCATCCTTGAAGGTCGGCGAGGTCGCGCCCGCGAGCTCATAGGTTGCCGTTCCATTGGCGGGCACGCTCGCGGTCGGCGCGACACTCGTGACCATATAGTGAAGGCTGCGATTGCCCTCGACATTGGCGCCGGAATTGGTGCCGGTTCCGCCCGACGTTCCGCCCGTCCAGCGGCCCCACATCGCATCGGCGTTCTGACCGAGATCGGCCATGCCGGCGGTACCGATATTGGCGTTGGCGTATTTGACGAGCGCGCCGCTCGCCTCGAAGCCCAATGCCACATTGGAGAAGCCCGTGCCGCTACCCGTCGGCCCGATATACATGCCGTTGTAATTGCCGTTCGAGTAGGGCGACGAGAGAGCGCCCGGCGTGACGGAGGTCGGGCTCACGCCCGTCGTCGTGAAAGCGGCCCCGCCAACAATGTAGGTGTCGTTCGCGCCGGACTGCCACACCTTGTAGGTGATGGCGGCCGAGCTTCCCCCCTCGCCCGCCAGCATGCCGCCGATCGAGATGAAGCAGGTCGAGCTTGTCGCCGGGCAGGCGCGTCCGCCCGCTTCGAGCGTCGATGTGTTGCTGCGCGTGATCTGGCCGACGACATTGCTCGCCGAGGCGGCGGTCACGACGGTGAAGGGCGACAGCGAAAGATTGTCGAGCCCGCCTTCCGTCACATAGCTGTAGGTGCGGTCGCCCGGCATGTCGATGGCGATATCGAAGCCGACTTTGGGCGAGGCGCCGCCGAAGCCGACCGCCATGCTGCCGCTGAACGTTCCCGGCGCCGAGCCGCCATCGAAGAATGTCGGCGCGGTGTAGGCGGCGAGCGTGTAGGTCGCCTTGCCGTAAACCGGGATATTCGTCAGAGGCGCGCCGATCGCATAGTGAATGGACTGGAGGTTGGGGAAGAGATCGCCGCTCTGCTGATAGGTGCCATAGACGAGGTAACCCGTCATCTTGCCACCATTGAACCGGCCGATGGTCACGTCCTCATTGCCCCACAGATCGGCCACGGCATTGGTGCCGCGCGAGCCGGTATCGCCGCCCGAATAGACAGTGTCCACCGTTTCGAGAGCGCCGTTTGCGTCGAGGCCTACCGTGCCGGCAACGGCGAAGCCACCATCGAGCGTCACCGTGTAGGGCCCCGCGCCGAGTGGCGCGGTGATCGCGCCGCTGGAGACGCCCGACGAGTTGTCGCCGCCGCCCGTCACACCGTCACCCTTGAAATAGGCCGCGCCGTAAATCGCGTGATCGGCGGGTCCGCCCGTGTCGCCGATCTGATAGGAGAGGCCGATGCCTTCCGCATTGTCGCCTGCAAGGAAACCGCGAACGGAAGCCGCGCACTGGCCGGCCTGCTGGCAGGCGCGGCCGCCATCGGCCATGGCGAACTGGCCATAGAAGACCGGACCCAGATCGTCCCAGTTCGCCTTTGCGAGTTGCACTTCAGACGAAGCGACATTCGTCGTGCCGCCCGTCGTCCGCAGGATGTAGATGTGGTCGTCCGGCATGTCGACCGCGAGATCGAGACCGATGCGCGTCACAAGGCCGAAGCTGACCGCAATATCGCCGGTCAGCGTTCCAGGCGCGCCATTGCCATCGCCGAAGGTCGGCTTCGTCGCGGCCTCGAGCGAATAGGTCGCCGTACCGCTCGTGATGGGCGTCACCGTCCCGATGCCGATGGCGTAGTGGAAGCCTTGCTGGCCGCCATATTTGAAGGCAGGCGCGGCGTAGTATTGCCCTGCCGTCGTGCCGCCGTTCCAGCGACCGACGGTGACGAGCTCGTCGCCGGCAAGTTCGGCCGTCAGATTGGTTCCGCGCTCGGGCTTTTCTTCCGTGAGCCACTCATATTTGTCGAGCTCGCCATCGGTGAATTCGGCTGATGCGCCGCTGCGGACATCGAGGCCGATATCGTTCGACGCATAGGCGACCGCATAGGGACCGCTGCCAAGCTCCGCCGATACGGAGCCTGACGACACGCCGGGCGTCAGATCGACATGACCGTCGCCATTGTCGCCGCCGCCATTGTCGCCGCCGTCGTCACCGCCGCCGTTATCACCGCCTCGACCATCGTCGCCACCACCACCAATGGCGCCGATCTCCTCTAGCGTGGCGAGGAGGACCGGCGGCGCGCTCTCGCCATCGCCGCGCGTATCCGCGGGCGAATAGTCGAAGCCTCCGGCCCCATCGCCCCGCGCATATCGCGGCGCTTCTGTCGCGGGAGGCGTGAAGGTGCCCGATATGCCGTCGCTCGATGCGACATAGCCCTCGCCCGCATTGAATGCGCGCGTCTCGCCGCCCGATGCGACCGTCACCGCGCCCGCATTGACGCGGCCATCGAGACCGCCGCCCGCGGAAGCGAAGGCGGAATAGGCGCCCGCGCTGCTCGAAATGGTCACGCCATCGCGCGACACCGAGATGGGCGTGCCCTTGCTGTCGACGCGGATCGAGCCCGAGACGAGCTCGAAGGCGACGCTTCCGCCATCCTCCACGATACGGAAGCTCGATCCTTCAGGCAGCGTGATCGTGCTGCCATCGGCAAGCTGCAATTGCAGCAGCGGGCCGGTGACGGCAATGACCGCCCCCGGCGCAAGCTCCGCGCTTCCTCCCGGCTCGCCATTGATCGTGATGCCGTCACCGCCGAAGAGGACGGGCACGGCATGCGCCGGAACCAGAGGGAGCGCGACCGCCATGCTCGTCGTCAGCAGAAGGCGGTTGAAAAACCTGCCCATGGAATTTCTGTTCATGTTGCAGCCCACCCTTAGAAGTCGACACTGATCGAGACTGAAGAGACGACGCGGTCGTAGTCGTAGAGAACGATGTTGCTGTCGGTATTGGTGTAAGCGACCTCCGCGCCGAGGGTCAGGCCCGGCCCGATCGCGTAGCGCGCGCCGACCGCCGTATCGACACGCACGGTCGAACGCTTCTCGAGAAACAGCGGCTCGGGGTCCTTGTAGTTGTCGGCCTCGATCGCGGCGCTCGCATAGCCCGTCAGGCTCTCCGTCAGCGCAAGCTCGCCACCGATGCGGGCACCAATGAATTCATAGGTCAGATTGTCGAACCTGCTGTCCGTGGTCCTTTCGAGGCCGCCATAGATGCCGGCGAACAGATAGGGCTTCAGCGAGCCGCCGAATTGCTGGCCGATCGTCGCGCCCGCCATGTAGCGGTTCGCGTTCTGCGCCTCGTTGTCCGGGTAGTGAAGATATGAATAGAGGAGATAGAGGCCGAAATCGGTCTGCGAACTCGTTCTGTAGGTCCACTGACCGAGGCCGCCGATCGCATGGCGATAGACCTCATCGTCGATCCAGAAGGACTGAAGCTGCGCCGTCAGCGAGAAGGTGCCGTGATCCGGCGTCACCTGCGCATAGCCGAGGTTCAGGCCCACAATCGCCTGGTTGAACTCGTCATGGTCGGCATTGCGGCGCATGGAGGCGGTGAGATCGGCGATGAGCCGCTTGTCGATGGCGAGGCCATGCGTCAGCGTCGTGCGGCCCATCAGCTCCGCGAAGCCGTCATCCTGCGCCTGCGCGTTCGGCGACAGGTTGCCAAAGCCGAGACCGGCGAAAGCCGGAATGAGAATGCGCGAATCGTCGGTCGAATTGTTGACGTTGGTGTCGTAGCCGAAGCTGAGCTTGACCGTGCCTGCGATCTCGGTGCCGCCGCCGGAAAGCCCCGTATCGAGCGCCGCCACATAGCGGTCCACGACTTCACGAACCGCCGGAGGAACCTCGGCTCCGCTCACCGTCGCAAGCTCGCGGCGCGCAGCCTCGGGCTCGTTGAGCACAATATAGGCACGGCCGAGTTCCGCCCGCGCCTGCAGGTGATCCGGCCGGACGGCGAGCACGCGCTCGAAGGCCGCCACGGCGTCGCTCGCATGTCCCGCATCGATGGCGGCGATGCCAAGCGCATAGTCGAAGTCCGGATCGCCGGCGCGCGCCCGCTCCTGCTGCTTGAGTTCGGCGTAACTTTCTGCCGGATCGCTTCCGTCGCTGGCCCATGAAGGCCCGCTCCACAGTGCCACAGCCATTACGCTGCCCATCGCAATGCCCAGCCAAAGCCTCATACGACATCCCCCTGAACGCGCTGCCTCCGCCGTTCCGCAAGACCTCCACACATGGCCGTTGCGGGGTTCGTTCCCCGGAGGCGAACCGAAAGAATTCGAGCACTTTTGGTTCAGATCGGGCGCCGGCAACATCCCCCGAACGAGGGGTGTCGGGATCGCGTCCACCGGCGGGGGCGGCCTTGCACGGGCTCACGACGCAGGGCCGGGCAGCGGGAATTACCCGCTGCCGCATGGCTGATTTTGTGCAACAGCGGCAAGGTTCAGGGAGGCGAGGCGCGCATCCATTGGCCGAAAAAGTTGCCATTGCCGCGCATTGGGGCCAGCTTCAGCACATCCGACCCATCGAGGAGACCGGCAATGACCAGCACCCCCTATACGCCTCCCAAAGTCTGGACATGGGACCAGAACAAGGATGGCGGCCGCTTCGCCAAGATCAACAGGCCCATTTCCGGCGCGACGCATGAGAAAGCGCTGCCGGTCGGCAAGCATCCGCTCCAGCTCTACTCCCTTGCGACGCCGAACGGCGTGAAGGTGACGGTGATGCTGGAGGAGCTGCTGGAGGCGGGCCATAGCGGCGCCGAATACGACGCCTGGCTCATCAACATCAATGAGGGCGACCAGTTCGGCTCGGGCTTCGTCGAGGTCAATCCGAATTCCAAGATCCCGGCGCTCCTCGATCGCAGCACGACGCCGCACACGCGCGTTTTCGAGAGCGGCGCGATCCTGCTCTATCTCGCCGAGAAATTCGGCAATGCCTTCCTGCCCAGGGACCCGGCGAAACGGGCTGAGTGTTATTCGTGGCTCTTCTGGCAGATGGGCTCGGCGCCCTATCTCGGCGGCGGCTTCGGGCACTTCTATGCCTATGCGCCAATGAAGTTCGAATATGCGATCGACCGCTTCACGATGGAGGTGAAGCGCCAGCTCGACGTTCTCGACCGGCGGCTTGCCGAGAGCGAGTACATTGCGGGCGATGCCTACACCATCGCCGACATCGCGATCTGGCCCTGGTATGGCTCGCTTGCGAAGGGGCTGCTCTATGAAGCGGGCGAGTTCCTGAGCGTGAAGGACTACAAGCATGTCAACCGCTGGACCGACCAGATCGCGGAGCGCCCCGCGGTGAAGCGCGGGCGCATGGTCAATCGCGTCTGGGGCGATCCGGCAAGCCAGCTTGCCGAGCGGCACGATGCGAGCGACTTCGACAAGGCCGCCACGGCGGGCGCAAAGTAGCCGCCGGAATTCGCCGCGCCGGAGCGGCATGCGCATTCCGCGTCGTGATGATATCAGGTCCGGACCATCAACATCGCCCGCGCCGCCATGCGCGGGCGATTTCGTTCCCGCTGCGCGCCGCGATCCGCCCCTTGACAGTGGTTTTCATTTCGATAATAGTCGAATAATGGAAATGATGGACGCCATAGCCGCTCTTGCGGCGCTCGCCCAGGAAACGCGGCTTTCGATCTTTCGCACCCTCGTGCGCGCCCATGCGCCTACGGGAGACGGCGGCGGGCTCCCCGCAGGCGAGATTGCGGAAGCGCTGGACGTGCCGCCCGCGACCCTTTCCTTCCATCTGAAGGAACTGGCGCGCGCCGGCCTCGTCACATCGCGGCGCCAGGGGCGTTCGATCGTCTACAGGGCCGATCTTTCGGCCATGCGCGATCTCACCGATTTTCTGCTCAAGGATTGCTGTCAGGGCGCATGCGGGGTCGTCGGGACGCCCGCTCGCCAACGCAAAGCGGAGTGTGTGCGATGAAGAGACTGCATGTAAGCTTCGGGGTCGCCGACCTCGAGAAATCCGTCGCCTTCTATTCGACACTTTTCGGCGAGGAGCCGACGGTGCGCCGTCCGGGCTATGCCAAATGGATGCTCGAGGACCCGCGCGTCAATTTCGTCGTCGAGACGATTTCAGGCGACCGGGGTTTCGGCCATGCCGGAATTCAGGTCGACAATGCCGACGAACTCGAACCGATTTTCGATCGCCTGAAAGAGGCCGAAGCGCCCTATCTGCCGGAAGGCGTGACGACCTGCTGCTATGCGAAGTCGGAAAAGAGCTGGACGGCCGATCCCGACGGCGTGCGCTGGGAAGCCTTCTTCACTCACCACGTCATGGAAGAATTCGGAACCGGGCCCGAACTCGAGACGATCGCGACGGAGACAGCCTCTGCCTGCTGCATCCCGGAGCCGAAGGCCGAAGCCGAAAGCAAAAAAACCGCCTGCTGCGGCTGAACCAAATGCCGATCCTCGACACGCCCGATGCCTGGATAGGGCCGGAGATCCAGTTCGACGAGAACTGGATCTACCGGCTTTCCCCGGAGGACATCGCCGAGCTTCGCGCGGCCCTCCTCAAGGCACGCGCGCGCGAACCGGACTTCCATCGCTGGAGCCGCGAGGACTTCCCGCTACCGACGCTCGCAATCCGCATAGGCGGCTGGCTCGCGGAACTCGACCGCGGACGGGGCTTCCTTCTCATCAAGGGCTTTCCCGTCGGTGAGCATACGAAGGAAGACTGCGCCGCCGTCTATTGGGGGATCGGCCTCCATATGGGCCGCGCCATCTCGCAGAATACGGATGGCGATCTCATCGGCCATATTCGCGACACGGGCGCCGACCCGAAGCAATATGGCGTGCGCCTCTACAAGACGCGCGCCGAACAGGATTTTCACACGGACGGCGCCGACATCATCGGCCTGTTCTGCCTGAGGCCGGCGAAATCGGGCGGCGTCAGCCGCATCGTGAGTTCGGTCGCGATCTACAACGAAATGCTGACCCGCAGGCCGGATTTGGTGCCGGTGCTTTTCGAGCCCTTCCCGTTCGACACGCAAGGTCAGCACAGGCCGGGCGCGAAGCCTTGGTTCGAGATTTCGATCTGCCACCTCATCGACGGCCGGCTGAGGACGTTCTTCATTCCCTGGTACATTCGCGAAAGCCAGCAGCATGAGGAAACGCCGCGCCTGACGCAGGCGCAGAAGAAAGCCATCGCCTTCATCGAAGAGACGGCGAACGATCCCCGCTTCTATCTCGACATGAATTTCGAGCCGGGCGACATGCAGTTCCTGAAGAACGCATCGGTGCTCCACAAGCGTACCGCATATGAGGACTGGCCGGAGCCCGATCTCAAGCGGCACCTGCTCCGGCTGTGGCTCGTCGAGCCGAACTTCAGCGCGGGCGAGGAAAGCCTGCGCGCAGGCATCGCGCGCAATGCCGATACCGCCGCCGCGCATACCCAACTGGAAAAACGGCAGTGAGTCTCAAGCCGAGTTACAACATACTCTTCCTCTGCACCGGCAACTCCGCGCGAAGCATTCTCGCGGAGGTCTATATGAATGCGCGCGGCGGAGGACGCTTTCGCGCCTTCAGCGCCGGAAGCCAGCCGACGGGCAGGGTCAATCCCCACGCCATCGAGACGCTGCGCGCGGCCGGCCTCCCGGTCGAGAATCTTCGCTCCAAGTCCTGGGACGAATTCGCCGCCCCCGGCGCCCCGCGGATGGATTTCATCATCACGGTTTGCGACAACGCCGCAGGCGAGGTTTGCCCCGTGTGGCCGGGCCATCCGGCGTCGGCGCATTGGCCGTTCGAGGACCCCGCCGCCGCCACGGGCAGCGAGGAAGCGATCCGGCGCAAATTCGCCGAGGTCTTCGCCGCGATAAGGCAGCACATCGACCTGCTTGCGGACCTGCCGCCCGGCAACCTCGACGGGCAGGCGCTCAGGAAAAAGCTCGCCGAGATCGGAGAGGCGGGGAGCCCGGCGTGACCACATCGCCCACCTCAAGGCTAGCCGCCGAGGCCCTGGGCACATGCCTTCTCGTCGCGACGGTCGTCGGGTCGGGGATCATGGCCGAGCGGCTCGCCGGTGGAAACGCGGCTGTCGCGCTCCTCGGCAACACGCTTGCGACCTCGGCCATGCTCTTCGTTCTCATCGAGATTTTCGGGCCCGTCTCGGGCGCGCATTTCAATCCGGCGGTAACGCTCGTCTTCTTCATCCGGCGCGAAATCGGCGCGGCGCTTGCCGCTCTTTATGTCGCCGTTCAATTCCTGGCGGCAGCGTCCGGTACCGTGCTCGCGCATCTCATGTTCGAGGTTCCGCTTCTGGAGGCGTCGCAGCATGCGCGGGCGGGCTTCGGCCAGTCGGCCGGAGAATTCGTCGCGACATTCGCCCTCGTGATGGCGATTCTCGGCGCGCTTGCGAAGGCACCATCGAGGCTTGCATCCATCGTCGCGCTGACGATTGCGGGCGGCTACTGGTTCACTTCATCGACGAGCTTCGCCAACCCGGCCGTCGCGCTCGCGCGTTCGCTGACGGACAGTTTCTCGGGTATCCGCATCGCGGATGTGCCCGCCTTCATCGCGGCCGAAATTGCGGGCGCGCTTTGCGCGGCGCTTCTCGCGCGCTGGCTCTTCACGGAGGCGCCTTCGGGCGACAAGCTGCAAGCCGCCGCGGCACTCGATCGCGCCGCAGGCTCGAGGGAATAGCGCAACCTGCCCCGACCCGGCGTCCAACGCACCGTCCAACTTGCCGACGCATCGCGGCCATCATCCGGATGCGATGACCGCCGAGTTGCCTCGAGTGCCCTAGCTCGAAAGGCGGAAAGGAAGCCTCAGCTCCAGGCGGGCGTGGCGTTCTCCGAGATCGAGGCGAACAAGAGCGCCAAACTTTTCAGCTCGTCTTTGCATGTTGGCGACACCATGCCCCTTGCCCGCTGCCGCCGATTCGGCCAGATCGTTTTCGATGATGATGGCAGCGCCGTTATCGCGAGGCATCCCGCGAATAGAAATCCGAGTTGCGGGTCCATGCTTCAGCGCGTTGGTGACGGCTTCCTGCAGAATTCTCAGAACCGAGAGCGCGTTTCCCGGCGTTACGCCCGTGATCTGCGGTATCGCCTCCATCGACCACTCCAGCTTGACACCCAGCCGGCGCAATCGAGGCTCGAGCCGCTCCCGCCAGCCCGCAAGCGCGACAAGCAGGTCACTGTCGCCGATATCGAGCGACTGGATGACGAGCCGAAGGTCGTCCAGCGCTTCCCGGGCGGAGGCGCTTATGAACGGCGCGTTTACTTCGTTGCGCTCCGCGAGGGCTATGATCGACACCAGATGGCCGCTCAGCCCGTCATGGAGATCGGACATCAGTCTTTGCCTTTCGCACTCGAGAACGCTCTGCTCCGTCCGCTGCCGATCCCTCTCATGCAGCTCGTTCAGCTCCTTCTCCTGCTCGGCAAGGCGCAAAAGCAGGACGTCGTTTGCTACATCGACCTTGTTCAGACTCTCGGCCAGACGGCCCATCAGCAAGATCGTGATCGCAACAAGGATCATCGTCCGCATATAGGGCATCAGCATGAACACGCCATCATTGAGGCCAAGCCCCATAAGGACGTCATGCGCGCCGAACCACGCGCTCAATGCAAAGGGAACGGACAGGAACGCTCCCTGCCATCCGCCCCGCATGGCGAAATCCCGGATGAGGATCGCCGCGGCGATCCCATAGGTGACGATGGTCACAGCCGAGCCAGCCACAATGGCGACAGGTAGGCCGACGAGACCTGTCAGTCCGAGCAGGAACAAGTTCAGTGGAACGAGCCAGATGGAAAGCCGCAACCAGGATGGCGCGCTTCGCCCCGTCAGCGCCAGCGCCACGCCCATTGCCATCAACCCCACCGCCGCGACGCCGGGAAGAAGATAAAGCCGGCTGTCGCCAAGCAGTTGTCCCAGGATCGGCGACTGGGAAAGAACGATGACGAGGCTCCAGCCGGTGATGAGCGTCAGCCACTGAAACACCGGATCGTGACGCCGGAACAGCAGGATCGTGATGAAGCCCATCACCGTGACGGCATGGAGGGCGAAGGTCATCGCACGCCATTGCTCGATCAGCAGGTCGGCAATCCGCTGATACCCTCTGATGTCCTTCGACGTGGAAATGTAGATGCGCGAGAGATAGCCCGAGAGCCAGCCATCAGTTCGCATCATTCGTATTTCGAGATCGTTTGACGCCGCCGCCTTGATGAATTGCCGCGGCAGGGATGCCGCGTATGCGTATCCGCTTCTGGAACTCGACCACGATGAGTGCGGCATCACGGGCAGCAGATGCCCGTTCAAACGAACCTCGATGGTTTGCCTCACCACCGGAATGAAGAGCGCGAGCGGCGCGTCCGGCAAATCGCCCAGAGTGAATGTCAGACGATAAAGCGCCGCACCGGGGCCTGATGCCGATTCATGGACCCAGCGCGAAGGCAGGCTGACGACCTGCGGCGATTTTCCTGTCTGCGAAAACTCGGCAGTGTCGAAGCTGTAAGAGTGGCGCGGCACCGGCAATTGCACGAATTGCGGAAGCGCGGCGACGATCACGATTATCCCGAGAAGCGCCAGCACGGCCGCGCGCCGCGCCTTCGGAATCGGTGCGGCCATGCGGGCCGCGCTCATAGGCGGATGATCCCCTGTCTCGCCGCCTCGAAGACCGCCTCGGAGCGGTTCGAGACCTGCAATTTTCTGTATATGTTGCGGATGTGAACCGGAACGGTCTGCCTCGAAATGCCAAGGCTTGATGCGAGCTCGTCGCTGGTAAAGCCCTTGGCTATTCCCCAGAGTATATCCATCTCCCTTGGCGTCATTTTCGGCGCGTCTTCACCCGTCGTGCTTCGTTCCGCCCGTTCGGCCAGGCGCTTGACGAGAACGCGCGCAATTCTCGATGAAATGGGAGAGCGGCCGGCCATCAGATCATTGATCGCATCGACGAGATCGACCGGATCGGCATCCTTCAGGAGATAGCCCGATGCTCCGGCCTCAATCGAATCGAGCACCGTCTGGTCGTCGGCCAGAACGGAAATGACCATTGCCTCGGCACGCGGTTGCAGCGCTCTCAGCGCGCCGATGGCCTCGATCCCGTTGCCATCGGGCAGGTTCAGATCGGTAATCAGGAGGTCGATTTCATGTGCCCTTATCGCGGCCATCGTTTCGAGCAGGGTCGCACACTCCGCGACGACCTGTCCGCCATCCCACTCGGCGATCAGATGAACGAACCGCTCGCGTATCGCGTCATCGTCCTCCGTCACGATGATCCTGCAACCGGAGACAGAGCGTTCAGCGGAACTTCCATCTCCCTTCGAGATCGTCATCTCAACTCATCCCCCGTCCCAACCGTTGTCCTTCGATCAAGGCACGCCCGTTTGCGTCAGTGTACTTCGCTTCCGTCAGAGTCCGGAACGCCATGAAGATCCGTACAAGCGGTTCGGACTTCCCGCAATTCTTGCCCATACCCTTTTCTTGGTATTGAGCTTCGAGGGCATTTTCGATCGCCTTTGCCACTCTCTCACACACCAGATTGAAGGGGAATCAGGGTGGCTATGACAGCAAAGACGAAGATGCTCAGATTGATCCATTGCACGACCTCGGCAGTGGCAATTCTGGCCCTTGTATCGGGCCCTGTCGTCGCGGCCGAGAGCTGCTCGGCGCAATCCGGTGATGTCACGGCGGGGATCGGCAATTTTCAGGCAGATGCCGACAAGGCATCCAAGGATGTGGAAAAGGACTATGCGGACGCCACATCCAGCAGCTACGCGAAAGACCTGTTCGAGAAGTTCGATGCGCTCAACAGCAAGGCGCAGCAGGCCTCCGATCTCATCAACAAGACCTACAACCTCGCCGGCTATACGAAGCCGCTGAGCGAGGGGAGCATTCAGAAGAATGTTCCGCCGCAGGTCACCGTCACGATGAGCAATGCCAATGAGCTCGCCCAGGCTGCGATGAATGAGGAGAACACCAAGCTCGACATCGCGGAGCTGCGCTGCAACCAGTCGACGGAGGATGCAGCGCTACGCGCCTTTCTGGACCAGGCGGACAGCGCCACGGTTTCAAAATACAAGTCGGCGAAGAAGTCCGCCTGCAGAATCATCCATACGCTTGCCAGCCTTCAGGACAAGCGCCAGAAGCTCAACGAAATCCGGGAGAACGGCTATCCCCTCTTCCACCTCCACGCCAAGGAGAAGAAGAGCTACGACGGGCACAGCCGAACCATTCAGTTCAAGGTCGATCTCCGGCTCTATCCCGAATATCCGGATGATGCGGGCGGAAACGACAATCCCACCCAGCAGCCCATCCTTCTTGGTCAGCTGCAAAAAATCAATCTGTCCTACAACACCTATTTCAAATGGAGCGACAACAACTGGACGAAGCTCAACCTGTTCCAGAATCTCGTCGACGAGCATGAGAAGAGCGAATTCTGCTGGGGCAAGATCAAGATTACCAGCAGCGTGAAGGCGAAGCTCTGCTCCCAGGTCGGGCTGAAAGGCGATGACAAGATCAGCGTGAAGAGCCGGGCCAAATTCGACTATAGCGGCGAGACGCATGCGGTCAGCCTTGGCACGGTCACCGTTCCCGCTCCCTTCGGATATCTCGCCGACCTTTCGGACATGAAGGAGAAGAAGATGCAGGACCTGACGTCCAAGGTTGCGAAGCGCGTCACCTCTCTCTTCAGCGGCTTTGAAGATCTCAAGAAAAAAGCCGACCAATGGCAGAAGTCGTGCAGCTGACCGCTTCGCCGCCTTCCATGACAAGAACCGGGGGACGCACGGAAAGATCCATTTCCGTGCGTTCTTCCGTGTTTGCCGGAGCCGGGCGCGTGCTTCTGTCGGCCGGCCTTTGCCTCATGCTTTCGGGTTGTTTCGGCGGAGTGCCGCGGATCGCGGACCGCCCCGTTCCCTTTCAGAATCTGGGGCATGACTGGCGCAGGCATTTCGAGTACGGGCTTCAACTGCTCGAGGAAGACAGCCTTGCCGCCAACAAGAATGTTCTGGCGCGCGCCGCATTCTCAAGCGCGGCGCGCTTCTCCCGTGACTATGCTCCGGCCTATGTCGGACTGGGCATTGCCGAAATGGCGTTGGGCAATTTTGCCGAGGCACAGATTGCATTCCTGAACGCTGCCCTGATCGACGATCGCAGCATGTACTGGGCCCTGTCGGCCATTGCGGCGCTGAAGAACGGCGACGAGATCGTTGCCCGCTCGCTCTTCGATGCGATGCAGGCCGCCCCGGCTCAGGACGACGATCCTGCGAGCCGCTTCGTCCGCGCCATCTATCTGCCGGATGACAAGACCTTTTCCAGCCGTATCAGGACTATCCCCTATGCGTCCGACGCCAAGGCGGCAGATGACGAGCTGGCCTGCGAAAAGAACACGAGGGACGAGATCTGCCGCGATCTCAACATCGTAGCGAATGTCTATTTCGTGCGCCGCTATTCGACGGATTCCAGAACAAGGGGAACCGACTTCTTCAATGATCTGACGGTGCTGCTCGGAGCGTCGCGCACACAAGACTGGCAAAAGGAGAATGGAAGCTCGACGGTCAGTGTGCTGAGCGAGGTTTCCCTGTCGATTCCTGAGATCGAGTATGCCGTGCGCCTTACGCCGCAGAACGTGAATAGCAGCGTCTATGTGAACGCGGCGCCCTCGATCGTCACCTCGGTCGGAGAGGAATCCGAGATCCATGAAGGCTCGAACAGAACCATCCTCTACAACTCCACCGGGTATGCCGACGAGTACACGGCCGAAACCGGCATGACGCTCAACCTCAAGCCCGAGGTCGCGACGCCGCACTATGTGAACCTGAAGTTGCGTTTCGAGTTCAGTTCCATCGGGACGCTCGAGCCCTCATCGATGGCGCAGGTGCTCGATGTGTCGAAGAACACCTACACGATCACCGGCTATTTCCCTTACGGGAAGCCCATCGTCCTTGGAACGATCTCGAGCGGGACACAGAAATACGATGCGACGGGACAGAGCGGATTGAACCGCATTCCGCTTGTCGGCGGCGCCTTCGGCAAATCCGAAGACCGCATATCCGCATCAGACACAATGGTCATCGGCGTTCTTTCCGAACCGACGGCATTCCACGGATCGCGCGAAAGGCGAGTGCTCGAAGCCATGCGGTCGATGGGGGTGAAGATCGCGCCGGAAAGCGCGATCGAGCGGCGGAAAGATCTGCACCGGGCGCCCGACATCCACACCTTCGGGCTGGGCTTCTTAAAGGCGCATGTCAAATCCGGAACGGACCAGCAATTCTAGCGTTCGACATGCAGGTCTTCGCGACCTGAGCCGTGTTCCGGATTTCAAACTGTTTGAAGGAGGTTTGGTGGAGCCAGGCGGAATCGAACCGCCGACCTCTTGAATGCCATTCAAGCGCTCTCCCAACTGAGCTATGGCCCCGCCGATTTCGCGCGGGGTTTGGGGAACCCCGCAGCGGTGGCGGAACTTAGGGCGCGTTTCTTCATTGATCAAGCAAAACCTTGAACCGGAAGAAAAAAGCGCCCCGCCGCCGCCTGAATTCTACTCGTCGTCCTCGCTGACGCCGCGAATGATTCCCGAGACGTCGTCTTCCTCGTCCTCGTCGTCGGGCAGGAAGGCATCGTCATCGGCGCCGGTGTCGTCCTCGATCTCCTCGAGCATATCGTCGCCGAGACCCTCCGCCGCCAGCTCCTCATCGCGAAGCTCGTCGAGCGACACGTCCGCATCCTCATCGGAGACGATCGACGCACGCGGCGCGACCTTGTCCTTGGGCTTTTCGACGGGCTTGGCACGACGGGCCTTGGCGCCCGCGTCCGGCACGAATTCGTGCTTGCACTTCGGACAGACTGCCGGGCTCTTGTTCAGATCGTAGAACTTCGCGCCACAGCTCGGGCAGTCGCGCTTTGTACCCAACTCCGGTTTCGACAAGCTGAATTCTCCTCGCGGTATTCCGCGTCTCTGGCTCGCTTTTCAAGGGCTTGCCCACCGCTCTCGCGGCAGCGCCCCGAAGGATTTTCCCATTGCCACGATAAGTTGCTCCTGTCAAAACCTATTCGCGAGCGCCAGTGCGCCGCCTCACGGCCCTGCGCTTCGCCGGGACCCTCTTTCCCCGAATTTTGACGGATCCGACCCTTGGCGCATGCACCACAAAACCCGAATTCGAGCCTGATAGCCGAGCCTTCCCACGCCCTTGCCGGACGCCTCAGGGTTCCGGGCGACAAGTCGATTTCCCACCGCGCGCTCATCTTCGGCGCGCTGGCCGTCGGCGAGACGCGGATCACGGGCCTCCTCGAGGGCGAGGACGTGCTCGCCACCGCCCAGATCATGCGCCAGTTCGGCGCCGAGGCGACGCGCACGGGCGAGGGCGCTTGGAGCGTCCGGGGGGTGGGCGTCGGGGCGCTGCGGGAGCCCGCCGAAGCTCTCGACTTCGGCAATTCGGGAACGGGGGCCCGCCTCATCATGGGGCTCGTCGCCGGCCACCCGATCACCGCGACCTTCATCGGCGATGCGTCGCTCTCGCGCCGCCCCATGGGCCGGGTCATCGCCCCGCTGACGCAGATGGGCGCGATCTTCCATGCGCGAGAGGGCGGGCGGATGCCGCTCACGCTCACCGGCGCGCGCCACACCATGCCCATCACCTACGAGAGCCCTGTCGCCTCCGCGCAGGTCAAATCCGCGATCCTGCTCGCCGGCCTCAACGCCCCCGGCATCACCACCGTCATCGAGAAGGTGCCGACCCGCGATCACACCGAGCGGATGCTGCGTGCCTTCGGGGCGAAGGTCGAAACCGAATCACGCGAGGATGGCGCTGTCGCCATTCACCTGACCGGCCAGCCCGAACTCGTGCCCTGCCCGATCGTCGTGCCGGGCGATCCTTCCTCGGCCGCCTTCCCGGTCGTCGCGGCCCTCATCGTGCCGGGCTCGGAGATCACTGTCGAAGGCATCACGCTCAATCCGCACCGTGCGGGCCTCTATACGACGCTCATTGAAATGGGCGGCGACATCGAGATCATGAATCAGCGCGAGGAAGGCGGCGAGCCCGTGGCCGATCTGCGCGTCCGCGCGAGCGAGCTTCGGGGCATCGAGGTGCCGCCGGAGCGCGCGGCCTCGATGATCGACGAATATCCGGTGCTCGCCGTCGCCGCCGCCTTCGCCAGCGGCAACACAGTCATGCGCGGAATCCACGAACTGCGCGTCAAGGAGAGCGACCGCATCGCAGCAACCGCGGCGGGCCTCAGGGTGAATGGCGTTAAGGTCCACGAAACGGAGGATTCGATGACGGTCGAGGGGCGCTCCGGCCATGTCGAGGGCGACGGCACCGTCGCGACCCATATGGACCACCGCATCGCGATGTCCTTCGTCGTGCTCGGGCTCGGCGCGCAGAGGCCGGTCACGATCGACGACGCCTCGATGATCGCGACGAGCTTCCCCGATTTCGCCGGGCTCATGCGCGGGCTCGGCGCGACGCTTGCCGGGCAGGGCCAGTGAGCTTCGTCATCGCCATCGACGGCCCGGCCGCATCCGGCAAGGGAACGCTTGCGCGCCGGCTGGCTCAGCATTACGGCCTCGCCTTTCTCGACACGGGCTCCCTCTACCGCGCGGTCGGCGTGTCGGTGATCGCGGCCGGAGGCGACCCGGCCGACGAGCGGGCGGCCCTTGCCGCGGCGCGGGCGCTCGACATGTCGCGGATCGACGAGCGCGCCATCCGCACGCGCGAGGCGGGCGAGGCGGCCTCCCTCGTCGCCGTCATGGCGCCGGTGCGCGCGGCCATCCTCCAATTCCAGCGCGATTTCGCCGCCAGGCCGCCGGGCGGGCAAAGGGGCGCCGTGCTCGACGGGCGCGACATCGGCACCGTCGTTTGCCCCGACGCCGATGTGAAAATCTTCGTGACCGCGAGCCCCGAGGTTCGCGCCCATCGCCGCTGGCTCGAACTCAAGAATTCGGGCGCCGATGTCTCCGAGGCACAAGTCCTTGAAGATACAAGGGAAAGGGACCGCCGCGACGCCGAAAGGGCGACGAGTCCCATGCGCCCTGCCCCCGACGCGCACTTGCTCGATACCACCGATTTGAGTATAGAAGCGGCGTTCGGCGAGGCCGTCCGGATCATTGACAAGTCAACGAGTTAAGCGCGTTTGCCGCGATTGCGGCACGGGCTTCGCGCGTTGGCTTTTCGGTGTTCGGCAGCGGTCCCGGCAACGCTCACTTTTATTTGGAAACCTCTAACCGCCTGCTCATGTCCACACGCTCCCGGGCATATCACGACCCAGGGAGAAGACCGCCGGATACAACCGTCGGCCGGAACAAGCACCGCCAGGAGACTGAACACATTGGCTAACACAGAAAGCGCGCTCAACCCGAGCCGCGAAGACTTCGCCGCCCTCCTCGAAGAGTCTTTCAGCTACAACGAGATGCAGGAAGGCGCGGTCATCAGGGGCACGATCGTCGGTATTGAAAACGATCTCGCCATCATCGATGTCGGCCTCAAGACCGAAGGCCGCGTCGCCCTCAAGGAATTCGCCACGCCCGGCAAGCCCGCCTCCGTCAAGGTCGGCGACACGGTCGAAGTCTATCTCGAGCGCATCGAGAACTCGGCCGGCGAAGCCGTGCTGTCGCGCGAGAAGGCCAAGCGCGAGGAAAGCTGGATCCGCCTCGAAGCCGCCTTCGAGAAGCAGGAGCGCGTCGAAGGCCAGATCTTCGGCCGCGTGAAGGGTGGCTTCACCGTCGATCTCGACGGCGCCGTCGCCTTCCTCCCCGGCAGCCAGGTCGACATCCGCCCCGTGCGCGACGTCACCCCGCTCATGAACATTCCGCAGCCCTTCCAGATCCTCAAGATGGACAAGCGGCGCGGCAACATTGTCGTTTCCCGCCGCGCGGTGCTCGAAGAGACGCGCGCCGAGCAGCGTCAGGAACTCGTCGAGAACCTCAAGGAAGGCCAGGTGCTCGAAGGCGTGGTCAAGAACATCACCGATTACGGTGCGTTCGTTGATCTCGGCGGCGTCGACGGCCTGCTCCACGTGACCGACATCGCATGGCGCCGCGTCAACCACCCGACCGAAGTTCTCTCGATCGGCCAGACCGTGAAGGTCCAGGTGATCAAGGTGAACCAGGAGACGCAGCGCATCTCGCTCGGCATGAAGCAGCTCGAGGCCGATCCGTGGGAAGGCGTCGCCGCCAAATATCCGGTCGGCGCCAAGCTCAAGGGCCGCGTGACCAACATCACCGATTACGGCGCGTTCGTCGAACTCGAGCCGGGCGTCGAGGGCCTTGTCCACGTCTCCGAAATGAGCTGGACGAAGAAGAACGTGCACCCCGGCAAGATCGTTTCGACCTCGCAGGAAGTCGAAGTGATGGTGCTCGAGGTCGATCCGGTGAAGCGCCGCATCTCGCTCGGCCTGAAGCAGTGCCTCGACAATCCGTGGACGACCTTCGCGGAGAAGTTCCCGATCGGCACCGTGGTCGAAGGCGAGATCAAGAACATCACCGAGTTCGGCCTCTTCATCGGCCTCGACGCCGATGTGGACGGCATGGTCCACATGTCCGACCTCGACTGGAACCGGTCGGGCGAGGAAGCCATGGCCGACTACCAGAAGGGCCAGGTCGTGAAGGCCGTGGTGCTCGACGTCGACACCGAGAAGGAGCGCATCTCGCTCGGCATCAAGCAGCTCCAGGGCGATCCGATGGAAGCGCTTGGCGACATCCGCAAGGGCGCCGTCGTCACCTGCACGGTGACGGGCGTTCAGGAGAACGGCATCGAGGTGTCGGTCGGCGAGGACGGCCTCTCCGCCTTCATCCGCCGCGCCGAACTGTCGCGCGACCGGGGCGATCAGCGTCCGGAGCGTTTCGCGGTCGGCGACAAGGTCGATGCCCGCGTGACGCAGTTCGACCGCGCCGCGCGCAAGATCGCACTCTCGATCAAGGCGCTCGAGATCGCGGAAGAAAAGGAAGCCGTCGCACAGTATGGCTCGTCCGATTCGGGCGCGTCGCTCGGCGACATTCTGGGCGCGGCGCTCAACCGCGCGCAGGACGAGAAGAAGTAAGCATCTCCGCGTCGCTCATGACGCGAAGGGACAATTGGGCTAGACTCCGGCTCCGTTTCAGACGTCTGGAGATGCCCTCTTGTCCTACGATGCAGATGCACTCACAGACAGGCGGCGCCTCAAGCGCCGCCTGTTCTTTTGGCGCTTCGGCGCCATCGCCGCGGGCGCCGCGGCACTGATCGCGCTTTTCGGCGGAACCGGCATCCTCCCCCACCGCGCCCAGATCGCGCGTGTCGAGATCAACGGCATCATCACCGACGATCGCGACCTGCAGAAGCTCATGGGCACGCTCGCGGACGACCGGGCCGTGAAGGCCGTCATCCTCTCCATCGACAGCCCCGGCGGCACGACAACCGGCGCCGAGGCGCTCTATGAAAGCGTGCGCCGCCTCGCCGCGAAGAAGCCCGTCGTCGCCACGCTCGGCACGGTCGCCGCTTCGGGGGGCTATATCGCCGCCCTTTCGGCCGACCATATCGTCGCGCGGGGCAACACGCTCACGGGCTCGATCGGCGTTCTCTTCGAATGGGCGCAATTCTCCAGCCTTCTCGACAAGATCGGCGTCGAGATGCGGGAGGTGAAGTCCGCGCCGCTCAAGGCCGAGCCCAATCCCTTCCACAAGCCGAGCCCGGAGGCCCTGGCGGTCACGCAGGGGCTCATCTCCTCCTCCTATGACTGGTTCCTCGGGCTTGTCGCCGAGCGGCGCAAACTCGATGCCGCCACCGCCAGGAAGCTCGGCGACGGGCGTGTCTTCACCGGCTGGCAGGCGGTCGAAAACCGGCTCGTCGATGAGATCGGCGGCGAGGAGCAGGCGCTCAAATGGCTGGCCAGCGCAAGGAACGTTCCGGCAGGCCTTCCGATCGAGGACTGGGCGCCGGAGCGCCCCGGCGAAGGCCTCACCCCGCTGGGGGCGCGGGCCGTCGGGCAGGCGCTCGCTGCGGGCGTCGAGGCACTGGCCGGAAAAACGCTGCAAACAAAAAGACTTACCCTTGACGGGCTTACAAGCGTTTGGCACCCTGAGCCGCGTTGACCGATGAGTTTCACACTGCCCTGGGGGGCGGGGTACGGGGAAGCGGGGTTGGACGTAACCTTGGACCATGCCTGCTCCCGGCAGTCCAAGCCCCGGACGCGCCAGACATGATCAAATCCGAACTCGTCGCCCGCCTCGCACAGGCCAATCCGCATCTCTATCAGCGCGATGTGGAGCGTATCGTCTCCACCATCTTCGATGAAATCAGCGCGGCGCTGGCACGCGGCGACCGGGTGGAACTCAGAGGCTTCGGCGCCTTTTCCGTGAAAAGCCGACCCGCACGCACGGGCCGCAACCCCCGCACCGGGGCGCCCGTCCATGTGGAGGAGAAGTTCGTGCCCTTCTTCAAGACGGGCAAGGAACTGCGCGAACGGCTCAACAATGCCGATATTCCGGAGCACAAGCTCCTCGCCGTCGAAGGAGACGAGGGCGACGAAGGGGACGATCACGAGTGATCCCCCGCCGCTCCCGCTTTTCGGGAGGGGCCATGGAGGAGCAAAGCCTTGAAACTTCTGCGCTGGATCGTCCTGCCGCCGCTCGCGCTCATCGTCATGGCGCTGGCCGTCGCCAACCGGCAGCGGGTGACGTTCAGCCTCGACCCGTTCAACCCGGCCGAGCCCGCCCTCGGCCTCGACATGCCGCTCGCGGCGATCGTGCTCGCCGCGCATTTCATCGGCATCCTGATCGGCGGTTTCGCCGCCTGGAGCCAGGCGAAGATCAAGGCGGCGCGGCGGGCCGCGCCCCCGCTGCCGCCCCGGCCCCCGGCGACCCTCTAGCCCCCAGCGCAGCATTTCGTGGACGGCGCGGCGGTGCTATAACCGCGGCGACTTCAACGAGGGACCCCGGATGAGCCCCAAAGGCCTGAGCATGAACCCGATTTTCTGCGCGCTCGACACGGTCGACGAGGCGCGCGCGACCTCGCTTGCGCGCGGGCTCAGGGGCTCGGTCGGCGGGGTGAAACTCGGCATGGAGTTCTTCTATGCGCGGGGGCCCCAGGGCTACCGCGCGGTGGCGGAAGCCGGCCTGCCGGTCTTTCTCGATCTCAAGCTCCACGACATTCCGAACACGGTCGCAGGCGGCATCCGCGCCGTGCTCCCGCTCAGGCCCGCCATCGTCAACGTCCATGCGGCGGGCGGGCTCGCCATGATGCGGGCGGCGGCCGGGGCGGCGCAGGAGGCGGGCGACGAACGGCCGCTCGTCATCGCCGTCACCGTGCTGACGAGCCTCGACGAAACGGACCTCGCGGCAACGGGCGTCGCGGGCGCGCCGGCCGATCATGTTCTCCGCCTTGCCCATCTCGCCGCGAAGGCCGGTCTCGACGGCGTCGTCTGCTCCGCGCATGAGATCGAAGGGCTCCGGCGCGAGCTCGGCCCCGACTTCAAGCTCATCGTGCCGGGCATCCGTCCTGCCGGCGCCGAAATCGGCGACCAGAAGCGCATCATGACGCCTGCCGAGGCGCTCGCGCGCGGCGCCGATGTGCTCGTCATCGGGCGGCCCATCACGGGCGCCGCCGATCCCCGCGAGGCGGCCGAAGCGATCAGCGCTTCGCTGGCTGCATGATGACCACGCAGAAAACGCCCGTCAGGGTGAAGATATGCGGGCTTTCGACGCCCGAAACCGTTGCCGCGGCGGTGGAGGCCGGCGCCGATTATCTCGGCTTCAATTTCTACCCCCGCAGCCCGCGCTATGTGACGCCGGAAGAGGCGGCAGCACTTGCCGCGCCCATGCCCCCTTCGGTTCTCAAGGTCGCCCTCACGGTCGATGCGGATGACGCCACGCTCGAGCACATCGTCGCCACGCTCAAGCCCGATATTCTCCAGCTCCACGGCAACGAAACGCCGGAGCGCCTGCGCGAAATCAAGGGCCGTTTCGGCATCACGCTGATGAAGGCGATCGCCGTCGCGGCGCCGGAAGACCTCGAGCGCATCGAGATTTACCGTGATTGCGCCGATTTGTTGCTGTTCGATGCCAAACCGCCTACATCTATGACGAATGCGCTGCCCGGCGGGAACGGGCTTGTCTTCGACTGGTCGCTCATCGCCGGACAGAAGCCGGACCTGCCCTGGATGCTTTCAGGCGGGCTCACCGCGGAAAATGTCGGCGAGGCGATCCGGACGACCGGCGCGGAGGCGGTCGACGTCGCCTCCGGCGTCGAGGACGAGCCGGGCCGAAAGAATCCGGAGCTGATCAGGAAGTTCGTGCGGGCGGCCAGAACCCTGTGAGGGGGCCGCCTCGTATATGCTTCGCCATGGGCCTGCCGGCCCGGCGAGGAATGACGGGAAAGAGATAAACGTGAGCGCGAGTTCCAAAGTGAATTCCTACAGATCGGGCCCGGACGAGCGCGGGCGCTTCGGCATTTTCGGCGGCCGCTTCGTCGCCGAGACACTGATGCCCCTCATCCTCGATCTCGAAAAAGCCTATGACGAGGCGAAGAACGACCCCGCCTTCATCGCCGAACTCAGGAATCTCAACACGCATTATGCCGGCCGGCCGAGCCCGCTCTATTTCGCCGAGCGGCTGACCGAGCAGCTCGGCGGCGCCAGGATCTATTTCAAGCGCGAGGAGCTCAATCACACGGGCTCGCACAAGATCAACAACTGCCTCGGGCAGATCCAGCTCGCCCGCCGCATGGGCAAGACGCGCATCATCGCCGAAACGGGCGCGGGCCAGCACGGCGTCGCCTCGGCGACGGTCGCCGCGCGCTTCGGCCTTCCCTGCGTCGTCTATATGGGCGCGACGGACGTGGAGCGGCAGAAGCCCAACGTCTTCCGCATGAAGCTTCTCGGCGCCGAGGTGGTGCCGGTGACGTCGGGCTCGGGCACGCTCAAGGACGCGATGAACGAGGCGCTGCGCGACTGGGTGACGAATGTCGAGGACACCTATTACCTGATCGGCACGGTCGCGGGCCCCCATCCCTATCCGGCGATGGTGCGCGATTTCCAGTCCGTCATCGGCAACGAGGCGAAGCAGCAGCTCCTCGAAATGGAAGGCCGCCTTCCCGATACGCTCGTCGCCTGTGTCGGCGGCGGATCGAATGCGATGGGCCTCTTCCACCCCTTCCTCGACGACGACGGCGTGGAGATCATCGGCGTCGAAGCGGGCGGCCACGGCATCGAGACGGGCGCGCATTCGGCCTCGATCCTCGGCGGCACGCCCGGCGTGCTGCATGGAAACCGCACCTATCTGCTGCAGGACGATGACGGGCAGATTCTCGAAGGCCATTCGATCTCGGCCGGTCTCGACTATCCGGGTATCGGGCCTGAACATTCTTGGCTGAGCGATATCGGCCGCGTGAAATACGTGGCCGCGACCGACAAGGAAGCACTCAACGCGTTCCAGCTCTGCTCCAGGATCGAGGGCATCATTCCCGCGCTCGAGCCTTCGCATGCGCTCGCCCATGTCATCAAGATCGCGCCGACGCTGCCCAGGGAGCACATCATCGTCATGTGCCTCTCCGGCCGGGGCGACAAGGACGTTTTCTCGGTTGCCGAGCATCTCGGAGTGAAGCTGTGAGCACGACACGCCTCGACAGACGCTTTGCAAAGCTCAAGGCCGAGGGCCGTCCGGCTTTCGTCACCTTCACAACGGCGGGCGATCCCGATTTCGACGGCTCACTCGAAATCCTGAAGGGCCTGCCCGCCGCGGGCGCCGATGTCATCGAACTCGGCATGCCCTTCACCGATCCGATGGCGGACGGGCCCGTCATTCAGGCGTCCTCGCAGCGCGCGCTGAAGGCGGGCGCGACGACGAAGCGGACGCTCGAGCTCGTGCGCCAGTTCCGCGCGGGCGACGACGAGACGCCCATCGTGCTCATGGGCTACTACAACCCGATCTATCACATGGGCGTCGAGAAATTCCTTGCCGCGGCGCGCGCGGCCGGTGTCGACGGGCTCATCGTCGTCGATCTTCCGCCGGAGGAGGATGACGAGCTTTGCGTGCCCGCGCTCAATGCCGGGCTCAATTTCATCCGCCTCGCAACGCCGACGACGGACGACAAGCGCCTGCCTGCCGTCCTCGCGAATACGTCCGGCTTCGTCTATTACGTGTCGATCACCGGCATCACCGGCGCGGCCGCGCCTGAAAGCGCGAAGGTTGCGGGCGCCGTGCAGCGCATAAAGCGGCACACATCGCTTCCCGTCGCCGTCGGCTTCGGCATCAGGACGCCCGAACAGGCCGCCGCGATCGCCAGGGCGGCGGACGGCGCCGTCATCGGCTCCGCCATCGTCGGCGCCATCGCCGCCGAACTCGACGCCGATCGCAAGCTCAAGGCAGGCGCCGCCGGGCGCGTGCTCGCCTTTGTGCGCGAGCTCGCCCAGGGCGTTCACAACGCACGGCAAGCCGCCGCGGAATAATCGGAGGAACGAGACCCATGAACTGGATCAGCAATGTCGTCCGCCCGAGAATCCAGCGCGTCTTCAAGAAGAAGAAGACCGAGACGCCCGACAATCTCTGGCGCAAATGTCCCGCCTGCAACGAGATGATTTTTCACCGCGATCTCGATACGGCGCTCGGCGTCTGCCCGCATTGCGATCACCACATGCGGCTCGGCACCAAGGAGCGCTTCGCCGCGATCTTCGACGAGGGGCAGTATCAGCTCGTGCCGGTCAATGGCGTGCCGCTCGACCCGCTGAAGTTCCGCGACCAGAAGAAATATCCCGACCGTCTGAAGGAAGCGCGCAGCAAGACCGGCCTCGAAGACGCGATTACCGTCGCGCATGGCCCGCTCGACGGCATAGAGGTCGTCGCCTCCATCCAGGACTTCGCCTTCATGGGCGGCTCGCTCGGCATGGCGGCGGGCGAGGCGATCATCAAGGCCGCCGAAACCGCGCTCGAAAAGCGCGCGCCTCTCATTCTCTTCACGGCAGCGGGCGGCGCGCGCATGCAGGAGGGCATCCTCTCGCTCATGCAGATGCCGCGCACGACGGTCGCGGTGCAGATGCTGCGCGAGGCGGCCCTTCCCTATATCGTCGTTCTCACCGATCCGACGACGGGCGGCGTGCTCGCCTCCTATGCCATGCTCGGCGATGTCCAGATCGCGGAGCCGGGCGCGCTTCTCGGCTTCTCCGGCCGGCGCGTCATCGAGCAGACGATCCGCGAAAAGCTGCCCGAGGGCTTCCAGTCGGCCGAATTCCAGTTCGAGCATGGCATGGTCGACATGATCGTGCATCGCCATCAGCTCAAGGAAACGCTGGCGCGGACGATCCGGCTTCTCACCCACAAGCCGAAGCTCGCGCCGATCACCTCCCCTTCGGCCGGCCTGCCTGCCCGCACGGCCGCGACGCGCCCCTGACGGCGGCAATGTGAGCAACGACACGCACCATCCCGATTCGAGCGACGTCATTCTCGAACGTGTGACGAGACTTCACACGAAGCTCATCGACCTCTCGCTCGACCGCACCTGGCGGCTTCTCGCCGCGCTCGGCCACCCCGAGCGCGCGCTGCCGCCGACCTTCCATATCGCGGGCACGAACGGCAAGGGCTCCGTCTCGGCCTATCTGCGCGCCATGCTGGAGGCGGCGGGCCTCGGCGTCCACAGCTACACGTCGCCCCATCTGGTGCGCTTTCACGAGCGCATCAGGCTCGCCGCGCGGCCCAGAAGCGCGCCCATCGACGAGGCGGAGCTTTCGCAGCTTCTCGACGAATGCGAGAGGATCAATGCGGGCGCGCCCATCACCTTCTTCGAGATCACGACCTGCATGGCCTTCCTCGCCTTCGCGCGCCATCCCGCGGATGCGCTGGTGCTCGAAGTCGGCATGGGCGGACGGCTCGACACGACCAATGTGGTCGATCATCCCGCCGTCACCATCATCACGCCGGTCGATTACGATCATCAGCAGTTTCTCGGCGACACGCTCGACAAGATCGCGCGCGAGAAGGCCGGCATATTGAAGCCGGGCGTGCCCGCGATCATCGGTCCGCAGACGGATGAAGGCCGCGCCGCCATCGAGGCCGAGGCGGCGAGGATCGGCGCGCCCCTCTTCATCCATGGCCAGGATTTCGGCGCGCATGAGGAACAGAGCCATCTCATCTATCAGGACGAGAACGGGCTTCTCGATCTGCCGATGCCGCGTCTCGTCGGCCGGCACCAGATCGACAATGCCGCCATCGCCATCGCGGCGCTGCGGCAGGCGCGCGCGCTTGCCATCGGCGAGGATGCCATCGCCCAGGGATTGCGCAATGTCGAATGGCCGGCGCGGATGCAGCGCCTGACGCGAGGGCCGCTCGTCGCGCGCCTTCCCGCCCATGGCGAACTCTGGCTCGATGGCGGCCACAACCCGTCCGCCGGCCGCGTCGTCGCGCATGCCATGGCCGATCTCGCGCAGGCCGCGCCCCGCCCGCTCGTCATGATCGCGGGCATGAAGGAGACGAAGGACGCCAGGGGATTTTTCGCGCCCTTCAAGGGCCTCGCCGCGCATGTCGAAACGGTCGCCATTCCGGACGATCCGGCGTGCCTCCCGCCCGAGACGCTGGCGGAGATGGCGCGTGCCGCCGGCCTCGATGCAACGCCCGCCCCCTCGATCGAGGCGGCGCTCGCCCGCGCTCTCGCCATGACGGGGGACGAGGTTCCGCGCATCCTCATCTGCGGTTCGCTCTATCTCGCAGGCGCCGTGCTGCGCGACAACGGCTGAGGCTACTGCGCCGCTTCGACAGGGGCTGACGCTTCGGGCTCGGCGGGGTTTGCAGAACTCACTTTTCCCGGGCTCCTTGGCGCGGCCTTCTTGCGCGCGGGCTTCCTGGCCGCCGCGCGCTTCGGCTCCGGCGCATCGGCCGCGGGCTTCGCCTCGCCCGCCGGGGCTTTGCCGCCGGTGACGACGTCGGCGGGCTTTGCCGCGCGCGCGATACCCGCCCGCGCGCCTGCGCCCGTTTTCACCTCCTTGCCCTTCGTCGCGGCGAGAAGCTCGTTGAAGGATTCCTCGATGCAGCCCGCATAGAAGGCCGGGTCCGGCAGCATTTCGCGGCAGGATGTGAAGGAGATCGTGATCTCGCCACAATAGGAGAAGACCGGGTGAATGATCCCCATGCCATCGAGAATGGGGCCGAGGCCGAACTGCGTGACGAGCCGCGCGCCCGTCATGTAGAGCGGGATCTGCGGGCCCGGAATATTGGTGATGACGGTGTTGAAGATCGGCGTGATGCGGTTCGCGATGCCGAGATTGGTGTAGAGCCGCGCAGCCAGACCTGCGACGGTGGAGGGAATGAACTGCGAATAATCGGTGAGCGTGCTCGCGCCGATCGCATTCGTCATTTCCTTGGAATTGGTGGTCGATTCGAAAACGGCGACGAGGCGGTCCAGCGGATCGGCGATGTCGGAGCGCACGGCGACCGACATGGCGCTCACCTGATTGCCCGCCGCTTTCTTCTGATCGGGCGAGCGCACCGAGATCGGCGCCATGGCGATGAGCGATTGCTTCGGCAGCTCGTTCTTCGCTTCGAGATATTTGCGCAGGGCGCCGCCGATGATGGCAATGACGGCGTCGTTCACCGTCGCGCCCTCGACCGCGTTCTTGATCGCGCGAATGTCGTTCAGCCGGAAGGAACGGCCATCGAAAACGCGATGCGGCGAGACCTGGCCGTTGAAGCGCGTGCGCGGGACGGGGCCGACACGCTTCAGCTTTCCCGCCGTGAGGCCGATGCCGACGCGGGCTAGCGCCGGCACGGATTCGGCGACGACGCGGGCAAGCTTGAAGGGCTGGCGCACATTGTTGACCGTGGTGCGCGAGAGAAGCTCGACCGCCGTCGGCTCGCGCTCGGGGAGCCACGGGCTTTCGGGCGGCGCGGGCGTGGCATCGGGCGCGAGATCGTGGATCGCCGCCGTCATCTCGGCACCGGAGACGCCGTCGATCGCGGCGTGATGCACCTTGGACACGATGGCGAAGCTCCCTTTGGGCAGCCCTTCCACATTGTCGAGCCCCTCGATCACGGTGAACTCCCAGAGAGGGCGCGCAGTGTCGAGCGGGCGGGCATGGAGCCGCGCCACCTGAATGCAGAGCTGGCGCCAGTCGCCGGGCCTCGGCAGCGCGATGTGGCGCACGTGATATTCGAGATCGAAGTCCGGATCCTCGAGCCAATAGGGATGATCGAGATTGAGCGGCACACGGACGACGCGCTGCCGGAAGGCGCGCGCCAGATGCAGCCGCTTTTCGTAGTTCTTCAGAATTTCCTTGAAGCCGAGGACCCCGCCTTCCACCGTCGACTGATCGTAGATCGCGACGGCGCCGATATGCATGGGCGCGTTCGCCGTCTCGAAATAGAGAAACGACGCATCCATCGGGCTCAGCTGCTCCATGACCTTCCTCCCCGGGGCCGAAACAGGAAAATTCCCTGTTCAGGACTCAATCACATTTGGGCTGGCAGAGTCCAAGAAGATCGGGCGCGCGCAAAGAAAAAGGCCGGCTCGGGAGCCGGCCTTCTTGCTATTTCAGCGGCGAGAAACGCTCAGAGCGCGCTCTCGATCCATTCGACGATCTTGCCCTTGGGCAGCGCGCCGACCTTGGTGGCGGCGACCTGGCCGTCCTTGAAGATCATCATGGTGGGCACGCCGCGCACGCCATATTTGGTTGGCGTGTTGGGGTTCTCGTCGATGTCGATCTTCGCGACCCGGAGCTTGCCGTCATATTCCTTGGCGATCTCCTCGAGCGCGGGCGCGATCTGCTTGCAGGGGCCGCACCAGGTCGCCCAGAAATCGACCAGAACCGGGCCGGAAGCATCCAGCACGTCGGATTCGAAAGAGGCGTCGGTAACCTTGCTCGTCGACATCGTCAGTTCCTTTCATGGCGGTCCCGCGCATGCCGGGCCGGCCTTGTCCCCGCCCGTGGCGGGTTTGCTGTGAGTATGCGTTGTTGAGGAATCTAGGAACCGGACCCCTCAAGGTCAAGGATCACCGGGGCCCGGATGGCGCGGCGGCGGCCAGCGCCCGGTCGAGCAGCATTGGCGGAATTTCCATGAGGCTCGGGCCATCCGTCCAGAGAAGGGCGCAGACGATCTCGCGGCCGGGATAGATCTCGCCGAGAACCGCGCGATAGGCCGCCATCTGGGCGATATAGGCGGGGCTCACATCCTCCACCTTCCGCGCGCCCGGCCGGTTCGTCTTGTAATCGACGACGAGAATACGCGTCTCGCCGACCGAAAGGCGATCGATCTGCCCCGAGATCAGCGTCGGCTTGCCCGCGAACTCGATGCGGCCGACAACCGCCACCTCGGCCCGCGAGCCGGGGCTGAAGACGGGCGCGAAGGACGGCTCGCCGAGAACCGCGAATACCGCATCCGCGATTTCATCCTGCGTCGCCGGGTCGAGCCCATGCGCGGGCGCCGCGAGAAAGCGCCGCGCCGCTTCCTCGCGCAAGCCCTCGTCCAGATCAGGCAGCGTCTGCAACAGCCGGTGGATCAGCTTGCCGCGCTTGAAGCGTTCCGTTCCGTCGCCGGCGAGCGGCGAGAGCACGGGCGGCTCGGGCAGGTTCTCGGGCGGCAGACGGGAGGGCGCAAGCGGGCGCGAGGGCGTCGGCTCGGCGGGTGCCTTCTGCCGCGCCCAGTC
>NZ_JBATUH010000041.1:0-51173 GCF_049671045.1 Parvibaculum sp. | reverse complement strand
GTGCGGCGCTCGCAGGCGGCATGGCGCTCGGAGCCGCCCGAATGGGAAGCTCGGCCGGACTTTCAGCACTTCGGGCCGGCACCGGCATGGGGACCGCGACGGCCGGTGCATCGGCGATGGGGCCTGCGGCGGGCATGGCCGCGTCGTCTTCAGCCGGAATTTCATCAAGCATGGCGGCGGGCACGCCCGACTGGGCGCGGCGTCTCCGCGCCGAGCAGCGCCGCCGCATCCATACCCAGACCGCGATGCAGGCGATCCGTGAAGGCGACCGGCCGGGTGCCGGCGCCAATCCTTCCTTCGATGACGGGAGATCCTGATGCTCTTCAAGCGTAGTGCTGAGCGATATAGCCGGACCCCCGAACCGGTCACGCCGTACCAGAAGGCGGCTCAAGCCTGGGACGAGCGGATCGGTGCGGCCCGCGTGCAGGCGCGGAACTGGCGGTTAATGGCGTTTGGGTGTCTCGCGCTCAGCGCCGGGCTCTCGGCGGGACTCTATTGGCAATCGCTGCAGTCTCACGTGACCCCATATGTGGTCGAGATCGAGCGTTCGGGCGAGGTCCGTGCCGTGCGGCCCGCCATCGAGAGCTACACGCCGGGCGACGCGCAGGTCGCCTTTGTGCTAGCGCGCTTCATCTCGAATGTCCGCTCGCTTTCCTCCGATCCGATCGTTCTGCGGAAGAGCTGGCTGGAGGCCTACGACCATGCGACCGGCCGCGCGGCGAATTTCCTCAACGAATTCGCGCGTGAGAGCGATCCTTTCAAATCGGTCGGCACGCGCAATGTGTCCGTTGAAGTGACAAGCGTCGTCCGCGTCTCGGAACGCTCCTTCCAGGTAAAATGGCGCGAGCGGCACTACGAGCGCGGCAGCCTCGCCGCGACGACGCGCTGGACCGCGATCCTCACCATCGCCATTCGAACGCCCCGCGATGCCGAGACGCTCCGGAAGAACCCGCTCGGTCTTTATGTCGAAGCGCTCGACTGGTCGCGCGAACTCAATCCCGGTGAAACCCCCTGACCCTACGGAGGACTAGATGACCCCGATCCGTCTTGTATTTACGGCGACCGTCTCCGCGCTTGTGCTGACAGCCTGCGCCGACAAGGTGCCACCGCCCCAGATCCGCTATGACGCGGCCGATCTGCAACCGGCACAGCTCGAGCCTCAGCCCCCGAAACCCGTCGAGATCGTCGCCATGCCCGAGCCCTTGCCGCTGCCGGGTCAGTTGCAGACTTTGGATACGGCGAAGCCGAAGTCGGACAAGAGGGCGCCTGCGGAGAGGGTCGAGGCCGCCAACAAGGAGGCGCTGATCGAACCCATGCGGGATGGCTATATCAATGCGATCCAGGTCTATCCCTTCACCGAAGGCGCGCTCTACCGGCTCTATGCGGCGCCGGAGCGCGTTAGCGACATCGCTTTGCAGCCGGGCGAGGAACTCATCGCCGTCTCGGCCGGCGACACGGTACGCTGGGTGATCGGCGACACGGTAAGCGGCAGCGGCCCCGGCAAACGCGTCCATGTGTTGGTGAAGCCTTTCGCCGCCGGGCTCGAGACCAATCTCGTCATCACCACCGATCGACGTGCCTATCGTCTGGCGCTTGAGAGCACCGAGGCGACGGCCATGGCCGCACTTTCCTGGGCCTATCCGCGGGACGAGCTGCTCGCCTTGCAGGCGCGGAATGCGAAGGCGCAAGCGGCATCGACAATCGCAAGCGGTATCGATCTCGCTTCGCTCCGTTTTCGCTACGAGATCACCGGCGACGATCCGCCCTGGCGACCGCTCCGCGCCTTCGACGACGGTTCGAAAGTCTATATCGAATTTCCGGCGCGGCTCGATCAGGGCGAGGCGCCGCCGCTCTTCGTCGTCGGACCGTCCGGCGGCGGTGAACTCGTCAACTACCGCATGCGCGGCCACTACTACATTGTCGACCGCCTCTTCGCGGCGGCGGAACTGCGCCTCGGCGAGGCGCCGCAGCAAGTGGTGCGCATCAGCCGTACAGATAATGTAGCGAGCGCCGGCGATGATCGTCCCTCGCGGCTGCGGCCGGGACGATAGGAGAGAGGTATGGCCGGTCCCGCCTCGCCGCACGATCAGACGCCCCCGCCCGGAAAAGTCGATCCCGAAACGCTGGTGCTGCGCGCGAAACCGCGCCGCGTGACGCGCTTCCGCCGCAGCGTCGTTATCGGCGTCGCGGCGGCGGGCTCGGCGACGATCTTCGCGCTCGCCTTTCTGGCGCTGGAGGGCTCAAGCTTCCGTCTCATGGGACCGGATGGCTCGGAACTCTACCACCCGGACCGGAAGGAGAGGGCGGAGGGGTTGGCGGCGCTGCCAGAGAGCTATGACGAGATCCCGAAGCCGGTGCCCGCACTCGGCGCGCCACTTCCCGGCGAATTTGGCCGCCCGATCCTAAGACGCGAGGCGGAACTCGGCATCGACAACAATGCGGGTCTCCGCCCGAGTTTCGTGCCGAGCGCCGAGGAGAACGACGCCCGCGCCGAACGATTGCGGCTTGCGCAGCAGGCGCGGCAAGCGGCGGAAGCGGGCGTGTTCTTTCAACTGAAGGGGAGCGGAAGCGGCGAGGGGAGGGGTCCACAAACAGGAGTGACCAATGCGGGAGAGGGCACAGGCTTTCAAGCTGTGGCCGCCGTCGAGGACCGTCTCGCTCTCGATCCGGAGCGCGACCAGAACCATCAGCAGCGCAAGCTCGATTTTATGAACCGGGGACCGGACCGAGACATCTATAACCCTCATGCGCTGCAGGAACCGGTCTCGGCGCATCAACTCATGGCCGGCAGCGTCATCGCCGCGAGCCTGATTACCGGGTTGAACTCCGATCTGCCGGGCCTTGTCGTCGCCCAGATCACGGAGAATATTTTCGATACGGTGAGCGGGAAAACGTTGCTAATCCCGCAAGGGTCCAGGCTCATCGGCAGTTACGACAGTGTCGTCGCTTTCGGCCAGTCCCGCGCGCTGCTCGTCTGGCACCGCATCGTTATGCCGGATGGTTCTTCGATCGTGATCGACAACCTGCCGGCGACGGATGCCGCCGGCTATGCCGGCGTCGCCGATGAGGTCGATTACCACACATGGGCGCTCGTCAAGGGCGTGGCGCTGGCGACGCTGCTCGGCGTCGGCACCGAACTCGGTTTCGGCAGCGAGGAAAGCGATCTCCTGCGCGCGATCCGTCAGTCGACGCAGCAGAACGTTTCGCAGGCCGGACAGCGCCTCATCGAGAAGAATCTCAACATCCAGCCGACGATCACGGTCAGGCCCGGCTGGCCGATCCGCGTCATCGTGCAGAAGGACTTGATCCTGCGCGCTTACCGAGGATGACATCCATGCCCGACCTGAAACTCGGCAAACTCCCCGATCGTATACCCGTCAAGATCACCTTCACCGCGCCACCCGATCTCAACAAGGCGCTGCAGACCTATGCGGCGCTCTACCGCGAGACCTATGGCGAGGCGGAGTCCGTCTCGGAACTCATTCCCTACATGCTGCAGAGCTTTCTGGAGGCCGACCGCGGTTTTGCCAAGGCACGGAAGGAGTTGCCGGAAGGTGAGGGTGCTGGCGTCGTTAAGCCGGGCTCGAGAGGACGCGCACCTCGCGTGTCGTTACCGCCAACCAGTAAGGAGGATTGAGATGTCTGTGATCGGGATGTTCACGTCGACAAAGGAAGGCGGCTGGTCCGGCACGATCAGGACCCTCGCCATCGACGCGAAGCTGCGCTTCGTGCCGAACGACAATCGCGACAGCGAGCGGGCACCGGCGTTCAAGCTGTTTGTGGGTCGTTCCGAAGTCGGCGCCGCATGGCGGGAGCGGGGCGGTGAGAAGGAGTATCTGAGTGTCCGGCTCGACGATCCGGTACTGGCAGCACCCGTTCATGCGGCGCTGTTCCCGGCGGAGGGTGGGGAGGAAGCCCATCTCGTCTGGAGGCGGCGGGAAGGTTAGACGCGGGCCGGTGGGGCGTTCGATGATGCAACAAAACCTCGGACGTTAGCCCTATGGTCCGAGGTTTTGTGACACGTCTTTTGAGTGGCTCCGGCTCCAGACGGTCCGAGCCTAGCCTGCCGGCTTGGAGGCCGAATCTCTTAGAACTTTCCAAATTCCGGGGAAGACTATATTTCAAATATGGTTTGAGACGGACTTTACAAAGTAGTGTTTATCCGAACATACTTTCTTCATTGGAGGTAAAACCATATCTGATATATTTCTTTTTCCGATTATAAGAAAGTTTGATCATGTCCCGGCTCGTTTCAGCCCCGTTTTTCAGCGCCAGGCCGGTCTTCGACCGGGCCGAGTATGCCGCCGCGGTCGGCCGTCGCCCCGACGACAAGGTGGTCACGGCGATGCTCTCCCAGCACCTTCGGGCCGGCAATATCAAGCGCATCGCGCGGGGCGTTTTCGCGTCCGTCCCAAAGCATGCCGATTCCGCCAAGTGGTCGGTCGATCGTTTCTTGGCGGCGTCCCGCCTGCGGCGCGGCGGCGTTATCGCCTATCACTCGGCCCTCGAGCTTCACGGTTGTGCTTATACGGAAGGCCATGAGGTGCAGGTCATCGCGCCCGGCGAGCCGGGCGTCGTAGAGACTGCGGATTTCTCCTGCCGGTTCGTGAAACCGCCGCAGGACTTCGCCTCGAAAAACGGAAGCCTGATGGACGGCGTTACGGTCGTCGATCGCATGGGGCTCGACGTTCGCGTAACGACGATCGAGCGGACGATCGCTGACCTTTTTGATCGGTATGATCTTGCCGGCGGTGCGGAGGAGCTTTTCAATTCACTTGACCTGGTCGCCCGCGTCGACGCTGCTGCCTTAGTCCGGCATGCACGCGCGCTCGGCAACGCGACGGCGGCCGGCGCCTTGGGATATTGGCTGGAGCGCGAACAGGACCGGCTCGGTGTGGAAAGTGCCGCGCTCAAAAAGCTGCACACGCTCGCCCCGCGACAAGCGCGATACGCCTTAGCCACCAAACCGGGCGAAGGCCGGACGGCCGCGGGGTGGAACGTGATCCTGCCCGTCGAGGTCATAGAGTCTCAGTTCGAGGGGGTGTAAATGGCGGCGCCCTCGACCCAGACCCTGCAGCGCATCGCCAGCGAGACCGGTCATCAGGTCGGCACGCTCGAGAAGGTGATGCGCCTTCTCGACATCCTGCAGGAGATCGCTCGCGACCGGATTCTGAGCGAGCAATTCGCTCTCAAGGGTGGCACGGCGCTCAACGTCTTTCATCTCGGTCTCGACCGTTTATCGGTCGATATCGACCTCAACTATGTTGGCGCGCTCGATCGTGCGGCGATGGAAACTGAGCGGCCGCAGCTTGAGGCGGCTCTGGGCCGACTACTGGCGTCCCAAGGATACGACATCCGCCGCCAGCCTGACGAGCATGCCGGTGGCAAGTGGATCATGCGCTTTGCGTCGGCGCTCGGCGGAAACGCGACGCTTGAGCTCGACGTGAACTACATGGCGCGTCAGCCTCTGTTCGGCACCGCCCGCGTGTCGTCGGTCGCGCTTGGAGAAGTGCGTGCAAGCGACGTGCTGGTGCTCGATATTCATGAGGTCGTCGCCGGCAAGCTCGTCGCACTCTTCGATCGCCATGCCGCACGCGACCTTTTCGATGCGCGCCGTATCCTGTCGATTGAGGGACTGGACTGGAAGAACATCAAAGCCGCGTTTCTCGCGTTCGGCGCCTGCGCGCGCCGGGATTGGCGAGCGGTTTCGACCGACGCGATCAAGGGCGACCCGCGGGAGCTTCGTCAGAAACTTATGATCTGCCTGCCGCGCGGTTACTTCGGCGGCAAAGACGAGATCGATGCGTGGATCGAGGAGACGGTTGCGCTCTGCCGGGAGCGATTTGTACTTTTATTTGATCTGACCGCGAACGAGCGGGATTTTCTCGATGGCGTTCTCGACCGCAGTGAGATCAACCCTGATCTGCTTGATGTGGCACCTGAGATACGGACGAGCATTGGTGCCATGCCGATGCTCGCCTGGAAATGTCAGCATGTTCGGAAACATCGGGGATTGGACCGATAGATGCCAAAGGTCAAACTGCGTCATTTGGTTCAAGTCGGCGACAGCGAACTCAGTCAAATCTTGTTCGCGTTCTCGGAATCTCACATTCCGTCAATCGCAAGTATCGTTGGTTGCGGGCCCCCGCAACCAAATCTCTCAAAGAATACAGCCGCTTAAGGGCCTCCCGCACGGGAGGCCTTTTGCGTTCCAAGCCCGTGTCAACACTGTGTCAACAGAACGCTGGCGGCCCGTGTCATGGGCGCTCGACCGGGACGTAGAGATAGCGGAACTCCCCGAAGCGCGCGTCAATGCGGGAATAATCCCGCCAGTTCATGGCATAGGCGCCCTGGAGCGCGATGGACGATTCCCGTCCGCGTTTCGTGCCCGGCCCGGCGTGATCCGCCCAATCCAGCATGCCCGTCACCGTCCGACCCTCACGCAGCGCGAACGCGGCATCGCATGTGCCGTCGCGCTTCGGCCCTATCCAATAGGAGGGGTCGTTGCTCAGCACGAGGACGGCGGCAGAGGCGGCGGGTCGGGCGGCCAGGAATTGCTCCATGCGCCCGATATCCTTCAGCACGTCGTAACGCCGAATGTCTTGTGCGCCCTGTGGCTTGAGCGCGAACTGCTCGCCATCGATCACATGCTCGACGTGCTGACAAAGGTACTTCAGTTCCAGCGCCATCTCCTCACTGCCATTCTTGATCAGGATGTCGATGGCCGCATTGCTCGGATGGGCGAGCGGGTATTCGAGGCGCACCTGAAGCTCGGGGTGAACTTCTCGCAGGCGCCACGCCAGCTCATGCTGGAGGTCAGCCTCCGAATGAAAGACAGGCCTGCGCGCGGCCAGGCCGGTGAGCAGGTGCGGGATGTCGAGGTCCAATCGGTGCTCCTTGTTCGTGGTGTCCTATCCGGAGCGCCGAGGCCCCTAGCAATTTTTATCTACCCGCCTCCGTCACCTCAACAAACAGTCCGCGGGATCACGCCGCTGCCGTCGCCACGCCATCCAGCCGCACCGCAGCGCTGGTGACACCGTTCCCTGCGGCGTCCACCGCCACCCCTATGGGGAAGGCCCCGCGGCCGGGGGTGGTCACTGCCTTCGCCGTGTCGTCCCACGCCACGCGCGCGCCGAGGTGAGGACCGCGGCGCTGGCCTTTGGCAGCTGGAACACGCCGGTGGTTGAGAGTTCGACGGGGTCGCCCTCGGCCGAGGAATAGGCGGCGATGCCGAAGATGCTGCCGACGATCAGCGCGTCGCCCGAGGCGATGCCGCCCGCGGGGGCGGGAGGAGCGATTCGGGGTACTGAAACGCGACATGATGGACGTCTGTGGCCCAATGTACCTGCCCCCGGCACGCGCCGAATGATAGCGGATCGCGTGCCTTGAGGCGAAGGCCGCGCTGGCCCTCGTGCCCCCCTGCTGCCCCCCTGCGGCAATTTTGACATGCGGCGTTTTCAGATATTAATTGACGGACAGATTGTCAGTTTTGACAATTCAATATCCACATGGCCGTCAGGGCTGAGCCCCGGCCATGCGTCAACAAGAAGAAAGAGCAAGGCTCATGACAGGGACACAGACGCTAGAGAGGCCCGCGGCCGCCGCGCCGGGCAAGACCGAACATTTCGACGTGCTGATCGTGGGGGCGGGCATTTCCGGCATCGGCGCCGCCTATCACCTCACCCAGCAATGCCCGGGGACGAGCTTCGTCGTGCTCGAGGGGCTCGACAATTATGGCGGCACGTGGCGCATGCACCGCTATCCGGGCGTCCGCTCGGACAGCGATCTCTACACTTTCGGCTATCGCTTCAAGCCGTGGACGGGCACACCCATCGCCACGGCGCAAGAGATCCTCACCTATATGGGCGAGGTGATCGACGAGAACGATCTCGCCCGCCACATCCGCTACCGCCACAAGATCCTCTCGGCAAGCTGGTCCAGCAAGGACAAGCGCTGGACGATCGAGGCGCGCAGGACCGACACGGATGAAGCGGTGCACATCACCGCGAACTTCCTCTGGATGTGCCAGGGCTATTACCGTCACTCCGAGGGCTACACGCCTGAATGGGCGGATATGGATAAGTTCCGTGGGCAGATCATCCATCCGCAGACCTGGCCCGAAGATCTCGACTACAAGGGCAAGAAGGTCATCGTCATCGGTTCGGGCGCCACGGCGGCGACGCTCGTGCCGGCCATCGCCGGAGATTGCGGGCATGTGACGCTGCTTCAGCGTTCGCCGACCTATTTCATCCCGGGCCGCAACGCGAACGAGCTTGCCGATCAGCTTCGTATGCTCAAGGTCGACGAAGAGTGGATCCATGAGATCACGCGCCGCAAGGTTCTTCACGACCAGGCGGAATTTGCGCGCCGCTCCTTCGAGGAGCCGGAAGTTGTGAAGCAGGAATTGCTCGCCGCGGTCGGCATGTTCCTTCCGAAGGAAGAAGTCGAAAAGAACTTCACGCCGCGCTACCGGCCCTGGCAGCAGCGTGTCGCATTCGTGCCCGATGGCGATATCTTCCAGGGTATCGCGTCCGGCAAGGCATCGGTCGTCACCGACGAGATCGACCGCTTCACCGAGAAGGGCATTCTGCTCAAATCGGGCAAGGAACTCGAAGCCGACATCATCATCACGGCGACGGGCTTCAATCTCAGCGTGCTCGGCGACATCGGCTTTGAAATCGACGGCAAGCCGCTCGATTTCTCCGAGACCGTCACCTATCGCGGCATGATGTTCACCGGCGTGCCCAACATGGTCTGGGTCTTCGGCTATTTCCGCGCGAGCTGGACGCTTCGTGTGGATCTTCTCGGCGATTTCGTCTGCCGTCTGCTGAATCACATGAAGGAGAAGGGCGCGGAGAAAGTGACGGTCGCTCTCCGGCCCGAGGACAAGGACATGCCCTTGCTCCCCTGGATCGACGCGGAGAACTTCAATCCGGGCTATCTCATGCGCGGCATGCATCTCCTGCCGAAGCGCGGCGACAAGCCCGAATGGCAGCACACGCAGGACTACTGGCTCGAGAAGGACGAGCTGCCGGAAATCGACCTCGATGAAGCCTCCTTCGTCTATGAATGAGACAGGATGGCGGGGCTGACCGCCCCGCCGCCCGCGCCACGACATGGAGCCGCCGCAGCCCTGCAAGGTTGCGGCGGTTTTTTTTGTGCTCGGGGGGCGATGAAGTCCGGAGCGGCACATTTCGTCGCACTGGCGAAGGTCTTGTTGATGTTCGCGCAGAGCCGTTTGATATTGCGCATATCAAATGCCTCTTTGAGGGGCGGCGCGGCAACATGACCCCGGCTCACACCGGCGCCGGGGCATGCCGGGGCGTGTGTGTCCGGCTCTTCCGGTCGCAGATGAAATCCGGTTACCATCGTCGGGCCCGCTTCATCCGGAGGCGGCATATCGGACCATTTTGAACTTGCAGGGGCGCAGGCGCCCGGCACAGGCAGAGCAGGTCGACATGATCTCACGACTGACATTGGGCGAAAGACAAGCCGCGATCGCCACGCTGATACTGCTCACGGTTTGCGGGCTTGTGATGGCGATAGCGGGCCGCTCAGATCCGCTGGGCGGTCAGGGCTTCGTCGTCATGGTCTTCAGCATCGTGGCGATGTCGGCGGTCATATCCGGCTACTACGCGCCGGAGCCGGATAAGGTGCGGCTCACGCAATATTACGACGACCCGACCAGAGCGGGCATCATCTTCGCCATGATCTGGGCCATGGTCGGCATGTTCGTCGGCGACTGGGTCGCATGGCTGCTCGCCTATCCGGAAATGACGTTCGATGCGGCATGGGCGAGCTTCGGGCGCCTGCGGCCGGTACACACGACGGGCGTCATCTTCGGCTTCGGCGGCAATGCGCTCATCGCCACATCGTTCCATGTCGTGCAGCGGACATCGCGGGCGCGCCTCCCCGATCAGTTCAGCCCCTGGTTCGTTCTGCTCGGCTTCAATCTGTTCTGCATCCTCGCCGCCAGCGGCTATCTCATGGGCATTACGCAGTCCAAGGAATATGCCGAGCCGGAATGGTATGCGGATATCTGGCTGGTGATCGTCTGGGTCGTCTATTTCCTGCTCTATCTGCGCACGCTGGCGCGGCGTCAGGAGCCGCACATCTATGTGGCCAACTGGTACTACATGGCCTTCATCCTCGTCGTCGCGGTGCTGCACATCATCAACAACCTGGCGATGCCCATTTCGTTCACGCATGCCAAGAGCTATTCGGCTTTTGCGGGCGTGCAGGATGCGATGACGGAATGGTGGTACGGGCACAATGCCGTCGCCTTCTTCCTCACCGCCGGCTTCCTCGGCATGATGTATTACTTCCTGCCGAAGAGGGCGAACCGGCCGATCTATTCCTACCGCATGTCGATCGTCGGTTTCTGGGGCATCACCTTCTTCTATATGTGGGCGGGCTCCCATCATCTTCACTACACGGCCCTGCCCCAATGGGTGCAGACGCTCGGCATGACCTTCTCGCTCATGCTCCTCGTGCCGTCATGGATCGCGGCGGGCAATGCGCTGCTCACGCTGAACGGCGCATGGGAGCGCGTGCGCGACGACGCCACGCTGCGCTTCATGATGGTCGCCGCCGTCTTTTACGGGCTCTCCACCTTCGAGGGATCGTTCATGGCGATCAGGCCCGTCAATGCGCTATCGCATTACACCGACTGGACCGTCGGCCATGTTCACGCAGGCACGCTCGGCTGGGTGTCGATGATCACATTCGGCACCTTCTACAATCTCGTGCCGTGGCTCTGGAAGCGCGAGCGCATGTTTTCGCCGGCGCTTGTCGAGGTCCATTTCTGGCTCGCCCTTGCCGGCACGCTCGTCTACGTCTTCGCGATGTGGAACTCCGGCATCATTCAGGGGCTGATGTGGCGGACCTATAACGACAGCGGAACGCTCGCCTATTCCTTCATCGACTCTCTTGTCGCGATGCATCCCTATTACATCGCGCGCGCCTTTGGCGGGCTCATCTTCTTCGCGGGCGCCGTGCTCTGCTTCTACAACATCTGGATGACCATTCGCGCGGTGCCGGAGAAGAGCGATGTCGCCGCACATGAAGTGCCCGTTCCGGCCGTCGCCGGCGCGGCGCTCGAAGCGGGGGAGTGACCGGACATGCTCAACACCCATTACAGGCTCGAGCGTCACACGATCGGTTTCGCGCTCGCGATCATTCTGGTGGCCAGCATCGGCGGCTTCGTCGAGATCGCTCCGCTCTTCACCATCGACGAGACGGTCGAGGCCGCGCCCGACATGCGCGTCTATACGCCGCTCGAGCTTGCGGGACGCGACATCTATATCCGCGAGGGCTGCTATGCGTGCCATTCGCAGATGATCCGCACCCTGCGCGACGAGGTGGAGCGCTACGGGAAATATTCGCTCGCGGTCGAATCGAAATACGATCACCCGATGCTCTGGGGCTCGAAGAGAACGGGGCCGGATCTCGCGCGCGTCGGCGGCAAATATTCCGACCAGTGGCATGTCGCGCATCTCACCAATCCGCGCTCGGTGGTGAAGGAATCGGTGATGCCGAACTATAACTGGCTCAACCGCAACGAGCTCCGGACCGACGACCTCGAGCTTCGCCTGAGAACCCAGAAGAGCGTAGGCGTTCCCTATACGGACGAGATGATAGCTCATGCCGCCGAGGATGCGATCGCCCAGGCCGAGCCCGACAGCGACAAGGCGGCCGGTGTGACCGCGCGTTATGGCGAGGCCACCAATGTCCGCGTCTTTGACGGCGATCCGGCCCGCGTCACGGAAATGGACGCGCTCGTCGCTTATCTCCAGATTCTCGGCCGGCTGACGGATGCGGCGCAGAAGACCCCGGCGGGAGGCGAATAGAATGGACCTCGATCACGGAACGCTGGTCGCCTTCGCCAAGTCGTTCGGGCTTTTCTATCTCATCGCAATGTCGCTCGTCGCAGTGGCCTATGCCTTCTGGCCGTCGAAGCAGGCGCAATTCGACCGCGCGGCGAACGACATTCTCGACAATGAGGACACGCCATGTCGATAGGCGAGCGCGACCGCCACACGGGGCAGATGATGACCGGCCATGAATGGAACGGCATCAAGGAACTCAATACGCCGGTTCCCCGCGTGGTCTATTTCTTCCTGATCCTGGCCTTCGCTTTCGCGGTCGGCTATTGGCTGCTCATGCCCGCATGGCCGTACGGCGTCGGCTATACGAGAGGTCTGCTCGGCGTGACCCAGCATTCCGGCGTCGATGCCGATCTGAAGCAGGCGGCGAGCGACCGGGCCGCATGGACCGCGAAGATCGAGAGCGCGAGCTTCGCCGATATTCAGGCCGACCCTGCATTGATGCGCGCGGTTCGCGAGACGGGCCGAACGCTCTATGGCGATAATTGCGCCGTCTGTCATGGCACCGATGCGCGGGGCGGCAAGGGTTTCCCCAATTTGAGGGATGGCGCCTGGCTCTGGGGCGGCAGCGCGGAGGCGGTGAGCGAGACGATCCGCGTCGGCATCAATTCCCCGCATGAGGAAACGCGGTCGAGCCAGATGCTTGCCTTCGGGCGCGATGGAATGCTGGGCCGCGACGCCATTCTCGATGTCGTCGCCTATGTCCGCTCGCTCTCCGATCCTGCGCTTGCGACCGGCCCGGAGGGTGCCCCCAGGGGTGCCCATGTGGCGGCGGGCAAGGAGGTTTTCGAGAAGAATTGCGCCTCCTGTCATGGTGTGGACGGGAAGGGCAATACCGATCTCGGCGCGCCCAACCTCACGGATCATTTCTGGCTCTATGGCGGCGACCGGCAGTCCGTCTTCACCACGGTCTATGGCGGCCGGCAGGGGCACATGCCGAACTGGGAGCAGAGGCTGTCGGATGTCGACCGGAAGATCCTGACGCTCTACATTCTGGATCTCGGCTCCGGAAAGCCATGAGCGTGCATGAAGGGAGCGGCTGGCCCGTGAAATCCTCCCGCGCGAAGACGATCTTTCTCGTCACTTCGGCCGTGGCGGCGGGCGTGCTGTTCGTCCTTCTTGCCAATGCGCATCTCGTTTATGTGGCCGTCAAGTCGCAGCCGGATTGCGTGCCCCATGTCAAGGCGAGTGAAAAGGCGCCCGGCGGCAATTCCTTCAGCGCCGCAGGCTCCGCATGCTGAAACGACCCGCCCGAAAAACGCGACCGATCAAGTGGAGGCGATCATGACCCGACTTCCGCCCATTGTTCCTCCGCTCGCGCCGGAGAAAAGCTACAGGCGCGATCTGCCTCTGGGCGCGGCGTTCGAGTGGCTGCGCGCAGGCTGGCGGGATCTCGCCACGCAGCCGGGGCCGAGCCTTGCCTATGGTCTCGTCGTGCTGCTCACATCGTTCCTCGTCATCGGAGCCATGTTCGCGCTTGGCTGGGATCATGTTCTCTTCCCGGCGCTTTCAGGCTTCCTGGTGGTGGGGCCGATCCTCGCCGTCGGCCTTTACGAGAAGAGCCGCCGCCTTGCGCGCAACGAAAAGGTTTCGCTCGGCGGCATGATCCTCGTTCGCGCGAAGTCCAGGGGGCAGATCGTCTTTGCCGGCGCGCTGCTCTGTCTGCTGATGCTCTTGTGGATGCGCGCCGCCGTCATCATCTATGCGCTGTTTTTTGGCGTGCGGCCTTTCCCCGGGCTCGATCACATCGCGCCGATGCTGTTCACGACACCTGTCGGCTGGTCCATGCTCGTCGTCGGCACGCTGGTCGGGAGCCTCTTTGCCGCCTTCTCCTTCTCCATCAGCATCTTCGCCATTCCCATGCTGCTCGATCAGCGCGTGGATGCGCTCACCGCCATGGGCACCAGCATGGTGCTCGTCTGGAACAATCTGCCGGTGATGATCTGCTGGGGCCTCATCGTGGCGGCGCTCTTCACCGCCAGCCTGGCGAGCGGCCTTCTCGGCCTCGTCATCGTCTTCCCGCTGCTCGGCCATGCGAGCTGGCATGCATACAAGGCGGTGCAATAGCGAAGCGATGGAAACATCGGGCAAGGGCAGCATGCCGCGCGGCGGAGCCAGGGGGCTATCCCCCTCTGACGGAGAGATGCTGCTGGCAAGCCGCGCCGTCGGCGACGACCTGCGCCAGACCGATATCTCCGTCCCCGGCATTCATTGCGGCGGCTGCATCCGCACCATAGAAGCGGGCCTCAGTGCGCTTGCCGGCGTGGAGCATGTGCGCGTCAATCTTTCGACGAAGCGGGTCGCGGTGCGCTGGCGGGAGAGCGCGGACGCGCCACCGCTTCTCGAGGCGCTGCGGGGCATGGGCTATGAGGCCCATCTCCACGACATGAGCGCGGAGGAGAAGGATCACACCTATTCGGAACTCTTGCGCGCGCTCGCCATTGCGGGCTTCGCGGCGGGCAACATCATGCTGCTCTCGGTTTCGGTGTGGTCGGGGGCGGAGCCCGCGACGCGCGACATATTTCACTGGATTTCGGCCGTCATCGCGCTTCCCGTGCTCGCCTTTTCGGGCCGCATCTTCTTCCGCTCGGCGTGGAACAGCCTGAGGCACGGACAGGCGAATATGGATGTGCCGATCTCGATCGGCGTGCTGGTGGCCTTCGCCATGAGCCTTTACGACACGATCCATCATGGCCAGGAGGCCTATTTCGATGCGTCGGTCACGCTTCTCTTTTTCCTGCTTATCGGGCGCACGCTCGATCATCTGATGCGCGAGAAGGCGCGAGTGGCGGTGAAGGGGCTGGCGGCGCTCGCTGCGCGGGGCGCCATGGTCCGGCAGGCCGACGGATCGCGCGATTATCTGCCGGTCGATGAAATCGCGCCCGGAATGACGATCCTGCTCGCGGCAGGCGAGCGGGTTCCCGTCGATGCGCGCGTCGTCGATGGCGCGTCCGATCTCGACAATTCGCTCGTCTCGGGTGAGAGCATGCCGCTCGCGGTCGCGCCGGGAGCGATGGTTCGGGCCGGAACGCTCAACCTCACCGGGCCGCTCACGCTCGAGGCCGCAGCCGCCGCGAAGGACTCATTCCTCGCCGAAATGGTGCGCCTCATGGAGGCCGCCGAAGCAGGGCGCGGGGCCTATCGCCGTCTCGCCGACCGGGCCTCGCGGCTCTATGCGCCCGTCGTACATCTCGCCGCGCTTTTGAGCTTCATCGGCTGGATGGTCGCGAGTGGAGATTTTCACCGCGCGGTGACGATCGCGGTCGCGGTTCTCATCATCACCTGCCCCTGCGCGCTGGGGCTCGCCGTGCCGATGGTGCAGGTCGTGGCGGCGCGGCGGCTGTTCGAGAGCGGCGTCATGGTGAGGGACGGCTCGGCGATGGAGCGGCTCGACGAGGTCGATACGGTCGTCTTCGACAAGACCGGCACGCTGACGCGCGGCGAGTTGAGCCTTGGCGGGGCCGCGACTGTCAGCCGCGCGAATTTGGCGATTGCGGCGGGCATGGCCGTCCGTTCGCTGCACCCCTGCTCGCGGGCGCTCGCGGCGGCGGCTTCGGCGGCAGGCATCGCCTCGGCCCCGCTCGACAGCGTTCGGGAGTTTCCGGGCTTCGGCCTCGAAGCTCGTAGCGGCGGCGATGTGTTCCGTCTCGGCCGGACGGACTGGGTGCTCGAGACGTCGGGCGGGCTCTCGCCCGCGCCGGAGGAGGCGGGCGCTGCGCTCTCGAAGAACGGGCAACTCATGGAAGCCTTTCATTTCGACGACGCCCTGCGGCCGGGGGCGAGAGAAGCGATCGCCGAGCTTCGGGCCCGAGGGCTCGCCGTCTCGATCATCTCGGGCGACAATCTGCCGGCCGTGCGGCGCCTTGCGGGCGAGGTCGGGATCGGCGATTTCGAGGCGGGCGTCCTGCCGGGAGAGAAGGCCGCGCGCATCGCCGCGTTGGGCGCCGCCGGTCGCAAGGTGATGATGGTGGGCGACGGCCTCAACGACACGCCCGCGCTTGCCGCCGCGCATGTCTCCATGGCGCCTGCGAGCGCCGCCGATGTCGGGCGCAATGCGGCGGATTTCGTCTTCCTTCATGAGAGCCTCGACGCGGTTCCGCTGACGCTCGCCATATCGCGCGCCGCGGGGCGTCTCGTCCGGCAGAATTTCGCGCTGGCCGTTGCCTACAACGCCGTCGCGCTGCCGGTCGCGATCCTTGGCCATGTCACGCCTCTCGTGGCGGCGCTGGCGATGTCGGGTTCCTCCATCGCCGTGGTCGCGAATGCGCTGCGGCTGCGACCCCCAGGCAAGGCGCGGGCGCGCTCCCGCGCGGCCCTCGCGCCGATCTCCCGCCTCGGGAGCGCCGGACAGGGGGTTTCGGGAAGGGCTTGACGGGCGAGCCAAAAAGTCGATGATCCCCGCCCATGATGATCGAGACCTCGCACGCGCTCCGTTCCTATTACCGGCTGTTCCCATAGGAGCGGCAGGTCGATCACCTATGTTCGAAACATGCCGCCGTCAGGCGGCATTTTCGTTTGTGCATATCCGTCCTGGCGGCCAGACAGGACGAGAAAAATGCCAGATCAAGCCGAATTTTCCATCGATGCGCGCCCAAGGCCGCCACACCTGGCGGGTCTTCCTCCTCCACGGCCAGGCATGGGCATCATCGGCATTGGCGCCTTCGGCGCCTTTGCGATCCCGCATCTCGCGCGCCATTTCGATCTCTCGCTCCATGATGCGGGGCCGCATGTCGAGGCCATGCGCCTTCCCGAGCGTGCCCGCCGCGCCGATCTCGAAACCGCCGCGCGGCAGGAGGTGGTGGTGCTCGCCGTGCCGCTTTCGGCGCTGGGCGAAGTGGCGCGTTCCATCGCGCCGCTGCTCAGGCCCGGCGCCCTTGTCGTTGATGTCTGCTCGCTCAAGGTGAGGCCGCTCGAGATCCTCGACGCGGCGCTGCCACCCCATGTCGATATCGTCGGCACGCATCCGCTCTTCGGCCCGCAAAGCGGGAAGGGCGGCATAAGCGGCCTGCGGATCGCCGTCTGCCGCGCGCGGGGGCGGCGCGACGTTCTCGTTCGGCGCTTTCTGAAGGCCGTGCTCGGCCTCGATGCCTTCCCGACGACGCCCGAGCGCCACGACCGCCAGATGGCCTATGTGCAGGGGCTCACCCATCTCCTCTCGCGCGTCATCCTCGCCATGGATTTGCCCCCGCTCGACCACACGACGCCGACCTTCGAGCACATGATGCGGATGGTTGCCTCCGTTCGTCATGATACGGATGAGCTTTACAGGGCGATCACGCGCGAGAACCCCTTTGCGGGCGAGATGCGGGCGCGCTTTCTCGACGCGGCGCAAAGGCTGGCAGGCCCCGACAGGAATGGCGCGACGGGCATATGTCGCGGCCCCGGCCTGTCGTATACTGACCGCATTTCGCGGCCCGAGCCATCGGGCGTGAGTGGGGAGAGACAGGAATGACGCAACCGGCATCTGTTTCCGACTGGCGCATGCGGGCCAGGCGGCGTCTGCCGCGCATGTTCTTCGACTATATCGATGGCGGCTCCTATGCGGAGACGACGCTGGCGCGCAATGTCGGGGACATGGAGCGCGTGGCGCTGCGCCAGCGCGTGCTGACCGATGTGTCGAAGCTCGATCTCTCGACCGAGATTTTCGGCCAGAAGCTCGCCATGCCGATCCTTCTCGCACCGGTCGGCATGGCCGGGCTCTATGCGAGGCGGGGCGAGGTGCAGGCCGCCCGCGCGGCGGATGCGGCCGGCCTGCCGTTCTGTCTCTCGACGGTCAGCATCTGCTCGATCGAGGAGGTGAGCGCCGCGATCAGCAAGCCGCTCTGGTTCCAGCTCTACATGATCAAGGATCGCGGCTTCATGTCGGCCGTGCTCGAGCGCGCCAAGGCGGCGGGCTCGCCCGTGCTCATCTTCACGGTCGATCTGCCGGTGCCGGGCGCGCGCTACCGCGATGTGCGCTCCGGGCTTTCGGGCGAGCTTTCGCTTCTCGACAAGCTCAGGCGCGCCGCCGATGGCGCCTGCCATCCCTTCTGGCTCTGGGATGTGATGCTCAATGGCGGCCCGGCCACTTTCGGCAATCTGGCGAGCGCCATGCCGAATGCGAAGGGCACCAACGATTTCGCCATGTGGCTCGGCCGCAATTTCGATCCGAGCGTGAGCTGGCGCGATCTGGAGTGGGTGCGCGAGCGCTGGGACGGGCCGATCGTCATCAAGGGCATTCTCGATGCCGAGGATGCGCGCCTTGCCGTCGAGGCCGGCGCGAGCGGCATCGTCGTCTCCAATCATGGCGGCCGCCAGCTCGATGGCGTGCCGTCGACGGTGGAGGCGCTGCCGCCCATCGTCGAGGCTGTCGGCGAGCGCGCGACGGTGCTGATGGATGGCGGCGTGCGCTCGGGCCTCGATGTGCTGAAGGCGCTGGCGCTTGGCGCGCGCTCCGTCATGATCGGCAGGGCATGGGCCTATGCGCTTGCGGGCGGCGGCGAGGCGGGCGTTCGCGCCATGCTGACGACGCTTCAGCGCGAGCTTGAGGTGGCGATGGCGCTCACGGGCTGCACGGATGTCAGGAAGGCGGGGCGGGACCTTCTCGTCCGCTGAGGGCGTGAAGGCTCAGGCCCGGCAGGCAGGCATGATCCGTTGACGGAATTGCCGTTCCGCGCAGGGCCTGGGCTCGCGCGGGCGATACCAATGCAGGCGACGCGGTTGCATTGGCGGCGGGGCGTATTAGCCTCGTGAGGTTCAATCCGGGAGAGCGAGATGCCAGCAGAAGCCGTTTCCACCGAGGTCCGGGACAATCCGGCGCGCCACCGCTACGAGCTTGTCGTCGATGGCGCGACGGCCTTCGTCACCTATGAGCGCCAGCCGGGCCGCGTCGTCCTCGTCCATACGGAAGTGCCGGAGGCTCTGGCGGGCAAGGGCGTCGGTTCCCGGCTCGCCAGAGGCGCGCTCGATTCCATCCGTGCGTTGGGTATGAAGATCGTGCCCCAATGCTCATTCATCGCGCGTTTCGTCGAGAAGCATCCCGAATATCGCGATCTCCTTGCAAGCTGAGGGTCACGAGCTTCTCGCCTGTCCCGCATTCAGGGATTTCAGCACGGCCTCGAAATAGAGGTTCATCCGGGCGAGACCTTCTTCCGTCAACTCGACGAAGACGCGCCTGCCGTCATTCTCGTCCCTGATGCGCGTGACGAGGCCGCTCTTCACCAGATCGCCAATGCGGCGAAGCGCCGTCGTCGCCGGAACATGAGCGGCGATGCAGAGGCTCGAGACCGAGACGCGCTTGCCGGCGAGCCTTGCATGGGTGAGGTCGAGCAGCATTTCCCAGGCCGGATCGGCGAAGAGGCCGGAGGGAAAGAGCCTCATCCGGGCATTGTAGAGGTCGAGCAGCATCCGCGTGCGCTGCCGGTTGAGCGGCGCCTCGCAAGGCTCCTGCGCGCCGGGCGGCGTGTTGCCCGCGCTTTCGGCGGCAGGCTCGAGGGGCCATGGGCGGCCCTGCCGCGCGCTGCGGGCCGCAGTCTCCGCGCTGATGGTCGGAACGAGGTGAGGCCGGTCCAACTCCGCAGAGCCGAGGGGGGCCGACGGCGCTCTATCGAGCGTTTCGAATCGCTGTCTCATAGAACTATAGTTGCACACATAATTATTAATGCAACTATAACGAGATAATTATAGGCATACTTCCATTATAGGTTGCGTCTATCTGCCTTTGGCGCCATCGCGCCTTGATTTTTTGCCGGATTGTTTCCGCCCATCACCCATAACAATATCTGCCCATGTCCGAATCAGCCGAACTCAAACCCCAGCGCCGCTATCGCGGCGAGAGCCGCTCCGAAAGGCAGGCTGCAAGGCGGGCGAAGCTCGTCGAGGCGGGTTTCCGCATCTTCGGCACAATCGGCTACAGGGCCGCGACAGTCCGCCAGGTCTGCGCCGAGGCGGGGCTCACGGAGCGCTATTTCTACGAATCCTTCGCGCGCAAGGACGACCTCTTCGTCGCCGTCTATGAGCTGGTCATGGTCAGGATCGGCGGGGCGATGCAGGAGGCGATCGCGGCGGCGGACGGCTCGGCCGAAGCCAAGGCGCGCGCGCTTCTCGGGGCCTATTTCGGCACGATCGAGCGCGATCCGGGCCTCGGGCGCATCCTTCTCATCGACGTGCTGAGCGCGGGCCGGGACAAGGACCGCATCTACCGCGATGCCATGGCCGCCTTCACCGATCTCGTGCGCAACGAGGCGCGGGTTCTGCTGCCGCGCGGCGCCACGAGCGCGGTGCGGGAGGAAGTGGTGGCCGCAGGCATCGTGGGGGCGATCGTCCATGTCGCCATGCGCTGGGTGATCTCGAATTTCGACCGCCCGCGCAACGAGGTGATCGAGGGGCTTCTGAGCCTCCTGCTCGCGGCGAGCCGCTGAGAGATCGGGGGCCGGTGCTACAAAAGCGGGAGGGATGTGCTATGTAGGCGCCGCTGCCCCTGCCGGGCTTCGCGTTCCGCCGGAGAGCATTCCCAATGCCGAAAACGACAGCTTGTGAGCCATTGTCCTTTACCGAGGCCGCCCGGGGCGTCGTCGCCATGGCGCGGCTCGCGGGCGAGCGTCACTGGGTGCCGGCGACGAGCGGCAATTTTTCGGTGCGCATCGACCACGCGCGCGCGGCGCTGACGGCGACGGGCGCCGACAAGGCGCGGCTCACCGAGGCGGATGTGATCGAGGCCGAGATTTCCGGCGCGAAACATCCGCGCGCTTCCGCCGAGGCGCCGCTTCATCTCATGCGCTATGCGGTCGATCCCTCCATCGGCGCCATCGCGCATATTCACTCGCTTCCGGCGACGATCCTTTCGCGCGCCCATGAGCGGGCGGGCTTCTTCCGGCTGGAAGGCTGGGAGCTTCTCAAGGCGTTTTCCGGCATCAAAACGCATGAGACAGTGCTCGACATTCCGATCGTTCCGAACGATCAGGACACGGATCGTCTGGCGGCGCTCATCGAGGAACGGCTCGCAGAGGCGGGGCCCGTTCCCGGCTATCTCATATCGGGGCACGGCCTCTATACATGGGGCGCGAGCGCCGGGGATGCGATCCGCCACATGGAGGCTTTCGACTTTCTCTTGACCGCCGAACTTCAGCAGGAGCGCGCGCGATGACCCATCTCACCGTCTATCCCGATACGGACCCCTCGAAGGTGCTTGTCGATACGCGAGACGGCGCGGAAATCGCCAAGGTGCTTGCGGAAATCGGCGTCAGGTTCGAGCGCTGGAAGGCCGCGGCCGAGCTTCAGCCCGATGCGGGCCAGGAGGAGGTTCTTGCCGCCTATGACGCCGAGGTGACGCGCCTCATGCAGGAGGGCGGCTACAAGAGCGTCGATGTTGTGCGGGTGAAGCCTGACCATCCGGACCGGGTGGCGATGCGCCAGAAGTTTCTCGCCGAGCACACGCATGACGATGACGAGGTGCGCTTCTTCGTCGAGGGCTCGGGCGCCTTCTATCTGCGGGCGGGCGGCCGCGTCCATCGCGTCGTCTGCGAGCGCGACGATCTCATCAGCGTACCCGCCGGCACGACGCACTGGTTCGACACCGGCGCCAATCCGCATTTCTGCGCCATCCGCATCTTCACGACGCCGGAGGGCTGGGTCGGCCATTTCACGGGCGACGACATCGCCACGCGCTTCCCGCTTTACGAGAGCGCCGGGGCGGCATGACCATCGCGGCCATCGTCACCGACATCGAGGGCACGACGACGCCCATTGCCTTCGTGCATGAGGCGCTGTTTCCTTACGCGCGGGCGCGCATCGCGGAGTTCTGCGCGGCGCATCAGGGCGAGCCGGAGGTCGCGGCCGCGCTCGCCGCGGCGCGCGAGCTTGCGGGCCATCCGGAATACGATCTCGACGCAACCGTCGCGCTCCTCATCGGCTGGATCGACGAGGACCGCAAGGCCGGGCCGCTCAAGACGCTGCAGGGCCTCATCTGGCGCTCGGGCTATGAGGCGGGCGTGCTCAAGGGGCAGGTCTATGAGGACGCAGCCAAGCATATGCGGCGCTGGCATGCGCGGGGGCTCAGGCTCTATGTCTATTCTTCGGGCTCGGAGGAAGCGCAGAAGCTCATCTTCGGCCATTCCGACAAGGGCGATCTCACCGGCCTCTTTTCGGGCTATTTCGACACGCGTATCGGCGCCAAGGTAGAGACGGGCTCCTATGCCGGGATCGCGCGCGCGCTCGGCCTCGAGCCCGCCCGCATCCTCTTTCTCTCCGACCTCGCGGGCGAAATCACCGCCGCGCGCGAGGCGGGCTTCAATGTCGCCCGCATCGACCGCGCGCTCGCCGCGGACGCCTCGCATCGCGAGGAGGGCGTGCTCGTCGCTGGCTCCTTCGCGCCTGTCGATCGCGCCTTCGGCCTCTCAGGCGAGACTCAGGCGTAGTCCTCCCGCTCGGTCACGTCCTGATGCGCGGTCGTGGAGATCGCGCGGAAGACCGGCGTGAGGATGGCGGCAATGGCGAGATTAAGGATGACCGTATAGAGCGCGGCATAGCCCGGCATGGTCACGCCGAAGAGGACGAGCGGGTAGATCGACGATTTGAAGCCGAGCGTCCATGCCATCCATGTGCCCGTGCCGATGCCCACGGCCCAGCCGACGAGGAGCGCGCGGGGGTCGAACCAGCGCGTATAGAGGCCGAAGAAGATCGCCGGCAAGGTCTGGATGATCCAGATGCCGCCGAGAAGCTGGAGCTGGATGGCGAGGCTCTGCTGGAGGCCGAGGACGAAGAACAGCGCGCCGATCTTGGCGATGAGCGAAATGATCTTCGCCATGCGCGCTTCGGCCTCGGGCGTGCAATCGGGCCGGAAATAGGCCTTGTAGATGTTGCGGGTGAAGAGATTGGCGACCGCGATCGACATGATCGCGGCGGGCACGAGCGCGCCGATGCCGATGGCGGCGAAGGCGATGCCCGCGAACCAGCCCGGCAGCTTGTCGAGGAAGAGCGCGGGCACGGCGAAATTCGCGCCATAGCGCGCGAAGCCCTCGGCGAATTCGGGCTTCGCCGAAAGATTGTCCGCGAAAGCCATGTATCCGAGCAGCGCGATGAGGCCGAGCACGACGGAATAGGCCGGCAGGATCGCGGCGTTGCGGCGGATGACATGGCCCGAGCTCGAGCTCATCACGCCCGTCATCGAGTGGGGATAGAGGAAGAGCGCGAGCGCCGAGCCGAGCGCCAGCGTGGCATAGGCGCTGTAGCTGCCGAGGCTGCCTTCGGGGGGCGGCGGCAGGGTGAGTTTTTCGGGCGGGATCGCGCTGAAGATCGCGGTGTAGCCGCCGAGCTTGCCCGGAATGATGATGATGGCGCCGATCACCGCCACATAGATGAGCACGTCCTTGACGATGGCGATCATCGCCGGGGCGCGCAGGCCGCTCGTATAGGTGAAGGCGGCGAGGATCAGGAAGGCGATGATGAGCGGCAGTTCGCCGAGAAGCCCGTCGGCATGGATGCCCATCGCGCCGATCACGACTTCCATGCCGACGAGCTGGAGCGCGATATAGGGCATGGTCGCGACGATGCCGGTGAGCGCGACGGCGAAGGCGAGGCCCTGATGGCCGTAGCGGCCGTTCACGAAATCGGCCGCCGTGACGAAGCCGTGCTTGTGCGCGACCGACCAGAGGCGCGGGAACATCACGAAGACCAGCGGATAGACGAGGATCGTGTAGGGGATCGCGAAGAAGCCCATCGCGCCGGCCGAATAGATGAGGGCCGGGACGGCGATGAAGGTGTAGGCGGTGTAGAGATCACCGCCGAGAAGAAACCAGGTGACGACGGTACCGAAGCGGCGCCCGGCGAGGCCCCATTCCTGGATCTGGTTGAGGTCGCCCTGGCGCCAGCGCGCGGCGACGAAGCCGAGAATGGTGACGAAGGCGAAGAGCCCGGTGAAGACGGTAATCGCGGTCCAGTGCATGGGGGGCTCTATTCAGTCGCGAGATAGACGAAGATCGTCAGCGCGGCGCCGATGATGATCCAGACGAACTGGAACCAGTAGAAGAAGGGAATGCCGGCAAGAGCGGGCTCATGCGAGTTGTAGAACGGCACCCAGAGCACCGCCACGAAGGGAAGGAAGACGAGAGGCACGAGCCAGCGGCGCTTGCGCCGCGGCTGCTGGTCTTCGTTTGCGTTCTTGGTCATTCGTCCTCGACCTCGGGCTCGACCGGTTTCTCCGGGGCGGGGTCGGGGAGCGGATGCGGGTGGCAGGCAGCGCAAACCCCGCGCATCGGCGCGGGCCGGCTTCTCCTCCCTTTCGCGGACCCCCGGGTTCTCAGGAACCGTCTCTCACTCCGCCCGCCGGAACATTAGTTGCAGTCCCGCGCTCTGTCACGCCCCGTGTGGAGCGGGCGCGGTCATTCGCCAGCCGCCACGGGCAGGTCGATCGCTTCCACCCTCTGCCTGTGGCCGCCGCCGAAGCGCGTGCCGATCCGGTCGAGATAGACGTAAAGAACGGGGGTGATGTAGAGCGTCAGGAGCTGCGAGAGGGCAAGCCCGCCCACCACCGCGAGGCCGAGCGGCTGGCGCACCTCGCCACCCTCGCCGAAGCCGATGGCGATGGGGAGCGTGCCCACAAGGGCCGCCATCGTCGTCATCATGATCGGGCGGAAGCGGATGATCGCGGCGCGGAAGATCGCCTCCTCGGGCGCCATGCCTTCGGCCCGTTCGCGCTCCAGCGCGAAGTCGATCATCATGATCGCGTTCTTCTTCACGATGCCGATGAGCATGATCATGCCGACAAAGGCATAGAGGGTGAGCGGCAGACCGAAGAGATAGAGCGTCAGCAACGCGCCGACGGCGGCCGAGGGCAGGCCGGAAAGGATCGTCAGCGGGTGGATGAAGCTCTCATAGAGAATGCCGAGGACGATATAGACGACGAGAATGGCGAGCACGAGCAGCAGGCCGAGCCCGCTCATCGAACTCTGGAAGGCCTGCGCCGTTCCCTGAAAACTCGTCGTGATCGTGTCGGGCAGGCGGATTTCGCCCTGCACCTTCTCGATGGCGCTCACCGCATCGCTGAGCGCGACGCCCGGCGCGAGGTTGAAGGAGATGGTGACGGCCGGAAGCTGGCCCAGATGGTTCTCGGTCAGCGAGGTCGCGATCCGCTTCGTCCGCACCATGGCGGTCAGCGGAACGAGCGTGCCCGATGACGAGCGCAGATAGAGCCGCTGCAGCGCCGCTTCGTCCTGCTGGTATTTCTTCTGCAGTTCGATGATGACCTTGTACTGGTCGGACGAGGTATAGATCGTCGAGATCTGGATGCCGCCAAAGGCGGAGGCGAGCGCGCTCTGTATCTGCTCGGGCGTGATGCCGAGCCGGGCGGCGCGGTCGCGGTCGATCTCGACGCTCAGCGTTGGCGTCGTGAGGTCGAGATCGCTCGTCACGTCCTGAAAGCCGGGGGCGGAGGCAAGCGCGTTCTGCAATCGCGTCGCGCCACCGTAAAGCGTATCGGAATCGAGGTCCTGCAACGTGTACTGGTAGGACGCCTTCGAGAGCTGCCCGCCGACGCGGATCGCGGGCGGGTTCTGGAGATAGACCTTGATGCCGGGCACGACGGCGAGCTTCGGTCGCAATTCCTGAATGACCTCATCGGCGCTGAGCTTGCGTTCCGAGCGAGGCTTCAGGCGCGCGACGATGGTGCCCGCATTGACGGTCGAGCGCGATCCGCCCGCGCCGACCGAGGACATGACGGCGGCGACATTCGGATCGGCGAGGATGATGGCGGCGGCCCGCTGCTGATGGCGCGACATGTCCTCGAGCGAGATCCCGTTCGGGCCTTCGGTCATGGCGAAGACCTGGCCGTTGTCGCCGCTCGGCAGGAAGTCCTTGGGAATGATGTTGAAGAAGAGAACCGTCGCCGCGACGCTCAGCAGGAAGACGCCGAACACGATCCGGTGATGCACGAGGCTTGTGCGCAGCGTCCGCTCATAGGCGCTTTCCATCGCTGCGAAGGCGCGCTCACTCCAGCGCAGAATGGCGATCTGCCGCCCATGCGCCGCTGCTCCATGGCCCGGCCGGATGATGCGGCTGCACAGCATCGGCGTCAGCGTGATCGAGACGAAGCCGGAAACGACAATCGCGATCACGATGGTGACGGCGAATTCATGCAGTAGCCGGCCGACGATGCCGCCCATGAAGAGCACGGGAATGAAGACGGCGGCGAGCGAGACCGTCATCGAGAGAATGGTGAAGGCGATTTCGCGCGAGCCCTTGAGCGCGGCCTCGAACGGGCGCACGCCGTTCTCGATATGGCGCATGATGTTTTCGAGCATCACGATCGCGTCGTCGACGACGAAGCCGACCGAAAGTGTCAGCGCCATGAGCGAGAGATTGTCGAGGCTGTAGCCCATGAAGGCCATGCCCGCGAATGTGCCGACGACCGAGATCGGAAGCGCGAGCGAGGGAATGATCGTCGCCGACAATGTGCGCAGGAAAAGGAAGATCACCAGAATGACGAGCGCTGCGGCAAGCACGAGCGTGAACTGCACATCCTCGACCGAGGCGCGGATGGATTGGCTGCGGTCATAGAGAACGTCGAGCGAGACGGAGGCGGGAAGCTGCTCCATGAAGCCCGGAATGACGGCGTGGATCGCATCGACGACGGCGATCGTGTTCGCGCCCGGCTGGCGCTGGATCGAGAGCACGATGGCGCGGTCCTTGCCCGCCCAGCTTGCGACCTGATCGTTCTCGACGCTGTCGACGACATCGCCGATATCGCCGAAGCGCACCGGGGCGCCGTTGCGCCAGGCGACGATCTGGCGGCGAAAGGCGTCGGCATCGACGAGCTGCCCGTCGGCGCGGATGACGGTGTTGCGCGTGGGGCCGCTGAGGGAGCCTGTGGGATTGTTGACGTTGAGCGATTGCGCGGCCGCCGTCACCTCGTCGATGCCGATGCCGCGGGCGGCGAGCGCGTCGGGGTTCACCTGCAGGCGGACGGCGTATTTCTGCGAGCCATAGACGTTCACCTGCGCGACGCCGTCGATCGTGGAGAGCCGCCGGGCGAGGATCGTCTCCGCATAGCGATCGACCTCGTTGAGCGGCAGGGTGGGCGAGCTCAGCGTCAGGAAGAGAACGGGCGAGTCCGCCGGATTGACCTTGCGCAGCGTCGGCGGGCTCGGCATGCCGGAAGGAAGCTGGCGCTGGGCCGCGGAGATCGCCGCCTGCACGTCCTGCGCGGCGGCGTCGATGTTGCGGTCGAGCTTGAACTGGATGGTGATGCGGGTCGAGCCGAGGCTCGACGTCGAGGTCATCTGGTCGATGCCGGCGATGGTCGAGAACTGGCTTTCGAGCGGCGTCGCGACGGCCGATGCCATGGTTTCTGGATCTGCGCCCGGAAGCGAGGCGGAAACCGAGATCGTCGGAAAATCGACGGCGGGCAGTTCGCTCGTCGGCAGGGTCGAATAGCCGAACATGCCGAAGAGCACGATCGCCGTCATTACGAGCGTCGTCATGACGGGGCGGCGGATGAATATTTCGGAGACATTCATGCGCCGGGCCCCCTCGGCACGATTTTCACCGGCATGCCGGGCGCGACGCGCATCTGTCCGTCCGTCACGACCTGCTCGCCGGGCTTCACCGCGCCGGGCGCCAGCGCCGCCATGTCGCCGCTGCGATGGAGCACGTCGACATTGCGTGCCTCGGCCTTGTTATCGGCGGTCACCACATAGACATAGAGGCGGTCCTGGCCCGTGTTGACCGCCTCGCGCGGCACGACGACGGCGTTCGTGATCTCGTCGAGATGCACGCGCACATTCACGAATTCGCCCGGCACGAGATCGAGGACGGCATTGTCATAGGTGGCGCGCAGTTCGATCGTTCCCGCATCGGCGTTCACCTGGTTGCCGATGAAGTCGATGGGCGCGGAAACCTCCCGGCTGGAATTGTGCGGCCTGAACGAGGCGTTGAGCGCCTTCTCCGCCATGCGGCTGTGGAGTTTCGCCAGATGCTGCTGTGCGAGCGAAAACGAAATCTTCACCGGCTGGATCTGCGTCACCACGACGAGCGGGTTCGCATCGGCCGCCTTGACGATGTTGCCGGCGTCGACGAGGTAGGGGCCGGTCTTGCCGTCGATGGGCGAACGGATTTCCGTATAGCCGAGCTGGAGCGCGGCCTGATCGACGGCGGCTCTGTCTGCGGCGACGCTGCCTTCGAGCGCCTTCACCTGCGCCTTGGCGGCATCGTGTGTCTGCTGCGACGCATAGCCCTTGGCGAGGAGCTTGTTCGCGCGTCCGAGGTCGAGGCGCGCATTGTCGAGCTGCGCCTCGTCGCGCTGGAGATTGGCCTTCGCCGCCCGCAGCGCTGCTTCATAGGGCGCGCGATCGATCTGGAAGAGAAGGTCGCCTTTGCGGACGATCTGTCCCTCCTTGAAGGCGACGGCGACGATCTGGCCGTCGATGCGGGACTTCACCTGCACGGTGGCGTTCGCAAGGACGGTTCCCACCGCCTCGACATCGACGGGAACATTGCGCGTCTCGGCCGCAGCGACGGTCACGGGCGGGATGTCGCTCCGTCCCGGCTTGCGGTTCGCGGCGGAGGGCGAGAAGAGCCAATGGAAGGCGAAGCCGATCGCGACGAGGCCGCACAGCGCGACGAGAATGGTGCGGGGAGACGCTTTTCGCATATCAAGGACTTTCGGCTCTGGTCATGTCATCCCGTGCGCGTGGCCGGGGGCTGCCACCGGCTCAAACGGAACTGGCGGCATTCTTCCGTCGCGCCTCGAAGCATACGACTCAATTCTGCCGATTGGTTTACCCCAGTCCGTGCCGCGCGGGGACAGGCAAGAACAGGAATACCGGGCGCGGCCCGGACATTTCAGGCCCGGCGGTCCTCACTACGTGCCTTTTGCGACGCTCGCGCGACATGTTGCGCCCGAGGGCCGAAGGCCCCCGCAGTCGGCAAAAGGCCCGCCGCGGGATTGCCGGGCGGGCCTTCGGAATTGGATGGGACGGGGCTTTGCCTCAGCATTTGCCCTGTTTCTGACAGCCCACATAGGCACCGGCCGCGGCACCGACCGCGCCGCCTACAATGGCGCCCGTCGCAAGGCTCGTGCCCGCGACGGCCGTCGCTGCAAGACCCACGGCGGTACCGATGGCGCCGCCCGAGAGCGCGCCCTGGGTGGTGCTGTCGAGGTTGGTGCAGGCGCTGGTTCCGAGCAGAGCTGCTACAACCAGCATCGTCGCTGCTTTCTTCATCTTGGCCTCCCTTCAGCAATGGGCGGGGGGCGCCGATTCCCGCGACGCATCCCACGATCGCCAGAATCGAGGTCGAAGGAGGCGAAAAAGTGACACAAATCAGGCAATTACCGGGCTTGTCTCCAGTGCCGCGCTCACCGATGATCCGGGCGTGAACAGGTTTGAAAGAAAGTCGGGGGGGCGGCGGGACCGGCGCGGGCAGCGCCAGCGTCGGGGTGCGCGGGCTGGCGCCTTCAGGCGCTGGGCCGGCTATCTGCTGCTTGCCGCCTTTGTGGGGCCGGCGGTCGTCATCCTTCTCTACCGGGTCGTGCCGCCGCCGGTGACGCCGCTCATGCTCATCCGGGCGGCCGAGGGTTATGGTATCTCCAGATCCTGGGTTCCGCTTTCGCGCATATCGCCCCATCTGCAACGGGCGGTGATCGCGGCGGAGGATGCGAAGTTCTGCGCCCATCGCGGCTTTGACTGGGATGCGGTCGGCAATGCCGTCGAGCGCTATCAGAAGAAGCGCAAGCGCGTGCTCGGGGCGAGCACGATCAGCATGCAGACGTCGAAGAACCTCTTTCTCTGGCCCGCCCGTACGTTTCTGCGCAAGGCGGGCGAAGCCTATCTGACCGTCTGGCTCGAAGCGCTGTTGCCCAAGGCGCGCATCCTCGAGCTTTATCTCAATGTGATCGAATGGGGGCCGGGCATCTATGGCGCGGAAGCGGCCTCCCGGCACTATTTCGGCGTCGGCGCCGCGCAGCTCTCCGCTCATCAGGCGGCGCTTCTCGCCGCCGTGCTGCCCAATCCGATCTACTGGCATCCCGACCGGCCGGGACCGTGGACGCGCGACCGCGCCGCGACGATCATGGCGCGCGCGAACAGCGTGGCGCTCGGCAAGGGAACGCCTTGCCCGTAATGGCGCAATGTTGCGAGCCGCTGGCGTTCCGCGCAGAAAAGCGCCGCACGCCTCGACCGCGCCGCTGCTTCAGCCTTCGCTCGAAAGCGCCACGCCGCTGTGGAGCGCGGCCAGCACGCAGAGTTCCGCATCCGTGCGCGTGACCTGCCAGCCCTCGATGTCCACGAGATCGTCCCGCGCGAATTCGTGACGCACGCGGGCCGCGAGCGCGGCGCGCATCAGCTCCGCCTCGTCGCCGGGGCGCCAGCCATGCGCGCGCAGCCGCTTGGCGATCTTCTGCGCCAGCGCGGCGGCGTTGTGCTCGCGCCTGGTCGATGCCGCCCAGCGCTTGCCGATCTCGGCGGCGCCGGCAGGGTCGGAGAGCATCGACAGAAGCTGGTCGGTCATGTCGCCGGTTTCGCGTTCGATGGCGACGAACGCGGCGGGAAGCGCCGCCGCCGCGGCACCGGCCATGGCGAGCACGAGCATGTTTCTGCGGGAGATCGTCGTCGCCATGGCTCACACCCCCCTGACGAAGCGGGTCTGCACATGCTCGGCGAGGCGAAGCGCGAGCGCGACGACGGTCAGTGTCGGATTGACGGTGGCCGATGTCGTGAAGACGGAGCTTCCCGCGACATAGAGGTTCTCGACGCCATGCACCTTGCAGTTCGCATCGACGACACCCTTGCGCGGATCGTCGGCCATGCGGGTGGTGCCCATGTGGTGATTGCCCCAGCCTTCCGCTTCCTCCCAGGCGTCGCGCTCGGGGAAGAGCACGCGCACGCGGCCCTCGCCCCAGGCGCCGAAGGCGCGGGAGAGCGCGGCGAGATTGCGGCGCAGATTGGTGCGGTCTTCGGCGGTGAGCTTCCAGTCCATCTTCGTGCGGTTGAGGCCGAGCGCGTCCTTCTCCTGCGAAAGCAGAATGCGGCTGTCGGGGTTCGGCGCCTGTTCGGTGGCGCAGCCCGTGCCGTAGCGCATGGCGAGGAGGGGGCTCTCGCCCGCCCTGGACGTGGTCGAGCGCACGAGTTGCGCCAGGCCCGCCTCGATCGCGCGCGCATCCTCGGGGTCCTTCGTCTCGACCTCGATGTCGGTGCGGATTTCCTGCACCTTGTAGAAGGTCATGACCGTGCCGAGGCGGCGATGCTTGCGCAGATAGTCGGCCGTGAACATGAAGACGCCGCGAATATTGACGCCCGCCGATTTCGTGTAGGTCTGGTAGTAGGGCGCGACCAGCGCGGGATCGGTGATCATGATCTCGCAAGGCCGGTTGATGTGCGGATGCTCCATGAAGTAGCGCCCGACAAGGCCGCGTCCGTTGCCGAGGCCCGCCTTCTCGACGCTGTTGGAGAGGAGCAGCATGCGCGCATTCTCGATGCCGCCGGTGGCGAGAATGACGAGCTTCGGCCGCACCTCGAAGCGCCGCCCGCTCAGCGTGCCGACCCGGAGGCGCTCGACGCGCCCGGCCGTTTCGTCCGGCACGATCTCGAGCACGTTCGAGTGGAGATAGGTCTTGATGTTCGCCGCCTTCTCGATGTCGGGGCGATAGGTCCAGCCGAATCGGGTGGGCGGGCTGTATTCGAAGAAGCGCGTCATCACCTCGCCGCCCGGCAGATCGAGCGGGCGGTATTTGCCGCCTTCGGAGAAGGCTTCCGCATCGTCATAGATGAAGGGGCCGATCTGGCAGACCTCGTTCGCCTTGACGTAATAGGGATCGAGTTGCGCGCGCGTGATGGGCCAGCCCGAATGGGGCACCCAGTCGCGCTGCTCGAAGTCGATCGGCTCGAAGGGACGGCACCAGCCGCCCCAGTGATTGGTCGAGCCGCCGAAATAGCGAAGGCGCGAAGTGTCGAGCGTGTAGGGCACGCCGACGGTCTCGCCGGCATAGAGGTCCTGGGTTTCGGGATCGAAGTCGAGGCCGCCGCTTTCGATCAGCGTGACGGTGGCGTCGGTATTGCGGAGTTTCCTCGCGATGGTGATGCCGGCCGCGCCAGCGCCGATGATCGCTATGTCCGTCTCGATGACGGTATTGTCCGGGACCTGGCGTCCGTCGATGAACATCGGCTCTTTCGCTCCGGGATTTCAAGGGCCGCAGGGCCCGAAAGTCGCACCAATTTCCTCTATTTTTCGCCTATGTCAATTTTGCGACCGGAGCGTGGAATTCCGGCGGCGGGAATCTTTCTCCGCGGCAAAAAGGGAATTGGCGGATTTGGACGGCTTTTTGGACTGGACCCGGCTCAAGTCTCTGTGTCAGGTTTCTCCCAAAGAAATACCCCTCCCGGCAAAAACGGGCGGACCCTGCGGCATCAAGCTCCGGGTCGGCGTAATTCGAAACCCTCACCATCGATCCGGCGGTGAGGAGCGATGAGTCGAAACCGGTGCGCCGAGGGCGGGGACGGCATCAAACGGAGGATTGCTATGACCGATTATCTGAAGTTCTACATCAACGGCCAGTGGGTCGATCCGAGCCAGCCCAGGACGCTCGACGTCATCAATCCTGCGACCGAGGAGCCCTGCGCGCGCATCAGCATGGGCAACAAGCAGGACGTCGACAAGGCAGTCGCGGCGGCGAAGGCGGCCTTCCCGAAGTTCTCGACGACCACCCGTCAGGAGCGCATCGAGCTTCTGCAGTCGATCATGGCTGTCTATCAGAAGCGCTATGCGGAAATCGCCGCCGCCATCACGGCGGAAATGGGCGCCCCCGTGCAGCTCGCCCAGCGTGCCCAGGCGGCGATGGGTCTTGCCCACTTCAACACCAATCTCGAAATCCTCAAGACCTACGAATTCGAGCGCGACAAGGGCACCACGCGCATCGTGCGCGAGCCGGTCGGCGTCTGCGCCTTCATCACGCCGTGGAACTGGCCGATCAACCAGATCGCCTGCAAGGTCGCGCCGGCTCTCGCGGTCGGCTGCACCATGGTTCTGAAGCCGTCGGAAGTCGCGCCGATCAACGCCTATCTCTTCGCCGAGGTTCTGCATGAGGCGGGCGTCCCGGCGGGCGTCTTCAACCTCGTCAATGGCGACGGCGTCGATGTTGGTTCGCCGCTCTCCTCGCATCCCGATGTCGACATGGTGTCGTTCACGGGTTCGACCCGCGCGGGCATCCTCGTCTCCAAGGCCGCTGCCGACACGGTTAAGCGCGTGGCGCTCGAACTCGGCGGCAAGTCGGCCAACATCGTTCTGGACGACGCCGACTTCAACAAGGCGATCTCCAGCAGCGTCATGACCATGATGAGCAATTCGGGCCAGTCCTGTAACGCGCCTTCGCGCATGCTCGTTCCGGCGAGCCGTCAGGACGAGGCGATCGCGGTCGCCAAGGCTGCCGCCGAGAAGGTCAAGGCGGGCGATCCCAATGCCGAAGGCACGGTCATCGGTCCGGTGGTGAGCGAGGTCCAGTTCAACAAGATTCAGGGCCTCATCCAGAAGGGCATCGAGGAAGGCGCGACGCTGGTCGCGGGCGGTCTCGGCCGGCCGGAAGGTCTCAACAAGGGCTACTATGTCCGCCCGACGGTCTTCGCCAATGTCACCAACGACATGACGATCGCGCGCGAGGAAATCTTCGGCCCGGTGCTGGCGATCCTGCCCTACAAGGACGAGGAAGACGCCATCCGCATCGCCAATGAAACGGTCTATGGCCTGTCGGGCTATGTGCAGTCGGGTTCGGTTGAGCGCGCGCGTCAGGTGGCCTCGCGCCTGCGCACCGGCAACGTGCATCTGAACGGCGCGGGCCCGGACCTCAATGCGCCTTTCGGCGGCTACAAGCAGTCCGGCAATGGCCGCGAGTGGGGTGAGTTCGGCTTCGAGGAGTTCCTCGAGGTGAAGGCCGTGCTCGGCTACAACCCCGCCTGATTTCTGGTCCAAAGCCAGAGTTGACGAAGCCGGCGCCCCGAGGGCGCCGGCTTTTTCAATGGAAGACGTTGCGCTTCCGGGGCTCGGCCACCAGGAAGAAGACCATGGCGAAGGCTATGGCGAGCATGGACGTCGAAATCCAGAAGACGGCGGCATAGGAAGCCGCGCCCGCGATGAAGCCGCCGATGAGCGGTCCGATGGCGCTGGCGAAGGATGTGCCGGTGTTCAGCATGGCGATGCGCATGGCGAGATCCTCGCGCGCGCCGAATTCGAGGATCATGTTCTGCGTGCTGTTCTGGAAGCCGCCCTGGCCAGCGCCAAGGCCGGCAAAGACGATGGCGATGCCGATGAGCGAATGCGTTTCCATCAGGAGCACGGTGGAGACGGCCCAGAGGCCGACGGCGAGCAGGAAGACGATGCGGTTGCCGATGCGGTCGGCAAGCGCGCCCCAGACGAGGTTCATGCCCGTCTGCGCGAGCAGGAAGGCGGTCGAGAGGGCGCCGAGCGTCGTGCCGGAAAGGCCGATCGTTTCGCCGGCGAAGAGAATGTAGAAGGGTACGGCGAGCGTGCCGAGGGCCGCCGCCGAGGAAGCGACGCAGAAAAAGAGAAGCTCCCTGTCCTCGCGAAGAAGACCCGGAATTTCACGCAGGCGCAGGGCGAGGCTCGCGCGCGGCCGGACTTCGGGCGAATCCGGCTCCCTCACCATCAGGAGCATGGAGAGGCCCGCCGATGTGAGGACGAAGGCGGCGAGGAATGTCGTCGCATAGCCGTTGCCGAGCGCATGGGCCTCGACGAAATATTTGCCGCCGATATAGGCGACGCCGGCCGCGGTCAGTCCGGCGGCGAAATTGCGGAAGCCCGTCAGCCTTCCGCGCAGGCGCAAGGGAATGACCTTCGCCATCAGCAGCTGGAATATGACGGACTGGATGCCGTTGAAGAGGCCAAAAAAGCCGAGAAACACGCAGGCGAAGATCAGCGCCAGATGGTCGGGCAGAAAGTAGCCGCTGAGCGAGAGGCCGAGCACGCCGCCGCGCATGCCCCAGCCGACGAGGAGCCCCATGGGCAGCACGCGCTTTCGATGCTCGACGAGCGTCGCGCCGAGCGTCGCGGAAAGCGCGTTGCCGAGCCATTGCGAGGCGAGCGCGAGGCCGACGACGAATTCCGAGCCTGACAGAAGATAGATATAGGCCGGTACGAAGGTCGGCGCCGTTACAAGGCGGAAGCCGGTCTGGCCGAGCAGGCCGTGAGCGAGATTGGCCACATAATTGCGGGTGAGATTGCGCTCGACTTCGGCGTGGTACGCCTCTTCTGCCGCCTTGCGCTCTTGCGACCACACCGCAGGGTGGTTTGCCCCCCCATCCATGGTTCGATTCCTCTCTGCCGCGCGCGAATCTTCATCGGTCGGTTCCGGGGTTCGCTTCCGGCGGCGCGTCTTTATATCCCTGCTGACCGCGAGGGACCATCCGGTTTTATGCCGCCTTCGCGCGGCGCTCGGGGATTGCTCACGGCCTCAGCCATTCGATGCGCGCATGGGCGCCGGGGCCTTGCGCGAGTTTCGCCGCGAGCCAGGGCAGGAGATCGCGAAGCGTCCCCTCCAGCGTCCAGGGTGGGTTGATGGCGACGATGCCGCAGCCCGAAAGCCGCGCCGGATCGTCGGCGGCGCGAATCAGAAGTTCGGCGCGCAGCGTCTTGGGCGGGCCGTCCTCCGCAAGGCGGTCGAGGAACCGGCCGGAGACGCTCGGGTCCTTGACCGGATACCAGACGAGGTAGGTGCCGCTCGCCCAGCGCGTGAGCGCCTCGCCGAGCGCCGCGAGCAGGCGGTGGAATTCGTCACGCGCCTCGAAGGGCGGGTCGATGAGCACGAGGCCGCGCCGCTCGGGAGGCGGCAGCAGCGCCTTCAGCGCGGCATAGCCGTCGGTTTCATGGACCCTGACCGCGCGGTCGCGGCGAAAAAGGGCCTTGAGATCGGCGGCGTCATCCGGGTGAAGCTCGCAAAAGGCGAGGCGGTCGCCCGCGCGCGCGAGGCTGCGGGCAATGAGCGGCGATCCCGGATAGTGGCCGGGGTTCTCGCCCACGCAGCCAAGCTCCGCGAGCGTTGTGAGATAGGGCCGAAGCGCCGGATGGGGCGCGGGATCGCCGAGGATGCGCGCAATGCCGTCGCGGAATTCGCCCGTCTTCTGCGCCTCGATGCCGGTCAGGTCCGTCTCGCCCGTTCCGGCATGGGTGTCGAGCACGAAGAAAGGCTTTTCCTTCTGCCGCAGATGCTCGAGCGCGAGCACGAGGATCGCGTGCTTCATCACATCGGCGAAATTGCCGGCATGGTAGGCGTGGCGGTAGTTCACGATCGGCGCCTGTTGACGATGACAAGTCCGGCGAGTCCTGCGCCCGTGATCGCAGCGCCGGAGTAGAAGGTGACAGCGGGACCGTAGTTCTGCCACAGAGCGCCGGCAATGACACTTGCCGCAAGCAGCACGATGCCGCTTGCAAAATTGAACAGGCCGAAGGCGCTGCCGCGAAGGGCGGCCGGCGAGGCATCGGCGACGAGGGTGGCGAGAAGCCCTTGCGTGAGCCCCATATGGAGACCCCAGAATGCGACGCCACAAAAGACGGCGACGGGCGATGTGGCCTCGCCGAGCGTGATGTCGGCGACGATGAGCGGCACGAAGCCGAAGGCAAGGAGCGAGCGGCGGTCGAGCCTGTCGGCGAGGAGCCCGGCCGGATAGGCGGCGAGCGTATAGACGCCGCTCATGACGACCATCACCAGCGGAACATAGGTGACGGTGAGGCCCGTGCCCTGCGCGCGCAGGACGAGAAAGGCTTCCGAGAAGCGCGCGAGCGTGAGCACAGCGCCGACTGCGACGACTTCCCAATAGGCTCGCCCGAGGCCCTTGAGATCCGCGAGGCGGAAGGGCGCGCGCGGCGCGGCTTCCATGCGCGGGCGCTCCGGTTCGCGCACGGCGAGGATGAGAATGACGACGGAGAGGATGGCGGGCAGCGTTGCGATCCAGAAGACGGTTCTGATCCGGTCGGCGAAGATCGACATGAAAAGGATGGCGAGGAGAGGGCCAGCCACCGCACCCGCCGTGTCGAGCGCCTGGCGCAGCCCATAGGCCGCGCCGCGCTGGGCGGGGGCCACGAGATCGGCGACAAGCGCATCGCGCGGGGCGCCGCGAATGCCCTTGCCCACGCGGTCGATAAAACGCGCGGCGAGAACGGTGTCGATCGTCGTTGCGAGCGGGAAGAGCGGCTTCGTCAGCGCGGCGAGCCCGTATCCCGCGACGGCGAGCAGCTTGCGCTTGCCGATCCAGTCGCTGACAAGGCCGGAAAAGACTTTGGTGATCGATGCCGTCGCTTCGGCGATGCCCTCGATGATGCCGACAGACAGCATGCTCGCGCCGAGCGTCGTTACCAGAAAGACGGGGAGCAGGGCATGGACGAGTTCGGACGACATGTCCATGAAGAGGCTGACGAGACCCAGTGCCCAGATGCTCGCCGGCAGGCGACTGCTGCTCGTTGCGCCCGGTCTTCCGCCCGCCGTCATCGGGGGGTGTAGAGATACATGGCGGCGGGAACGCCCGCGAGCGCCAGCGCGAAAAGCGCAAGGGCGGGCCTTGCTCCCGCCACGCGGCCCGCAAAGGCGAGCGTGTAAACCGCCTTCAGGAAATTGTTCGCGGAGGCGGCGACGATGATTGCGGCGGCGGCGACATTGAAGTCGATTGCGCGCGCCGTTCCTTGCGCGAGGCTGAGGACGAAGGGGTCGATATCGGCGAAGCCCGCGAGCACGCCGAGCGCGAAGATGCCGCCCTGACCGAAGCGGATCTTCACCCAGCTCACCGCGATCGAAAGGGCGATGAAGAGGATGGCGAAGACGATGGCCGTGGAGAGTTCGAGCGGGTTCGTTGACGCGGCGGGGCGGTCCTCGCGGGTGCCGGCCGCGCCGCGTTCCGACCACAGGAGCCAGGCGCTCGCGGCGAGGCCGAGGGTGCAGAGAACGGAGATGGCGGGCAGGAGCTGAAATGCCAGTGTGGGGCTGAAGATGCCCACGACGACAAGGATGCGCAGAAACATGACGGCCGTGGCGAGCACGATGGCGGCCTGGGTTCGCGCGAGGGCGGTGGTCGCGGCGGCGGCGCGGCGGGAGAGCACCACCGTTGTCGCCGTCGAGGAATAGAGCCCGCCAAGGGCCGCCGAAATGAGAATGCCGTGACGCGGCGCGAGAAAGCGCTGCATGAGATAGCTGAGATAGGAAAGCGTCGAGACGGCGACGACGGCCAGCCAGACCTCATAGGGTGTGATGTCGGTGAGCGACGTTACCGGCTCGTTCGGCGCCAGCGGCAGAACGATGCCGATGACGATCAGGAATGTGGCGAGTGTCGTGAACTCCTCCGAGCCGAGCGTGGTCGCAAGCGCGTGGAGCCGGTCGCGCGCGCCGGTGAGGAGCACGGCGGCGACCGCGATGCCGACGGCCACCCAGAGCGGCTGCGCAAGGGCGATGGGGCCGAGGAGAAAGGCGAGGATGTTGCCGACGGGGGCCATGATGCCCGCGTCGAGCCGCCGGTCGCCTCCGCTGCCGTCTTCCTCCGCTTCCGCATGCTGATGGACGAGGCGCTCGCGATAATAGACGGTGAGCCATGCCCCCAGTATCACGAGGCCGCCGAGCAGCAGCAGCCCATGCGCGGGGTCGAGCGCATAGAGCAGCGCGCCCGCGAGCGCCAGCAGCGGAAAGGTGCGCACGCCGCCCGGCGGCTTGATGCGGCTGCGGATGAAATATTGCTCGAAGGCGAGGCCGAAGAAGAAGCCGAGCGCGAGCAGGACGGCCAGACGCTCCGGCTCGAGCGGGAAGGCCGGGGAAGGCGGCGTCATCTGGCGATCCGATCGTTTTCGAGAAATGCGGGATCGAAGGAAAAGACGATCTCGCGATCGGGCACCGTCAGCTTGGCCTTCTTGCCGTCATAGTCGATGCGGCTCAGCAGGTCGCGCATCACATTGAGCCGGGCTTCGCGTTTCCGGTTGGCCGAGACGACATACCAGGGCGCATGAAGCGTGTGCGTGCGGGCGAACATCACGTCGCGGGCGCGGCTGTAATCCGCCCAGTGCTTCAGCGCCGCATTGTCGACGGGCGAAAGTTTCCACTGTTTCAGCGGGTCCTTGCGGCGGTCCTCGAGCCGCTTCTTCTGCTCGTCGCGGGTGATGTCGAGATAGTATTTGAAGAGTGTGATGCCGGCTCCCTTGAGCATTTCCTCGAAGGAGGGAACGGTGGCGAGAAACTCCTCGCGCTCCTTCTCGGTGCAATAGCCCATGACGGGCTCGACGCCGGCGCGGTTGTACCAGCTCCGGTTGAAGAACACGATTTCCTGCGCCGCCGGGAGGTAGCGCGCATAGCGCTGGAAATACCACTGGCTCGTTTCGCGGTCGGAGGGCTTGCCGAGTGCGACGATACGCGTTTCGCGCGGGCTCAGATGTTCGGTGATGCGCTTGATGGTGCCGTCCTTGCCGGCGGCGTCGCGCCCCTCGAAGATCACGAGCAGCTTGCGATTGTTGGCGATGACATCCTTGTGGAGTTTCACGAACTCGACCTGCAGCTCGTAAAGCTCCTTCTTGTAGAGGTCATCGTCGTTTTCGTCGTTCGGGTCCCGGAAACCGGCGTTCTTCTTTCCGGCCTTGCCCGCCTTTTTCAGCTTGTCTGCCATGGCAAGCCTCGATCACCCTGCGTTGTGCCTTCAGAGTAGTGCGTCGGCGGCGTTTTCAGAAGGGGCATTCATGCGGCGCCCTTGCCGTTCGGGCGCGGCTTCATTTCCACTTGCGGGTTGCGCGGCAAAATTTCTCTGATATGTAATGTTATAACATTTCAGAAAAGGAGCGATGTGTCATGCGCCGGGGGTTTGCTGTTTCGATCGGTCTCGGTCTTTCCGTCGTCTGGTCCGCTCCGGCCGTCGCGCAGGACGATGTGCCGGAGCTGGTGGTGACCGCCGCGCCCTGGGCTTCGCCGCTCGACGAACTTGCAATGCCGGTGACCGTCGTCGGGCGCGACCGGATCGTGGAAAGCGGCGCGTCGACGCTCGGCGCGCTCCTTGCCGATGCACCCGGAATGGCGCAATCCTCCTTCGCGGGCGGCGCGAGCCGGCCCATCATTCGCGGGCTCGACAATGCGCGTGTTCAGATCCTCGAAAACGGTCTGGGCGGCAATGGCGTCTCGACGGTGAGCGAGGATCATGCCGTGCCGATCGATCCCTTCAGCGCGACGAAGGTCGAAGTGATCCGCGGTCCGGCGACGCTGCGCTATGGATCGCAGGCAATCGGCGGCGTGGTCGATGTCATCAATTCGCGCATCCCGTCATCGGTGCCGGCAGGCGGGCTGAAAGGCGAGGTGACGGCAGGCTATGGCACCGCCGACAAGGGACGGCAGGCGGCAGGACTGGTGGAGGCCGCGGCCGGTCCCATCGTCTGGCATCTCGATGCCTTCGACAGGAAGACCGAGGATTACCGCATTCCCGGCGATCCGTCGCGGCAGGCCATGACATGGTCGAATGCGAAGGGCGTGGCGGGCGGCGCGTCCGTGTTCTTCGATCAGGGATATGCCGGCGCCTCGATCTCGCATTACGGCAGCCGGTACGGCATTCCGGTGCCGGACGATCTGCTCGACCCGACATTGATCGACATGACCCAGACGAAAATGCAGGCGGCAGCGGAATTCGACGATCTTGGAAGCCTGTTTGAAACGCTTCGCCTCACCGGCGGCTACAGCAACTATCATCACGACGAGGTCGGCGCGCAGTCGGGCGATGTCGGCTCGCAATTCGACGACCGCTTGTGGGAGGGGCGGGCGGAGCTCCTGCACGGCGAGCCCGGCTCCATCACCGGCGCATTCGGCATTCATGCGGTTCGGCACCATCTGAACGCCGGCGGCGAGGGTGGCGAACTGCTCGCCCCGACCGACAGGACGATGCTCGCCATGTTCCTCTTCGAGGAGATGCCGCTTGCCCGTGCGCTCAGGCTTCAGCTCGGCGCCCGCGCGGAGCGGGTCGTCGTCAATGGCGGGGCGCTCGATGAGGCGACATTGGCCGTCGATCGGGTCGAGCGGAGCTTCGTGCCGCTCAGCGGCTCCGCGGGGCTGGTGTGGACGCCCGGTGGAGACTGGGTGGTGGGCGCGACCGCGCAGCTTTCGCAGCGAGCCCCCGAGGCGGCCGAGCTTTTCTCGAAGGGCCCGCATGAGGCGACCGGCACCTTCGAGATCGGCGACCCGATGCTCGGCAAGGAGACGGCCTTCTCGACCGAATTGTCGCTGCGCCGCGAGGGCAAACGCTCATCCTTCGAGGCCGCGGTCTATCAGACGAGGTTCCGCGACTACATTCTGAAGGCGCTGACGGGCGAGAGCTGCGACGACACCTACGACAGCTGCACGAATGTGCCGGGCGGCACGGGCGACGAACTCGATCAGCTCCGCTTCAGCGCAAGGGGCGCGACCTTCCGCGGCGTCGAGATCGGCGGCCGCAGGGCGCTTGCGGAAGCCGGAGAAGGGATCATCGGCGTCGACGGGCAGTTCGACTTCGTGCGCGCCACGCTCGATGAGGGCGGCAATGTGCCCCGCATTCCGCCAATGCGCATCGGCGCCGGCATCTATTACGAGGCGGACCTGCTGGCGGCCCGGCTCGGCTTTCTCCACGCCTTCAACCAAAAGAGGCTCGGGCCGGGCGAAACGGAAACCGCCGGCTATACGCGCGTCAATGCGGAGCTTCGCTATCGGCCTTCAAGGTCTCTCACCGGCGGGACGGCGGTCGAGCTTGCGCTCATCGGCGACAATCTTCTCAACGACGACGTCCGCAACCATGTCTCGTTTAAGAAGGACGGAATGATGCTTCCGGGGCGAAGCATCCGTTTCGTGGCGCTTGCAAGGTTCTAGGGGATCGACGTCGATCCGGGCCCTGTCCGCCGTCCCGTAACCGAATTTTAGCTATCACTTCCTTATAACGGTCGGGATCAGTGTGTCCGCCGGGAGAGCGTTCGTGCCTTCTTCATCCGGCGGATGAGAGGGGATTTCCAGGCCAAGCATGGTGCGATCGGCTCCACAGCGCGGCACCGGCCACGAGGGCGGACGCAACGATGCCTCCGTTCCATCGGAGGATCGGTCGAAAGCCGGAGCGCGCGTCGCGCTCGCGGAGGGCGCTCGCCTGGCGTTCCGCCGCCTCACAACCCGATTTTTCCTCGCGCTGCGCGTGAAGGTCGTCATCCTGCTCGGACTGGCCGCCCTCATCATGCTCGCCGCGAGCGGCCTCCTCGTCTTTCATGTCTATGACAGCGAGGCAGGCGAGCGCATGCATACGCGCGCGGTCATCGTCACGGACATGCTCGCATCCGCCATCGGCACGAGCGACGGAGACGCCGATCTGCGCGATCTCGTTTCGCGCATGGCGGAGCAGTCGCATGTCGATGCCGTCGCCATCATCGATGAAGGCGGGCGGGTCATCGCCGCATCGAAGGATGAAGGGGACGGCTTTTCGGCGAGCCCGATTTCCGGGCGCGACCTGCGGCAATTCCTTGCCGAGGGGGCGGCAGCGCTCCGGCCTGTCGAGACGGCCGGTCCCGGCCTTGCCGCGTTTCTGCGTCGCGTCTCGCTCCCCGGCGGCGAGGCGGCCGCCGTCTTCATTCGTCTCGATCAGGCCGCGCTCGTCGAAAGCCTGAAGGCGAAGGCCTGGAACGTTCTCGTATGGCTCACGGGTGCGATCATCGTCGGCATGGTGACGGTGTCGCTCCTCATGCAGCGGATCGTCGTCGGGCCCATCGAGGCGCTGCGGAATTTCGCCGAGCGGCGCGAGCTCATGCCCGACCTGCCTTCCTCAGGCCCCGCCGATGAAATCGCGATCGTGGCGAGTGCGCTTGCAAATTCGTTCAAGGCCACGAGCGCGAGCGAAAGCCGGCTCGCCAGCCTCGCCCATACCGACGGCCTGACGGGCCTCGGCAACTGGAGCTTTCTCAAATCGCGCCTTGCCGAGGAGATCGCGGAAGCGGCCCGCACCGGCGAGACCATCGCCGTGATGATCCTCAATCTCGACAAGTTCAAGGATATCAACGACACGCTCGGCCACGATTCCGGCGACGCGATCCTCCAGCGCACGGCGGACATATTGCGAGGTTGCCAGAAGCCGGGCGACATCGTCGCGCGGCTCGGCGCGGACGAATTCGGCGTCGTCATCCGCGGGGCCATGTCCTCCGACGAGGCGGTGGAATATGCCAATCGCTTCATTCGCGCGGTCGGCGTGCCCTTCCGCATCGGCGCGCAGGAAATCCATCAGACGGCCTGTGTGGGGCTCACGCTCTATCCGCAGGATGCGCGCGACCCGGACGTCCTTCTCAAGAATGCCGATCTCGCGCTTTCGCGGGCCAAGTTCGAGGGGTCGGGCGCCTGCGTGCTCTATCGTCACGAGTTGCACCTGCGGGTGATGGAGCGCAATTCCATCGAGCGCGATCTTCGCGCGGCGCTCGCGCAGAAGCAGTTCGTGCTCTACTACCAGCCTAAGGTCGACATCACCTCCGGCCGCATCAGCGGGGCAGAGGCGCTCATCCGCTGGCAGCATCCCGAGCGCGGGCTCATCGCACCCGATCTCTTCGTGCCTGTGGCCGAGCGTTGCGGCTTCATCGGCGATCTGACGCGGTGGGTGCTCGAGGAAGCGTGCAGGCAGAACCGCGCCTGGCAGGATGCGGGGCTTCCAAAGGTCGGCATCGCGGTCAACGTATCGGCGGTCGATCTTCGCCGGCCGGATCTCAGCGACATGGTGGCCAACACGCTCGTGCGCCACGCCATTTCGCCGCAATATCTCGAACTCGAAGTGACCGAGAGCATGGTGATGCGCGATGTCGATGTGGTCATCGGCACCTTGCGGCGCCTGCGCAGCCTCGGCGTCGGCATCGGCATCGACGATTTCGGCACGGGCTATTCCTCACTCGCCTATCTCAAGAGATTTCCGGTGAAGCGGCTCAAGATCGACCGCAGCTTCGTGCGCGACATCGCGGATACGCGCGACGGGAAAATCATTCCGAAGGTCATCATAGATCTTGCGCACAGCCTCGGCCTCAACGTGCTCGCGGAGGGCGTGGAAAATGTGGCGCAGCTCGAAATCCTGCGCGCACTGGGTTGCGACGAGGCGCAGGGCTATTTTCTCGGCCGGCCGATGCCGGCGGCCGAGTTCGAGGTCTTCCTCCGCCATTCGCCGAACGGGCTCCATCCCGTGGAGGAACTGCGCGACGTCATGACCATCGCGGCAAGCAAGGGCTCGCCCCGCAGGCAGGGCGTGCCCGGCTCGGCGGCCTGATCCGAAAGCTTGCTCCCGGTTGACGCAGGGGCTGCCTGTTGCGGCCGGCGCAAGTTTCGCGCGGCTTTACGCGCGGCGTTCCCAAGCTACATTCTGCATGAAACAAGACATGCATCCGCCCTCGCGCAAAGTCCGGGGCGGGCGAACGATGTTGCAGGAGGATGTGATGGATCTTGCGTATGGTCCCGAATATGAGGCATTCCGGCAGGAGGTGCGCGACTTCATCGCGAAGCATCGCGACAGGGCGCCGCGCCGTTTCGGCGTGTCGCGTCCCTCGGGCGATTCTCTCGAATGGCAGCGCCTCCTGATCGAGCATGGCTATGCCGCGCGCACGATCCCCAAGGAATATGGCGGCTATGGCGCCGAGCCCGACATTCTGAAATCGCGGATCATCGCGGAGGAATTTTCGAGCGCGGGCGTGCCCATGGGCCTCGCCAACCAGGGCATTTCCATGCTGGTTCCGACGCTGCTCGAACTCGGCACCGAGGAGCAGAAGAAGAAATGGATCGCGCCGACGCTTCGCGGCGAGGTGGTCTGGTGCCAGGGCTATTCGGAGCCGGGCTCCGGCTCCGATCTCGCCTCTCTGCAGACGAAGGCGGTGGAGGATGGCGACGATTTCGTCATCAACGGCCAGAAGATCTGGACCTCGACGGCGCATGCGGCCGACATGATCTTCTGTCTCGTGCGCACCGAGCCCGACAAGCCGAAGCATGAGGGCATTTCCTATCTCATCTTCTCGATGAAGACGCCCGGCATCGAGGTGCGGCCGCTGAAGACGATGACGGGCCATGCCGAGTTCAACGAGGTCTTCTTCACCGATGTGCGCGTGCCGAAGAAGGATATCGTCGCGGGCCGCGGGCAGGGCTGGTATGTCGCCAATGCGACGCTCAAGCATGAGCGCGGAATGCTCGGCGATCCCAATCAGGCGGGAACGCGGCTGAAGGAGATCGTCGCGCTCATGCATGAGGAAACGCTCGATGGCGAGCGCCTCATCGACAATCCGCTGTTCCGCGACCGGCTGCTTCAGTTGCAGGCGCGCGTCTTCGCCATGCAGTTTCACGGGCTGCGCCTTCTGACGGCGTCGGCGAAGAAGGAGGATGCTGGCATCGCGCGGCTCATCGTGAAGCTGCAGGGCTGCGAACTCAATCATCAGCTCGCCGCGCTTGCCATCGACGCGCTCGGGGAACTCGGCGTTCTCTATGGCGACAGTCCGCGCCTGCGCGCGCATGGTGCGTGGCAGCATCGCTACATGTTCGATCTCGGCCTCATCATCGGCGGGGGAACGGCGCAGATTCAGAAGAACATCATTTCGGAGCGCGGCCTTGGCATGCCCCGCGAACCGAAGCTCGCAAAAGCCTGAGGAGAGCGGGACATGGAATTCGGACTTTCGGAAGACCAGAGGCTGATGCAGGAGAGCGTCGGCAGGACGCTCGAAAAAGTCTCGCCCCTCGAGCGCGTGCGCAAGGCCGCGGATGGCGGTGAGGATTACGCCCGCGATGTCTGGCAGGCGCTGGTCGAACTCGGCGTGTCGGGCATGCTCATCCCCGAGGCCGAAGGGGGGATGGGGCTCGGCCTGCTCGATGCCGCGCTCGTCTCCGAGGCGCTCGGCCGGCATGTCGCGCCGGTGCCCTTCCTCGCCAGCGGCGTCATGGCGCCGGTCGCGCTCCTGGGCGCAGGCAGCAGGGCGCAGCAGGAGGCGTACCTGCCGAAGCTCGCGGCGGGCGAGGTGATCGCCGGCGTCGCGATTTCCGAGCGGGCGTCTGGCGCCCGCGACAAAGCGGGCGTGACGGCGCGCAACGGAAAGCTCAACGGCACGGCGCTCTTCGCGGTCGATTTCGGCGGCGCGGATTTCTTCATCGTGGGCGACCGGGAAGGCGGCCTTCATCTCGTCCGGGCGGACGCGCCGGGCCTCGCGCGCAAGCGGCTGACGACCATCGACCTCACGCGCTCCATCGGTGAACTCGGCTTCAGCGATGTCGAGGCCGAGCCGCTCGCCTCCGGCGATGTGGCGGCGACGTCGCGCCGCATGCTCGATGCGGGCCGCGTCATGCTTGCCGCCGATACGCTCGGCGCGGGCTGGATGATGATCGACAAGGCGGTCGACTACGCCAAGGAGCGCAAGCAGTTCGGCCGCGTCATCGGTTCGTTCCAGGCGGTGAAGCATATGTGCGCCGAAATGGCGGCGGAGCTCGAGCCCGGCCGCTCGCTCGTCTGGTATGCGGCGCATGCCTTCGATGCGATCCCCGGCGAGGCGTCGCTGATGGCGGCGCATGCCAAGGCGCATCTGGCCGAGGTCGGCCGCTTCGTCGCCCGCACCGCGACCGAGGTGCATGGCGGCATGGGCTTCACTGATCTTCTCGGGCTGCATTACTGGTTCAAGCGCATCGGCCTCGACCGGCAGCTGCTCGGCTCGCCCGAGCGCGCGCGGCATGACGCGGCCGTGCTGCAGGGCTGGGCGGCGGACTGACGAAACTGCCGCATCGACGCAAATCCTTGCATTGAATGGCTCGTGGCAGGCGTTATCAATGTCACGGGCCATTCGATAGCGTCTGGCCGGAGCGTCGGGGGATGCCGGTCATGGGGAAAGCGGGCGAGGTCTTCGGAATCTTTCTGAGGCTCGGCCTCACTTCCTTTGGCGGGCCCATCGCGCATCTGGGCTATTTTCGCGCCGAATTCGTCGAACGCCGCCGCTGGCTCGACGATCGCGCCTATGCCGATCTCGTCGCGCTGGCGCAGTTCCTGCCGGGGCCGTCGAGCAGCCAGGTCGGCATGGGGCTCGGCCTCATGCACGCGGGGCTGCCCGGCATGGCGGCGGCCTGGGCGGGCTTCACGCTTCCATCGGCCATGGCGCTCATCGCCGTCGCCTATGGCGCCTCGCTTCTTGAAGGCGATGTTGCACGCGGCATCACGCATGGGCTGATGCTCGCCGCTGTCGGCGTCGTCGCACAGGCGGTCATCCAGATGGGGCGGGCACTGACGCCGGACGCGCCTCGGCTGGCGCTTGGCGCCGGTGCGGCCGTGGTGGCGCTCCTCTCGCCCGGCGCGCTGACGCAGATCGGCGTTCTCCTGGCGGGCGGGCTCATCGGGCTTGCCGTGCTGAAGCCCGCGGCGCCCGGCGATCATGTGCCGCTGCAGGTTGCGATCAGCCGCAAGGCGGGCGCGCTGGCGCTCGCGCTCTTCTTCCTGTTTCTCCTCGTCCTGCCGCTGCTTGCGGCTCGAGGCGGGCCGGGTCTCCAGCTCTTCGATATTTTCTTCCGGGCGGGCTCGCTCGTCTTTGGCGGTGGCCATGTCGTGCTGCCGCTTCTCGAAACCGGGCTCGTGCCGCGCGGCTTCATCGAGCGGGATGTGTTCCTTGCCGGCTATGGCGCGGCGCAGGCGGTTCCCGGCCCGCTTTTCAGCTTCGCGGCCTATGTCGGCGCGGCGCTCAGCGAAGGGCCGCGCGGCCTCATTGGCGCGGCCATCTGCCTTGCCGGCATGTTCGCGCCCTCCTTCCTACTCGTGCCGGGGGCCATGCCGTTCTGGGTCCGCCTGTCGCATCTCATGCCCGCACGCGCGGCGATGATGGGCGTCAACGCGGCCGTGGTCGGCATCCTCGCCGCGGCCTTCTACGACCCCATCGTGACAACGGCCATTCGCGTGCCAGCCGATGCGGGGATCGCGCTTCTCGCCTGGGGGGCGCTTTCGTTCACACGACTGCCGGTCTGGACCATCGTTCTTCTTTGCGGCGGCGCCGGTATCCTCGTTTCGTGAGTGTGCGAACTGCTCTATTGATGAGTTGGCGGCAGCAGGCCGCCGGTGCTTCGGGATGACAGCCCATGTATATCGGATATGCCGCAGCCTTCCTGACGACGGTTTCCTTCCTGCCTCAGGCCTGGAAGACGATCAAAACCCGGAACACGGACGGAATCTCGGTGCTGATGTATCTCTGCATGGTGATCGGCGTCTTCTTCTGGCTCGTCTATGGCGTGCTGCTTGGCGATGTGGCGCTCATCGCGGCCAATGCGCTCACCTTCGTCTTCGCGCTGCCGATCCTTCTCATCGCGCTCGCCAACCAGTCGAAACGCCGCCGCGACCCTTGCTGACGCGACGTTCGCCGTTCCGCGCGATGTCGTGACTTGCGCGATGGCGCGGTGCCTGATTGCATAGCGCCACCGACATTCAGAAACGGGCTATTCCGGGAGGACAAAATGCGCGCTGCCATATTCCGCGATGGCGATCTCGTCGTCGATACGATGCCGGAGCCAAAGCCCGGCGACGGGCAGGTCCTGGTCAAGACGCTGGCCTGCGGCATCTGTGGCTCGGACCTTCATGCGTTCCATCACGCGCATCACATGGTCGATGCGGCGAAGCGCTCGGGCTCGAGCTTCGTGATGGACCTCAAGCGCGACATCGTGTTCGGACACGAGTTCTGCGCCGAGATCCTCGATCACGGGCCCAACACGCAGAAGACGCTGAAGCCAGGCACGCGGGTCTGCTCGGTGCCGATTGCGGTCACGGTGGCGGGCGAGAAGGCGAAAGTGCATCCGGTCGGCTATTCCAACGAGATGCCGGGCGGCTTCGCCGAGAACATGGTGCTGAACGAGATGCTGCTTCTCGAAGTTCCGAACGGTCTGTCGGCGGAGCATGCGGCGCTGACCGAGCCGATGGCGGTCGGATGGCACGCTGTGCAGAAGGCGCGGCTCACCAAGGAGGACATTCCCCTCGTCATCGGCTGCGGGCCGGTTGGGCTCGCCGTCATCGCGGGGCTCAAGATCGCGGGCGTCGGGCCGATCATCGCGGCCGATTTCAGCCCGGCGCGGCGCAAGCTCGCCGAGCGCATGGGTGCCGACCTCGTGGTCGATCCGGCCGAACATTCGCCCTACAAGCGCTGGACCGAGGAGGCGACGCCCGAAGGCTATGACCCCACAAGCGTCATCTCCATTCTCGGCCTCGGGCCCAAGATGCGCCCAGCGGTGATCTTCGAATGTGTCGGCGTGCCGGGCATCATCCAGCAGATGCTCGAAGGCGCGCCGCGCGAGGCGCGCATCGTCGTCGTCGGTGTCTGCATGGAGCAGGACCGCATCGAGCCCTTCTTCGGCATCAACAAGGAAATCAACATGCAATTCGTGCTCGGCTATACGCCGGACGAATTCGCGTTGACCCTTCGCCACATCGCCGAAGGACAGATCGAGGTCGCGCCGCTCGTCACCGGGCAGGTCGGCGTCGAGGGCGTGAAGCAGGCTTTCTCCGATCTCGCCAATCCCGAGCAGCACGCCAAGATTCTCGTCGAGCCCTGGCGCTGACGGGCGGGCGTTGACGGGCGGGCGCTTGCTGCCCGTCAGGCGCTGCGGATCGAGCCCATGAACTGACGCACTTCGTGCCCGAGCGTGGCGACCTCGCTCGCCAGCTCGGCCGCGGAGTGTGCGACCGCTTCGGCGGTCCTCACCGTCTCGCCCGTATCGGCGCGGACTGTATCGACCGTCCTTGCCGCCTCGCCGGTGCTTTCGGCGGCGACATGGGTGCTTCTCGTGATTTCTCCCGTCGCCGCGTTCTGCTCCTGAACGGCGGCGGCGATGGCCTGGCTCATCTCGCTGATGCTGGAGATGCGGCCGCGGATCGAGGCGATGGCGCCGACGGTCTGCTCGGTGACGCACTGGATGGCGTTGATCTGCGTCGAGATGCCTTCGGTCGCCTGCGCCGTCTGATTGGCGAGGGTCTTCACCTCGGCGGCGACCACGGCGAAGCCGCGCCCCGCTTCGCCGGCGCGTGCGGCCTCGATCGTCGCATTGAGGGCGAGCATGTTCGTCTGCATGGCGATGCTGGTGATGAGCTCGATCACCTCGCTGATGCGCTGGGCGCTTTCGGAAAGGTTCTGGACGGTCCGGTCGGCGGCTTCCGCCTCGGCAACCGCCTCGCTCGCGATCTCGGTCGACCGGGCGACCTGCCGCGCAATCTCCCCGATCGAACTCGACAGTTGCTCGGCCGCGGATGCGACGGTCTGAACGCTTGTCGAGGCGAGGTTGGTTTCATTGGCGACGCTTCCGGCGAGATCGTCGGTCTTGTGCGCGGAGGCGACCATCGCTTCGGCAGTCGACTTCACCTCGACCGAGCGCTCGCCGATGGAGCTGACGACGCGGCCGACCATGGCCTCGAAATCATCGGCAAGGCGCGTGCGCTCCTGCCTGCGCTCCTGGCTGGCGCGCCGCTCATCCTCGACCCGCTGATGCGAGAGGCGCGTGGCCTCGGCTTCGGCGGCGGTGGCGCGGGCGACCGCCTCGTCGGCGTTCCCGATCGCCTGTTCCATGTGGAAGGCGCCGTAGATGAGCGCCGCCGTCTCCACGACGACGATGACGGCGTGGGTGAGGACGCGGCTGAAATCGGCGCCGCCGGGCCAGAGCATTTCGGGCAGGAAGAAATTGAGCGCGAGGTGGTGGATCGCGACGGCCGCCGCCGAAACGACGATCGCGCGCCAGTCGACCAGCGTGACGAGCATGGCGAGCGCTGCCATGAAATAGAGATGGAGGTCGATCTGCAGCGCCTTGCCCCGGAATTCGTCGACCAGCAGCATGGCCATGATCATGAGGCTCACGGAGGCGAGCATCCGCGTCGGCATGCCTTGCGGGTTTGCCCGCCAGACGGCGGTTGCGAGCGCGGCGAAGACGGCGGCGCCGATCGTCGCCGACATCCATGGCACGCCGAACCAGATTCCGCCGAGCGCGAGCAGCGGCACATGCAGCCACAGATAGGCGATCAGGAAGCGAAGCGAGTTGAGGCGGATGCGGTCGATCGTTGACATGGGCCTAATCCAGAACGGTTTTTGCCGGAGAGAGCGGGGAGAGAGCTTGCCTGCGCGGCAGGAGGCAGTCGCCCACCCCCAGCGCATCGAGAGGAAAGAGCGCGCCGATCTTCCACAGCGCGGGGAGCGACCAGCCATGCTCGAAGCGGGCGATGACGATGTTCTCGGCGGCGCCGATGCGCATGATGCGGGCATCGATCTCGGCTAGTCTCGCCGCCGCCTCGGGAAAGCCGGTGCCGGGCATGAAGACGACGGCGACGCTCGCGGCGCCGGGCCGGGGCGCGGCGGCGC
>NZ_JBATUH010000040.1:0-1612 GCF_049671045.1 Parvibaculum sp. | reverse complement strand
TGACAGGGCTGCGTTGAAAATTGCCCGGTAGCCTTCGTGATTGCTGTCCCATTCGGTTGAAAACTCAGTTTTCATCTACTCCCCGCCTTTCAGGGCTTGGCGACCTTCTGGTGTGATGGCGAAATAGTTTCGCCCGTAGTATCGAACAAAGCCCTTTTTGAGTAACGCTTTCGCAGAAGACAATCCGGACCCCGAAAGGGCAGCCTGACCTGATTGTTTATTGAGATACGAAAGCACATGAACTTGTGTGACTGTCAGCTTCATTCGCTCTGCTCCCCTAGTGGGCTGGCGTTGAGCATCTTTCGCCAAGCGCGCTGTGCGTTGTCTGGTGTGGCGCAATCGTCGTGATCGACTGCGCAAACCATCTCATCTGTCGGATCCTGTAGAGCGGCGAGGATGGTGGAAATGGCGGTTTCGGCGACATTGCGCGGGTGACTTCCGTGAAACATGGCTTCAAGAACGATGTTTTCCACCTTCTCGATCAGTTCCTTACTCGGCATTGCTGGCCTCCTTTGCGCGCAAGATGGCGGCAATCCTGTTGTGAGTATCGAGCGCGGAAAAGACGCGGTCATTCCGAGAACAGCATTGTTCAGGCTTTACGAAACAGGAAATGATCGCGGCAGCGTCCATCAGTGTTGTTACAACTTCTTCCCTATCAGGCCCTTCCAGCTTGGATAGTCTGTCAATGAGGGTCATGGCTTGTCTCCAAGGCGGTGCGGGCAACATAACTTACGTCTCTGTTATCAAAGGCAGAGCCATGCGGATGCTGCTTGTAGATTTCTGGGTTTGCGTACCACTCCAGCGCCTTCCTTGCCGTCGCAAGTTGGGTTTCGAGGGCTTCTATCTCCTCAGCCATCATGCAGGTCTTGGCAAAGTGTTTGCCTGCATCCCTTACGAATTTGGCCCTGACAGCCTCAGCATTCTCACGGGTAACGACTTCGCGCAATTCATACCCGGATTTTCTGAGAACTTCTGGCGCATCGGACAGATACCAATCGTCATTAAGTTTATACTGGTGCCCAACCGTCACCAACTCCTCGCACTTGCCTTTAGCCTCAGTCCACTCCTTAACCCGAGCAGTCAGCGCCGCGTTGTCGGTTCGCAGCTTAACAAGCTCGTGACACGCCAAGTCCATCAGGGCATATGCTTCCGGCTGATAGCCGGTAATGCCAGCGCCAATGATCTTCATCCACTTATCAAGGTCGCCTTCAAACCGTAGACGCTCTTGCTCGACCTTCGCCGCAATGATGGCCTCGGCCTGCGAGTGATCGCAAAGCTTACGGGTTTCCTCTCCATTCTCTGAATAAACGGTATAAGCGGAAAGTGGGCAGTCAATCCAAGCCTCCTGCAAGAACACCTGATAAAAGGCCACCGCCAACCCCTCGATCAGCGCGGCGGGGCGGGTGTTCGTGGGTATGGTAGGTGTGGTGATGCCACGTTCATCACGGCTCAATCCGACATTACCACGGACCCATGATTGACGCTGTTTTTCAAGCATTTCAGCTTGCTGCTCTGGCGACAGGGCGTTGAATGCAGCGACAGCCTTTTTCAGCAGTTCTTCATTCGCCATGGTCGCTACCTCCTGTCGGGCGGGTGGACGACGCTCCCGGTG
>NZ_JBATUH010000039.1:0-12199 GCF_049671045.1 Parvibaculum sp. | reverse complement strand
TAAGCTTCCGCCCGTGCAGAGGAGGCCGAAGAAAGCCTTCCGCATTCTGCCGCAAGGCAGGACATGGGGAAACGAACAGGGACGGGGAGGAAATGGCCCAACCATCGAACAGGTGGCCCGCGGCAGTGAGCGTCGCGGCCTCAGTGGCGCTTGTCATCGCGGTCGGATGGCAGTTCATGGCCGGCGGCGAGCGCGGCGCGGAACCGGAGAAGACGGTAGCGGCCGGCGAGCAGACGCCGGGCGGCAATGCTCCGGCCACGGAGCAAGCGGCGGAACGGCCCCTTGCCGACATCGATCAGCAGCGCATCGTCAATGCCGACAGCGAACCCGGCAACTGGATGCAGCATGGCCGCACCTTCGACGAGCAGCGCTTCTCGCCGCTCGACCAGATCAACGACAAGAACGTCTCCAAGCTCGGCCTCGCCTGGTCGCTCGACACCGATACGACGCGCGGCCTCGAAGCCTCGCCCATCGTCGTCGATGGCGTCATCTACACCACGCTCACCTGGGGCGTGACCGTCGCCGTTGATGCGCGCACGGGCAAGGAACTCTGGCGCTTCGATCCGGAAGTGCCCGGCGAGTGGGGCCGCTATGGCTGCTGCGACGTCGTCAACCGCGGCGTTGCCGTGTGGAAGGGCCGCGTCTATGTGGCGAGCTTCGATGGACACCTCTTCGCGCTCGACGCGAAGGACGGGTCGGTCGTCTGGAAGGTGAACACCGTTCCCGGCGCTCCCTACACCTCGACCGGCGCGCCGCGCATCGTCAACGGCAAGGTCGTCATCGGCAATGGCGGCGCGGAATATGGCGTGCGCGGCTATGTCACCGCCTATGACGCGGAGACGGGCGCCGAGGTCTGGCGCTTCTACACCGTGCCGGGCGATCCCTCGAAGCCGGTCGAAAATCCCGAACTCGAAAAGGCCATTCCGACCTGGAAGGGCGGCGAGTGGTGGAAGATCGGCGGCGGCGGCACGGTCTGGGATTCGATGGTCTTCGATCCGAAGCTCAACACGCTCTACATCGGCACGGGCAACGGCTCGCCCTGGACGCGCGCCATCCGCTCTCCGGGCGGCGGCGACAATCTCTATCTCGCCTCGATCGTCGCGCTCGATCCCGATACCGGGCGCATGAAGTGGTACTATCAGGAAACGCCGGGCGACAACTGGGACTACACCTCGACCCAGCCCATGATCCTCGCCGATCTCACCATCGACGGGAAAAAGCGCCAGGTGCTCATGCACGCGCCGAAGAACGGCTTCTTCTACGTTCTCGACCGCGAGACGGGCGAACTGCTCTCGGCCAAGCCCTATGCGGTGACGACATGGGCGAGCCATGTGGACATGAAGACCGGCCGGCCGGTCGAGAACCCGGAACTCGCCTATGACAAGGTGGGGCAGTGGGTGCAGCCTTCGGCCAATGGCGCGCATAACTGGCACCCGATGGCCTTCAATCCGAAGACGGGCCTCGTCTACATTCCGGCGCAGGATCTCGCTCTCTATTACGCGCTCACGAAGGAGTGGAAGGAGAAGCACCACTACACGGCCGAAAAGAACTGGTGGAACCTCGGCCTCGACTACGCCGACCTCATCGACGCGATCAAGGCGCTGGGCGAAATTCCGCCGAGCCACGGCTTCCTCAAGGCGTGGGACCCGGTCGCGGGCGAGGTGAAGTGGCAGGTCGAGTATCCCGCGCCGCTCAATGGCGGCGTGCTGACGACGGCGGGCAATCTCGTCTTCCAGGGCACGGCCGACGGCTATCTCTATGCCTACAAGGCAGATACGGGCGAGCGCGTCTGGGAGCAGAACATCCAGACCGGCATCGTCGCGCCGCCCGTGACCTATATGGTCGATGGCGAGCAATATATCGCCGTGCTTGCGGGCTGGGGTGGCGTCAACATCACCTCCGGCGATGCGCGCACCTCGGCGGCGGCGAAATACGGCAATGACGGCCGCCTGCTCGTCTTCAAGATCGGCGGCTCGGGCGAATTGCCGAAGCTCGCGCTTCGCGACCAGTCGATCCCGGCCTGGCCGCCGCTCACCGCCGACGAGGCGACGGTGCGCAAGGGCGAGGTTTCGTTCCAGCAGCATTGCGCCTTCTGCCACGGCACCATGGCGGTGAGCCCCGGCATCACGCCGGATCTCCGGCGCATGAACGAGAACACGCGCCAGCACTTCCAGGACATCGTGCGCGGTGGCATGCTCAAGGACAACGGGATGGCGAGCTTCGCCGATCTCCTTTCCGAAGAGGAAGCCGAGGCGATCTTCTCCTATATCCAGAAGCGGGCGATCGAGGATCGCGCGCGGATGGCGCCGGTACGCTGAGAAGCGCCACCTGAAAGACAAAGCCCCGGAGGAAACTCCGGGGCTTTTTCATTGCCGTCAGCGCAGGGCCCTTTCGGCGGCGTGGGCGGTTCGGAGCAGGTTTTCCTCCGTATGCGGAGCGGCCTGAAGCATGAGGCCGACGGGAATGCCCGCCTGATCGTAGCCCGCGGGCAGCGAGATCGCGCAGAGCCCGAGCTGGTTGCCGATGGTCGTGTTCCTGAGCGCCATGCGGTTCGCCGCGAAATAATCGGGTCCGCCCGCTTCGAGAGCCGCGATGGGCGGCGGCGCGATCGCGACCGAGGGTAGCAGAACGGCATCGAAGCCCGCGGTCCGCGCGAGGTAGCGCTTCGTGATCTCCGCGCGTTCCATGTCGGCGCGGGTGATGTCGGCGGCCTTGAACTCCGCGCCCGCCATGACGCGCTCGAAGACGGGCGGATAGATTTCATCGCGATGCGCGGCGAGCGTCTCCGCCCAGAGCGCATGGGCTTCGGCGACGAGCCGGCTTCGCCCCGGCGCCCAGGCGAGCGCGTCGATCTCGTCGAGTTCGGGGAGCTTGCGCTCGACGATTCGCGCGCCGGCATGAAGGAGGCGGCGGATCGCCTGATCGAGCGCTTCCGCCACGCCATTGTCGAGCCCCTCCCAGGCGACGCCGCCCGGCAGCCAGAACACCTTGCCCGCAAGATCGGCGCCCTCGAGATCGGCGGGCTTCGTGCCGTCGAGGAGCGAGAGAAGGGCAGCGGCGTCGGCGACGTCGCGGGCGAGCGGGCCCACAGTGTCGAAGGTCGGCGAGAGCGGCACCGTGCCTGCAAGGGGCAGGCGGCCCGCCGTCGTCTTCAGCCCGACAAGGCCGTTCCAGCCGGCGGGAATTCGCACCGAGCCGCCCGTATCCGTGCCGATCGCCGCCGCGGCGAGCCCGCGCGACACCGAAACGCCGGCGCCCGAGGAGGAGCCCCCCGGCACGCGCTCGATCGCCTCGTCGAAGGGATTGGCGGGTGTTCCATAGGAGGGGTTGATGCCGAGGCCGGAAAAGGCAAGCTCGGTCATGTTGGTCTTGCCGAGGCAGACCGCGCCCTTGCGCGTCGCGCGGGCGAGAACCTCGGCGTCATGCGGGGGCACGCGATCCTTGAGCGCGAGCGAGCCCGCGGGCGTCGGATCGCCGGCGCTGTCGAAAATATCCTTCCAGGAAAGGGCCACGCCATCGAGCGGATGACGGCGCAGGCCGCGCCTTGCCCGGTCGGCAGCCGCTTCGGCCTCGGCCATGGCGCGGCGCTCGGTCAGCCGGGCATAGACGCGGGCGTCGGCATCTTCCCTGTGGGCGCGGTCGAGGAAGAATTCCGTCACCTCGCGCGGATCGGCCCTGCCTTCCTCGAAGAGGCGGCCGAACTGAAGCGCCGTCGTCGTTTCGTTCCAGCTTGCTGTCACAGCGTCACGACCAGTCGTTGAAAGCCGCGAAAGGCGGGCAGGTGGCGGCGCACCGGCGCTTCCCTTGCGAGCGCGATGGCGGGGAAGCGCGTGATGAGCGCCTGAATGGCGATCTGCGCTTCGAGGCGGGCGAGCGGCGCGCCGAGGCACATGTGAACGCCGCCGCCGAAGGAATGGTGATGCGTGTCGGCGCGTTCGAGGTCGAAGCGGTGCGGCTCGGGATAGACGGCCGGATCGTGATTGGCGGCGGCGAGCGAGGTGGTGACAGTGCGTCCCTTCTCCACTGGGCAGCCACCGACGACGATGTCCTTCGCGGCGTGGCGGCCGGAATCCGTTACCGGGCTGTCATAGCGCAGCATCTCTTCCACCGCGTTCACGATGAGCGAGGGCCGGTCCTTCAGCTTGTCGAGTTCTTCCCGATGGGTCAGAAGCGCGAACATGCCGTTGCCGATGAGATCGGTGGTCGTCACATTGCCCGCCGTCAGCAAGAGCGTGCACATGCTCAGGACTTCGCGATTGGAGAGCTTGCTGCCTTCTTCCTCGGCGCGGATGAGCTCGCTCATGAGATCCTCGCGCGGATGGGCGCGGCGCTCGGCGATCGCGTCTACGAAATAGGCGCGCATCGCCTGCTGGGAGGCGGCCATGCGGCGCGACGTCTCCTCGCTGCGCAGCGGATCGAAAGCCTGCACGATGTCGTCCGACCAGCGCTTGAATTCGGCGCGGTCCTCGCGCGCGACGCCGAGCATCTCGGCGATGACGATGGTGGGAAGCGGCGCGGCATAGTCCGCGATGAGGTCGGCTTCGCTCTTGCCCTCCATCGCGTCGAGAAGCTCGGCCGCGATCGCCTCGATGCGGGGCCGCATCGCCTCGACCGAGCGCGGATTGAAGGCTTGCGAGACGATGCCGCGCAGGCGCTTGTGATCGGGGTCGTCGAGAAAGAGCATGCTCGGATTGTAGTCGTCGCTCTCGAGGTCCGACACGAAAAGGCGCACATAGTCGTCCGGCAGTGTGGTGCGCGGATCGACCAGAAGTTCGCGGTCCCTGAGCACGGCCCGCACATCGTCATGGCGGGTGGCGAAGACATGGCCGAGTTCGGGATCGCGGTGAACGGGCGCGGCGGCCCGCAGGCGGTCGAGCACGTCATAGAGATTTTCGCGATACTCCTCGTCCAGCGCCGTCAAGCGTGCGCCGGTGGGCAGATCGAGGTCGGTCTTTTCGGCGATTTTCGACATGGCGGCCTCCCGTTCTTCATTCGTTTTTCGGAAGCCTAGTGCGGCCCGCCGGGGAGGGCAAATCGCCGCGCGGGCTGGACTTTGGAGCCCATCCGTTAGAGGCTCTGGCGCATGACGAAAGTGGTTCATGAAAGCGATGTTCTGATCGTGGGCGGCGGCCTTGCCGGCCTGCCGCTGGCGCTCGCGCTCGCGCAAGGGGGCCTCAGCGTCACCGCGGTCGACGCGCAGGACCCGGCTAGGGTCACGGATGCGGGGTTCGACGGCCGCGTCTCGGCCATCGCCTTCGCCTCCTGCCGCATGTTCGAGCGCATCGGCGTCACGAAATATCTCGACGGCCAGATGCAGCCCATCAACGACATCATCGTGTCGGACGGGCGCGTGCGCGAAGGGGCCTCGCCGCTCTTCCTGCATTTCGACCACACCGAGATCGGCGACGAGCCGCTCGGCCATCTGATCGAGAACCGGCATACGCGGATCGCGCTGCAAAAGGCGGTGGATGCGGAGCCGCTGGTGCGGCTCATCGCGCCCAATGCCGTGCGCCATGTCGAATATGGGAGCGCGCGCGTCACCGCGACGCTTTCCGACGGCTCGCTCGTCCATGCGAAGCTCTGCTTCGCCGCGGATGGCCGGCCTTCGCCGACGCGCGAGGCAGCGGGCATCAGGACCATCGGCTGGGATTACGGCCAGACGGGCATCGTGACGACGGTCGAGCACGAGCTGCCGCATGAGGGCGTGGCGCAGGAATATTTCCTCCCAGGCGGGCCTTTCGCCATTCTGCCCATGGTCGGCAACCGGGCCTCGCTCGTCTGGACCGAAAAGAACGACATGGCGAAAGCCATCCTCGCGCTCGATGACAAGGCGTTCGCAGACGAGATACGCGCCCGCTTCGGCGACTATCTCGGCCAGTGCCGCCCGGTCGGCCCGCGCTGGTCCTATCCGCTCAATCTGCAGCTCGCGCGCGAATATGTGCGCCCGCGCCTCGCGCTTGTCGGCGACGCGGCGCATGGCGTGCATCCGATCGCGGGCCAGGGGCTCAATCTCGGCCTGCGCGACGTGGCGGCGGCGGCCGAAGTGGTGGTCGATGCGGCGCGTCTCGGGCTCGACATCGGCGCGCTCGACGTGCTGGAGCGCTATCAGCGCTGGCGGCGCTTCGACAATACGGCGCTGTCTCTGATGATGGACGGGCTCAATCGCCTCTTCTCGAACGATATCGGCCCGCTTCGCCTCGCGCGCGATCTCGGCCTCGGGCTCGTCAACGAGATCGGGCCGCTAAGGCGCCTCTTCATGCGCCATGCGGGCGGCGTCATCGGCGATCTGCCGCGCCTGCTCAGGGGCGAGGCGGTCTGAGGAGCTGTCCGAAACGCATCGAGCGTCTGGCCGTCCACATCCTCGCGTTGATTCCAGAAGCCTGAAGACGTGGATGCCCCGGACAAGCCGGGGCATGACAAACTCTCGGACATGGATACGCCCGACGCTGACGGCATCGGCGGGAGCGGGTTCAGCCCCGGCTCAGGCCCTTGGCTTCCAGCGCGGCGAGATATTCCGCCCAGATCGCATCGTGCTCGCGGCCGAGGCGGTAGAGCGTCTCCCATGTATAGAGGCCGGAATCGTGGCCGTCGCTGAAGATGAGGCGCACGGCGTAATTGCCGACGGGCTCGACGCCTTCGATCGTCACATTGCGCTTGCCGGGCACGGTCTGCTTCTGGCTCGCGCTATGGCCCTGCACCTCGGCGGAGGGGCTTTCGACGCGCAGATATTCCGCAGGCAGAGCAAAGCGCGCGCCGCCCTCGAAGGCGACTTCAAGGAGCCGCTCGGCCTTCCTCAGCTTGATTTCCGTCGGCCATGGCCGCTCGCTCGCATGATCGCTCATCGTCGTTCCCACCCTGCCGCGCCTATTCGTCGTCGAGAGAGCGGGCTTCCTCGGCGAGCATGATCGGAATGCCGTCGCGGATCGGAAAGGCGAGACGCGCCTTGTCGGAGATGAGTTCCTGGCGCTCGCGATCGTAGCGCAGCGTCGTTCGGGTGACGGGGCAGACCAGGATTTCGAGGAGCTTGGGGTCCACTTCCGGGGCGCGCGTTTCGGACATGTCGGTTTCCTATTGGACGGTCGTCTCGCTGGGCGAGGTTTGCTGAAGCGCAATTTCGGTGAGCGCGATGAGAAGCTGGTTGCGTTCCTCGAGCGTCTTCGCCTCGAGCAGCGCCTGCTTCTCGCGGGGCCCATAGGGGCTGATGACGGAGAGCGAGTTCACCAGCGCCTCGTTGGAAGACTGCATGATGGTGCGCCAGTCGGCCTGAAGCCCGTGCTTGTCGAGGTAGGTCTTGAGGATCTCGAGCAGGCGGTCGCGGCTCACCTCGGCGCTGCCGAATTCGGGCGTGAGGTCGTCGGCGAATTCGTCCCACGCGACGGTGCAGCGGCGATAGGGCGTCGTCACGTCGAGCTCGCCCGTGATGCGGAAGCGCGCGATGCCGGTCAGGGTTATGAGGTTGCGCCCGTCGGCGGTTTCGGTCCAGGCGGTCAGGCGGCCCGCGCAGCCCACTTCGGCGAGCCTCGGCTTCGCCTGCGGATCGGTGGAGGCGGCGATTGCCGCTTCGTCGGCGGGCTGCACCATGCCGATGATGCGCTCGCCCCTGAGCGCGTCGTCCACCATCCGCAGATAGCGCGGCTCGAAGATGTTGAGCGGCAGCTGCGTGCGCGGCAGCACGAGCACGCCCGCCAGCGGAAAGACCGGGATCGAGGCGGGAAGATCGCCGAGGCTTCGATAGCGGTCGGTCGGTGCCATGGCCTCGCCTAGCTGAACAGGAGAGAGGAGAGACGCCGCCGGCCCGAAAGCGTCACTTCGTCCTTGGGGCCGTAAGCCTCGAAGAATTCGACGAGCTGCTTGCGCGCCGCCTCCTCGTTCCATTTGCGGTCGTAGCCGATAATGGTGAGAAGCTGATCGACGGCGCCTTCCCGGTCGCCGCGCGCATGGAGCGCGAGCGCGAGGTCGAAGCGCGCCTGATAATCCTTCGCGTTCGCCGCGATGCGGGCCTCGAGCTCGGCCGTGTCGCCCGCATCGGCCGCTTTCTCCGCCAGCGAGAGCGAGGCGAGCGCCGCCGTGATTTCAGGATCGTTCTTCGCGTCGGGCCGCACGAGGCCGAGGGTCTGGCGGGCGCGGTCGAAATCGCCGCTCTCGATATAGCAGCGCGCGAGGCCCGCGACGGCGGCGGGAATGCCAGGCTCGAGCTGGATCGCCTGCGCGAAAGCCTGCGCGGCGCTGGACAGATCGCCAGCCTCGAGGGCGGCGCGGCCGGCCTCGATCAGCTCCTCGGCGGGGGAGGGGCCGACATCGCCCGCAAGCCGCTCGATGAAGGCGCGGACCTGGCTTTCGGGCAGGGCGCCCATGAAGCCGTCGACCGGCTGGCCGTTCTTGAAGGCGAAGACGGCGGGGATCGACTGGACGCGAAGCTGCTGGGCGACCTCGGGATAATCGTCGATGTTCATCTTGACGAGGCGCACGGCGCCGCGCGCGGCCAGCACCAGCTTTTCGAGCACGGGGCCGAGCTGGCGGCAGGGTCCGCACCAGGGGGCCCAGAAATCGACGATGACGGGCACCTTCATCGATGCGTCGAGCACATCGGCGGCGAAGGTCTGCGTCGTCGTGTCCTTGATAAGCTCGCCCGGCGCGGCGGCAGGGGCCGCGGCCGCTCCCGGCTTCGTTCCGAAAATGGGTTCCATGTCCTGCTTTCCCGTGCGCCGCGGCTGGTGCGGCGGCCTGTCAGCTTCCCCTATGTGGGGCCTGCATTATTTGGAAACAATGGTTTAACGGCAGAAAGCCGCACCGGGCAAGCCTCAGCCCGCCGCTTCTTCCTGCGCTTCGACGAGGTCGAGGATCATCGGCTCATGGCCGGTGAGACGCAAGATGCGCAGAAGGTCGTCGCGGGCGATGGCGGTGGTGGCCGTGTTCTCGAGCGGATGGTAGTGGAGGCGGTCATGTTCGAGCATGGGCGCGTCGAGCACGGGGCGGATTTCGCAGGATCTGTCGTTCACCAGCGCGAAGGGCGTGACCGAACCCGGACGGACGCCGAGCTTCTCCCACATGAGATCGGCATTGGCGAAGGAAAGCCGGGCGCTTCCAAGGGGCTTCGAAAGGCGGTTGAGCTTCAGCTCGCGGTCCTCGAGCGTGACGATGAGTAAAAGCGCGCCTTTCTTGTCCTTGAGAAAAAGGTTCTTGCAGTGGCCGCCGCCGGTCCAGGGCGCGCCCCATCGGGCGCGGGCGGCGCGGGCCTCCTCGACCGTGTGGAGCGGTTCGTGCGTCCGTGTCTCATGGGCGATGCCATGGGCTTCGAGCCAGGCGAGGAAGGCTTCCGGACCATGAAGTTTCGGGGGCGGGGCGCTGTCGGGCATGGGGGATTTCTGGCATGGAGGGGCCGGGGCGGCAAGCCCTCGCAGGAAGCCTGAAAAGGGCACGCAATGCCCTCTTGCAATGGCCGGGACGATGGGTCATAACACGGCCCTCACGAACAGCGGCCACCGCTGTTTTCATGGATGCGGGTGTAGCTCAGGGGTAGAGCACAACCTTGCCAAGGTTGGGGTCGAGGGTTCGAATCCCTTCGCCCGCTCCAGATTTGCCGCTCTGTAAAGCCGCCGCCGGGCGGCTTTTCCTTTTGCGGGGGAAGCGAATGACAAATCCCGAAACCTGCCCCTGCCAGTCCGGCAAGGCTTTCGCCGATTGCTGCGGCCCCTATCTTTCGGGCGAGAAGGCGGCGCCGACGCCGGAAGCGCTGATGCGCTCGCGCTATTCGGCCTTCGCCACCGGCAATATCGGCTATCTGGAACAATCGCTTCTGCCCGGCACGCGCGGCGATTTCGACCGCGAGGCAGCCGCCGAATGGGCGCGCTCGAGCGAGTGGACGGGCCTCCATATCCGCTCGACCACGGGCGGCGGCGAGGGCGACACGAAGGGCGATGTGGAATTCGTCGCGCTGTTCCGCCAGAACGGGCAGGACCGCGTCCATCACGAGACGGGCAGCTTCGAGAAGCAGGACGGCCGCTGGTACTATGTCGATGGCGTCAGCGGCACCCGGCCGCGCCGCGTCGAGAAGGTCGGCCGCAACGAGCCCTGTCCCTGCGGGTCCGGCAAGAAATACAAGAAGTGCTGCGGAGCCGCCGCCTGAGGCACAACACTCGCTTTCCGCGCCGCGCAATTTGCCGTTTGCGCGGCCGCAACCCTTCCATGCTCCCGGCCTTTATGCTCCAATCCTGAACGCGATAGCGGCAAGGCATGGCGGGGCTGCATGCGCGCATCCCTCACGACAAGTGCCGTGCTGTCGCGCCGCGCCGGGGAGGGTGTTTCGTGAACGCAGTGAACGATGTGGCGGAGGAGGGCGCGCCGTCGGGAGCGCCTGACGGAGCATCCCGTGGCCTTTCGGCTTCCGGCCACCAGGCGGCCGACGCCAAGGGTCAGTTCAGCTGGGCGCTTTTCGAGTGGGCGCGTGACCCATACGTCATCATCGTCACGATCTATATCTTCGCGCCCTATTTCTCGAGCACCGTGGTCGGCGACCCGGTCAGGGGCCAGGCGATCTGGGGCCATATCAACGGCATTGCCGGCTTCATCATCGCCTGTTTCGGCCCGATCCTCGGCGCCATCGCCGATACGGGCGGGCGCAGGAAGCCCTGGCTCATCGCCTTCGTCGCCATCATGGTGCCGGCGATCTTCGCGCTCTGGTGGGCGCTGCCGGGCGGGGCGGGACTCTCGATCTTCCAGATCGCGCTTCTCTTCATCACGATCTCGGTCGCCTTCTCCTTCTCCGAGGTCTTTCACAATTCGATGCTGCCGACCGTCGCGCCGCATGAGCGCATCGGCTTTCTCTCGGGGCTCGCGCTCGCGCTCGCCAATGCGGGCGCGCTTATCATCCTCTGCTTCCTTCTCTATGCCTTCATGCTGCCCGGCCATGTGGACTGGAGCTTCATTCCCGAGAAGGCGCTTTTCGGCATCGATGTCTCGCAGCACGAGAACAGCCGCATCTCCGCGCCCCTGACCGCGATCTGGCTTCTTGTCTTCACGCTGCCGCTCCTCTTCTTCACGCCGGACGTGAAGCCCAAGGGCCGCATCCAGAAGCGCAAGGCGGTGATGGACGGCATCAGGCGCGTCTTCAGGACGGTGCGCCAGATCAGACACTATCGCAACGTCGCCACCTATCTCATCGCGCGCATGTTCTTCAATGACGGGCAGACGGCCGTGCTCATCTTCGGCGGCGTCTATGCGGCGGGCGTCTTCCACTGGAACGCGCTGACGCTCACCATCTACGGTATCGTGCTTTCGATCTTCGCCGTCGGCGGCGGCTTCTTCGGCGGCTGGCTCGACGACAGGTTCGGTTCCAAGCGCGCGATCCTCATCTCCATCGGCGGCACCTCGATCGGCATCGTCCTCGCCGTCTCGATGACGCCGACCTCGATGTTCTTCTTCCTGCCCTACGATCCGGCGAGCCCGCCGATCTGGGACCTGCCTTTCTTCCGCACCGCGCCCGAGCTTGCCTATCTCATCGTCGTTCTCATCGTCGCCATCTGCATCACGGCGGCCTATGCGAACAGCCGCACCATGCTCGCCCGCATCGCGCCCGTCTCGAAGATGTCGGAGTTCTTCGGCCTCTACGCGCTTTCGGGCACGGCGACAGCCTTTCTCGGGCCGGAGCTCGTCGGCTTCACCACCTCCTACTTCCAGAGCCAGCGCGTCGGCTTCGCCTCGATCCTCGTCCTCATGCTGATCGGTCTTGCCGGCATGCTTCTCGTGCGCGAACAACGGTCCGAAGCGATCGACTAGAAAAGGCGAAACCGGAAATTGAGCGAGCAAGCGTCCCGGGGCGAACCCGCCTCCAATCTCGCCCAGGCGGCCTGGGTCTGCTACGAGTGGGCGAATCAGCCCTATTTCTCGCTCGTCACCATCTTTCTCTTCGCGCCCTATTTCAGCGCGACGGTTGTCGGCGATCCGGTGCACGGCCAGGCGGTGTGGGGCTATACGCAGGCGATCGCGGGCATTCTCATCGCGCTTTCAAGCCCTCTTCTCGGCGCCATGGCTGATGCGGCGGGCCCGCGCAAACCGTGGATCGTGTTTTTCACGCTCATCTGCGTGGCCGGATGTTTCGGCCTCTGGATCGCGGTTCCCGGCGTGCCGGTCGAGCCGATCATGGTGTCGCTGATCGTCGCTTCGGTCGGCATGGAGTTCGCCATCATCTTCGCCAACGCCA
>NZ_JBATUH010000038.1:0-42970 GCF_049671045.1 Parvibaculum sp. | reverse complement strand
CCGGAAGGCGCGTCGCCCGCCGCCATACCCGCCGCCGCCTTCCCAGGCGCCCCGGCCGCGACCGGCGAGGCCTCCACGCGCACATTGCAGGCGCTGCCCGGAAGGGCGAACTCCGCCATCACGGTCGGCACACTCGGCAGTGTCGATGCCTCCGCCGCGGGCCTTCTCGGCCAGCAGAATGGCGGCTTCGGCTTCGATATGTGGCGGGGCTCGTCGCGTGGCAGCGTGGAGCGCTATCTGCGCGAACTGCCCGTCGCAACGGGCTCGCCGATCATGAACGAGCTGTCGCGCCGGCTGCTTCTCACGAGTGCCGAACCGCCCGAGGGCGAGCAGGGCACCTCCTCGCTTCTCGCCATCCGCCTGAACCGCCTCATCGCGGCGGGTCATGCCGATCTTGCGGATCAGCTCGGGCAGAGCGCGCGGGCGGACAAGGCGCCCGACGTCGCCATCGAAAGAGCGCGCGCCGCGCTCGCCATCGGCAAGGACGAGCAGGCCTGCAGCGAGTTGCCCAACATTCCGACCGGCAGCGATCCCGCGCATGACGCGGCGGCGGCCTTCAGCCTCAAGCTTTCGGCCTTCTGTCAGGTCCTGAGCGGAAACAAGAGCACCGCGAACCTCACGCTCGATCTTGCGCGCGAGGAAGGGCTCGACGATCCGCTTTTCTATTCGCTGGTCGCGGAGGCGACGGACGGGCTCAAGCTCAAGGCGCCGGACCCCGCCACTCTCGACATTCTCGATGTGGCGCTCTACCGGCTCGCCAATCGCGAACTGCCCAGGAATGCAGGCCAGATCGCCACCGCCGCCATCGTGCAGACGCTGGCGCGCAACGACAAGCTGCCGCCGGAAATGCGCATTGCCGCGGGCGAGCGCGCGACGATACTCAACCTGCTCAATCCGGCGGAACTCGCGGCCCTCTACAAGCTGCCGCAATTCACGGAGGCGGATTTCGAGGGATTGAAGATCGCCACCTTCCCGGACCAGCCGGTGATGCGGCGGGCGCTGCTCTTTCAGGCGATCGACGCAGAAGTCTCGCCGGTGGAGCGGGCCAATCTCATCAAGGTTCTGCTCGCGACGGGCAAGAGCGGCGGCGTCTATCTCGCGACGGCGGAAGCGCTGATGCCGACGCTGACGGCGATGGCGCCATCGCCCGTGTTTCGCGGCCTGGCGCCCGCGGCCGTCCGCGCCTTCCTCCTCGTCGGCGACCGGGCCCATGCGAGCCAGTGGTATGGGCTCATTCAGGCCGAGGGCGGGCAGACGATCGGGCGCGACGCGCGCGAGCTCGGCGCGCTGATGCGTGTCTCCGATCCGCAGGGACCGGGCGGCAATTCCGAGCAGATTTCCGCCGATATTCTCGCCGATCTTCGTTCCGGCGTGAAATCGGCGCAGAGTTTCGCGATGCTGGAGGTGCTGCTGCTCCAGGCGCTCGGCTATCCGATGCCCCAGAATGTGCTTGCGGCCATTGCCGGCATCGCGCCAGACTCGCAGATAGATCAGTTGCGTATCGCCGGCCAGAAGGGCGCGGTCGGTGAAGTGGTTATGCTTTCGTTATGCGATATCGGGCCAGGGGGGCCGGACAGCGCGAATCCGAGTTTGATCGCGCAAGCCGTCACAAGTCTCAGAGCAGTTCATCTCGAGGTCGAGGCGCGGCGCCTTGCCACCGAGGCTCTTATGGGACGAAGCCATGCCGAACCTGGGTGAGTTCCATGTCTAACGAGTACAGCTCCACGGAGATCCCGGGAAGCCATCACATCGATGCCTTCCTTGAAATGCTGAGCGCCGAACGTGGCGCGGCGCGCAACACGCTAGATGCCTATGCGCGCGATCTGAAGGACTTTGCAGCCTTTCTCGCATCGAGAAACAAAGAAGTCGCCGGCGCCCAGACAATGGATATCCGCGACTATCTCGAAGGGCTGCAGACATCGGGCCTGTCCGCATCGACGGCCGCAAGACGTCTCTCCGCCATCAGACAGTTTCACGGTTTCCTCTATGCCGACGGCATTCGCGCCGACGATCCGTGTAGCGCCATCGAAGGGCCGCGTCGCGCGCGCCCGCTTCCCAAGACGCTCACGATAGAAGAAGTCGATGCGCTGCTTGCGGCCGCGCGTCTCGTCGAGGATGGGCGCTCGCAGGAAGAATCCGTGCGCGCCTATAAGCGCGCCCGCCTCGTCTGCCTCATGGAAGTGCTTTACGCCACGGGCCTGCGCGTCTCCGAGCTTGTGGGCCTGCCGCTTTCGGCGGCGAAGGGCGACGGGCGCTTCCTCACCGTCTCGGGTAAGGGCGGCCGCGAAAGGCTCGTTCCGCTTTCTGAAGCGGCGCGCCGCGCGATCGACGATTATCTGCCGCTCCGCGTGCAGCGGCTCGGCGACAGCGTTTCACCCTGGCTCTTCCCCTCGCGTGGAAGGCAAGGGCATCTGACGCGCCATCGTTTCGCGCAGCTTCTCAAGGATCTCGCGATCGCCGCGAAGCTCGACCCCAATCGCGTCTCGCCGCATACGCTGCGTCATGCCTTTGCGAGCCATCTGCTCGCCAATGGCGCCGATCTTCGCGCCGTGCAGCAGATGCTGGGCCATGCCGATATTTCGACGACGCAGATCTATACCCATGTGCTCGACGACAGGCTCAAGACGCTGGTCGAGGAGCATCATCCGCTGGCGAAGAAGGACACGGGCTCCTGACGGAGGGCCGATTTTTCTTCGCGTCCGGCGCCTGCCTCGCTTATACCCTCCGCCAAAACAAATTGCAGGCGGATGGTCACAATGAGCGAACGAACCGATGTCGTGGTGAATGAACTCTCGAGGACGCTCGGGCTGGAGCGGGTCATCGAGATCGACGAGACGGCGGGCCGCGCCGTTCTCGAATATCGCGTCGGCATGCATATGTGCCATTCGGGCGGCATCGCGCAGGGCGGCTTCGTCACCGGCTGGATCGATCAGGCCATGGCCTTCGCGGCGATGGCCGTCACGGGCCGCGTCATGACGCCGATGTCCCTCGAGATCAAGATCAGCTTCTTCAAGCCTGCGACGCCCGGCCTCGTGACCGCGGAAGGCTGGATCGAGAGGCGCGGCCGCTCGACGGTCTTCCTCGAGGGCCGCCTCCTCGATCCTTCGGGCGAAGTGCTCGCCAAGGGAACCTCCACCGCGCGTCTCATCAAGCTCGCCACCGCCTGACGCCTCACGCGCCGAGAAGCGGACGGCCGAGGCTTTCTGCAGCGGCGCGCAGCTTGTCCGGGTTGCGCATCATGTAGACCGCGTTGATGCGCCCCTCCTCGACATCGAAGCTCACGGCGGAATGGAGCTTGCCGTCGATGAGAAGGACGAAGCCCGGCCGCCCGTTGATGAGAACGGGTTCGGTCTCGTTCAGTTGCGGCACCTTCTTCCTGATGCCGATCAGGAAGCGGAGGATGCGGTCGGCGCCATAGATCGGATTGAGCGCGGCGGCCGCCCTGCCGCCGCCATCCGAATAGAGGATGGCCTTGTCATGGAGGCAGGCGATGAGCGATGCCGGGTCCTCCGCCGTCAGCGCATTGGCGAAGGCGGAGGCGAGCCTTGCGTGATCGGCGGCGCTCGCGTTGAAGCGCGGGCGATCGTCGCGAACGCGGCGGCGCGCGCGGCTCACGATCTGGCGGCAGGCCGCCTGCGACTTGCCGAGAAGGGCCGCGAGATCGGCATAGTCGTAATCGAACACCTCATGAAGGAGAAAGGCGGCGCGTTCTTCCGGCGCGAGGCGTTCGAGCATGTGGAGGAGCGCCATGGAAACGTCGTCGCCGAGCGAAAGCCTTTCCTCCGGCGTCATTTCGGGCGCGCGCCCCGCGGCCTCGACGATCGGTTCGGGCAGCCAGGGGCCGATATAGGTTTCACGCCGCCTCTTCAGCCGCCGAAGCTGATCTATGCCGAGGCGTCCTGCCGTCGTGACGAGCCAAGCCTCGGGCGAGCGGACATCGTCGAGCGGCGCGCCGGCCCAGCGCAGCCAGGTTTCCTGCACGATATCCTCGGCGTCGCTCACCGTTCCCACGAGGCGGTAGGCAATGCCGAAAATCCGCGCGCGGTGCTTCGCGAAGATCGCCGCGCGCGTCTCATCGGTGAGGCTTTCCGGATTTTCCGCCTTCGGTTTCATGGGGTCACTATAGCTCATCAGGCATATTCGGCGCGGAGCCAATAGGTGAGGAGCGCGGCGACGATGGCCGGAAGGAAGACGCCGGGCGCGTCGATCACCAGGTGATGGACGTCGAGGCGGCCCGCCGCCACGTCCCAGAGATGGAGCAGCGCGTGAAGGCCGAGATAGAGCGTCACCGCGGCCAGAAGCGGGAAGGCGGCACGGAGCCAAACGGCGCCCGCAGCCGTCATCAGCGCGATCGAGAGATAGGAGACGCCGATATCGCGCACGAAATGCGGATTGAAGGGGCCCGTATCCGGCACGCCTTCGACGGCGCCATACCAGCCGAGCGGGTCGGCGAGCATGTAGAGGGCGTTGGCGAGCAGGGCGAGCGTGGCAAGGCCCAGCACGGCGCGCTTGAGGGTGGAATGGCGGGTTTCCGTCATGGTGCGTGTCAGGGTCATTGCGGGTTTTCCATTCGTCCGGCGAAGAGGCTCCGGGACTTCGGAAGCAAGACGCGGGAGGCGCGCGACTTGTGACAGGGGACTGCGGACGTTTACCAATGACGCCGGAAAGCGCGCCGAAGAGGGCGCGGAGCGGTTGACAAGGGGCCGCTCGCAAGCCAGTGTGCCGCGCAATTCCCGGCAAAATGGGGATCCGGGCCCAGGATGATTCCGGGGTCAATCCAGAGCGGACAGACGGGACTTTCCTGAGCGCGATGCATACATATCTCGACTTCGAGAAGCCCATTGCGGAACTTGAGGGCAAGGTCCAGGAGCTCAGACTTCTGGCCCAGGAAGATCCGTCCGTCAGCATTTCCGACGAAGTGGCCAAGCTCGAGCAGAAGGCCGCGCAGCTTCTTCAAGACGTCTATTCGTCGCTGACGCCCTGGCAGAAGCTCCAGGTCGCGCGCCATCCGCGCCGTCCGCATTTCGTCGACTATGTCGAGCGGCTGATCGAGGACTTCACGCCTCTCGCCGGCGACAGGCTCTTCGGCGAGGATGCCGCCATCATGGGCGGCGTGGGGCGTTTTCGCGGGCGCTCGGTCATGGTCATCGGCCATGAAAAGGGCTCCGACACTCAGACGCGCATGAAGCACAATTTCGGCATGGCGAAGCCCGAGGGCTATCGCAAGGCCGTGAGGCTCATGAAGCTCGCCGAACGCTTCGGCCTTCCCGTCATCACGCTCGTGGACACGGCCGGCGCCTATCCCGGCATTGGCGGCGAGGAACGCGGCCAGGCGGAAGCCATCGCCCGGTCGACCGATTGCTGCCTCGCGCTCGGCGTTCCGCTCATTGCTGTCATCATCGGCGAGGGCGGTTCGGGTGGCGCGGTCGCGCTGGCGACGGGCAACCGGGTACTCATGCTCGAGCATTCCGTCTACAGCGTCATCTCGCCCGAAGGCGCGGCGTCGATCCTCTGGCGCAGCGGCGACAAGGCGCAGGACGCCGCAACGGCGATGAAGATCACCGCGCAGAACCTGCATCAGCTCGGCGTCATCGATCGCGTACTCCCAGAGCCTGTCGGCGGCGCGCATCGCGAGCGCGCGCAGATGATCAAGGAGACGGGCGACGCGATCGAGGAAGAGTTGCGCGGCCTCGAAAGGCTCGACGGCAATACGCTCCGCCGCCTGCGCCGCGAGAAGTTCCTCGCCATGGGGCGCGTCGGCGTTCTCTAGTTCGGCCGCCGCGGAAGGCGATCAGCCGAGCATCTCAGAAAAAGCCTCGCGCACATCGTCGGCGAAGAGTTCCGGCTCTTCCATGGCGGCGAAATGCCCGCCCTTTTCCATGATCCGCCAACGGACGATATCGTAGCTTCGCTCCGCCCATGAGCGCGGCGTCAGGGGCAGAACGTCGATCGGATATTCCGAATAGGCGGTCGGCACGCTCACGCGCTCGCCGGGCCCGAGCGAGGCTGAGCCTTCGGCGGGACCGGCCTTGTAGAGCGTGTTCGCGGAATTGATCGTGCCGGAGAACCAGTAGATCGAGAATTGGGTCAGGATCGTGTCGAAGGGGAAGCGCGCGATCATGCCTTCCATCGTGTCCGACTTGTCGGTGTCGCCGAGGCGGTAATATTTGTCGGCAAGCCAGCCCGCGAGCCCTGCGGGGCTGTCCATGAGGCCGAAGGCGAGCGCCATGGGCTTCGTCGACTGGATCGAGCGATAGCCTTCCTCCTGCCGCCACCAGGCTTGCATCTCCTTGATCCAGGCGGCCTCTTCGGCGCTCACGGGCGGCTGCGAGGCGTGCTTCAGATTGGGCCGGAGCGGCAGCATGGTGAGATGGATGCCAAGCAGGCTTTCGGCATGCTGGAGGGCGAGGCGGGATGTGACGAAGCTCCCCCAGTCGCCCGCTTGCGCGGCATAGCGCTCATAGCCGAGCACTTCCGTCATGAGGCGATGCCAGAGATCGGCGATCGCCGCCGGGCCGATCGGGAGGCGCGGCTTCGACGAAAAGCCATAGCCGATGAGCGAGGGCACGACGACATCGAACGAGGGGCCGGACCGCCCGTATTTCTCGGGATGGGCGAGCGGATCGACGACATCGAGAAATTCGCGGTAGGTCGATGGCCAGCCATGGGTGAGGATGAGCGGCACCGCCGCCTCGCCGGAGCCGCGCTCATAGAGAAAATGGATGTCGTGATCCTCGCCATCCGCATCGGTGAGGGTGGCGAGGAATTGCGGAAAGCGGTTCAGCGCCGCTTCCGACTTCCGCCAGTCGAAATCATCCCGCCAATATTCGACGAGCCGTTCCATATAGGGCAGGCTCGTTCCGTATTGCCAATGGTCATTGCCAAGGGGCTCGTTCGGAAAGCGCGTGCGGCCGAGGCGCCACTTCAGATCCTGAAGCTCCTCCTCGGGCACATGCAGCGTGAAGGGATCGGCCGGGATGATGCGATGGGTCATGCGGCCTTCAACTCGTTGACGAAGGCGCGCAGCTCGTCGGCGAAGACCTTGCCCGTCTCGAGCGCGGCGAAGTGACCGCCATGCTCGAAGTCGGTCCAGCGGGTGACGTTGTATCCCTTCTCGACCATGGAGCGCGGCGGCCAGAAGAGAAATTCCTTCGGGAAGTTCGCGACGCCTGTCGGCACCTCGACCTTCGTTCCCGGCGCCATGGCGCCACCTTCCTCGAGGAAGCCGCGATAGTACCAGGTCGCGGTGTTGAAACTGCGGGTGACGAGGTAGATCATCACATTGGTGAGGAGCTGGTCCTTCGTATAGGCGTTTTCGATGTGGTCGGGCTTGCCTGCGGCGCGCCGGTCCGACCAGCCGTTGAATTTCTCCACGATCCAGGCGGCGGCGCCCACGGGGCTGTCCATCATGCCGTAGGAGAGCGTCTGCGGCTTGGTCATCTGGATGCGCATATAGGCGCTCTCGGCCTCGAAGACGGCGCCGTAATCGGCCGCCCATTTCAGCTCCGCCTCGCCTTCCGGCATGACGGCGGGGCGAAGCCCGAACATGTTGAGATGAACCGCCTTGCAGCCGCCCCCCCGGGGTTTGGCATGCTCATAGGCGAGCCAGCCCGAGACAAGGGAGCCCCAGTCGCCGCCCTGGGCGATATAGGCGTCATAGCCGAGCACCTCGCGCATGAGTTTGTCCCAGAGAGCGGCGGTGCGCTTCGGCCCGAGCGGCTTTTTCGGTTTGCCGGAGAAGGCGTAGCCCGGCAGGGAGGGGATGACGAGATTGACGCCGTCTTCCGCCTTGCCGCCGAATTTCTCGGGATGCGCGAGCTGCTCGATCACGCCATAGAACTCGAAGACCGAACCCGGCCAGCCATGCGTCAGCAGCACGGTCTCGGGCGCGGCGCCCGATCCTTTCACATGCAGAAAATGGATTTCCTGGCCATCGACCGTCGCCTTGAACTGCGGGAAGCGGTTGAGCTCGGCTTCGGCCTTCCGCCAGTCGAAGCCGTTCGTCCAATAGGCGCAAAGCTCCTTCATGTATGCCATGTCGGTGCCATAGGCCCAGCGGTCGCCGCCCGCGTCGATCTCTGGCATTTCGTGCCACTCATAGGCGCGAACCTTTGCAAGGATCGCGTCGATCGTCGCCTGCGGTATGTCGATCGTGAAAGGGGCGGGCGCTCCCATGGGCTTGCTCCTCGGAAAGTTTGTTCTCGTTGGCGCGCATTATGGCAGCGGCTCCCGCCGCCGCAATCGCGTATCGAGATTGCCCCGCGGGCATTGCGTCACTAAGCTCCAACAAAACAATATTCCGAACGAAGCGGGAGAGGACGTTGGCACAAGAAATTGTGGAGGAGGCGCGCCCGGCGGCCGGCTCGCCGGAGGGCGTGGAAAGGCGCGCACGGTTTCAGCGCCATTACGCGCTCATTATTCTGACGCTGGCCTATACGTCGAGCCATATCGACCGCGGCATCGTCAACATCGTGCTGCAGCCGCTCAAGGACGAGTTTCAGGTCAGCGATACATGGCTCGGCCTGCTTTCGGGCCTCGCCTTCGCGCTCTTCTATGCGACGCTCGGCATTCCGATCGCGATGTGGGCGGACAGAGGCAACCGGCGCAACATCATCGCGCTCGCCGTCACCGTGTGGAGTGCGATGACGGCGGCCTGCGGCCTTGCCACGAACTTCACGCATCTGTTGCTGGCACGCATCGGCGTCGGCATCGGCGAAGCGGGATCGAGCCCGCCCTCCCACTCCATGATCGCGGACCTCTATCCCAAGGAGCAGCGCTCCATGGCGATGGCGATCTATGCGATCGGCGTCTATGCGGGGCCATGCTCGGGCTCGTCGTCGGCGGCTATGTCGTGCATCACTATGGCTGGCGCATGACGTTCTACGTCGTCGGACTGCCGGGGCTGCTCATCGCGCTCCTGGTGCGCTTCACCATCAGCGAGCCCGTTCGCGGCAATTCCGACGGGCTTGCGCATAATGCGGCGCTCAAATCCAACATCTTTCAGGTCGCCCGGCATCTCTGGACCACGAAGTCGGCGCGCCATATCACGATCGGGTTGACGCTTGTTTCCTTCGTGGGCTATGGCGGGCTCATCTTCGGCCCGTCCTTCTTCATGCGAAGCCTCGGCATGAACCTTCAGGAAGTGGGCCTCATCTTCGGCATTATCGCCGGTTTCGTCGGCGGCTTCGGCGCGCTGACGGGCGGCTATCTCGCAGACCGGCTGTCGAGGCGGGATGCACGGTGGAATGCGTGGGTGATCGCGGTCGCCAAGATTCTCGGCATGCCGCTCTTCATCATCTTCTACACATCCTCCAACCTCGCGCTGATGATCCCGATCTATATCGTTTCGTCGATCCTCGGCGCCTTCTATCTCGGGCCGAGCTTCGCCATGATCCAGAGCCTGACGCCGCTCCATATGCGCGCGCTTGCCTCGGCGGTCATGCTCTTCGTGCTGAATTTCATCGCGCTCGGCTTCGGGCCGCTGACGGTCGGCATCGTCAGCGACTTCCTGCACCCCTATTTCGGTGACGAAAGCCTGCGCTGGGCGCTGTTCGGCACGTCGTTCATCGGGGTCTGGGCCGCCGTTCACTACTACTGGGCGGGCAAGACCTACAAGGATGACCTGAAGAAGCTCGAAACGGCGTAAGGCGCCTGACGCGCCACAAACTGAAACGCCCGCCTCTTGTTCAAGAGGCGGGCGTTTTACTTTGCTTGCCCGTGAAGAACGCCTCTCCGCAAGATCGGACCCGTTGCCGGTCAGAGGACAGCTCCGGCAAATTGGGCCTTCCAGGCCTCAATGCGCTCGAAGGGCAGCGTGATCGCCAAGGGTGCCGGAGAGTGGATCCGCTCATGGAGGAGATCGGTTCGCGCACGGTCGAGGACGGGTAATCCGAAATCTCGACCTGCTTCAATCGCACGATTGTCGACGCTCAAAATGAGAGCGCGGCGCTTGTGTGTCAGGGCATGAACGCCGGCATGAAGGCGCGTTCCGACGTAATCGAGCGAAATGTTGCTGGACAGCAATTGGCTAAAGGCTCGGAGCGAAGGTTCAATGAATTCGATCTTTGGAAGGGACAGCGACCTCGCATAAGCGAAGTCGCCAACGCCCTGAAGCCAAAGGAAGACCTTTGAATAGGAGCGCTCAAGCGCCTGCAGGACAGAGCTGTCATGCTCGGGATGTCGATTGTAGTCAGTCAGGGTCGCGACGACGGCGTCACCTTTTTCGGAAGGAATCTGCGCGCAATGATCGGGCGTAAGGTCCCACATCGTGACGCATGATGTGTTCACGACATTGGTGATGCCTGCCTCGGCGAGCTTTTTCTGCGTGTAGGCGTCGCGTACCGAATGCAGTTTTGTTGGGTGCAGAACTGCCTGTAACAGCTTGCGTGTGTAGCGGTTGGGTGCGTCCTGGTACTGCCACCAGCCGACGCCGAGCAGCAGCAAATTCTTGAGCCGTTTTCGTTCCGCACGGCCGATTTTCCACTGATTGTACTTGTTCATATTGGACGACAGCAGATTTGTGCCGCCTACAAAGCTGAAGTCCGACTTTTCCACGAGGGCATAGGACGTCTCGCCGATGATCTCGTGCGTCGGCGTGTTGACGAAGAACCTGCCGGGCAGCAGGGCGCCGAGCTGGCGCCTCACGGCATCCATGATGATCTGGTCACCGAGATTGGTGCTTGCGACCGCTGTGTCGAAAATCGTTACGAGGCGGCCATAAGGCAACGCGTCAGCCTGTTTTATGCCGCTCATCGGCGCTCTTTCCGGAAGGTCTGATTTGCAGGTCCGAAGTCTGGACGCCGCATGCGGGACATGTTTGGGGAACCTGACGTCAGCTTGCCTGCGTCTCCGGTGTCAGTTCAAGGGTTGGCGCTTTCTCGACGATCACGCGGCCGCTCGGCGCGTTGATCCTGCATTCCGCTCTCGCCCTCTCGATCGCCTCGCGGCTCTCGCCGAATTCGATGAGTGGGTAGGTTACGAGCTTGTCCTCGATGGCATCCTTGATTTCGTCATAGGGCGCCGTCTCCGAACCCCTGAGTGCGACCCAACGTCTCTCTTCCTCCGGGTGCACGTAGAAGAGCACCAGCGCAGGCCGATCAATCGTGGTGGCGAACCCGTGATAGGAGTGAAAATGCTGCGCGAATATCCCCACCGAATTCGGCCGGTACTTCGCCTTCGATTGTGGCTTGAGATTCTTGTCGTAAAGGATCGTGCCATTGCGGTCGGCTTCGTCCGCCGTGACTTCGCGGCTGGGAATATAGAAGACCATCGACAGGAATTTCGGCGGAATGTCTGTATGAATGTTTTGGAAGCGGCCGGGCTCCGAGTAGACGTATTCGAACTCTTCAGCATGAATCCTGATCGCATTGACGAGGCCCTGATGCGGATCAACGTAGAACTTTGCGAGAAGGGCGCGCTTCACGTCCGGGTCTGAAAACAGACCGCGGATGTACTGCGTCTCCGGATCGTTGTTCTCGCGCAGATTGAAACGGCGGTTGACGAAGGCCTTGTTGTCCTGTGTACGCTGCTTCAGCTTCTTGTGGTCGCGGTAATAGTGCATCCGCCTCTCGATGGAGTGGTAAAGCTCATCCGGAAAGATGCCTTCTATGAAGAGATGATAGAAAGGCTCCCTGCCCACGACCGTGCCTTCAATCTTGGCCAGCACGTAGCGCTTGTAGCTTTGAAAACGGTCGTCGCTATAGGGGATGAACTGCGGATCGTTGAACCCGAGAAGCTTCTTCATCCATTCGACAGTTCGCATGGCTTGACCCCTCTATCATCTTCATCCAAGTCGCCGGCCCGACGGCGCTCGTTGTGTTCAATAGAAAATCTGGCGTCCTAAATCGCCAAACCAAAATAAAGCTGCGGCTGCGCCGATCACCAATTCTGCCGATGCTCGTGACGCCTGATGTGCCGACGCGGAGCTATGGGATAGCTGCCGGAAGAGCTGCAAATACTGGTTAGCAACCATATCCGCCGACCAGAGCCTTACCGCCCGCTCACGCGCTGCCGCCGCAAGCCTGGCCTGCCGGTCCCGGTCTTGCGTGACCCAACGAATGCCGTGGGCGAGATCTGCGGCATCAAAGGGTCGGGCGAGATATCCGGTATCCCGGTCGGCTATGACGTCGGGAAGGCCTGTAGTGTTGAAGGCAACGACCGGACAGCCGCTACTCTGGGCTTCAGTCGCCGTTTGAGGGGCGTTTTCCTGTAACGAGGGCACGACCATCACATCGGCCGCGCTGTAAAGCAGCGCCAGCGACAGCTCGTCGTGGAAATACCCCATCCATTGCGTGGGCAAGCCAAGATCGGGAGGCGACTGTGGCGGACGCTCGCCGAAAATGACGCATATGGCGTCGATGCGGCCATCGCGGCCACCGGCCAGATGCTGAAGTGCGGATTGAAGATGTGCAAAGCCCTTGCGGGGATCTCCGGTGCCGCCCAGGGCTCCGAAGAGAATGATCGTCTTGTCTTGCGGAATGCCGAGCGCTTGCCGCGCGAAATTGCGATCAAGCGGCTTGAACAGATTCGTATTCAGCGCGTTGGGAATGACCGACACGGGCCAGTGCCGCATCAGCGCGCTCTGCCGCACGCAGTCTGCAAGCCATGTGCTTGGGGTGACGATATGGATTGGCTGCTTCCAGTGCCTTGTCTTGCGCGCGAAGGTCCATCTTTCGATGTCGAGGCCACGTAGGCCGGGCGGCCGGTTCGCTCTTGAATAACCGTCGCGCCAGCGCGCGTCCGGACCGTCTTCCGCGTAGTGTTCGGCGCCGCAAAAAGCCCACATGTCGTGCAGTGTCCAGACCATAGCTTCTCGATCTGGCCGATCTGCGCGATGGATATGGATTCGTCGCCGATCCAGTGAAGGTTGACCACATCGGCATCGAATTTCTTCAGCCGCATGAGCATGGGGGATTCGAAGAGATTGATCGAACGGGTGTCAGCTGCCCCGTCACCCGTTTGAAGCCTCTTGATCTGGGCGGCCCATTTGCGCCGATGAGGCTTGCGGATCGAGCGACGAAGTCCGCGCGGGCCGAGAATCAGGGGATCGTCCGTCGTTTTGGTCTCCACCAGCAGGCGTGATTGTGCGCCAGCACCTGCAAGGGCGCTATTCAGGCGGATGGCGGCGCGGGATGCTCCTCCTTCATCGGAAGCTCCAACCATCGCGACCTTCATCGGCGGCTCGCGCGGATCGATATGGTTCCTATCGAATCCCGACTGATTCATCCCCGGCACCCCATCTGGCGGACAACGTTCGCAGAGCAGTTCGTGTTCGTCGCTATGTAGGCCGTGCAAGCTTGGTCAAATATATAACATAATCTATATGGGGAATATAAGCTGTTTGTTGCCCACCTTGTGCGAGGCTGGCCAGTTGGTCTGGGCCAAAGGTGCTAACGCAATCTGCAGAATTCGGAGTGAATCCAATGCGCAATCCCGGTCACGGATAAGCGCCGATCATCCTCAGAAAAAGCAAAACGCCCCGCCTCTCTTAAAAGGAGCGGGGCGTTTTTTGCCGTGGTGAGGCTTCAGACCAACGCGCCGTGGCAGTGCTTGAACTTCTTGCCCGAGCCGCAGGGGCAGGGCGCGTTGCGCGAGACCTTGCCCCAGGTCGACGGATCGCGGGGATCGAGGGCGACGCCCGGATCGTTTCGCACCGGACGGTGGGAAGCGGGGTCGCTGCCGACGAGCTCGTCCTCGCCCGTCAGCGGGTCGAGGTGATGGGCGCGCATTTCCGGTAGCGGCGTCTCCTCGATGCGCGGCGCCTCGGTCACGAATTGCGCGCTCATGAGCTGGCGCGTCACATCCTCGCGCAGCCGCACGAGCAAGCTCTCGAAGAGTTCGAAGGCTTCCGACTGATATTCATTGAGCGGGTCGCGCTGGGCATAGCCGCGCAGGCCGACCGCCTGACGCAGGAAGTCGAGCATCATCAGATGCTCGCGCCAGTGATGGTCGAGCGTCTGCAGCAGCACGGCCTTTTCGACCTGGCGCATGAGCTCGGGGCCTGCCTGCGCCACCTTGGCGGCCATGGCGCGGTTCGCTTCCGCCTTCAGGCGCTCGCGGATCTCCTCATCCGCAATGCCTTCCTCCGCCGCCCAGCTCTCGATCGGGAGCTGAAGGTCGAGAAGCCGCTCGACGTCTTCCTTGAGGCCGACGGCGTCCCATTGTTCCGCATAGGCCTTCTGGGGAATGTGCTGGCTGACGAGCGCGTCGATGACCTGATGGCGCATGTCGCTGACCGTCTCGCTCACATCGGCAGTCTGCATCAGCTCGACGCGCTGCTCGAAGATCACGCGCCGCTGGTCGTTCATGACGTTGTCGTATTTGAGCAGGTTCTTGCGGATGTCGAAGTTGCGCGCCTCGACCTTCTGCTGAGCCTTCTCCAACGCCCTGTTGATCCAGGGATGAATGATCGCCTCGCCTTCCTTGAGGCCGAGCTTCTGGAGCACGCCGTCCATGCGGTCGGTGCCAAAGATCCGCATCAGGTCGTCTTCGAGCGAAAGGAAGAATTTGGAGCGGCCGGGGTCGCCCTGGCGGCCCGAACGACCGCGCAACTGGTTGTCGATGCGGCGGCTCTCGTGGCGCTCGGTGCCGATGATGTAAAGACCGCCCGCGGCGAGCGCCAGTTCCTTCTTCGCGGCGATGTCCGCCTTGATCTCCTCGATCTTGCGGGCGCGCACGGCCTCGTCCTCGATGCCGGCCGTTTCGTCGGCGACGCGCATTTCCAGATTGCCGCCGAGCTGGATGTCGGTGCCGCGGCCGGCCATGTTGGTCGCGATGGTGATGGCGCCGGGAACGCCCGCCTGCGCCACAATGTAGGCTTCCTGCTCGTGGTAGCGCGCGTTGAGCACGTTGTGCTTGATCTTCTTCTTCTTCATGAAGTCGGAGAGGACTTCCGACTTTTCGATCGAGACGGTGCCGACGAGCACGGGCTGGCCGCGCTTCACGCAGTCTTCGACCTCCATGACGATGGCGTTGTATTTTTCGTGTGCCGTCCGGTAGACCTCGTCATCCTCGTCGATGCGGGCCACGGGCTTGTTGGTCGGCACCTCGACGACCTCGAGGCCGTAAATGTCGAGGAATTCGTCCGCTTCCGTCATGGCCGTGCCGGTCATGCCGGCCAGCTTCTTGTACATGCGGAAGTAGTTCTGGAAGGTGATCGAGGCGAGCGTCTGGTTCTCGGGCTGGATCTGGACGCGCTCCTTGGCTTCCAGCGCCTGGTGGAGCCCGTCGGAATAGCGCCGGCCTTCCATCATGCGGCCGGTGAACTCGTCGATGATGATGACCTTGTCGCCCTTGACGATGTAGTCGCGATCCTTCTGGAAGAGCTTGTGAGCCTTCAGTGCGTTCTGCACATGATGAACGATCGTGATGTTCTCGATGTCGTAGAGCGAGCCTTCCTTCAGCACACCATGCTCGCGCAGCAGCGTCTCGATCTTTTCGTTGCCGTCCTCGGTGAGGTTCACCGTGCGCTGCTTCTCGTCGAGCTCGTAGTCGCCTTCCTCGATATGCGGGATCACATCGTCGACGCCGAGGTAAAGCTCGGAGCGGTCGTCGAGTGGGCCGGAAATGATGAGCGGCGTGCGCGCCTCGTCCACGAGGATCGAGTCGACTTCGTCGACGATGGCGAAGTGGTGCGGGCGCTGAACCATCGCCGACACCTGATACTTCATGTTGTCGCGCAGATAGTCGAAGCCGAGTTCGTTGTTGGTCGCGTAGGTGATGTCCGCCCCATAGGCTTCGCGGCGCTCATTGTCGTCGAGGCCATGCAGGATGACGCCGGTGGTGAGTCCGAGGAAGCCATAGACCTGGCTCATCCAGTCGGCGTCGCGCTTGGCGAGATAGTCGTTCACGGTGACGACATGGACGCCCTTGCCAGGTAGCGCGTTCAGATAGGTGGCGAGCGTGGCGACGAGGGTTTTGCCTTCGCCGGTCTTCATTTCGGCGATCTTGCCGTCATGAAGCACCATGCCGCCGATGAGCTGGACGTCGTAGTGACGCTGGCCGAGCGTGCGCCTGGCCGCTTCGCGCACCACCGCGAAGGCTTCGGGCAGGAGATCGTCAAGCGCGGTGCCCTGAGCAAGGCGCGCGCGGAATTCGCCGGTCTTGGCCTTCAGCGCTTCATCGCTGAGCGCCGAGATTTCCGGTTCGAGCGCATTGATCGCCTGGACCCGCGCCTTGAACGTCTTGAGCTTCCGGTCGTTGGAGCTGCCAAAAAGACGCTTGGCGAAGGCACCGAAGCTTGCCATCAGGTCACTTCCCTATTGCGAAGCCCGCCCCCGGCACGGCCGGGTGCGGCCGCGCGACTGAAATCCGCGAAATTCCGCCGAAAAGACTGTGGAGATGTAAGGGGGAGGCCAAGCCTTGTCAATGTGACGGACCCCGGTGGGGCCCGCGCGGACCGTGCGAAACGCCTGAATATTTCTTAATCGACCGGTGCTTGTGCGCGGGGCGCGGCCTCGTCATCATGGCGCCCGCCATGCCTTGCGGGCGCTCTCCCTGCCAATGACAGCGATCCGCCCGCAATAGCCATGACGCCATCGCAGGCTTCAGCCGCTTCACAGGAAACCAACATGCGCCGGTCCTCCCTTCTTGCTTCCGTCTGCCTTCTCGCCCTGGGGCTTGGGGGTGGCTTCCTCGCCGCCGGCGCCATTCCGGCCGTCGCCGCCGATCCCGCCAATGACAAGGCCGCTGCCGCTGCCGGCGCCGACGAGGTCGTCGCCAAGGTCAACGGAACGACGATCAGCCTTTCCGACATTTCGCTCGCCGACGAGGAAATGGGGCAGGCGCTGGCCCGTCTGCCGGAGGAGGTTCACTTCCAGTATCTGCTCGGGATGCTGATCGACCGGCGCATCATCGCGCTCGAGGCGAAGGCAAAGAAGATGGAAGACGATCCGATGGTGAAGCGGCGCGAGGCCTATTATGACGAAAAGGCGCTCCGCGACGTCTATTGGGTCCAGATGATGCGCGACAAGGTCAGCGAGAAGGCGGTCAAAGCCTATTACGACGAGCATATCGCCAAGGCCGAGCCCGAGCTTGAAGTTCACGCCCTGCACATTCTCGTCGCGTCAAAGGACGAAGCGCAGAAGGCCATCGCGGCGATCAAGGGCGGCCAGAAATTCGAGGATGTGGCCAAGAGCATGTCCAAGGATTCAAGCTCGCAGGAGGGCGGCGATCTCGGCTGGTTCAAGAAGGGCGACATGGTGCCGGAATTCGCCGATGCGGCCTTCAAGCTGAAGGCCGGGCAGGTTTCGAACCCCGTTCAGACCAAGTTCGGCTGGCACGTCATCAAGGTGATCGAGACGCGCAGGGCGAAGAAGCCGACCTTCGAGGAGGCGCATGACGACATCCTGCGCGGCATTGCGCGCGAGCAGGGCACGAAGGTGATGGAGGATCTGCGCAAGAAGGCGAAGATCGAGATCGTCGGCGCCGAGGGGCAGCGGCCGCAGGTCGCGCCGAAGCCGGCGCAGTAATCGGGCGCGGCAAGCGGGCGGGAGAGCGGCATGGCAAGGACGACGAAATCGAAGCCGAAAGTGCAGGCGAAAGCGGCAAAGCCTAAGGCGGTAGCGAAGCCCAGGGCAGCGACAAAGGCGAAGAAGCCTGCCGTGAAGCAGGCCGCCAGGGCGAAGGCGGGCGCGAAGAAGGCGGAACACAAGGTCTCGCCGCTCGCGCCGAAGCGCTATCAGAAGCTCCCGCCCATTGCAGGCGTGACACTCGGCACGGCCGCGGCGGGCATCAAATACAAGGGCCGGGACGATGTTCTCGTCATCCGCCTGCCGGAAGGAACGGCGGCGGCGGGCGTCTTCACCACGTCGAAGACGGCGTCTGCGCCCGTCGAATGGTGCAGGGCAAGCATCGCGCATGGCGGCAAGGGCCGCGTCGTCGTCGTCAATTCGGGCAACTCCAATGCCTTCACGGGCAAGGCGGGCGAGGCGACCGTCGCCGCGACGGCGAGGGCCGCCGCCGCCGCCGTCGGTTGCGACGAGCATGAGGTCTACATCGCGTCCACCGGCGTCATCGGTCAGCTGCTTCAGCCGGAGCCCGTGATCGCGGGCCTCGAGGCGGGGCTCAAAGCGGCCACGCCCGACCAGTGGGGCAAGGCCGCCCGCGCCATCATGACGACCGACACCTATCGCAAACTTGCGACGCGCGAGGCGCGGATCGGCAGCCGGACTGTGACGATCAACGGCATCGCCAAGGGCTCGGGCATGATCGCGCCCGATCTTGCGACGATGCTCGTTTTCATCGTCACCGATGCGGCCATTCCCGCAAACGTGCTCCAGACGCTGCTTCTCCTCGGCACGCAGGACAGCTTCAACGCCATTACCGTCGACAGCGACACCTCGACGAGCGACACGGTTCTCCTCTTCGCGACAGGCAAGCCGCGCAAGGGCGTGGCGCCCTTCACCAGCGCCGATGATCCGCGGCTCAAGGATTTCCGCCGCAAGCTCGACGAGTTGATGCTCGACCTCGCCCATCAGGTCGTGCGCGACGGCGAGGGCGCGAGCAAGTTCATCCGCATTTCCGTCTCCGGGGCCGAGACCTATCACGCCGCGCGCAGCATCGGCATGGCGATCGCCAACTCTCCGCTCGTCAAGACGGCGATCGCGGGCGAGGACGCGAACTGGGGCCGCATCGTCATGGCGGTCGGCAAATCCGGCGAGGCGGCCGATCGCGACAGGCTTGCGATCCGCATGGGCGGCATCGACGTCGCGAAGAACGGCGTCGCCGTGCCCGGATATGACGAGGCGCCGGTCGCGCGGCACATGAAGGGCGAGGATATCGACATCGAGGTCGATGTGGGCGTCGGCCATGCAAGCGCGACGGTGTGGACCTGCGATCTCACCTACGATTATATCCGCATCAACGCCGATTATCGCAGCTAGGAAACGAATCCTTAAAATTCGGACAAGTTGCGAAACGCGTCTTTAACCATGGGCGAAATTCAGCCCACGAATCATTAACGAAATGATGTGAGCATGTCGAACGAGTCAGGCAAGATACCTGAGCAATCCTTGCGGATGGTTCTTGTCTCCGCTTGTGCGCTTGTCGACGCGGATGGCCGCGTCCTGATGGCCCAAAGGCCGGAGGGAAAGCCGCTCGCGGGATTGTGGGAGTTTCCGGGAGGCAAGGTGGAGGCGGGCGAGACGCCCGAGGACACGCTGATCCGGGAGCTTCGGGAGGAACTTGGTATCGAGGTTGCGAAGGCATGCCTTGCGCCGCTTACTTTCGCAAGTCATGCGTATGCGGATTTTCATCTGCTGATGCCGCTCTATATCTGCCGCCGCTGGCAGGGAACGGTTCAGGCCCTTGAAGGGCAGGCACTCGAATGGGTAAAGCCCGCAAGGATGCGGGATTATCCGATGCCTCCGGCGGACGAGCCGCTGGTGGCGGTATTGCGCGATCTCCTGTGATGCCGGCGTCCCGGCTCGCGGGGCGCCAAATGTTGAGGAGGCGTGCATGCGTCGGGGCAGCTTTTACAGCCGGCTTGGGATCTTCGCTTCGGATGAGCGCGGCGTGACTGCCGTCGAATACGGCCTCATGCTCGCGATCTTCTCGCTGGTCGTGACGACGGCGTTGTCGACCGTCGGAACACATCTCACCGCCATGTTCGAGAGAGTTGTCGAACTCATGAACTGAGAGGCTTTCCGCGGGCGCGTCATGGCGCGCACCGTGCCGAAAGCGCGACACGCTGGGACAGGCGAAGCCGGAGGGATCAAGCCTTGGGCGGCGTCTTCGCGCCCAGGGCGTCCGCAAGCCGCATCTTGGCGCTGCCGGGCCTCAGCGGTTTCTGCTGGCTCTCATGCGGGCTCCAGCCGGTGATCGCCACGATTTCGAAGGTGGCGGGAATGCGCCCGTCCGGCAGGCCGAATTTTTCCTGATAGATGGCGGCGGCGCGCATCAGCGTTTCCCGTCTCAGCGGCGTGCGGCGGCGCTCGATCAGCGCATTCGTTTCGCCCATGCCGCGCAGCTCGGCCAGAAGCCTCCACATATTCTCGTAGCGGACGGTGACGCGGTCGGTGTCGGCGACGGGCAGCGCGAAGCCCGCGCGCTGGAGCAGCGAGCCCATGTCGCGCAGATCGACGAAGGGTGAAACGCGCGGCGACAGGCCGCCCTCGCATTCGATCTCGGCTTCCTGAAGGGCCTGGCGCAATTCCGTCAGCGTGTCGCCGCCGAAGAGCGCGGCCATGAAGAGCCCGTCGGGCAGGAGCGCGCGGCGGATCTGAATGAGCGTTCCGGGAAGATCGTTCACCCAGTGAAGCGAGAGCGCGCTCGTGACGAGGTTGAAGCTCCGCTCGCGGAAGGGAAGGCGTTCCTCATCGGCAACGACGCGGTGTCCTGGCGCCGAGGCGACCATGGCGGGAGCGAGGTCCGCGGCAACGATCTCGCCGATCTTGCCCGGCGGCAGCTCGGCGAGCGCCAGCGCGCCCTGATGGCAGCCAAGGTCGAGCGCCAGCGGAAATTCGCGATTGATCACCACCAGCCGGTCGGTGAACTCGTCGATCACGCGGCGGACAAGGAAATCATGGTCCCCAAATCGCGCGGCCGCCCGCTTCCTTCGCCGCCCGACAAGGGAGCGGTCGAAGACGAGCTGCGGTGCTGATGGAGGCTTGGGCGGCATGGCGCGCATCATGGTTCGCCATGGCCCCGGCTGCAAGCCCGACTTCCGCCGGGCGGCGGGGAAGGGTAGGTTTTCCGCATGGAGAAGGGGGAAATCGTCGAAAGAACGCAAGGCTGGGGGCGGACCGCGCTCGGTTTCGCAGCGCGCCTCTGCGACCTCGCGCTGCCGCCGCTTTGCCTTTCCTGCGGAACGGGGGTGGAGGCGCATGGCGCTCTCTGCGGGCCCTGCTGGCGGGCGATCGAGTTCATCGAGGAGCCGCTTTGTCCGGTGAGCGGAGTTCCCTTTCCCTACGATCCGGGCGAGGGCATCGTCAGCGCGGCGGCGCTCGCGGCGCCCCCTCCCTATGCGGCGGCCCGCGCGGTCATGCGCTATACCGATCAGAGTGCCAAGCTCATTCACCGCTTCAAATATGCGGATCGCATGGAGGCCGCCCCTGCGCTCGGCCGCTGGATGGCGCGGGCGGGCGCGGCGCTCCTTGATGACGCCGATTTCGTAGCGCCCGTGCCGCTCCATCGGGGGCGGCTCTTCCTGCGGCGTTTCAATCAGTCGGCGGAACTCGCGCGCCAGATCGCGCGCATTTCAGGTGTCGGGCTCCTGCCGGATCTCGTCGAGCGCGTTCGGGCGACGCGGCCGCAGGTGGGGCTTTCGGGCGCCGCGCGGCGCCGGAATGTCGCAGGCGCTTTCCGGCTGAAGCAGCCCTATCGTGCGCTCGTGGCCGGCAGGACGATCGTCATCGTCGACGATGTGATGACGACGGGGGCGACGGTCGAGGCTTGCGCCCGAGCGCTCGCGGCGGCAGGCGCGCGCGAGGTCAGGGCGCTCTGCCTTGCCCGGGTTGTTCCCGGAGATGGCGCAACTATATGATGCGTATATTCATATTCGGGAGTGACCGCCCATGGCGGATGTGACGATCTACACGACCATGCTCTGCCCCTATTGCCATCGCGCCAAGGCGCTGCTTGGCAGCAAGGGCGTCGCCTTCAAGGAGATCGATGTGGGTATGGATGCGGACAAGCGCGACGAAATGACCAGACTTGCCGGCGGGCGCTATACCGTGCCGCAGATCTTCATCAACGGCACGCATGTGGGCGGCTGCGACGACCTCTATGCGCTCGAGCATCAGGGCAAGCTCGACCCGCTGCTCGCCACCTGAAAGCCATGACACAAGGTTCCGACATGAGCTTCATGGCCGCCTGTGTGCAGTTGCGCGCGGGGCGGAATGTCGCCGCCAATGTCGAGGCGGCGGAGGGGTTCGTCCGGCAGGCGGCGGAGGCTGGCGCGACATTCGTCGCGACGCCGGAGAATACCTCGCTCATGGAAGCCGAGCGCGCGCTTCTCTTCGAGAAGGCGAAGCCCGAGGATGAGGACGAGGCGTTGCGGGCGCTTCGCGCCGTCGCGCGGGAGAAGAAGATCTGGCTCCTCATCGGCTCGCTGCCGATCAGGGTCGCGGAGGACAAGCTCGCCAATCGCTCTTTCCTCATCTCGCCCGAAGGCCGCATCGCGGCGCGCTACGACAAGATCCATATGTTCGATGTCGATCTCGCTGGCGGCGAGAGCTATCGCGAGTCGCGCAATTTCGCGGCGGGCGAAAGCGCGGTCACGGCCGATCTGCCCTGGGGACGGCTCGGCCTCAGCATCTGTTACGATCTGCGTTTCCCGCGGCTCTATCGTGCGCTGGCGCATGAGGGCGCGCGCTTTCTCACCGTGCCTTCCGCCTTCACGCGCCAGACCGGCGAGGCGCATTGGCACGTGCTCCTGCGCGCGCGGGCGATCGAGACCGGCTCCTTCGTCTTCGCGCCCGCGCAAGGAGGGCGGCACGAGAACGGCCGCGAGACTTTCGGCCACAGCCTCATCGTCGCCCCATGGGGCGAGATCATCGCCGAGGCGGGGACCGAGCCCGGCATCGTCACCGCAATGGTGGACCCTGCCAAGGTCGAGGAAGCGCGCGGCCGCGTGCCGAGCCTCAAGCATGACAGGAGTTTCGACCTGCCCGCGCCGGAGCGCGCGGCGAAGGAGGCGTCATGATCCGCTACGCCCTTCTTTGCAAGAAGGACCATGAATTCGACGGCTGGTTCCGCTCATCCTCGTTTTTCGACGAGCAGGTGAAGGCGGGCGAAGTCTCATGCCCGGTCTGCGGCAGCCAAGATATTCGCAAGGCGCTGATGGCGCCGAACATCGCCAAGGGCGGCAGCGAAAAGCGCGGGACGAAAGCCGATGCGGCGCAGAAGTTCAGCGCGATGATGATGGCGCTCAGAAAGCACGTCGAGGAGAATTGCGACTATGTGGGCGATGCCTTCGCCGAGACGGCGCGCCGCATCCACTATGGCGAAGAGGAGGCCCGCGACATTTACGGCGAGGTGACGCCGGACGATGCGCGCGCTCTCATCGAGGAGGGCGTCGATGTGGCGCCCTTGCCGGTCGTCCCGCCGCGCCAGGCGAATTGAGCGCGCGTGAGCCGCAGAGCGCTCACGCCACGCCGAACACGCTTTTGAGATAGGGATTGAGGAAGCGTCCCGCCGGATCGAGTTCGGCGCGGACCTCGAGGAATTCCTTCCACTTCGGATAGAGCGCGGCGAAATCCCCGGCCTTGAGCGTGTTGAGCTTGCCCCAGTGCGGGCGGCCCTCATGCCGGCGATAGATGGGCTCGATCGCGGCGAAATAGGGCTTGTAGTCCCATTCGTGAAACTGGTGGACGGCGATGGAGCAGCTTTCGCGGCCGTGGAAAGGGCTCAGCCAGATATCGTCGGGCGCGGTGGTGCGGAACTCGATCGGGAAGAAGACCTTGATGTTGTTCTTCTCGATTGTGTCGATGATCTCGCGCAGCGCCGCCGCTCCGGCCTCGCGCGGCAGGTGATATTCCATTTCGTTGAAGCGCACGCCGCGTTCGGTCGAAAGCGTCTTGTGCGAATAGTCGACGCGCTCCTCGGGCTCCATGCCAGAGAGGATCTTGCGGATCGTCCAGCGCCGGAGCGAGGGCGACCAGCCGAGCCAGTCTTCGAGCATCTTGAGCTGGCGCAGTCCGTCGTCGTCCTCATTGACGGGCGTCGGCGTTTCGGGCTCGTCCGTCTCGTTGTTCGAGATGCCGAGGGCCATGCCGGAATAGGGGATGCAATAGAACTCGAAATTGCGGTTCTTCGCGGCAAGCCCGGGCAGGTCTTCCAGCATCTCCTCGACGGGCGCGACCCAGGTGCGCCGCTTGAGCTTGTAGAGGGGCCGCGCTTCGAGCCGGACTTCGGTGAGGATGCCGAGGGCGCCGAGCGAGACGCGCGCGGCGTTGAAGATTTCGGGCCGCCTCCGCGCATCGCATGCGATCGTCTCGCCCGATGCGGTGACGAGGGTGAGGCCGGTCACGAAGCTCGAAAGCGAGCCGATCTTCGCGCCCGTTCCATGCGTCGCGGTGGCGATGGCGCCGGCCAGCGACTGCTTGTTGATGTCGGGCATGTTGGCGAGGGCGAGGCCGCGGGCGGCGAGTTCCTCGGCCATGCGGGCAAGCCGCGTTCCGGCGCGGATAGTCGCCTCGTTCGTCGCCTCGTCATGCGCGATGACGCCCGAGAGGCGGTCGAGCGTCAGCAGCGTTCCTTGCGTCGGCACGAGGCCCGAAAAGGAATGTCCCGCGCCGACGGCGCGGATCGGCGCGGGCGCCGTCTTCAGCAGATCGGCAAGCTCGGCCTCATCGGCGGGGGCCGCGCGCCGCGCCGGTTCGCAGGACTGTCCGCCCGACCAGTTGCGCCAGGGGAGCGGCGATGCGGGGGGCTTCGGCGATGCGGGCGCCGTTTCGGCGAAGGCCGATTGAACAATGGCCGGGATCGTGCCGGTCGCCGCCAGCGCGCTTGCGGCGGTCGCGAATTTGAGAAGGTTGCGGCGGGAGGTTTCCATGGGCGCTCCGTTCTAGTCCTGCTCGGGAGGGGGCCCCGCCATGAAGCCGATCAGCGCGGAGAGGTCTTCGGCCGTGCATTCGATGCACTGGCCGAGCGGTGGCATGCCGCCGAAGCCGTTGATGGCATGGTCGAGCAGAACCGCATCACCCTGCGCGAGGCGCGGCTTCCACGCCGCCACGTCATGGGTCTGGGGGGCGCCGGTTTCGGCGTTGTCGTGGCAGGCCGCGCAGGTGTGGCCATAGATTTGGGTGAGGCGGGCGTCGAGCGCGACGGGCTCCATGCGCGATTTCTTTTCGTCGCAGCCCTGCAGCGCGAGCGATGCAAGCGCGAGGACGGCGACCGTTCCTGATTTCAAGCGCATGGCCTTGTTCCCGCTTTCCGTCGGCGGGTGAGAATGCGCCCGGCTCACAGATGCGTCAATAAAAATTAGTCATGACTATCTTTTTGTCTGAGCCCGCTCAGCCAGTCTCGCCAATAGGCGCGCACGAAGGCCGCCGTCTCGCGGGTGACGGTCGCCGCATCGACCTCGTCCTCCTCCAGGATCATCTCGATCGCGGCGTAGGAAAGCTCGACCGAGAGCCGGACGCGCGGCCAGATTTCGGTGCGCGGCACGCCGGGCAGGCGGGGCGCGACCTGATCGGTGATGAGGTCGCTGACGAGCCGATGGGAAGAGACGCGCACCTCCTGAAGCGGCGGCACGGCGCGAAGCGCCAGGGTGACGGCGAGCGCCGCGGGCTCGGCCCGCGTCACCTCGACGGTGCGCTCGAGGAGAAAGGATATGTCCTCGATCAGGGCGTCAGGCTCCGTCCGGCCGCTCGAACGGGCGAGCCATTCCTCGATGACCGTGTTCTGGCGCGTCATCAGCCGGTCGCCCAGCGCCATCAGCACGGCATATTTGTTCGGGAAGTAGCGATAAAGCGCCGGCACCTTGATGCCGGCCTCGGCGGCGATCAGGTTCGTGGAGATGCGTTCGACGCCGATATCCACGAGAAGGCGCGCGGCGACGTCGAGGATGCGCTCATAGGTTTCGACGGCGCGTTTCTGGCGCGGCGCGCGCTTGATCGCGAGATCGACCGGGGCGCGCCGCATCGCGCTCAGCCCTGACCGGCCTTGACGGCGAGCGCCATGTAATTGACGCCCATGTCGCGCGTGAGCGACCAGCGATCGGAGATCGGATTGTAGGTGACGCCTGTCATTTCCGGGATCGAAAGGCCTGCGCCCTCGAGGCTCTGCCGCAATTCGCCCGGCGTGACGAATTTCGACCAGTCATGCGTGCCGCGCGGCAGCCAGCCGAGCACATATTCGGCGCCGATGACGGCGAGGCCCAGCGCCTTCAGGGTGCGGTTGAGGGTCGCCACGATCATCAGGCCGCCGGGGCGGAGCATCGCGGCGCAGGCGCGGATGAAGGCGTCCCGGTCGGCGACATGCTCGATCACTTCCATATTGAGAATGAGGTCGAAGCTCTCGCCCGCCTCCGCAAGCGCCTCGGCCGTGGTGCAGCGGTAGTCGATGGCAAGGCCCTGCTCGGCGGCATGGACCGAGGCGGTGGCGATGTTCTTCTCCCCTGCATCGGCCCCCAGAACATGCGCGCCGAGGCGGCACATGGGCTCGGACAGAAGGCCGCCGCCGCAGCCTATATCGAGGAGGCGGAGCCCCGCGAAGGGCCGGGCGCTCGCCTCATCGAGGCCGAAATGGCGCACCGCCCTCTCCCGGATATAGGAGAGCCTGACCGGATTGAACTTGTGCAGCGGGCGGAACTTGCCCGTCGGGTCCCACCATTCGGCCGCCAGGGCCGAAAAGCGGGCGACCTCCTCGGGATCGACCGTGTTGGCGCCGGCTTCGGGTGCGGACCCGCCTTCGAATTCGGACTTTGCGGCCGTGCTCATATCGGAAGCTCTTTCTTTCGCAGGTGCGTCAAAGCGGTGGGGCCATCATCCTTCACCCCCGGTTGCGGCACCAGTGCCATCCGAGTATGTATGGGCCCGCGCGCCGGAGGGCGGGCCGATCGGTCCGGTCCCGGCTGGCAGGAAAACTTGGCCCGGTTCGGTATCAGGTCCATCCCACTCGCGACATGATATAGGGCGCCCCCATGGCTCAGGTCCAGCGGGGCAGACGAAACGGGTGTGCGCGGGTTCGGTCATCCGAGCCCCTAACTGGGATTTGCGAGTATGGCCAGACTGGTCATGAAGTTCGGCGGCACCTCGGTCGCGGATGTCGAGCGCATCCGCAATGTGGCGAGCCACGTTAAACGCGAGGTCGATGCGGGCAACGAGGTCGCGGTGGTCGTCTCGGCCATGGCCGGAACCACGAATCAGCTCGTCGCCTGGGCGCGCGAAACGGCCTCGGTCCACGATGCCCGCGAGTACGACACGGTGGTGGCGACCGGCGAGCAGGTCACGGTGGGGCTGCTCGCGATCGAGTTGCAGCGTATCGGCGTTTCGGCGCGCTCATGGCTCGGCTGGCAGATTCCGATCCGTACCGACAATGCGCATGGCGCGGCGCGCATCACGGAGGTCAATGGCGATGCGCTTGTCGAGCGGCTGTCCCAGGGGCAGGTCGCCGTCATCGCCGGCTTCCAGGGGCTTGCGCCCGACAACAGGATAACGACGCTCGGACGCGGTGGCTCGGATACGAGCGCGGTCGCGATCGCAGCGGCGATCAAGGCCGATCGCTGCGACATCTATACCGATGTCGATGGCGTTTATACGACGGACCCCCGCATCGTTGCGAAGGCCCGAAAGCTTGATAAGATCAGTTACGAGGAGATGCTGGAGATGGCGTCGCTCGGCGCCAAGGTTCTTCAGACCCGTTCCGTCGAGCTCGCCATGGTTCACCGTGTGCGCCTTCAGGTTCGCTCGAGCTTCGAGGCGCCCGACGCGCCGCGCCTGAGCGGTCCTGAAGCAATCGTCCCTGGCACCCTTGTTTGCGACGAGGAAGAAATCGTGGAACAGCAGGTCGTAAGCGGTATCGCCTATTCGAAGGACGAGGCCAAGGTGACGCTCGTCAAGGTCGCAGACAAGCCGGGTGTCGCCGCCCGCGTCTTCGGTCCGCTCGCGGACAATTCGATCAATGTCGACATGATCATCCAGAACGTGTCCGAGGACGGCAAGAGCACCGACATCACGTTCACGGTTCCGCAGGCGGAGCTTGCGCGCGCGGAGGACGTCATCCGCAAGGCCCAGCCCGAGATCGGCTGCGACGAAATCCGGACCGATACGGATGTCGTGAAGGTTTCGATCATCGGCATCGGTATGCGAAGCCATGCGGGCGTCGCCAAGACGATGTTCGAGACACTTGCCTCCAAAGGCATCAATATCCTTGCGATCACGACCTCCGAGATCAAGGTGAGTGTGCTCATCGCTTCGGAATATAGTGAGCTTGCCGTGCGGGCGCTCCACACGGCCTATGGGCTGGACGGCCAATAACGGAGACTGCGTGAACCTTCCGCTCCATGACATCCGCAGCATGCATATGGCGCTTCGGGCATCGACCCGGCGCGCCCATGCCTTCGCGCGTCCCGCGCGGCGCTGCAAAGGGGGCGAGAGCTGATGGCGGGCTCCGTCGGTGGTCCCCGCGTCTTGCTCCGCAGGCTGCGCGAGGCCATGGCGGAGCCGGAGAGCGCGCAGAAGCGGCTCGACAAGATCGTCGTTCTGATCGCGGCGAACATGGTGGCGGAGGTGTGCTCCGTCTACCTCATGCGGCCGACGCAGGAACTCGAACTCTTCGCGACCGAAGGCCTTAAGCCGAGCGCCGTCCACAAGACCAGGCTCAGGGTCGGGGAAGGTCTGGTCGGCGACATCGCGGCCCATGCGCGGCCCCTCAACCTTGCCGACGCCCAGTCGCATCCGGGTTTCGCCTACCGGCCGGAAACGGGCGAAGAGGTCTACAAATCGCTGATGGGCGTGCCGATCCTGCGTTCGGGGCGCGTCGTCGGCGTTCTCGTCGTGCAGAACCGGACGAAGCGCAACTACACCGAGGAAGAGGTTGAGGCGCTGCAGACGGTGGCGATGGTGCTCGCCGAAGTCGTGGCGGCGGGCGATCTCATCAATCTTCAGGAACTCGACGAGCCGACGCTGACGCGGCGCCGGCCCTATCATGTGCAGGGGGCGTCCTTTTCGGAAGGCATCGCGCTCGGCCATGCGGTGCTTCATGAACCGCGCGTCCATGTGACGAAGCTCATCGCGGAAGATGTCGATCTCGAACTGAACCGCCTCGAGCAGGCTGTTTACGAGCTGCGCGGCTCGATCGACGACATGCTCGCGACAGAGGATCTCAGCCATGCGGGTGAGCACCGCGAGGTTCTGCAGGCCTATCGCATGTTCGCGAATGATCGCGGCTGGCTGCAGCGCATGATCGAGGCGGTGCGGACGGGCCTCACAGCTGAGGCCGCGGTCGAGCGTGTGCAGAACGACACGCGCGCGCGGCTCCAGCGCGCGGCCGATCCTTACCTGCGCGAGCGTCTCCACGATTTCGACGACCTCGCCAACCGGCTGCTGCGTCAGCTCACCGGCGTGAAACTGTCCTCCGCCAGCGGCAATCTGCCGAACGACGCGATCGTCATCGCGCGCAATATGGGCCCGGCGGAACTACTCGATTACGACAAGGAGAGACTGCGCGGCCTCGTTCTCGAGGAAGGCGCGCAGAATGCGCATGTGACGATTGTCGCCCGCGCGCTCGGCATTGCTACCGTCGGGCGCGCCGAAACGATCATCGACCATATCGACCAGGGCGATGCGATCATCGTCGATGGCGATATGGGGGACGTCTATGTGCGCCCGTCGCAGGACATCATCGATTCCTATTCGGAAAAGGCGCGCTTCCGGGCCCGCAAGCAGGCGCAGTATCAGGCTATCCGCCACGAGCCGGCGATCACGCTGGACGGGCAGAAGATCGACCTCTTCCTCAATGCCGGGCTCCAGGTCGATCTTCGGCACCTGCACGAATCGGGGGCGGAAGGCATCGGCCTCTTCCGCACCGAGCTTCAGTTCATGGTGGCGTCCAAGCTGCCGAGCCTCAAGGACCAGATCGAGCTATATTCGGCCGTGCTTGACGCGGCGGGCGACAAGCCGACGGTCTTTCGCACGCTCGACATAGGCGGCGATAAGATGCTGCCCTATATGGACATGGCGGCGTTCAAGGAGGAGAACCCGGCGCTTGGCTGGCGCGCCATCCGCATCGGCCTCGACCGGCCGGCTCTCCTGCGCCATCAGCTTCGCGCCCTGCTGACGGCGGCAGCGGGACGTTCGCTTCGCATCATGTTTCCGATGGTGGCCGAGGTCGCCGAGTTCAAGCGCGCTCGCGGCTTCGTCGACAAGGAGCTGGCGCGGCTGGCGAAGTTCGGCAAGCAGGGGCCCGCGCATATCGAAATCGGAACCATGCTCGAGGTGCCCTCGCTCGTCTGGCAACTCGATACGCTTCTGCCGCTCGTCGATTTCGTCAGCGTGGGGAGCAACGACCTCCTGCAGTTCCTTTTCGCGACCGACCGCGGCAATCCGCGCGTGGCGAATCGCTACGACCTGCTGAGCCCGGCCGTTCTGAGCTTCCTGCGCTTCATCGTGCTCAAGTGCCGCGCGCATGGCGTGCCGGTCACGCTTTGCGGCGAGATGTCGGGCAAGCCGCTCGAGGCCATGGCGCTGGTCGGCGTCGGATTCCGCCGGATTTCGATGTCTCCGGCGGCGATCGGCCCGGTCAAGATGATGGCGCGCTCGGTCAAGGTGCAGGACCTCGAAGCCTTCATGGAAGGGCTCTACGGTCTCCCCGATCCGACGGTGCGCGACAGGCTGCACCAGTTCGCCGAGGATCACGCCGTCGCGGTCTAGAACTCCGCAATCCGTCCACGGCGCGAATCTGATTTATTTTGGTACTTATGGACCAATCGGCAGTTGCGGTCAGGCAGCGGTTTTGATTTATTCTAGGTACTCGGATGCAGCCGCGGGGAAGCTCAGACCGGGTAAATATCGGGCGTATACATCGGCTTAGGTCTTAACTGGCGTGCGTGGGCGAGTCTCGGCCCAAATCGGCACACGACCGGTTGCGGCTGGCTTCGGCTGCATGGTGAAGCGCAAATGGGGACGGCTCAGCTCGGGGAAGATCCCAACGCTATGATCAATGTTACGTCGCTGCCGACCGAAGAGCGGACGGAGAGCCGCCGCCGCCTGCATTTGAGAGACATCACCTCCGACATTCCGCTTCAGATCGACACCGTGGGAGCCGAGCTGCGCGCCGCGCGCACGCGCCGGGGCGAGGATCTGCGGACCATCGCCCAGACGCTGCGGATCAGGCGCGAGCATCTCGAGGCGCTGGAAGAGGGGCGGGACGCGGCTCTGCCCGGCCGGGCCTATGCGATCGGCTTCGTCCGTTCCTATGCGGAGCATCTCGGGCTCGATTCGACGCATATCGTCGAGCGCTACAAGGTCGAACTCGATGGCAATGAGGAAGTCAGGGAAGAACTGCCCTTCCCGAAACTCAGCCGGGAGACGCGGCTGCCGCGCGGCAGCCTTCTGATCGTCGGCGTCGTCATCGCGGCCGGCATTTATGGCGGCTGGCTGCTCACCCATTCCGCCGACCGGATGATGACCGAGCGGGTGCCGCCTGTGCCGGAACATATCGAGGCGCGCGCCACCGGCTCGGCCGGTTCGGCCGACGAGCGCCCGGTTGCGACGTCGCTGAGCGGCGATCCGGCATCGGCGGCCACGCGGCCTTCCGCTCCGGCCGCGAGCATGACGCCCGTCTATGCCGTTCCGCCGAGCCCCGTGGCGACTGCACCCGAAGGCGCCGCCGCCGGAGCGGGCGAAACGCAGACCGCCGCCGTGGCGCCGGCCGAAGTCACATCCGCCGCCCCCGAGGCGCCCACCATTCAGCCCTTGCCGCCGCTTCCCGCCGGCCAGGCTTTCGGTAGCGAGAATATCGACGGGCGCGTCGTCGTCCGGGCGCGCAAGAACGACGCCTGGATTCGCGTCGAGGACGCGCAGGGCCATGTGCTGATCGAGCGCACGCTGGCGCTTGGCGACAGCTATCGCGCGCCGGGCAAGCCGGGCGTCATTCTCGTCGCCCGCGACGCGAGCGCCTTCGAGCTTCTGGTCGACGGCGCCTCGCTCGGCCTTGCCGGGCCGCCGACACTGGTTCTGACGGGCAAGTCGCTCGATCCGGCCGATCTCGTCGCCGCGCTGCCGAAGCCGCTGACGGCGGAGGCCGCTCCCGTCCCGGCGGATGGTGCCGCTGAAGCCGCTGCCGCACCGGCGGCGGGCGCATCGCGCGCGAGCCGGGCGAACTAGGGTTCCCCCGAAAATCGCCGGCTTTCCGCGGAATGGCGGGCATTTCCGCGCCTCGCGCTTCCGGACGGTTTCCGCCGCGGCGATATTTTTGTTATGAAAAGGCTCTCGGGGCCCGCCCTTGTCTGCTATGAAGAGGCCCTTATGAGCCCTTTGGGGCCCTTCAGCATGCGCCGGATCGTTTCCGGCCGGACTTGATCGCATGAGTATTCGTCCCTGGCGCGACATCGCTCGCAGGAAGAGCCGGCAGATCCATGTGGGTCGCGTCGCCGTCGGCGGCGATGCGCCGATCTCCGTCCAGACGATGACGAACACGCTGACCTCGGACGCGAAGGCGACGATCGAGCAGATCCGCCAGATCGAGGAGGCGGGCTGCGACATCGTGCGGGTTTCGTGTCCGGACGAGGATTCGACGCGGGCGCTCAGGGAGATCGTGCGGGCAACGACGATCCCGATCGTGGCCGACATCCACTTCCATTATCGCCGGGCGATCGAGGCGGCGGAGGCGGGGGCTGCCTGTCTGCGCATCAATCCGGGCAATATCGGCTCGGCCGCGCGCGTGCGCGAGGTCGTTCAGGCGGCGAAGGATCATGGCTGTTCCATGCGGATCGGCGTCAATGCCGGTTCCCTCGAACGCGATCTGCTCGAGAAATATGGCGAGCCCTGCCCCGAGGCGATGGTGGAGAGCGCGCTCGATCACGCGCGCATTCTTCAGGATCACGATTTCCACGAATTCAAGATCAGCGTGAAGGCGTCGGACGTGTTCCTCACGGTCGCCGCCTATCAGCAGCTTGCGGAGGCGATCGACTGCCCCCTCCATCTCGGAGTGACTGAGGCGGGCGGGCTCATGTCCGGCACGATCAAATCGTCGATCGGCCTCGGCTCGCTTCTCTGGGCAGGCATCGGCGACACGATCCGCGTGTCGCTCTCGGCAGCGCCCGTCGAGGAAGTGAAGGTCGGTTTCGACATTCTGAAATCGCTCGGGCTTCGCCACCGGGGCGTCACGATCATTTCGTGCCCCTCCTGCGCGCGGCAGGGCTTCGACGTCATCGGCACGGTGAAGATTCTCGAGGAGCGGCTCGCGCATATCGCGACGCCGATGACGCTCTCGGTCATTGGTTGCGTCGTCAACGGGCCGGGCGAGGCGACGCAGACCGATATCGGTTTCACGGGCGGCGGTGCGGGCGCGGGCATGATCTATCTCTCCGGCATCACGGATCACAAGATCCGCAATGAGGAGATCGTCGAGCATCTCGTTTCGCTCGTCGAGGAGAAGGCGAAGGAAATCGAGGCCGCGCGGCTCGCCGAGGAAGCGGCCGCGGAGCCGCGCGCGGTTGCGGGCGATTAGCGGCGCATCCGCCGCTCTCTCGCGCATCGCCTCATTTTCTTCCGCAACTCAAAGACATTTCCATGATTCCCGAAGAAAGACTTCGCAAGGTTCTCGACCGCTTCGAGGCGGTTCAGTCCGAAATGAATTCCAACGTGCCGCGCGAACGTTTCGTCGCGCTGTCGAAGGAATTTGCCGAACTGTCGCCCGTCGCCGATGCGGTGAGGAAGCTCAAGGCGGCGGAGACGGCGCGCGAGGAAGCGCGGGCGCTCCTGTCCGACAAGGAGATGGCCGGGATCGCGCGCGAGGAACTTGACCGGCTCGACGAGGAATTGCCGCTGCTCGAGCGCGAGGTGCAGCTTCTGCTCCTGCCGAGGGACGCGGCCGACGAGCGGAACGTCATTCTCGAAGTGCGCGCGGGGACGGGCGGCGACGAGGCCGCGCTTTTCGCGGGCGATCTCTTCCGCATGTATGAGCGCTATGCGGAGAAGCAAGGCTGGTCCGTCGCGCTCATCAGCGCCTCGCCCGGCGATGTCGGCGGCTACAAGGAAATCATCGCGGAGATTTCCGGCAAGGGCGTTTTCGCCCGGCTCAAATTCGAATCGGGCGTCCATCGCGTTCAGCGCGTGCCGACGACGGAAGCGGGCGGCCGCATCCACACCTCGGCGGCGACCGTTGCCGTTCTGCCGGAGCCCGAGGATGTCGATGTCGAGATCGAGGACAAGGATCTCAGGATCGACGTTTACCGGGCGAGCGGCGCGGGCGGCCAGCACGTCAACAAGACGGAGAGCGCCGTCCGCATCACCCATCTGCCGACGGGCATCGTCGTCTCGCAGCAGGATGAGAAGTCGCAGCACAAGAACAAGGCCCGCGCCATGCAGATCCTGCGCGCGCGCATTTATGAGGCCGAGCGCGAGCGCGCCGACCGCGAGAGGGCGGCGGAGCGGAAGGGGCAGGTCGGATCGGGCGATCGGTCCGAGCGCATCCGCACCTATAATTTTCCGCAAGGCCGCGTCACCGATCACCGCATCAATCTCACGCTGCACAAGCTCGATCAGGTTCTCGAAGGGGAGGCGCTGGACGAGCTGATCTCCGCGCTCGTCGCCGAGGATCAGGCGGCGCGGCTTGCCTCTCTCGGAGAGGAAGCGTGATCACGACGCGCGATCACGAATACCGGATGCTCAACTGGCGTTTCCGGCAGGCGGGGATCGCAAATCCCGAACTCGACGCGCGGCTCCTCGTGCAGGCGGCGGCCGGATGCGACGAGATCGAAATGATCCGTGAGCCGGGCACGCGCCTCAATGAAGCGCAGGTCGAGACGCTTCGCTCCTTCGAGGCGCGCCGGCTCGCTCACGAGCCGGTGGCGCGCATTCTCGGCATGCGTGAATTCTGGGGACTGCCGTTCAGGCTCGCGCCATCGACGCTCGAGCCGAGGCCGGATAGCGAGACTCTGATCGAGACGGCGCTCGATCTCCTGCGCGATGTCGAGGCGCCCTCGATCCTCGATCTCGGCACGGGCACGGGCTGCCTGCTGATCGCGCTGCTTCACGAGAGGAAGGACGCGCGCGGGCTTGGCGTCGATATATCCGATGAGGCGGTCGAGGCCGCGTCGCGCAATGCGGACGCACTCGGCGTCGGTGCGCGTGCGGCGTTTCGCCGCGCGAGCTGGGCGGAGGGGATCGGGGAGCGCTTCGATCTCGTCATCTCCAATCCGCCCTATATTCCGGCGGCCGACATTGCAACGCTGGAACCAGAGGTGCGCGAGTTCGATCCCCGTCTCGCGCTCGATGGCGGGGTGGACGGGCTCGACGCCTATCGGGCGCTTGCGGCGGTTCTGCCGCGGCTTCTGCCGCCGTATGGCCATGCGGTGATTGAACTCGGAATTGGCCAGTCTGAAGCGGTGGACGGCATGTTCATGGATGCGGGGCTTGACGTTCTTCGTGTCGTTCCCGATCTTGGCGGTGTCCCGAGAGCGCTGGTTGCGGGCTTGCCACGGAGCTGAAAATCCGCCTTTGCGGTCCGCAAAAAATGGTTGGAATGAGCCGCTTTAAGGACTAGGTTGCGAACAGGGAATTGAGCCAGGGACATCGCCTCGCTCTTCAAACCGCATCAGACATAACGGTTTCAAGAGAGCTTGAGGTGGATCCGGCGGCGGGCGCCTGGCATGCGGCCCAGAGCGGGGCCGCTGGCAGTAGCGTCGGGGGCCGTAACTTCTGAGCATCCGACATGACCGATCCGGCCGGGCCGGAGGGCGCATTTGGTGCGGAAGTATGCCATGCGGAATTGTGTGCCGGCGGCCGGTCCGACGAGCGTCCGTGCAGCGTGGGCCGCGCGCAGGATTTGGACAGAAGCGGATTGCTTTGAACTCTCTGATGAACAGTAGCGAGATAGTGACCATATGAGGCAGGGGCAGAACTCCAAGCGGTCGCGCGGGCGCGGGCGCAAGCCACAGAACACGGGCAACCGCGCTTATGACAGCAACGGGCCCGATGTGAAGATCCGCGGTACCGCGGCGCATGTGTGCGAGAAGTATCAGCAGCTTGCGCGCGATGCCCTCTCGGCCGGCGACCGGGTTATGGCGGAGAATTACTATCAGCATGCGGAGCATTACTACCGCCTGTTGATGGCTTCCCAGATCGGTAGCGAAGGCCAGCTTCGTCCTCAGAACAATCTCGGCTATCGCCCCGATGACGAGCAGGAGGACGACGAGGAGGATTTCGGTTCCGAGCAGCCGAATTTCCCCGGCCACAGCTTCCAGCAACAGCAGCAGCCCTTCGGCTCGCGCCACAATAACGGCAATGGCCGCGGCGATCGCCAGACGCATCAGCAGCATCAGCCGCATGTGCAGCCCGCGCCGCTACAGGCTGAGGCCAGCGGCGGCGGTGATGAACAGGAAGGCGGCGAGCCGATCGTGGCGCTCAATGGCGACGCCGCTGCGCAGGCGAATGGCGCCGCTCAGCCTTCGGATGGCCCGCGCCGCAGGCCGGGGCGCCGTCGGCGTCCGCGTCATGAGGGCGCGGCCGGAGAGGGGCGCCGCGACGGAGATGGCGAGCACTCCGAGGCCGCATCGTCCGGCTCCGACGAGGTGACGGCAGTCTGATCCGGGCGTTCCCGGATCGTTATAACCGATCTTGATGGCCCGGCTCTGCCGGGCCATTTTCATTGCTGCTCAGGCGAGTTCCAGGCGGTCGCCGGGGCGGATCGTTCCGCCTTCGCGCACCTCGGCATAAAGGCCGAGATCCATGCTGGCCCAGCGGCGTTGAAGGGTCGCCGGAATTTCCATGTCGCGCTCGGCCGTCACGGGATCGACATTGGTTGCCGCGCAGCGCTGAATGAGATGCACACCTTTGAGGCGGGCGCTTCCGAGACGCAGATGGCGGCCCACCCATTCATGGTCCGCCCAGGGTTCGAGCCCTTCGACATAGACATTGGCGCGAAATCGCAAGGGATCGACCTTGCGGCCGATCTCCGCCTCGAGAGCCTCGATGCTTGCGAGATTGATGATCGAGACGAGTTTCGCTGGGGCGTCCGACAGGGTGAAGCCCGGCGCATGCACGATGCGCGGCGCGCCCCTCAGATCGGTCTTCATATAGGCGGCAAGGAAGGCTTCTATCCGCCCGCGCCCCTCCGGCGTCATCAGATTGCCGCTGACATGCTCGCGGCCATCCTCCGATATCGAAAACTCCGCCGTCCGCTCGTCGAATCGCGAGTGCAGCCTGGCCAGCTGCTCGTTCTTCATCAGCATGAGGAACTTGATCTTCGGAAAATGCTTCGGCGCGTCCGTGTCGAAATCGGCCGTACCGTTCTCGATCGCGAAGGCGCGATCCCAGGCGATGCATTCACGCGGCGCGAGCTCGGCCGCCTCGACGGGCTCGGGCGACATGCCCTTCATCGGGTAACGATAAAGTCCCACGATCCTTGCCGTTCCGTTCATCGCCCCTCCGCAATTTCTCCGGGATTCCCGCCCTTTCCGGCGGCGCGTCCCTCTTGTGTGGCTGCACGGTAACACCATATCTGCCCGAGATCAGTGCCTCCAGGAGGGCTGATCTCGCGCAATGCCTGCGAAAGGGGTCTTGGGCGATAATTTGCAAAAGGCGCTCGACCGCGGTGCCAACGTCTCCCCGGCACGGATGTCGGGGAAGTGGGCCGATCGAAGCGCGCTTGAAAGGACGTAGAGATGGATCTGGAGAAATATACCGACCGCAGCCGCGGCTTCATCCAGTCGGCGCAAGGGCTTGCCATTCGCTCGGGTCATCAGCGCTTCACTCCCGAACATATTCTGAAGGTTCTGCTCGACGACGAGGAAGGTCTCGCCGCCGGGCTCATTCGCGCGGCTGGCGGCAGGCCCGATCAGGCGCTCGCCGGCGTCGAGACGGCGCTCGCGAAACTTCCGAAAGTGGAAGGCTCGGCGGCAGGCCAGCTTTATCTCGCGCCAGAGACGGCGCGCATTTTCGATCAGGCCGAAAAGCTCGCGAAGAAGGCGGGCGATTCTTATGTCACCGCCGAGCGGATGCTGCTCGCGCTGCTGATCGAGCCCGGCACCGAATCGGAAAAGATACTGAAGACGGCGGGCGTCACCGCGCAATCGCTCAACGAGGCGATCGAGCGCGTGCGCAAGGGCCGCACGGCCGACACGGCCGGGGCCGAGGAGGGCTATGACGCGCTGAAGAAATATGCGCGCGACCTAACGGCCGACGCGCGCTCGGGCAAGCTCGATCCCGTCATCGGCCGCGACGAGGAGATTCGCCGCACGATCCAGGTGCTCGCGCGGCGCACCAAGAACAATCCCGTGCTCATCGGCGAGCCTGGCGTCGGCAAGACAGCGATCGCCGAAGGGCTCGCGCTGCGAATCGTGAATGGCGACGTGCCGGAGAGCCTGCGCAACAAGCAGCTTCTCGCGCTCGATCTCGGCGCGCTCATCGCGGGCGCCAAATATCGCGGCGAATTCGAGGAGCGCCTGAAGGCCGTGCTCACCGAGATCGCCTCGAGCGATGGTGGCGTGGTGCTTTTCATCGACGAGCTGCACACGCTTGTCGGCGCCGGCAAGACGGACGGCGCGATGGATGCCTCGAATCTGCTCAAGCCCGCGCTCGCGCGCGGCGAGCTTCACTGCGTCGGTGCGACCACGCTCGATGAGTATCGCAAATATGTGGAGAAGGACGCGGCACTGGCGCGGCGCTTCCAGCCGATTTACGTCGGCGAGCCGACGGTCGAGGATTCGATCTCGATTCTGCGCGGCCTGAAGGAGAAATACGAACTCCATCACGGTGTCCGCATCACCGATTCGGCTATCGTCGCGGCCGCCACGCTTTCGGATCGCTACATCTCGGATCGATTCCTGCCGGACAAGGCCATCGACCTCATGGACGAGGCGGCGAGCAGGCTGCGCATGCAGGTCGATTCGAAGCCGGAAGAGCTCGATGAGATCGATCGGCGAATCATTCAGCTCAAGATCGAGCGCGAGGCGCTGAAAAAGGAAAAGGACGAGGCGTCGAAAGACCGGCTCGAGAAGATCGAGGCGGAACTTTCCGATCTCGAAAAGAAGTCGGCCGATCTCGCCGCCGCATGGCAGGCTGAAAAGTCGAAGCTCGCAAGCGCGCAGAAGCTCAAGGAAGAGCTCGATTCGGCGCGTAACGAGCTCGTTCAGGCGCAGCGCGCAGGCAAGCTCGAGCGCGCCTCCGAGCTTGCCTATGGCGTCATCCCCGAACTCGAGAAGAAGCTCGCCGAAACGGAGAAGCGCGCGAGCGCGGCCGGCCAGCTCGTCGAGGAAGCGGTGACGGAGAATCACATCGCGCAGGTCGTCTCGCGCTGGACGGGAATTCCTGTCGACAAGATGCTCGAGGGCGAGCGCGAGAAGCTCCTCAACATGGAAAAGGAGATCGGGCGCCGCGTCATCGGACAGGAAGATGCGGTGTCGGCCGTTTCGCGTGCGGTGCGCCGCGCGCGCGCGGGCCTTCAGGACCCGAATCGCCCGATCGGCTCGTTCCTCTTTCTCGGGCCCACGGGCGTCGGCAAGACGGAGCTCACCAAGGCGCTTGCGGGTTTCCTTTTCGACGACGATCAGGCGATCTGCCGCCTCGACATGTCGGAATATATGGAAAAGCACTCGGTCGCCCGCCTCATCGGCGCGCCTCCGGGCTATGTGGGCTATGAGGAAGGCGGCGCCCTGACCGAGGCGGTAAGGCGCAGGCCCTATCAGGTCGTGCTTTTCGACGAGATCGAGAAGGCGCATCCCGATGTTTTCAACGTTCTCCTGCAGGTGCTCGATGACGGGCGTCTGACGGACGGACAGGGGCGCACCGTCGATTTCAAGAACGTGCTGATCGTCATGACCTCCAATCTCGGCGCCGAATTCATGGCTGAGGGCGAGGATGTGGAGGAGGTGCGCGAGCAGGTGATGGAGGTGGTGCGGTCACGCTTCCGGCCCGAATTCCTCAACCGGCTCGACGAAATACTGCTCTTCCATCGTCTCACGCGCGAGCAGATGGATGCGATCGTCGACATTCAGGTCGAACGTCTGCGGGCGCTGCTACGGGACCGCAAGATCGCGATCCATCTCGACGACAGCGCGCGCACCTGGCTTGCCGATCAGGGATACGACCCGATCTATGGCGCGCGGCCGCTGAAGCGCGTCATCCAGCGCAATGTGCAGGACCCGCTCGCGGAGCTGCTGCTCGAAGGGCGGATCAAGGATGGCGAGACGGTTACCGTTTCGGCGGGCGTTCAGGGCATCATCATCGACGGCCATGAAGTCCCGGAGGGCCATGTCGAGGAGGATTCGGGCCTTCGCGTCGTGCATTGAGGCGCGATTCCGGGGTGCGCATTCCGGGTTGAAAAACGAAAAGGGGCCGGAAAATCCGGCCCCTTTTTTCATCCCTGTTCGGAGGATCAGTTCGCCTTGTTGCTCGTCTCTCCGGCCTGCGCGACCTTGGTGACGAGCGGCGCCTCGGCCATCTGGGTCGTCACTTTCTGGCGTGTCGCCTTGAAGGCCGCGAGCTGCTTTCCGGTGAGCTTGATGCCAGTCGCCATCTTCACGCCGAGCGGGTTCACCTTCTTGCCGGCGATGTGGATTTCGTAATGGAGGTGCGGGCCCGTCGAGCGGCCGGTCGAGCCGACATAGCCGATCACCTGGCCCTGACGAACGCGCGTTCCGGCGCGCATGCCTTTGGCAAAGCCGTTCATATGGGCGTAGGCGGTCTCGTAATTATTGGCGTGCTTGACGGAAATGTAGTTGCCGTAGCCGTTCACCCAGCCCGCCTTGCTCACCACGCCGTCGCCCGCGGCATAGATCGGCGTGCCTTTCGGTGCGGCGAAGTCGACGCCCGAGTGGAGCTTGCTGTAGCCGAGAATCGGGTGCTTGCGCATGCCGAAGCCGGAGCTGATGCGGGCGCCGTCGATCGGCGTCTTCATCAGGAACTTCTTCATGCTGTTGCCGTTCTCGTCGTAATAGTCCCAGTCGCCATCGGCCGTCTTGAACCGCCACAGGCGATAGCTCTTGCCTTCGATGGTGAGTGCCGCATAGGCGATCTGGCCCGATTTCACAGGCACGCCTTCCTCGTCGTATTTGCGCTCGAAGAAGACCTCGAAAGTGTCGCCGGGGTGAATTTCGCGCTGGAAGTCGATGCTGTAGGAGAACATCCGGATCATCTCGACGATGATCGGGGCGGGGATTCCCGCCTTGTCGGCATCGAGGAAGAGGCTCGACTGGATCGAACCCTTGGCGCGGGCATAGCCGCTGGTCAGCTCTTTCTGGAATTGCCGTGTCTTGTAGGTACCGTCATCCGTGCGGGTGACCTCGATTGCTCGATCGATATCGGGTTGCAGCGAGATGGCGGTGAGAAGTTTGGCGGGAGATTCGTCGCCAGAGGCGGGATTCGTCTCGAAGGTTAGTGAAATCTGCTGCCCGGCGCGGAGTTTGGTCGGGCTGTAATGCGGTTTCATCGCCGCGATGGCGTGATAGGCGTCGACCCGGTCGGCGCCGGCATCGGTCAGCACCTGCATCAGCGTTTCGCCATTGTTGATCGCGACCTTGGTCTCGACCGTCTGCGGGCCGACGGGCTCCGCAGGTGCTGCGGCCGCTTCCTGCTCGGCTTCGGCCGCCTCGAGAGCGGCGATATCGGCGGGGGATGCAGGCGCTTCCTCGCTTTCCGTGGTCCGTGCCAGGGCTTCTCCCGTCGTGGAGCGAAGCCCGGCCATGGCCGAAAGCGAGCCGGCTCCGGTGCCGTCGGCATCAAGAGCGATGATCTGGGGTGCGTCGTCGGCCGTCAGGGCGGCCGTCTGGACGCCTGCATAGGGGGCGACCAGCGCCACGAGGCCGGTGCCGAGCAACGCGAAGGAGAGGGCGCCTGCGACGCCGGCTGCCGTCAGCCAGCGGTTCTGGCCCGCGCTCTGGCCGAGAGCGAGCCGGCTGGCCGAGACATAGAGCTTGAGGGTGCGCTGAAGGGAGTGGCGAAGTCCGGCCGAGCGTTTATGCCCGGCGTCCGGCTCTTCAGCCTCGCCGCTCGATTCAGCCGTGATCCCCTCGGTCTGCTTCCCCGCGTCGAACAAATAGTTCCCCTTGCCGTCTCGAAAACGGGCCGAATGCCCGTCCTTGCCCGCTTCAGCTACCCCCGCAGGCGGCCGTAACGAACTGAAATGTACTGTGATGGAACGATGCTAGCTCCAGGCAGCCCTGTCAACGAACTCTAGGTCCAATCGTGCCTGGAATTGTCGTTATTCCTTCCTATATGTCTTGAGGACATTAAGCCGTCCCATAACGCTCCATATGGAGGGGGCCGGAGCCCCCCCTGACCACAGGGAGCAGGAATCGGGCCGGGAATCGGCTCTCGCGGGAAGTCCTTGAGCCGCCTCGCAAAATTGGCTCAGAGAGTCAAGCTCAATGTCCGTGAATTTTTTTGAATTTTCTGACAAAAGGCGTTTGACAGGTCGAACCGACCCCCCTATAAACCGGCTCCACAACGAGGCCACGGCGCAACGCCAAACACCAAACGGTGACGCGCTTCTCCTCGGAGTGAGATTGCTGGTAAGACTTGATTGTCAGTGATCTTTGTGGCCTAGTAAGCGATCCAATGATGGATGACAGCTGGCCCCGACTTCTCCGGAAGCGGTGCCTTGACTGTCCTTCGGGTCGGTTACGACCCTCGGTTTCGGGGCGCGGAAAGCGTCAGGAAGCCAAGGTGCTCTTTGACATTGTGGTTTGAGAAAGAGAAACGTGGACGGCGGTGTCCTGGCGAGCTCGACCTAGATCGAGCAAACCGAATACCGACTGTCTGACGTTTCAAAACACACTACCCCGTTTAGTCGGTCGCAAGATCGACAAGAACGAGAGTATGTGTCTTGCGTCGCGTCCCGCGATATTCCTCGCGGGATTTACAAGTCGGATCAACTCAACTTGAGAGTTTGATCCTGGCTCAGAACGAACGCTGGCGGCAGGCTTAATACATGCAAGTCGAACGGCTGTAGCAATACAGCAGTGGCAGACGGGTGAGTAACACGTGGGAACCTACCTAGGGGTACGGAATAACTCAGGGAAACTTGTGCTAATACCGTATACGACCTTCGGGTGAAAGATTTATCGCCCCTAGATGGGCCCGCGCTGGATTAGCTAGTTGGTGGGGTAATGGCTCACCAAGGCGACGATCCATAGCTGGTCTGAGAGGATGATCAGCCACACTGGGACTGAGACACGGCCCAGACTCCTACGGGAGGCAGCAGTAGGGAATCTTGGACAATGGGCGAAAGCCTGATCCAGCCATGCCGCGTGAGTGATGAAGGCCTTAGGGTTGTAAAGCTCTTTCGCCAGGGAAGATAATGACGGTACCTGGATAAGAAGCCCCGGCTAACTTCGTGCCAGCAGCCGCGGTAATACGAAGGGGGC
>NZ_JBATUH010000037.1:0-18178 GCF_049671045.1 Parvibaculum sp. | reverse complement strand
TCGCGCGACGTCTCGATGACCTCGCTGCCATCCGGCGTCAGGATCATGGCGCGCATGGAGAGCCGCTCGCCCTCGATGATCGCGAGCGCCGCGATGGGCGTCCGGCAGGAGCCGTCGAGCACGGCGAGCGTCGCACGTTCGGCGGCGACCCGAAGCCCCGTCTCGATGTGATGGATCCTCGCGAGAAGCTCGGCCACCTCCGCGTCGCTCTCGCGGCGCTCGACGCCGACGGCGCCCTGCGCGACGGCGGGCAGCATTTCTTCGGGCGAAAGCGGCGCGGTGACCTTGTCGGCAAGCCCCATGCGGGTGAGCCCGGCCATGGCGAGAAGCGTCGCGTCGGCGACGCCGTCGGCGAGCTTCTGGAGCCGCGTGTCGACATTGCCGCGGAAGGGCACGACCTGAAGGTCGGGCCGCAACGCCCTGACCTGCGCGGCCCGGCGCAGCGAGGACGTGCCAACGATGGCGCCGCGCGCCAGTGAAGTGATGGTCATGGCCTTGGGCGAGAGGAAGGCATCGCGCGGATCGACCCGTTCGAGCGTGCAGTCGATGACGAGGCCATCGGGCAGCACCGTCGGCATGTCCTTCATCGAATGGACCGCGAGGTCGATGCCGCCATCCGTCAGCGCTTCCTCGATCTCCTTCGTGAAGAGGCCCTTGCCGCCCAGTTCCGAGAGGTTGCGGTCCTGCACCCTGTCACCCGTCGTCTTGATGACGACGACCTCGGTCGCCTCCTCCTTCGGGAGGCCGAGCGCGCGCGCGACACGGTCGGCGACATCGTGAGCCTGAATGAGCGCGAGCCTGGAGCCGCGAGTGCCAATGCGGAGGCGACGTTGCATGAGCCTTCTTTCGGGTGTTATGCCAAGGCCAATATGGGCCTGCCCGCCTCTTATAGACGATAGGCGGCCCCGGTAAGAACCCTTTCCCTGACGGAGAAGCGGGACAGCATGACGCGCCGCACAATCACCCTGCTCGGCATCGAGACGAGCTGCGATGAAACCGCAGCCGCCGTCGTGCGCCGCCATGACGAGGGCGATGGCGCGTTCCGGGGTGACATTCTCTCCAATGTCGTCTTTTCCCAGATCCGCGAGCACGCGCCCTATGGCGGCGTCGTGCCGGAGATCGCCGCGCGCGCCCATGTGGAACATCTGGACGGGCTCATCGCCCGCGCCCTCGACGATGCGAAGCTCGGCTGGGAAGACCTCGACGGCATCGCCGCGACGGCGGGGCCGGGCCTCATCGGCGGGGTCATTGTAGGCCTCATGACCGCGAAGGGCATCGCCTTCGCGCGGAACCTGCCGCTCGTCGCCGTCAACCATCTGGAGGGCCACGCTCTCACCGCGCGGCTGACCAATCGCGTGCCTTTCCCCTATCTCCTGCTGCTCGTTTCGGGCGGACACAGCCAGCTCCTCGTTGTCGAGGGCGTGGGCGCCTATCGCCGCCTCGGCACGACGGTCGACGATGCGGTGGGCGAGGCTTTCGACAAGGTGGCCAAGATGCTGGGGCTCGGCTTTCCGGGCGGGCCCGCCGTCGAGAAGGTCGCCCGCGAGGGCAATGCCGCCCGTTTCGCCCTGCCCCGGCCGCTCATGGGAAGAGCGGGCTGCGACTTCTCCTTTTCGGGCCTCAAGACCGCCGTTCGCCAGCTTGCCGAAGCGCAAGGCGACCTTGACAGCCAGGCGCGCGCCGACATCGCCGCCGCCTTTCAGCAGGCGGTCGCCGATGTGCTCGCCGACCGGGCGAGCCACGCCATGCGGATGGCGGCGCCCTCCATGCCGCTGAAGGCCCGCAGGCTCGTCGTCGCGGGCGGCGTCGCCTCGAACCTCGCGCTCCGCGAGCGGCTGGAGGCGACCGCGGGCGCCGAAGGCTACGAACTCGTCGTGCCGCCCGCCCGCCTCTGCACCGATAACGGCGCCATGATCGCCTGGGCGGGCGCGGAAAGGTTCGCGCTCGGCCTCACCGATCCGCTCGATACGGGCCCCCGCGCCCGCTGGCCGCTCGACGCCGGGCCCCGGACGGACGCCGCCTGAGAAGCGGACCGGGCATAAAAAAAGCCCCGGCGCGGGAGGCACGCCGGGGCAGTAAAAGACCCTTTTACAGGTCTGCGGGTTCGCCGGCCCCCGGGGGAGGGGAGACGGGGACGGCGAAGAAATGCATCAGGCGATGTGGAAGACGCCTGCCGTCTGCGCGACGAGCGCGATCGTGTAGACGGCGAGAACGGCGGCGATCAGCCGGCCGACAAGGACTTCCGCACGCTGGGCCTGGGCGTTCTGCTGGATCATCATGGCTCATTTCCTTCTCATAATCGGGTTTCGGGCGGCTGCGGGCTCCTGAGGGGGCGAAACCCGCGCTCCGTGTTCTGTGTCGAGGTCCGGCTTTGCGGTGGCCGGCCGGCTGGCGATCCGGCTCAGATGAGCAGCGAGACGATCATGTTCGCGACGAAGAACAGTGAGTACGTCGTGATCACCGCCGTGCCGATATGTCCGGCAAGCGTGTCATGTGCGGCTGCCGATTTTTCGCCACCCGTACCCTCGATGAGGGTCAGCGAGGGGGCACGGCGCTCACGGGCCGGGGCGCCGATGTGGCTGAAAGGCAAGGTCAGCTTCTTGGCTGCGAGTGTCATGGCGGCTTCTCCTTCGGTCCCGCCGGCGGGGAGGGGTTCCCGTCGGCACGGATGATTTAGGGAAGCCTTGAACGAAAAACAATGAATGAAACGAAAAATATTCAATCTTCATGTGCGATGTTGCTGCACCGCAACACATTGTGGCGAGTTGGTGGCAAAAACATTGTAAAAACAGTGATTTGGGGAGATTTCGCGCGGCAGTATAAAATTTCCGCAACGCAACAAGAATCAGTGGTTCACCAGATTTTGCGGCGAATCGCTGATCGACACACCAGCCCTGAGCCCGGCGATGATGATCTGGTAGACGCCCTCCAGCTCGCGCTCGAGCCGCTCGAGGGACAGCCGCGTGAAAAGCTGCGGGTAGCTGAATTTGAGCGTCGCCGACTGGATCATCTCGGCGATGAATTCCGGATCCGTGACCGTGAACTCCCCCGACACGTTTCCGTATTCGATGATCCGGCGCAGCACCTCGCGTTCCCGCTTTATGCCCTCATTATGGAAGTGCGGGCGCTCGGCCGTGATGATCTGGGCCATCTCGACGAGCTTGGGGTCCTGCTCGAGGGTGAGAAAGGTTTCGCGCAGGTCCTGGAACAGGAAGTCGTGGAGCCGTTCCGCCGCGCTGCGGCCCGGCTGCGTCAGGATATGGGAGAGCTGCTCGGCCGTGCGTATCGAGGCCTCGCGCGCGATCTCCTCGGCAATGTCGAGCTTGCCCGGAAAATAGCGGTAGAGATTGCCCGGCGACATATCGCAATCGACTGCGAGGTCGGCCATTGTCGTTTTGCTATAACCGTAATGCGCGAAGCGCTTTTTCGCGGCGTCGATGATTTTCTGGCGGGTATCGTCGGGAGCGGTCATAGACGGAGATTGTAAAACGCTGGTGTAAATATTCAACGAATCGTTCAATCGTTAGTGAAGGCGCCGGAAAGCGAGCCCGGCGGCGGAAATCGAGGGCCATGCGGCAGTTTCAGCATATCGGTGTGGTCGGAGGCGGCGCCTGGGGCACCGCGCTTGCGCAGGTGGCAGCGCGCGCGGACGGCGATGGGCGGCGCGTGACGCTCTGGGCGCGCGAGCCGGAGGTCGTGGAGGCGGTGAATGCCTCGCGCGAAAACCGCATGTTCCTTCCCGGCGTCGCGCTCGGTGCGAACATCGCCGCCACCTCCTCGCTCAAGGAAGTGGCGGGAGCCGACGCGCTCCTCATGGTCACGCCCGCCCAGCACATGCGCGCGACCTGCGCAGGCCTCTCCCCCGCCCTCAGGCCCGGAACGCCCGTCCTCATCTGCGCCAAGGGCGTGGAACAGGGCACGATGAAACTCCTGACCGATGTTCTTGCAGAGACGCTGCCGGAAGCAGAGGCCGCCGTGCTTTCCGGCCCGAGCTTCGCAGGCGAGGTCGCTCGCGGCCTGCCGACGGCGGTGACGCTCGCCTGCGCGGACAGGGAGCTCGGGCGCGCCCTCGTCAACGCGATCGGCCTTCCGACTTTCCGTCCCTATTATTCCTCCGACCTCATCGGTGCGGAAATCGGCGGCGCGGTGAAGAACGTGCTCGCCATCGCCTGCGGCATCGTCGAGGGGCGGAAATTCGGCGCGAGCGCGCGCGCCGCGCTCACCACGCGCGGCTTTGCCGAGATGACGCGCCTCGGCCTTGCCCTCGGCGCGCGTGCCGAAACGCTCGCCGGGCTCTCGGGCCTCGGCGATCTCATCCTCACCTGCAATTCGCCCCAGTCGCGCAACATGTCGCTCGGCATCGCGCTTGGCGAAGGCAGATCGCTCGACGAAATTCTCGGCAGCCGCAATTCGGTGAGCGAAGGCGCTTTCTCCGCCACCGCCGTCGTCGCGCTGGCCGCGAAATACGGCATCGAGATGCCGATCTCCGAAGCCGTCGCCGCGATCGTGACGGCGAGGATCAATGTCGACGAGGCGATCGCCTCCCTTCTCACCCGCCCTTTCAAGAGCGAGGACTGATCCCTCGCAATCCACCGGAGACGAATATGCTCTTCTGCATCACCGGCATCGACAAGCCCGATGCCCTCGAACTGCGCCTCGCCAATCGCGACGCGCATCTGAAATACTGGGCCGATGCCCAATGCGTGAAAATTGGCGGTCCGTTCACGAATGACGACGGCACCGTCATGAACGGCAGCCTTCTCGTCATCGACGTCGAAGACCTCGCCACCGCTCGCCGCCTCGCCAAGGACGACCCTTACGTGAAGGCGGGACTTTTCGAGCGCCAGGAGGTGCGTCCCTGGAAGTGGCTTCTCGGCCCGAAATAAGCCCGAAAGCAAGAAACAAAAAAGGAGGGACGCCGCATGGCTTACTGGCTTTTCAAATCGGAACCTTCCGCCTGGTCGTGGGATGACCAGAAGAAGAAAGGCGCCGAGGGCGAACCGTGGAACGGCGTCCGCAACTACCAGGCCAACAACAACATGAAGGCGATGAAGAAGGGCGATCTCGGCTTCTTCTATCATTCCGTCGAAGAGAAGCGCATCGTCGGCATCGTCCGCGTCATCGGCGAGCATCGCCCCGACCCCACGGACGAGACGGGCCGCTTCGGCCTCGTCATCATCGAGGCTGTCTGCGACCTGCCGAAACCCGTTACGCTCGCCGACATCAAGGCCGAGCCGAGGCTCGCCGAAATGGCGATCCTGAAGCAGTCGCGCCTTTCCGTGCCACCGGTGCGCGATGAGGAATGGAAGCTCATCTGCAAGATGGGCGGCCTCGCAAAGGCGCCATGACGTTCGCCGCTCCCCCGATCCCGGCATGAGGCCCGCGCCCGGCACGCCGCTCTGCCCGCTCGATGCGATCGACGATCCGGGCGCCAGGGCCTTCAGCTTCGGGGCGGGCGCGGCGGGCTTCCACATGTTCCTTGTACGGAAGGATGGCGAGCTTCGCGCCTATGTGAACGAGTGCCCGCATGGCCGCACGCGCCTCGACCACTGGCCGGACACGTTTCTGACGCTGGACGAGACGCGCATCATCTGCGCCGCCCATGCCGCGCTTTTCCGCATCGCGGACGGCTTCTGCGTTTCCGGCCCCTGCGCCGGAAAAAGCCTGACGCCCGTGCCGGTCGAGATCGTGGAAGGAACGGTCCGCATCGCCGCGGAGGGCTGAAGGGCCTTGCAAGCCCGGAAGGCGCGGGCTTGCACGACCGGCCGCGGGACGCGATAACGGGAAAACCCTTCGACGCGCCCTTCCGGGCGCGCCGCCCGCAATCGGAGGAACGACCCCGTGAGTGAGACGAAGAAACTTGCGACCGAAGCGACGGGCCCGCTCAAGGGCGTGCGCATCGTCGACCTGACAAGCGTCGTCTTCGGCGCCTATGCAACCCAGATCCTTGGCGATTATGGCGCGGACGTCATCAAGATCGAGGCGCCCTCGCCCACCGGCGGTGGCGGGCATGGCGGCGACATCATGCGCTGGCCGGGCCATGTGCCGGAGGGCGCGGCGCCCGATCTCGGGCCGATCTTCCTCACCATCAACCGCAACAAGCGCTCGGTACTGCTCGATCTCGCCAAACCCGCGGGCCGCAAGGCGCTCATGAAGATCATCTCCACGGCCGATGTGCTGACCTCCAATGTCCGCTACAGCGCCATGAAGCGGCTCGGCCTCTCCTACGAAGACGTGAAGGCGGTGAAGCCCGACATCATCTTCGTGCATGCGGCGGGCTACGGCTCGGACGGTCCCTATGCGGGCCTTCCCGCCTATGACGATCTCATTCAGGCCGGCTCCGGCGCGGCCGATCTCCTTCCCTATATGGATGGCGATCCGAAGCCGCGCTACATGCCGACCATCATGGCCGACAAGGTGTCGGGGCTCTTCTTCGTTTCCGCCGTGACCTCCGCGCTTTTCCATAGGGAGCGCACCGGCGAGGGGCAATTCGTCGAGGTGCCGATGCTCGAGGCCGTCACCTCCTTCGTGCTCGCCGAGCATTTCTACGATCACGTCTACGATCCGCCGACGGGCCAGTGGACCTATGGGCGCATCACCAATCCCGATCGCCGGCCCTACCGCACGAAGAACGGCTATATCGGCCTTCTTCCCTACTCGGACAAGCAGTGGGAGCAATTCTTCGAGATCGCGGGCCGGCCCGGCGTTTTCCGCGACGATCCGCGCTTCTCAAACTACAAGGCGCGTACGCAGAATATCCGCGAGCTTTACGCCATGATCGAGGAGCTGACCGAAACCAAGACGACCGAGGAATGGCTCGACCTGCTGAACCCGCTGAGCATCCCGGTCGTGAAGATGAACCGGCTGGAGGATCTCCAGGACGATCCGCATCTGAAGGCGGTCGACTTCTTCCAGCGCTACGATCATCCGCATGCGGGGCCCTATTTCGCGCTGCGTCCGCCGGTGCGTTTCAGCGCGACGCCCGCGAATATCCGCCTCCACCCTCCGAGACTCGGCGAGCAGACGCGCGAAGTGCTCGCCGAAGTGGGGCTTGTGGATGACGACATCTCCGCCATCGAAGCCGCAGGAGCAGAACATTGACCCCCTGAGCCGGGGGACCATAATGATTGCCAAAACAGCAAGGCGGTCCACGCCGATCGAAGGAGACGTCCATGTCCGACAATGACCTTTTTCCCGTATCCGAAGACTGGGCAGGCCGAGCCTTCATCGACAATGCCCGCTACAAGGCGCTCTATGAGGCGAGCCTCAGGGACCCTGAAACCTTCTGGCGCGAGGAAGCCGGGCGCATCGACTGGATCAAGCCCTTCACCAAGGTGAAGGACGTTTCCTACGATCCGAAGAACCTGCACATCAGATGGTTCGAGGACGGCACGCTCAATGTCACGGTCAACTGCATCGACCGCCATCTGAAGGATCGCGGCGACCAGACCGCGATCATCTGGGAAGGCGACGACCCGAAAGACGACCGGAAGATCACCTATCGCGAGCTTCACGCCGAGGTCTGCCGCTTCGCCAATGTGCTGAAGGCGCAGGGCGTGAAGAAGGGCGATCGCGTCACCATCTATCTGCCGATGATCCCGGAAGCGGCCTTCGCCATGCTCGCCTGCGCGCGCATCGGCGCCGTTCATTCGGTCGTCTTCGGCGGCTTCTCGCCCGACAGCCTCGCCGGCCGCATTCTCGATTGCGACTCGAGCGTCGTCGTCACCGCCGATGAAGGCGTGCGCGGCGGACGCCGCATTCCGCTCAAGGCGAACACCGACGAAGCGCTGAAGAAGTGCCCCGGTGTCAAATGCGTTCTCACCGTGCGCCACACGGGCGGCGACATCGCCATGCAGCCGGGCCGCGACATCTGGTATCACGACGAAGCGGCGAAGGTTTCGACCGATTGCCCGGCCGAGGAGATGGGCGCGGAAGACCCGCTCTTCATTCTCTATACGTCGGGCTCGACCGGTAAGCCGAAGGGCGTGCTGCACACGACGGGCGGCTACCTCGTCTTCGTCGCGATGACGCATCAATATGTCTTCGACTATCACGACGGCGACATCTATTGGTGCACGGCGGATGTGGGCTGGGTGACAGGCCACAGCTACATTCTCTACGGACCGCTCGCCAATGGCGCGACCACGCTCATCTTCGAGGGCGTGCCGAACTACCCCGACAGCTCGCGCTTCTGGCAGGTCATCGACAAGCACAAGGTCAACACCTTCTACACCGCGCCGACGGCGCTGCGCGCGCTGATGCGCGAAGGCGAGGCCCCGGTGAAGAAGACGAGCCGCAAGAGCCTTCGCCTTCTCGGCTCCGTCGGCGAGCCGATCAACCCCGAAGCCTGGCTCTGGTATCACCGCGTCGTCGGCGAGGGCCGCTGCCCGATCGTCGACACATGGTGGCAGACGGAAACGGGCGGCATCCTCATTTCGCCGCTTCCCGGCGCCATCGCGCAGAAGCCGGGCTCGGCGACGCTTCCCTTCTTCGGCGTGAAGCCCGTCATCGTCGATACCGAAGGCAATGAGCTTGAAGGCGAATGCACGGGCAATCTCTGCATGGCCGATTCCTGGCCGGGCCAGATGCGCACCGTCTATGGCGACCACCAGCGCTTCATCGAAACCTATTTCATCCAGTATCCCGGCAAGTACTTCACCGGCGATGGCTGCCGGCGCGACGCCGACGGCTATTACTGGATCACGGGCCGCGTCGATGACGTGCTCAACGTCTCCGGCCACCGCCTCGGCACGGCGGAAGTCGAAAGCGCCCTCGTCGCCCACGCGAAAGTCGCCGAGGCCGCCGTCGTCGGCTATCCGCACGACATCAAGGGCCAGGGCATCTACGCCTATGTGACCCTCAATGCGGGCGAGCCGGCCTCCGAGGAGCTGAAGAAGGAACTGGTGAACTGGGTGCGCCGCGAGATCGGCCCGATCGCCTCGCCCGACCTCATCCAGTTCGCGCCGAGCCTGCCGAAAACCCGCTCGGGCAAGATCATGCGCCGCATCCTGCGCAAGATCGCGGAGGACGACTTCTCCAATCTCGGCGACATCTCGACGCTCGCCGACCCATCCGTGGTGAGCGACCTCATCGACCACCGCCAGAACAGGGCGGGATAAGACAGCCGGCAGTGGTGCGGACCTAACCTTCGTTGAGCCCGCACCAGCCGCCGCGCTTGCGGCCGTCATAGACGCGGGCGAGACCCCTGGCGCTGAGCGCCGCGCCGAGGTCGGGCGCCTCGTCGCTCGCCACATGGGCGATGACACGGCCGCCATATTTGTCGCTGCTGATCCCGGTGAGGCGCACCCGGCCGCTCCGCGTCAGCGCCGCGAGATAGGCGCGCGCCCGCTCGGCGCTTGCCCGCTCCTCGGCGCATTTGCCCCTGATCTCCGGCGCGTCGATGCCCGCGAGCCGCACATGCACCTCGACCGTCTGGCCGATCCAGATGCGGGCCCGCACGATGAGCGTGTCGCCATCGACCACGCCGACGACTTCGGCCGCGACCGGCCCGGCGATCACGTCCCTCGCCTCGGCGCCAAGGGGCGCGGCAAGGGCGATCAGCCATGAAAGAAGGACGATGCGGACGCGGGGCATGAGTTCCTGCAGAGAGGCGCGCTCACCCTGAACGCACCCGGAAACGGCCCCCGCCGCCTCGGCATTTATAGGATTAAATTCACAGAAACGTCAATGCCGGCCGGGTCAAACCCTGCCAGCGCCCGCGATCAGAAATCGCTGAGGATGCCCTTGATCTCCCAGTCGCCGTAGCGCGTGGGCTCGGCGCCGCTTCTCGCGCCCTTCGGCCCGTTGATCTCGCGGGGCGCGGGCGCGGCCGCGCGGGCCTCATCGGCGATGCGCCGGCGCTCCTCGGCCTCGGCAAGCGCGCGCATGGCCGCGGGGCTGAGTTTTTTCGGCTCCGGCACACTCCCGGTTTCGCCCGGAACCGCTTCGCCCGAATTTTCACCGCTCATGATTCCGTTCCGCTTTCCAGTTTCTCCGGCCCGTTTCCGCGCCGCTCGCTTGAAGGCCCGGCGCCCGCGCTACATATAAGCCCTCGAACCTCGCCGCGCCAGAACGGCGGGGCGCGCGCATCGACCCGGAGCCCGAACGGGGCTCCATGACGGAGAACAGACGCAAGGCATGAACACGCTCAAGACAGGCATCCTCCTTGCCGCGATGACGGCGCTCTTCATGGGGCTCGGCTTTCTCATCGGCGGCTCCAACGGCGCGCTCATCGCCTTCTTTGTCGCCGCCGCGATGAACGCCTTCGCCTACTGGAACTCGGACAAGATGGTCCTTTCCATGTATGGCGCGGAGGCCGTCGACGAGCGCACGGCGCCGGCCTATGTGCGCCTCGTGCAGCGGCTCGCGGAGAATGCGGGCCTTCCCATGCCGGCGACCTACATCATCCATTCCGCGCAGCCCAATGCGTTCGCCACCGGGCGCAACCCAGAGCACGCCGCCGTCGCCGCGACGACGGGCCTGCTCGAAACGCTCTCGCCCGAGGAGCTCGCGGGCGTGCTCGCCCATGAGCTTGCGCATATCAAGAACCGTGACACGCTCACCATGACGATCACGGCGACGATCGCCGGCGCGATCTCGATGCTCGCGAATTTCGCCTTCTTCTTCGGCGGCAACCGCGAGAACCAGGGCGGCATCATCGGCACGCTCGCGCTTGCCATTCTCGCGCCCATCGCCGCCGGCCTCGTGCAGATGGCGATCAGCCGCACGCGCGAATATGAGGCCGACGCCATGGGCGCCGAAATCTCCGGCCGCCCGCTCTGGCTTGCCTCCGCGCTCGAAAAGATCGAAAGCGCCGCCCATGCCCGCCCGAACGAGGCGGCGGAGGCGAACCCCGCGACGGCGCATATGTTCATCATCAATCCGCTGCATGGGGGCGGGCGCGACAATCTCTTCTCGACCCACCCGGCGACCGCGAACCGCATCGCGCGGCTGCGCGAAATCGCCGCCACGAAGGGCCAGGCCCAGGCACGGACAAATCCCTGGGGCTGATCGTCCGGTCACGGACGATGCCCGCCATGGCGCGGGCGCGGCGCTTTTCATCGCCCGCCGTCTGTGCTCTAACTTCGCCGCATGAACGAGGCGGCAGAGAGCGGACCGGGGCTTGAGGCGCGCGAAGGCGCCCAGGCGCTCATTGCTGCCGTGCTGACGCAAGGCCGCGCCCTCGACGAGGCGCTTGCCGAAGAGACAGCGCGCGGGCGCCTCGCAAGGCTCGGCCCCTCCGACCGCGGCTTTGCCCGCGCCATCGCCGCAACCACGCTCCGGCATCTGGGCGAGATCGACCACGCGCTCGGCCGGCTTCTGGAAAAGCCGCTGCCCAGACGCGCGGGCCTCACCGAAACGATCCTGCGTTCGGCCGCCGCCGAAATCCTCTTTCTCGGCGTGAAGCCCCACGCCGCCGTCTCGCTCGCCGTCGAGGCCGCCTCGCGGGACGAGGCCGCGCGCCATTTCAGATCGCTGGTGAACGCCGTGCTGCGCCGCCTCGCGCGCGAAGGGCAGACGCTTCTTGAAGGTTTCGACCGCGAGCGGGCGAACCTTGCCCCCTGGCTCTGGGAAAGCTGGGTCGCGGCTTATGGCGAGGAACGGACGCGGGCCATGCTGCGCGCCCTCTGGCAGGAGCCGCCGCTCGACCTCTGCGTGAAGCGCGAGGAGGAGCGCGAAGTCTGGGCGGCAAGGCTCGGCGCGGAGTTGCTGCCCACGGGCACGCTCAGGCTGGCCGCAGGCGGACGGATCGAACGGCTCGACGGTTATGAGGAAGGCGCCTGGTGGGTGCAGGATGCCGCCGCCGCCCTGCCCGCGCGCCTCTTCGGCGATCTTAGCGGCCGCGACGTGCTCGACCTCTGCGCCGCGCCCGGCGGCAAGACGCTGCAACTCGCCGCCATGGGCGCGCATGTGACGGCGCTCGACCGCTCCGCCCCCCGGCTTGAGCGGCTTCGGCAGAACCTCGCCCGCATGAAGCTCGAAGCGGGGATCGTCGTTTCGGATGCCGTGCGCTTCACGCCGGGGCGGCTCTGGGAGTTCATCCTGCTCGATGCGCCCTGCACGGCGACCGGGACCTTCAGGCGGCACCCCGACGTGCTTCGCCTGAAGAAGCCGGCCGACCGCGACCGGCTCGCCGCGCTTCAGTCGCGCCTCCTTGCCCATGCGGCGGGTCTGCTCGCGCCGGGCGGCACGATCGTCTACTGCACCTGCTCGCTCGAACGCGCGGAGGGCGAGGACCAGATCGCCTCCTTCCTTGCCGCGCACCCGGATTTCGCCCGCAAGCCCATCGCCCCGGCCGAGATCGGCGGCCTCGGCGAATGCCTGACGCCCGAGGGCGACCTCAGGACCCTGCCCTGCGATCTCGCGGACAAGGGCGGCCTCGACGGCTTCTTCGCCGCCCGTCTCACGAGACTGTCCCGGAACGAATCGCGTTCCTGACCGCTCCGCCGCGAAGCGCGCCAGAGGGCGGCTCGCGCCATGAGATCGGCGCGCCTTGCGCCACAAGATTCAAGCTGTTAAGCAAGGAATTCAGCAAGATTTAGTGGGTCGGCAACGACCGTCAGATCGGATTCCATGAGCGGCAAGCCCCAGATCAAGATCGCACCCTCGATTCTGGCCTCCGACTTCGCCCGTCTGGGCGAGGAGGTGCGCGCCATCTCGAAAGCGGGCGCCGACTACATCCATATCGACGTCATGGACGGCCACTTCGTGCCGAACATCACCATCGGTCCCGATGTGGTGAAGGCGCTCAGGCCCCATTCCGACAAGCCCTTCGACGTGCACCTGATGATCGCGCCGGTCGATCCCTATATCGACGCCTTCGCGCAGGCGGGCGCCGACATCATCTCCTTCCATCCGGAGGCGGGGCCCCACCCCCACCGCACCGTGCAGGCGATCAGGGCCGCGGGCGCGAAGGCGGGCCTCGTGCTCAATCCGGGCACGCCGGTCGAAATCCTCTGGCCGATCCTCGCCGATCTCGACCTCGTCCTCGTCATGAGCGTCAATCCGGGCTTTGGCGGCCAGAGCTTCATCGAGAGCCAGCTCAGGAAGATCGAGATCATCCGCAAGCGGATCGATGCGGAGAAGCCCGGCATCGAACTCGAGGTCGATGGCGGCATCAACTTCGAGACGGCGCCCCGTGCGATAGCGGCGGGCGCCAATGTGCTCGTCGCCGGTACGGCGACCTTCAAGGGCGGGGAAGCCGCCTATGCGAAGAACATTGCGACCCTTCGCGGAGCCGCCTGAGCGGCAACGCATGAAGCCGGAAGGCCGCCAGGAGGCGGGGCCCATGACGGAAGCGCAAGTCGAAACGCCGGATCCCGTACCGCCGATACCGGAGGCGCACGCCGTTCCATCCCATTATTCGGTGCCGCCCGGCAACCGGCTGATCGACCTCACGGCAGCGGCGCTGGTGCGGCTGCGCGACGCCGCGCTCGCCTCGGCCTATGGCAGCTGGACCTATGGACAGACGCTGCGCGGGCCCATGCCCGACCACATGGTCCACTATCCGCGCGATCTGCGGCCCGGCGGCGCCGACAAGGCCGATGCGCTCTTTCAGGGCCGCTGGTTCCTGCCCGGCGGACAGGTGAAGACCGATGGCGGCTCACCCTTCGCGGCCGTGCCGCCGAGCGAGACCTGGGCGGAGGAACTGCACGGCTTCTCCTGGCTGCGCCATTTCAGCGCCGCGGGGGGCGATGCCGCGCGCACCTATGCCCAGACGCTCGTTGCCGGATGGATCGGGCAATGCGGCAACTGGGACAAGCTCGCCTGGCGGCCGCATGTGATCGGCCGCCGCCTGACTTCCTGGATCGCCAACGGCGCCCTCATCATCGACGGCTCGGACCTCATCTATCGCTCGACGCTCTTGCGCAACATGGCGCGGCAGGCCCGCCACCTCGCCCGCACCGCCTCCATGGCGCCCGCAGGCGGCAAGCGCCTGACGGCGGCGCTGGGCCTTGCCTTTTCCGGCCTCTGCCTTTCGGAAGGCGAGAAGCGCCTCGAAAAGGGGCTCAGGCTCGTCTGCCGCGAACTCGACCGGCAGATTCTCCCCGATGGCGGCCATGTGAGCCGCAATCCGGCAGCGACCCTCGAAATCATGCTCGACCTCGTTTCGCTGCGCGACGCCATGCAGGCCCGCCATGTCGAGGTGCCGCGCGCCATCCGCGACGCAATCGACCGGATGATGCCGATGCTGCGTTTCTTCCGGCATGGCGACGGCAGGCTCGCCCTCTTCAATGGCGCCAATGAGGGGCCCGAAGGCGCGATCGACGCCGTGCTCGCCGAGGACGATGCCGACGGGCGCCCCTTCGGCTTCGCGCCCCACTCCGGCTATCAGCGCCTCGCGGCGGGCCCCTCCTTTGTCGTCGCCGATACCGGCCCGCCGCCGCCCGGCCGCTACAGCCATGACGCTCATGCGGGCTGCCTCTCCTTCGAGATGAGCGCCGGCCGCTCGCGCCTCGTCGTCAATTGCGGCACGACCCGCATCTTCGGCCCGGACTGGGAGGCGGCAAGCCGCGCCACCGCCGCCCATTCGACGCTGGTGCTCGACGACACCTCCTCGGCCCGCATCGTCCGCAGCCCCGTTTCCCGCGCGCTTCTCGGCGCCCGCACCATGGAAGGCCCGACCCGCGTCGAGAGCAGGCGCAACGAGAACGAGCTCGGCCTGTGGCTCGAGGCGAGCCATAACGGCTATGAGAAGCGCTACGGCCTCGTCCACAAGCGCCGGCTCTTCCTCTCGGCGGCGGGCGAGGAGTTGCGCGGCGAGGACGTGCTCTTCCCCGCCGAGGCGCCGAAGCGGACATTCCCCTGGCAGCGCGCCCTCCGGCAGCAGAAGCCCGAAAATCCGGCCTTCGCGATCCGCTTCCACCTCCACCCGGACGCCCGCGCCTCGCTCGCCCATGACGGCGCAAGCGTGCTGGTGCGCCTGCCCAATGGCGAGGGATGGCAGTTCCAGGCAAGAACGCAGAGCGGCGAGCCCGCCATCTCGATCGAGGAAAGCGTCTATCTCGGCGCGGGCGATGCCACCCGCCGCTCCGAGCAGATCGTCGTTTCCGGGGCGGTTTTCCGGGGCGATGCCCGGGTCAACTGGGCCTGGCGACGGCTTTCTGGCCGGAATCCGGGCGGCGCGAAGCCGGCCGGGACGGCGGCGCCCGTGCTCCCCGACCTCGACCCGGCCGAACCGGCGCCGGAAGGCTGAGGCCAAACGCCAAGGATAGCCACGAAACCTTGCCGCCAACCTTGGCGGCCGAAGGCTTTTCGTGCTATCGCGCGGACACCAGCCCCCTCCCAGCCGAAAAGAGCCCGCCATGTCCGTTTCCGCGAAGCCCGCCCCCAAATCCGCTGACCTCCAGCCCGTGCGCCGCGCGCTCCTCTCCGTCTCCGACAAGACGGGGCTCGTCGAGTTCGCCACGGCGCTCCATGAAGCGGGGGTCGAACTCGTCTCGACCGGCGGCACCTCGAAGGCGATCGCGGCGGCGGGCCTGCCGGTGAAGGACGTTTCCTACCTCACCGGCTTTCCCGAAATGATGGACGGGCGGGTAAAGACGCTTCACCCCAAGGTGCATGGCGGGCTTCTCGCGGTCCGCGACGATGCCGAGCACAGGGCGGCGATGGAGGCGCATGGCATCGGGGCGATCGACCTTCTCTGCGTCAACCTCTACCCCTTCGAGGCGACGGTGGCGAAGGGCGCGGCTTACGAGGAATGCGTCGAGAACATCGACATTGGCGGGCCGGCCATGATCCGCGCGGCGGCGAAGAACCATGCCTATGTCGCGGTCATCGTCGAGGCGTCGGACTACGCCTCCGTCATCGCCGAGATCAAGGCGAAGGGCGGCACCACTTCCGCGCTGCGCAAGCATCTCGCCCACAAGGCCTATGCGCGCACGGCCGCCTATGACGCGGCGATCTCCAACTGGTTCGCCGAAACGCTGAACGACACCGCGCCCGAATGGCGCGCCTTTGGCGGCCATCTCCGCCAGACCCTGCGCTATGGCGAGAACCCGCACCAGATCGCAAGCTTCTATGTGACCGGCGAGAACCGCCCCGGCGTCTCGACCGCGACCCAGCTCCAGGGCAAGGAGCTTTCCTACAACAACATCAACGACACCGACGCGGCCTTCGAACTCGTCGCCGAGTTCGATCCGAAGGCTGCCCCTGCCATCGCCATCATCAAGCACGCGAACCCCTGCGGCGTCGCCATCGGCGCCTCTCTTGCCGATGCCTATCGCAAGGCGCTCGCCTGCGATCCCGTCTCGGCCTTTGGCGGCATCATCGCCGCGAACCGCCCGCTCGACGGCGAGACGGCCGAGGAGATCGCCAGGATCTTCACCGAAGTCATCATCGCGCCCGATGCCGACGAGGACGCGCGCCGCATCATCGGCGCGAAGAAGAACCTCCGCCTGCTGATCACCGGCGGCCTGCCCGATGCGGGCGCCGCGGGCCTCAACGTGAAGACGGTCGCGGGCGGCCTTCTCGTCCAGTCGCGCGACAATGGCCGCGTCGACCTCCTCGGCCTCAAGGTGGTGACGAAGCGTCAGCCGTCGGCGCAGGAACTCGCCGACCTCAAATTCGCCTTCCGCGTCTGCAAGCATGTGAAGTCGAACGCCATCGTCTATGTGAAGAACGGTGCGACGGTGGGCGTCGGCGCGGGCCAGATGAGCCGCGTCGATTCAGCCCGCATCGCCGCGCGCAAGGCGCGGGACGCAGCCGAAGCCGCCGGCGCGGCGGCGCCCGCGACCATCGGCTCGGTCGTGGCCTCGGACGCCTTCTTCCCCTTCGCCGACGGGCTTCTCTCGGCGGCGGAAGCGGGCGCGACGGCGGTGATCCAGCCGGGCGGCTCGGTGCGCGACGAGGAAGTGATCTCGGCGGCGGACGAGAAGGGCCTCGCCATGGTCTTCACCGGCATGCGCCACTTCCGTCACTAGGCGATCCAGAAAAACGCACGACCAAAAAGCGAATGTCACCCCGGGCTTGTCCCGGGGTCCAGGAGCCGCTTGCTCGGAATATGACGCCCCTGGATCCCGGCATTCGCCGGGATGACAGCTGATGTTGTGTCGGACGCCGGCGCTGACTCTCACTATTCGATCGCGGTCGCGCGCTCCTCGCGCACGAAGAGCACCATGATGATGCCCGCCACGATGAGCGGCACGACGATCATGAGGCCGATGCGCTGGCTGCCGCTCCAGGCGGTGACGACGCCGATGAGAAGCGGCGCGACGAAGGTCGTCGCCTTTCCCGCAAGCGAATAGAGGCCGAAGAACTCCGTCATCATCTCGACGGGCGCGATGCGGGCGAGCATCGTCCGGCTCGATGAGATGGTCGGCCCCGCCATCAGCCCGAAAAGCCCGACGGTGACGAGGAAAGCCTGCTCCGGCAGTGTACTGAACGCCTTGGCGTCGGCCGCGACCGGCACATGGATGAAGAAGAAGATCTGCTCTCGGTCGAAGGAGATGAGGGCAAGGAAGGTGACGACGGCTCCGATGAGCGACCAGACGAGCGTCGCCTTGGAGCCGAAGCGCTGATCCGTCCACCCGCCGACGAATGCGCCGAAGGCCGCGAAGAGCGTCACCCATATGCCATAGACCGCCATCTCCATCGCGCCCCAATGGAAGATCGACGCGGCGAGAATGCCGCCGAAGATGAAGATCGCATTCATCCCGTCATAGAAGGCCATGCGCGAGAAGAGATAGAGCGCGACATTGCGGAAGTGCCACGCCTTGCCAATGGTGTGGATCAGGCGCTTCAGACCCGCCCTCGCCGCCTGCGCGCGCGAAAGCCCGCGGCGCGGCTGATCGGGGACGATGAGAAGAAGCGGCAGCATGAAGACGAGGAACCAGAGGCCGGAGATCGGGCCGACGATGCGGTCCGTTTCGTGAGCCTCCTTCGACAGCCCGAAAAGCGGCGCCTCGGGAATGAAGGAGGCATGGACGACGCCCGGAAGCTGGAGCGTGATGAGCACCGCGACGAGGGCCACGATGGCGGCAAGCTGGCCGACGCCGATGCCGATGCCCGAGAGAAGGCCGATGCGCCGTTCCGAGGCGATGGTCGGCAGCATGGCGTTGGCGAAGATGATGGCGAACTCCATGCCGACCGAAGCGACGATCAGCGACACCATGATCGGCTCGACCGGCACGCCGGGAACCGCGATCCAGAGGCCGAAACATCCGGCCACGCAGATGAG
>NZ_JBATUH010000036.1:0-5702 GCF_049671045.1 Parvibaculum sp. | reverse complement strand
GCGGGGAAAAGGGCTTCGGCTACGACCCGATGTTCATTCCGAACGGCCATGACCGCACCTTCGGCGAAATGGAGCCGGATGAAAAGACACCTCTCACCCACAGGGCAGACGCCTTCCGCCAGCTCGTTGATGCCTGCTTCCGGCGCTGACGCGGAACCGGGTTTCGGCGTTTACGTTCACTGGCCCTTCTGCCTGTCGAAATGCCCCTATTGCGACTTCAACTCGCATGTGGCGGCGAATGTCGATCAGCGCCAATGGGCGGCTGCGCTTGCGCGCGAGCTTGCGCATATGCGCGCATTGACCGGCCCGCGCGAGGTGGCGTCGGTCTTTTTCGGCGGCGGCACGCCCTCTCTCATGGAGGCCGCGACGGTCGAGGCGGTGATGGAGCGGATTGCCGCGCTCTGGACCATGAGCGGCGATGTCGAGGTGACGCTCGAGGCCAATCCCACCAGCGTCGAGGCCGGCCGCTTCCGGGGCTACAGGCGCGCCGGCGTCAATCGCCTCTCGCTCGGCGTCCAGTCGCTCGATGATCGCGAACTGAAATTTCTCGGCCGGCTACATTCGGCCGATGAGGCGCTCCACGCCATCGCGCTCGCCCGCGAGACTTTTCCGCGCCTTTCCTTCGATCTGATCTACGCCCGCCCCGGCCAGACGGTCGATGCCTGGGCGCGCGAGCTCAGGCTGGCGCTTGCCCATGCCGTCGATCACCTCTCGCTCTATCAGCTCACCATCGAGGAGGGCACGGCCTTCGCCCGCCTTTACGAAAAGGGCGCCTTTCGCCTGCCGGAGGAGGAGGATGCGGCGGCGCTCTATCGCCTCACGGGCGAGATCTGCGCCGAGGCCGGTTTGTCCGCCTACGAAGTATCGAACTATGCGCGGCCCGGCGCCGAGTGCCGCCACAATCTCGTCTATTGGCGCTATGGCGACTATGCGGGCGCCGGTCCCGGCGCGCATGGCCGGCTCACTCTTGGCGGCGGGCGCGTTGCGACCCGCGCGCTGAGGGCGCCCGGCGCGTGGCTAGCAGCCGTCGAGGAAAGAGGCCACGGGCTCGAAGCGGAAGAAGAGATCGGGCGCGAGGAGCAGGGCGAGGAGTTCATGCTGATGGGGCTTCGCCTTCAGGAAGGCATATCGCTTGCCCGTTTCGAGCGCCATGCGGGCCATGCGCTCGACGAGGGGCGCATCGCCCGTCTCGTCGAGGAGGGATTGCTTCGGCGCGAGGGCGGCCGCATCCGCGCCACCGACGAGGGCCGCCTCGTCCTCGATCCGTTGCTCGCGCGCCTTCTCGTCGCCTAGAGAGACGGCGGCACGTTGAAGCTTGCCGGCGCCGGGTCGATCACCACGGGGCCGCTGCTGTGCATTTCCATGATGGCGAGCCCGCGCTCCGTCCGCCCGTCGGGCAGGAAGCGGAAGATGCCGTCGACGCCCGCAAAGCCGTCCGGCGTCGTCAGCGCCGCCGATGTGAAGCGCTGGCCTTCGAGCCGCGAGGAAAGCGCGACCGTGAGGCTCACCGCGTCATAGGCAAGGCTCGCGATGCGCGGCGGCGTTCCGCCATAGGCGCGGATATAGCGCGCCACGAACTGGGCATGAGCCTCGGGCGGCGGCGCGGGATACCAGCCGGCTTCGAGCGAGGGTTCGCGTTCGAGCGAGGGATCGTCCCAGAGCCCGGTGCCGAGAAACTTCACCTTGCGCGGATCGACATCGTAATAGGGAAGGAGCGGCGCCAGCGCCTTCAGCTGTTGCCCTCCTTCAGGCAGAAACACCGCCTGATAGGTGACATCGCCGATCGTGTCGCGCTTTTCGAGCGCCTTGAGCCCTTGCACGTCGCCCGCCTTCTTGAGTTCGGCCCGCCTGGCGACGAGTGCGCCCTTGCGCGCGGCGTAATTCGCGATCCGCTCGACGGCCGCGTTCATGCTCGCGCCGTTTGCGGGATAGGTATCGACGGCGACGATATGCGAGCCGCGCTCGGCCACCGCCTGGCGGAAGACGCTGCCCACCCGCTCGCCATAGTCGTTCTGCGGAAAGAGCGCGGCAAAGCTCGTGAAGCCATGCGTCACCGCATAGTCGACGATGCGGGAGACGTCCTCGTCGGGCGGGAAGGAGAGAAGATAGACGCCGTTTCCGGCGACGCGCTGATCGGTCGAGAAGGCGACGACGGGCACGCTGGAGCCTTGTGCGACGGGCGCCACCGCCGTCACTTCCTCGGCGAAGAGCGGGCCGATGATGAGGTCGGCGCCCTCGCGGATCGCTTCCTCGGCCGCCGCGCGCGCGCCTGCCGCGCTGCCGCCGGTCGCCTTCGGCATCAGCAGGATGTCGGGATTGTTGAATTCGAAAAGCGCGAGCTGCGCGGCATTGTAGAGCGAGTTCGAGAGCGTGCGCACTTCGGCGCGCGGCGAGTTGAAGGGCAGGAGCAGCGCCACGCGCACGAGCGATCCGGCCCGCGCCTCCATCCCCTTCGGCGTGAAGAAATTGGCTTCGTCGCGCGCCGGCGGTCCGGCGGGCCGGGCCGGAACGGGCTGCGGCGCTGGCTCGATGACGGGCGGCGGTGCCTGCACGACGGGGCGCGGCGGCGGCGCTTCCCCGCCGCCAAAGCCCGCACAGGCCGACAGGCCGAGCAAGGCGCCGAAAACGAGAGCCGCCCGGACCCCGGACTTGAGGCCGGACATGAAGGTGGAAGGGGACTTGTGGGTCGGGGCAGCCAAGAGGGTCTTCCTCGCAAACGATGGATGCTGGAGCCTAAAGCATTTTCAGGCGAAGTGGATACCGGTTCGCCGTCCGAAAATGCGGTCCGAGGAATAAAGCATTCTCAGGCGAAGCGGATGGTCGCCGCGCTGGCGATCGTCCGGCCCCTGCCATTGCCAAATTGTGCCTTCCAGCGCAAGGTCGGCACGATTTCACCCGAGCGCAGCAGATATGAAGCCCCAGACCCCTCGCGCATCCCGCCTCGCCCCTGGCCTCTATGTCACGGCGACGCCCATCGGCAATGCCTCGGATATCAGCCTGCGCGCGCTCGAAGTGCTGCGCGAGGCCGATCTCGTTCTCTGCGAGGATACGCGGGTGACGGCGAAGCTCTTTGCCATTCACGGCATTTCGACCAAGATGGCGCCCTATCACGATCACAATGCCGCCGAGATGCGGCCGAAGGTCCTGAACCGGCTCGCGGCGGGCGAGGCGATCGCGCTTGTTTCGGATGCGGGTACGCCGCTCATCTCCGATCCCGGTTACAAGCTCGTGCGCGAGGCGGTGGAGGCCGGTCACATGGTGACCGCGCTGCCCGGCGCCTCCTCAGTGCTCGCCGCGCTCATGGTTTCGGGCCTTCCGACCGATCGCTTCCTTTTTGCGGGCTTCCTCTCCGCAAAGCGCGAGGCGCGGCGCAAGGAGCTTGCCGAGCTTGCGCCGGTTCCGGCAACGCTCGTCTTCCTCGAAAGCGCGAACCGCCTCGCCGCCTCGCTCGCCGACATGGCGGAGGCGCTTGGCGAGCGAGAGGGCGCGGTGGCGCGCGAGCTGACAAAGAAATTCGAGGAGGTGCGGCGCGGGCAGCTCGCCGATCTTGCGCGTCATTATGAGGAGGCGGGCGCGCCGAAAGGCGAGGTTGTGATAGTCGTCGGGCCCCCTGCTGCCCGCGCGCCGCTCGGCGCGCATGAGATCGACGCCATGCTCGAGAACGCCCTTGCCCGCGCGAGCCTCAAGGATGCGGTGGCCGAAATCGTGGCGATGACGGGGCTTCCCCGCCGCGAGGTCTATGCCCGCGCGCTCGACCTGTCGCGGGGCGGTGGCTGATGCGGGGTCGTCCCGCGCGGGATCGGGCCGCTCGGGGTCGGGCCGCGCATGAGGCGGGCCTGCGCGCGGAGGCACTGGCCGCGCTCGTCCTTCGTCTCAAGGGTTATCGCATCCTCGCCCGGCGCATCAGGACCAGAGCCGGCGAAATAGATCTCATTGCCCGCCGTGGCCGGACGATCGCCTTTGTCGAGGTCAAGGCGCGCTCCGGCCTCGACGGCGCCGCCGAGGCGCTGCTGGCCCGCCAACGCGCCCGTCTCGTCCGTGCGGCCGAACTCTTCGTGGCTGGCCGCCCCGCCCTCTCCGGCCTCGACATGCGCTTCGACATGGTGCTGGTCGCGCCCCGGCGCTGGCCGCGCCATCTCGCCGATGCCTGGCGGCCCTGACCGGGTCGGCCGATGAGCGGGGACATTCTGGCCCTGCGCCGCCATAATGTCGCCTCATGCGGATTGTCACCTCGCAACATGGATTCGTGTGACGAAAAGGGATGGAACCCATGCGCTATCTGCCGGAGCAGCTTTCCGCCTTCGCCGCCGGGCGGCGTACGCTTGTAGGTGTGGCGCTTCTCTCGGCGCTATGCGCCTCGGCCTGCGTGCCCCTCGTGATCGGCGCCGGCGCCACCGGAGGCGTGATGGCCGCTCAGGATCGCGGGCTCGAGCAGGGCGTCAACGACAATGAGATCGCCTTCGAGATCAATCGCAAGCTGGCGGAAAAGGATTCCAAGCTCTTCAGGCGCGTGTCGACGCAGGTTTCGCATGGCCGCGTCGTCCTGCTCGGCTTCGTCGAGAAGCCGGAGGATCGCGCCGCCGCCACCAAGGTCGCCTGGGCGGTCGGCGGCGTCAAACAGGTGATTGACGAATTGCAGGTCGGCAAGGGCCGCAGCTTCTCCGAAAGCACCGACGACACGCTCATCACGACCAAGCTCCGCGCCGCCATCACCGGCGACAACCGCATCGTCAGCATCAACTATTCGCTCGAAACGCTGCGCGGCACGGTCTATCTCATGGGCATCGCGCAGGATCAGGCGGAGCTCAATCGCGTCATCGCGCATGCGCGGGGAATTTCCGGCGTCCGCAACGTCATTTCGAATGTTCAGGTAAAGTCCTCCGCTGCCGCGCAATGAATCGCTAACGAATCCGGCCGCGATTTGATTGTTGGCCTTGCCGTACCGCCGTTTCCCGCGCAATGATCCGGCATGGGCAAGGCGGAAGACGACATCGAGGCCGAACTGCGCGCGGCGGGCGAAACACCCGACGAAGACCTCGACCTCGCTTCGCTCGCACTCGCGCTTGCGCGTCTCGACAGACCCACCGAACCTCTCGCGCCTTACGAAGATCATCTGGCGGAACTCGTGAGCGCGGTGCGCGCGGCGCTCGGCAGTGCGGACCCCGCGCGCACCGAGAATGCCGCCATCGTCTCGGGCGCGCTCGCGGGCGTGCTCGCCGGCCAGTTCGGCTATCGCGGCGACGAGCTCAATTACGACGATCTCCGCAACGCCAATCTCATGTATGTGATCGACCGGCGCAGGGGATTGCCGGTCACGCTCGGCATTCTCTATCTGCATGTCGGGCACCTGCTCGGCCTCGATATTTGCGGGCTCAATTTCCCCGGCCATTTCGTGCTCAGGCTTCAGACCGGCGCGAGCGCCTCGATCATCGATCCCTTCAATCGCGGCGAAACGCTTTCTCCCGCCGATCTTCTGCGACTGATCCGCGACATCGAGGGACCGGGGGCGACGCTTTCGCCCGATGTCTATGCGTCAGTGACTTCGCGCGAAATTCTGCTGCGGCTCCAGAACAACATATTGAGCCGCGCCATCCGCCTCGGCGAACTCGATCATGCCCGCCTCGTCGTCACACGGATGATCTGGCTGGCGCCGCGCCGCGCCGGCCTTCACTTCGAGCTGGGGCGCATCGAGGTCCATGCGG
>NZ_JBATUH010000035.1:0-8858 GCF_049671045.1 Parvibaculum sp. | reverse complement strand
GGCGACAACGTGAAGATGAGCGTGACGCTGATCGCGCCGATCGCGATGGAGGAGAAGCTCCGCTTCGCCATCCGTGAAGGCGGCAGGACCGTCGGCGCTGGCGTCGTCTCGAAGGTGTTGAAGTAATATTTACGGGGCGCGGACAGCCCGCGCCCCGCTTTAATTCGGCCGACAGGCACGAGGACGAAAATGCAAAGGCAGAAGATTCGCATCCGGTTGAAAGGTTTCGATCACCGCGTGCTCGACGTTTCGACGCGGGAGATCGTCAACACGGCGAAGCGCACCGGCGCTCAGGTGCTGGGACCGATTCCGCTGCCGACGCGGCTTGAGAAGTTCACCGTGCTTCGCGGTCCGCACATCGACAAGAAGAGCCGTGAGCAATTCGAAATTCGGACGCACAAGCGCGTGCTCGATATCGTAGATCCCACCCCCCAGACGGTCGATGCGCTGATGAAGCTCGATCTGGCTGCGGGTGTGGATGTCGAGATCAAGCTCTGAGTTTCAGAGAAACGAGCCTGATCGCCGATTAGAACGAGGAATGGGACCATGCGTTCCGGAGTGATTGTCAAAAAGGTCGGAATGACCCGCCTGTTCCTGGAGGACGGGCGCCATGTGCCGGTGACGGTGCTGAAGCTCGACAACCTTCAGGTTGTGAGCCAGCGCACGGCCGAGAAGAACGGCTACACAGCGGTGCAGCTCGGTGCCGGTCGCGCGAAGGTGAAGAACGTCGCGCGCGCTCAGCGCGGGCAGTTCGCGCGGGCCGAGGTCGAGCCGAAGCTGAAGCTCGTCGAGTTCCGCGTCAGCGAAGACAACCTGCTCGATGTGGGCGCCGAGATCACGGCGGATCATTTCGTCGAAGGTCAGCGCGTCGATGTGAGCGGCACCTCGATCGGTAAGGGCTTTGCCGGTGTCATGAAGCGCCACAATTTCGGCGGTCTTCGTGCCACGCACGGCGTCTCGATCAGCCACCGCAGCCATGGTTCGACCGGTCAGCGGCAGGACCCGGGCAAGGTGTTCAAGGGCAAGAAGATGGCCGGCCATCTCGGTGCCGAGCGCGTCACCACGCAGAACGTCGAGGTCGTCCGCACGGATGTTGAGCGCGGCCTGATCATGGTGAAGGGCTCCGTTCCGGGTTCCAAAGGCGGCTGGGTACTCGTGCGCGACGCCGTGAAGACGAAGTTGCCGGAAGGCGTTCCGACGCCGGGCGCAGTGCGCCGCGCGAATGGCGCTGCGGACGCGCAGAAGGAAGGTGCGTGATGAAAGCCGACGTAACCACACTCGCGGCGACGAAGGCCGGCACGGTCGAGCTCTCGGACGAGGTGTTCGGGCTCGAGCCCCGCGCGGATCTTCTGCATCGCATGGTGAACTATCAGCTCGCCAGGCGTCAGGCCGGTACGCACAAGACGAAGGGCCGCTCGGAGATCTCGCTCACGGGCAAGAAGTTCGTGAAGCAGAAGGGCTCGGGCGGCGCCCGCCACGGCGACCGCAAGGCGCCGCAGTTCCGCGGCGGCGGCAAGGCTTTCGGCCCGGTTGTTCGCAGCCATGCGATCGATCTGCCGAAGAAGGTTCGCGCGCTTGCTCTGCGTCATGCGCTTTCGTCGAAGGCGAAGAGCGACAACCTCGTCATCCTCGAGGATACGAATGTTGACGCGCCGAAGACGAAGGCTCTGAAGGACGCCTTCGGCAAGCTCGGCCTCAAGTCGGCGCTCTTCATCGACGGCGCCGAAGTGAACGAGAACTTCGCGCTCGCCGCGCGCAACATCCCGAATGTGGATGTGCTGCCGGTGCAGGGTATCAACGTGTACGACATTCTGCGGCGTGAGAAGCTGGTGCTGACCAAGGCCGCTGTCGAGAGCCTGGAGGCTCGCTTCAAATGAACGAGCGTTATTACGACATTATCGTTTCGCCGGTGATCACCGAAAAGGCGACGATGGCTTCGGAAGCGAACCAGGTCATTTTCAAGGTGGCGCCGAAGGCGACGAAGCCGCAGGTCAAGGAAGCCGTCGAAAAGCTTTTCGACGTCAAGGTGAAGGCCGTCAATACGCTCGTTCGTAAGGGCAAGACGAAGCGCTTCCGCGGCGTGGCCGGCAAGCAGAGCGATTTCAAGAAGGCGATCGTGACGCTCGAAGATGGTTTTTCCATCGACGTGACGACCGGTCTCTAATAGAGAAGCTGGACCGATGGCACTGAAGAAGTATAAACCGACCAGCCCCGCGCAGCGTGGCCTCGTGCTGGTCGACCGTTCTGCTCTCCACAAGGGCAAGCCGGTCAAGGCGCTGACGCATGGCCTGACGAAGTCGGGCGGCCGCAACAATCATGGCCGCACGACCGTGTACAATCGCGGCGGCGGTCACAAGCGGACCTATCGCATCATCGACTTCAAGCGTCGCAAATACGACGTGCCGGCGACGGTCGAGCGGCTCGAATACGATCCGAACAGGTCGGCCTTCATTGCCCTCGTGAAGTACGCCGATGGCGAGTTGGCTTACATCCTGGCGCCGCAGCGTCTGGCAGTTGGCGACACGGTGATTTCGGGCGAGCGCGTCGACGTGAAGCCGGGCAATGCGATGCCGCTGTCGTCGATCCCGGTCGGCACGATCGTGCACAACGTCGAGCTGAAGCCCGGCAAGGGCGGCCAGCTTGCCCGTTCGGCCGGCACCTATGTGCAGCTCGTCGGTCGCGATCAGGGCTATGCGATCCTGCGTCTTTCGTCCGGCGAGCAGCGCCTGGTGCGCGGCGAGTGCATGGGCTCGATCGGCGCGGTGTCCAACCCCGATCACGCCAACATCACGCTCGCCAAGGCAGGCCGCAACCGCTGGCTCGGCAAGCGCCCCGCCGTTCGCGGCGTCGCGATGAACCCGGTCGATCACCCGCATGGCGGTGGTGAAGGCCGCACGTCGGGTGGCCGTCATCCGGTCACTCCGTGGGGCAAGCCCACGAAGGGCAAGAAGACCCGGCAAAACAAGGCGACGGATAAGTACATCCTTCGCAGCCGTCACAAGAAGAAGGGTTGAGGTAGCTCGACATGGCACGTTCCGTCAAAAAAGGCCCCTTCGTCGATGGCTACCTTCTCAAGAAGGCAGAAGCCGCGCGTACATCGGCCCGCAAGGATGTCGTCAAGACGTGGAGCAGGCGTTCCACGATCCTGCCGCAGTTCGTCGGCGTCACCTTTGCTGTGCATAACGGCAAGAAGCACGTCCCTGTGCTTGTGACCGAGGACATGGTCGGCCACAAGCTCGGAGAGTTCGCCCCCACGCGGACGTTCTTCAGCCACTCGGCTGACAAGAAAGCGAAGAAGGGGTAAGTCATGGGCAAACCAGCACATAAGCGCAGGCTTCCCGATAACGAAGCTCAGGCCGTCGGCCGCATGATCCGGGTGAGCCCGCAGAAGCTCAATCTGGTCGCGCAGCTCATCCGCGGCAAGAAGGCGGACACCGCGCTCGCTGACCTGACCTTCTCCAACAAGCGCGTTGCGCGCGACGTGAAGAAGGTGCTGCAGAGCGCCATCGCGAACGCTGAAAACAACCACAGCCTCGATGTCGACGATCTCGTCGTGGCCGAGGCTTATGTGGGCAAGAACCTGGTGCTGAAGCGCTGGCACGCGCGTGCGCGCGGCCGCGTGGGGCGGATCGAGAAGCCCTTCAGCCAGATCACCATCGTTGTACGGCAAGTCGAGGAGCAGGCCTGATGGGTCAGAAAGTCAATCCGATCGGACTGCGGCTTGGCGTCAACCGTACCTGGGATTCCCGGTGGTTCGCGGGTCGTCAGGAGTACGGCAAGCTTCTGCACGAAGACATCAAGATCCGAGACTTCCTGGGCAAGACGCTCAAGCAGGCCGGCATCTCGAAGATCGTCGTCGAGCGTCCGCACAAGAAGTGCCGCGTGACCATTCACACGGCTCGCCCGGGCGTCGTGATCGGCAAGAAGGGCGCCGACATCGAGAAGCTGCGCCGCGACATCGGCAAGCTGACGGCGTCGGAAGTGCATCTCAACATCGTTGAAGTGCGCAAGCCCGAGATCGACGCGACGCTGGTCGCGGAGAACATCGCGCAGCAGCTCGAGCGCCGCGTCGCTTTCCGCCGCGCGATGAAGCGGGCGGTCCAGTCGGCCATGCGTCTCGGCGCCGGCGGCATCCGCATCAACTGCGCCGGCCGTCTCGGCGGCGCGGAGATCGCGCGCACCGAGTGGTACCGTGAGGGCCGCGTGCCGCTGCACACGTTGCGCGCCGACATCGACTATGGCGTCGCCACGGCGAAGACCGCCTATGGCACGTGCGGCGTGAAGGTCTGGATCTTCAAGGGCGAAATCCTTGAGCACGATCCGATGGCCTCCGAGCGTCGCGCTCTCGAGGGCGGCGCCGGTGAAACGGGTGGACGTCAGCGCCGCGAAGAGCGCGCCTGAACACCGAAGAATTGAGCGAAGAGAGTTTCGATCATGTTGCAACCGAAGCGCACTAAGTTCCGCAAGGCTCACAAGGGCCGCATCCATGGCAATGCCAAGGGTGGCACGAACCTCGACTTTGGGGCTTTCGGCCTCAAGGCGCAGGAGCCCGCTCGCGTGACCGCGCGGCAGATCGAAGCGGCGCGCCGCGCGATCACCCGCCACATGAAGCGTGCCGGCCGCGTGTGGATCCGCATTTTCCCGGACGTCCCGGTTTCGAAGAAGCCGACCGAAGTCCGCATGGGTAAGGGCAAGGGCTCGCCGGAGTTCTGGGCGGCCCGCGTGAAGCCCGGCCGGATCATGTTCGAGCTGGACGGTGTGCCGCTGGCCGTTGCCGAGGAAGCGCTTCGCCTCGGAGCCGCCAAGCTGCCGATCAAGACGCGGTTTGTGGCCCGTCCCGGCGAGCGCGCCTGAAGCGGAACAAGTCCGCCGGAGCGCGGTTAGAACGAAAGGGTGAGGCCATGAAGGCCAGCGAAGTGAAAGACATGACGCCGGACCAGCTGCAGGACGAGCTTCTGAAGCTGAAGAAGGAGCAGTTCAACCTGCGCTTCCAGGGTGCGAGCGGACAGCTGGAAAAGACCTCGCGCGTGAGGCAGGTGCGCCGCGATATTGCGCGCATCAAGACGATCCAGCGCCAGCGCGAAGTTGCGCAGGTCAAGGGCTGAGGATTTAGAAATGCCGAAGAGAATCCTGCAGGGTGTCGTGGTCAGCGACAAGAACGACAAGACGGTGGTGGTGAGCGTCGAGCGCCGCTTCAGTGACCCTCTGCTCAAGAAGATCGTGCGCCGCTCGAAGAAGTATCACGCGCATGACGAGAGCAACTCGGTGAAGGTTGGCGATGTCGTGAAGATCCGCGAGTGCCGGCCGATGTCGAAGCTGAAGCAGTGGGAAGTATTCAAGGACGAAGCCTGAGCCCGAAGGGTGAAGGCTTCTTCCGAGCAAGGCGGATGAAGTCATGATTCAGCAAGAGACGAACCTCGACGTCGCTGACAATTCCGGTGCGCGCCGCGTGATGTGCATCAAGGTACTGGGCGGCTCCAAGCGGAAGTACGCTTCCGTTGGCGACATCATCGTCGTCAGCATCAAGGAGGCGATCCCGCGCGGCAAGGTGAAGAAGGGCGACGTGATGAAGGCCGTCGTGGTTCGTACCGCGAAGGAAATTCGTCGGGTCGACGGCAGCGTGATCCGTTTCGATCGCAACGCTGCGGTTCTCATCAATGCCCAGGGCGAGCCCATCGGCACCCGCATCTTCGGCCCGGTGACACGCGAGCTCAGGGCAAAGAACCACATGAAGATCGTTTCGCTCGCGCCGGAGGTGCTTTGATGGCTGCGAAAATCAAGAAGGGCGACAAGGTCGTCGTCCTTACGGGAAGGGACAAGGGCAAGAAGGGCGCAGTGCTTGCCGTCTACCCGAAAGAGAACCGGGCGCTCGTTCAGGGCGTGAATATTGTAAAGCGTCACACGAAGCCGTCGCAGACCTCGACGGGCGGCATCGTTTCGCGCGAAGCGTCGATCGACCTGTCTAACCTCGCGATCGAGGACCCGAAGACCGGCAAGCCGACGCGAGTTGGATTCAAGACGCTGGAAGACGGCCGCAAGGTCCGTTTCGCCAAGGCGTCGGGAGAAACGATCGATGGCTGAAGCTCAGTACACACCGCGCCTTAAAGCGGAGTATCTGGCGAACATTCGCCCGGCAATGCGGGAGCGGTTCCAGTACCGCAACATCATGCAGGTGCCGCAACTCGACAAGGTCGTGATCAACATGGGCGTCGGCGAGGCCGTCGGCGACTCCAAGAAGGTCAAGAGCGCGTTCGAGGATCTTCAGGCGATCGCCGGCCAGCGGCCGGTCATCACCAAGGCGAAGACGTCCATCGCGAGCTTCAAGCTGCGTGAGAACATGCCGATCGGCGTGAAGGTCACGCTGCGCAAGGATCGCATGTACGAGTTTCTCGACCGCCTGGTGACGGTGGCTCTGCCTCGCGTGCGCGACTTCCGCGGCCTCAATGCGAAGAGTTTCGACGGGCGCGGCAACTACGCCATGGGCCTCAAGGAGCACATCGTTTTCCCGGAAATCGACTACGACAAGGTCGATCAGGTCTGGGGCATGGACATCATCGTCTGCACGACGGCAGGCACGGACGAGGAAGCTCGCGAGCTGTTGCGGGCGTTCAATTTCCCGTTCGCAAAGTAGGTATCTTGTGGTTCGCGAAGGGCGTGAACCCGACGGAGGTTTGGATGGCTAAGAAAAGCGCCATTAATAGAGACCAGAAGCGGCGGAAGCTGGCGGCGAAATTTGCGGCCAAGCGGGCGAAGCTGAAGGCGATGACGATCGATCAATCCTTGCCGGTCGAAGAGCGCTTCAATGCGCAGCTGAAGCTCGCGGAGCTTCCGCGCAACTCGTCCAAGACCCGTATTCATAACCGCTGCGAGCTGACCGGCCGTAGCAAGTCGTATTACCGCAAGCTGCGCATGTCGCGTATCGCGCTCCGGGACCTCGCGTCCAGGGGGCAGATCCCCGGCATGGTGAAGTCGAGCTGGTGAGGAGACGCGCATGACGATGACCGATCCATTGGGCGATATGATCACGCGCATCCGGAACGCACAGCTCCGGGGCAAAGGCAAGGTGGTCACGCCCGCATCGAAGCTTCGCGGCTGGGTGCTCGACGTTCTGGCCGATGAGGGCTTCATCCGCGGCTATGCGAAGGTCGATTATCCGAACGGCAAGAGCGAGTTCGAGATCGAGCTGAAGTACAATGAAGGCGCCCCGGTCATTCAGATGATCGAGCGCGTCTCGACGCCCGGCCGGCGCGTCTATTCGTCGGTGAAGACGATGCCGACGGTGCATAACGGCCTCGGGATTTCGATCCTTTCGACGCCGAAGGGCATCATGTCCGACGCGGCGGCGCGCGAGAAGAATGTAGGTGGCGAGGTGCTCTGCCGCGTGTTCTAAGACGCGCAGCAAGCTCCGCCGTACGACGGGAAAGAGACGACCATGTCGCGAATTGGTAAAAGGCCCATCGAGGTCCCGAAAGGGGTGACCGTGACCATCAACGGCCAGGAAGTGGCCGTGAGGGGTCCGAAGGGCGAGATGAAGCTCACGCTCGTCGACGACGTGGCGGTGGAGCAGGGGGCTGACGGCATCAATGTGACGCCGCGCAACGACTCGCAGCGCGCCCGCGGCATGTGGGGCCTTTCGCGCACCCTCGTGAACAATCTGGTGGTTGGCGTCACGCAGGGCTTCACCGAGACGCTCGAGATCAACGGCGTCGGCTACCGCGCTGCGCTTCAGGGCAAGAACCTTCAGCTGAGCCTCGGCTTCAGCCATGAAGTGCTCTACGCGATCCCCGAGGGCATCGAGGTCAAGGTGGCGAAGCCGACCGAGATCGCGATCAGCGGCATCGACAAGCAGAAGGTCGGCCAGGTGGCTGCGGAAATCCGCTCCTACCGCGAGCCGGAGCCTTACAAGGGCAAGGGCGTGAAGTACGCCGGCGAATTCATCTTCCGCAAGGAAGGCAAGAAGAAGTGAGCGGATGGCTATGAGCAAAGTGAAGAATCTTCATCAGCGCCGGACGCAGCGGAACCGCACCAAGCTCGCGATGATCGCGAACGGACGTCCGCGGCTCTCAGTGTTCCGTTCATCGAAGCACATCTACGCCCAGGTCATCGACGACGCACAGGGCGTTACGCTGGCCTCCGCGTCCTCGCTGGAAGACGGGTTCGCCTCGAAGGGCGGCAATGTCGACGGTGCGGCGGTTGTCGGCAAGCTCGTCGCGGAGCGTGCGCTTGAAAAGGGCGTCAAGGACGTGGTTTTCGATCGCGGCGGATACATCTACCACGGGCGTGTGAAGGCGCTCGCTGACGGCGCCCGCGAAGGCGGTCTCAATTTCTGAAGGATTTGACAGTGGCACGCGAAAGAACACGAGAGCGGGACCGGGAAGAGCGCGACAGCGAGTTTGTGGACAAGCTGGTCCACATCAACCGCGTCGCGAAGGTGGTGAAGGGCGGCAAGCGCTTCGGTTTTGCGGCGCTCGTCGTTGTCGGTGACCAGAAGGGCCGTGTCGGCTTCGGCCATGGCAAGGCGCGCGAGGTTCCCGAGGCGATCCGCAAGGCGACCGATGCGGCGAAGCGCGCGATGATCCGCGTGCCGCTGCGCGAAGGGCGCACGCTGCATCACGACGTCGATGGGCGTCATGGCGCGGGCCGCGTGGTTCTGCGTGCGGCGCCGGCCGGTACCGGGATCATCGCCGGCGGTCCGATGCGTGCCGTTTTCGAGACGCTGGGTGTGCAGGATGTGGTGGCGAAGTCGCTGGGCTCCTCGAACCCCTATAACATGGTGCGCGCAACCTTCGACGCGCTGAAGCACGAGCAGAGCCCGCGTATGGTCGCTGCCCGTCGCGGCAAGAAGGTGAGCGAGATCG
>NZ_JBATUH010000034.1:0-50717 GCF_049671045.1 Parvibaculum sp. | reverse complement strand
AACATGCCCTCCTTCGCCCATCTGAAGGAGGACGAGCGCCGCGCCATCGCCGCCTATGTGCTCGCCACATACCGCTAGGCGGATTAGACTTGAGCCCGGCTTGGGCATGCTCTTGAGCGAGGTCCGGCGCCTTTGTCGCACATCGAAACGCATATCGAAGAGCTGCCCTGGGCTCTGCCGCATGAGCTGTTTCAGGCTTTCGCGGACGAGCCCTTCGCGCTGCTGCTCGACAGCGCGACGGCGGCGCCGGGGCGCGATCCGGCGCTTCATGGCCGCTGGAGCTTCATCGCGCGCGACCCTTACGACACGCTCGTCCTTCGCGCGGGCGAGAAGGACGACCCCTTCGGAGCGCTGAAGGAGCGCCTCGCGCAGGCGCAACCGGCCCAATCGCCGTCGCTGCCGCCCTTCGCGGGCGGCGCGGCCGGCTTCTTCGGCTACGACCTCGCCCACGCGCTCGAAAACCTGCCGCCGCGCGACAGGCCCTTTGCCATCGACGACCGGAAGCTCCCCGACATGGCGGTGGGCTTCTACGACACGGTTCTCGCCTTCGATCATCTGGAAGGCCGCGCGCTCATCGTCTCGACGGGCCTTCCCGAAGAAGGCACCCGGACGCGCATGGCGCGGGCGGCAAGCCGCGCCGCGGAGTGGCGCGAAAGGATCAGCGCGGCGCGGAACGAAATGCTATCCGAAGCGGCACCGGGCGCGACCGCGATTGCCGCGAATTTCACACGCGATGAATATGGACGCGCCGTCGCCCGCGTCATCGACCTGATCCGCGCCGGCGACATCTTCCAGGCCAATCTCGCCCAGCGTTTCGATGCGCCGCTCGCCGAAGGCGATACGCCCTACGCGCTCTATCTCCGCCTGCGCCGACGGAGCCCGGCGCCTTTCGCATCTTTCTTCAACTTCGGCGGCGGCGCGCTCGTCTCGTCATCGCCCGAGCGCTTTCTCGCCTGCCGGGAAGGCGCGGTCGAAACGAAACCGATCAAGGGCACGCGGCCGCGCGGGTCGACGCCTGCGGAAGATGCACGGCTCGCCGCCGAACTTCTCGCCTCGGCGAAGGACCGCGCGGAAAATGTGATGATCGTCGATCTTCTCCGCAACGACATCTCGCGCGTCTGCGCCGATGGCACGGTGACGGTGGAAAAGCTCTGCGCGCTCGAAAGCTTCTCGCATGTCCACCATCTCGTCTCGACCGTGAAGGGACGCCTCGCGCCGGGCAAGACGAGCGTCGACCTCCTCACCGCCGCCTTTCCCGGCGGCTCGATCACGGGCGCGCCGAAGATCCGCGCCATGGAGATCATCGCCGAACTAGAACCGACGACGCGCGGCCCCTATTGCGGCGCCATCGGATATATCGGCTTCGACGGCGGCATGGACACCTCGATCGCCATCCGCACCATGATCGTGGAGGGCGGGCGCGTGAGCTTTCAGGCCGGAGGCGGCATCACCGCCGACAGCGACCCGGCGGCGGAATATGACGAAACGCTCGCCAAGGCGCGCGCCATGATGGACGCGCTCGGCGCCGCTTGCGAAAGCGCGGACGCCACCGACGCAGAGCGGCCGCGCCTTGCGGAGGCAGGCGCATGATCCTCCTCATCGACAATTACGACAGCTTCGTTCACAACCTCGCGCGCTATGTCGGCGAGCTTGGATTTGCCCGCCGCGTCATCCGCAACGACGCGATCTCCGTCGCGGAAGCGCTGGCGCTCCGCCCGCAGGCGATCATCCTCTCGCCGGGCCCCTGCGGACCGGACGAGGCGGGAATCTCGGTTCCGCTGGTGAAGGCGGCGGCCGGGACGCGCGTGCCGCTCCTCGGCGTCTGCCTCGGCCATCAGGCGATCGCGGCGGCCTTTGGCGGCCGCATCCACCGCACGGCGCCCGTTCACGGAAAGCCCGCGCTCATCGCGCATGACGGCACGGGGATCTTCGCCGATGTGCCGAGCCCATTTACCGCCGCGCGCTATCACTCGCTCGCAGCAGAGCTTGCCGAGGGCGGCCCCTTGCGCGCGACGGCGCAGAGCGAGGACGGCGTGCTGATGGCGCTCGCCCATGAAAGCCTGCCGATCTTCGGCGTGCAGTTTCATCCCGAATCCGTGCTGACCGAACACGGCCATTTGCTGCTTTCGAATTTTCTGGCGCTTGGCGGCGCCTCGAAGCTGAAGGAGAGCGCATGATCGTCTGGCTCAACGGCGAACTCATGGACGAGCGCGCGGCGCGCATCGACCCGCGCGACCGCGGCTTTCTTCTGGGCGACGCGCTCTTTGAAACGCTGCTGGCGCGGAACGGCAACATCGCCTTTCTCGAAGAGCATCTGGTGAGGCTCTGGGCGGGCGCGAACATTCTCGGCATACCGCTGCCCGTCTCGACCGGCCATCTCGCCGTCGCCTGCGAAATGGTGCTGGAGGCGAACGGCCTCATCGACGCGCCGCGCGTGGCGCTTCGCGTGACGCTCACCCGGGGACCGGGCCCGCGCGGCCTCGTGCCGCCCGAAAATCCCGCGCCGACACTCCTCATCTCCGCCGCCGAAAGCGCAAGCCCCCCCGCCTCGCAAAGCGCCATCATCGCCACGCCGCGGCGAAACGCGCTCTCGCCCACATCGCGCCTCAAGGCGGCCCCCTATCTCGACAACCTCCTCGCCCGCGAGGAGGCGCGCGCCCGCGGCGCGGACGAGGCGCTGATGCTCGACACATCGGGCTATGTCGCCTGCGCGAGCGTCGCCAATGTGTTTCTCTGGGAGGGCGAAAGGCTCGTCACCCCGGCCGAGGAATGCGGCATTCTGCCGGGGATCACGCGCGCCGCCGTGCTGGAGCTTGCCGGGCGGCTCGGCATCGACGCCGCCGAGGAAATGATCATGCCGCAGCGCCTGCCGCGCGCCGACGGCGTGTTCCTGACGAACAGCCTCATCGGCATCGTGCCGCTCTCGCGCATCGAGACGCACGAGTTCGAGCCCCATCGCATGACGGCGCGGCTCAAGGCGGCTTACGAACTTCTGCTCGAGGCCGACGAGGACGAGGAAGGCCGGAGCTAGTGCACTTCCGTCGAAAGTGGCGACGCTCTAATTGTCCGAGACGCTGAAGTCGCGCCGTGCCGAGGTGATTGTCACCGTGAAGCCCGCGATGACATCGAGAATGCAGAGCAGCACGAGCAGGAAGAAGATCGACGTGCCGAACTGCGGCAGCACGATGAACTGGACGAGCGCGACGAGCATCACGAGAAGCGAGAGCGCGTGATTGATGATGGTGGGCGCGCCGGTCCTGGTCGAATTGACGAGCTCGAGGAACAGCAGCAGCAGGCCGAGAACGAGGAGCGTGTCGCCGACGGTGAGCGTCCAGATCGTGCCCGATACGAGAGAGATGGGCACCAGAGCCGTTTCCATCGTGGCGCCGGTCAGAAAGACGATGATGTTGTAGGCGATGACGACGAGCGCCAGAAGCGGCAGCGAACCAAGCATGTCTGTTTCCCCCGTTTATACGCCGGACGCCCCCGAAGCCCGGCTCCCGGCTGCCGGACCGAAGACCCGACAAGCAGGCCCTTGGGCAGCCTGAATGTGTCAATATAGCACGGATATGCGCCGCTGCGCCTCGCCATAATCTGGCGGCGCGGAAGGTCCCATGCTTGGATGGGACCAAGGCCACTCATGAAAGGAAAACTGCGGATATGAAGGACGCGGCACGACATTTCTCGGCCAGTTACGCGGAGGCCCGCGGGCGCTTTCTCGCCGCCGCGACCGAGGCGGGCGCCGCCCTGAGCGCGCACCAGCACCCGCTCAAGGGGCCGGAAGGCGAGCCCCTCGCAGTCGATGTCGCGCGGATAGGCCCGGCCGAGGCCGGCCGGGTGATCGGGCTCGGCTCCGGCACTCATGGCGTCGAGGGCTATTGCGGCTCGGGCATCCAGACGGCGCTTCTTGCCTCGGGGCTCGCCCGCGCGCTCCCGGCCGATACGGCCATCGTCTTCATTCACGCGATCAACCCCTGGGGCTTTGCCTGGGGGCGGCGGGTCAACGAGGACAATGTCGACCTCAACCGCAACTTTCTCGACCATGAGCGCCCCTACCCGGAAAATCCGGGCTATGAGGAAATCTATGCGGCGCTGAACCCGCCCGATCTCGCCGCGGCCACGCTCGACGCGGGCCGCGCGCTTCTCAAGGCCTATGCGGAGAAGAACGGCGCGGCGGCGCTGCAACATGCGCTGAGCGGCGGGCAATATGCCCACCCGGAGGGCGTGCAGTTCGGCGGACGCGGGCCGGTCTGGTCGAACCGCACGCTGCGCGCGATCATCCGCGCCGAATTCGCGGCCGCCCGGCGCATCGTCTATATCGACCTCCATTCGGGCCTCGGGCCGAGGGCGAAGGGCGAGGTCATTTCGACGGCGCCGGAGACGAGTGACGAATTCCGCCGCATGAAGGACTGGTGGGGCGGGATTGTCCATTCGACGCAAGGGCCGGGATCGGTATCGGCCAATGTGCCAGGGTCGATAACGGAAGTCTTCTCCGAGGAGCTTCAGGGGCGCGAGGTGAGCCCCTGCGGGCTCGAATTCGGCACCATCCCCATGAATGCGGTCGCATCCGCCCTCATCGCAGACAACTGGCTCCACCGGAGCGGCGGGCTCGACAATCCGCTCGCGCCCGCGATCAAGAAACAGATACGCGACGCCTTCTATGTCGATGAGGATGACTGGAAGGAAGCAGTCACGCGCCAGACGGACGACATGATCCGCCGCCTGCTCTGACACCAGCCAGCGAAAACGAAAACGCCGGCCCCCGCGCAAATGCAGGGACCGGCGTTCGGATATCTCGCCGTGATGCGAAGTCTCAGATCTCGGACTTCGGCTTCAGGATCTGACGGCCGCGATACATGCCGCTCTTCAGGTCAACATGGTGCGGACGATGAAGCTCGCCCGAATCCACATTCTCCACATAGGCCGGCTGCTTCAGCGCATCGGCCGAGCGGCGCATGCCACGCCTCGACGGGGAAGTCTTCCTCTTGGGGACGGCCATTTCTCTAAGGTCTCCGGTCTGGCAAAGCCTCGGGCCTCGGGGTCGCGACCCCTGAGGGACCGGCGCTGGGCAAAGGCTTCTGAAAATCCAATCGGGCCGGCACCCTGGCGGGGCGCAGCTCTTGGCGGGCCTTATACAGGCAAAACCCGCCTCAAGTCCACAGGCTTGCGGTCAGGAAACGCCGCTTATCGAACCTCGACGACGGGACAACGGGCGGGCGTGAGCCCCGCGCGGCGGCAGGCGGCCCTCGCCTCGCCGGTCGTGCCGAAATCGCCCATGCGGACACGATGGAAGCGGCCGCCATCGAGCGCGACGGTCTCGATCCTGAGTTTGCGGCCGTCCTCGATGCGGGGTTCGCGGTGAACGATGTCGAGATAGCGCCGGGTCGCATCCTCGATGGAATCATAGGAGCCGAGCGGCACGTAGTAGCGGGCCTTGCGGGCGCGCTTTGCGGGCTTCGAGATCGACCCGGTGATGAGATCGTCGTCGGGATGGGCCAACGGCGTCGCCATGGTCTGGCGCACGAGATCGTTGAGCCCGCTCCTGTCATAAGCCGCGACGGCCGGCCCCTGATGGGCGCGCTCGCGATGCGCGACGAAGAGCGCCACGCAGCCGCCGATAAGGATGAGCCAGATGAGTTCCTGGCGTCTGGTTCTGAACATGGCCCCGGCCCCTGCTTGCCGTGAAAAGCAGGCAGAGTCTGGGCCGGGATGGTTAATTTGTGTTTAATTCTGGCACACACGCGCCGGATACGAGGCCTCCACGGGCCTCAGGCCACGAGCACCCCGGCCGCCGGATGGTAGGCGACGCCAAGCGCATCGGCGACGGCCTGATGGGTGATGCGGCCCCGATAGACGTTGAGCCCCGCAAGCAGATGCGGATTGTCGCTGAGCGCCCGCGCATAGCCCTTGTCGGCAAGCGCCAGGATGAAGGGCAGCGTCGCATTGTTGAGCGCGAAGGTCGAGGTGCGCGCCACCGCCGCCGGCATGTTGGCGACGCAGTAATGAACGACGCCATGCTTGATATAGGTGGGCTCGGCATGGGTGGTCGTGCGCGAGGTGGCAAAGCAGCCGCCCTGATCGATGGCGATGTCGACGAGCACGGAGCCCTTCTTCATGCGCTTCACCATCTCCTCCGAAACGAGCTTCGGCGAGGCCCCGCCCGGAACGAGGACGGCGCCGATGACGAGATCGGCGCCGAGCACATGCTCCTCGATCGCATCGACCGTCGAATAGATGGTGTTGAGGCTCGCCCCGAACTGGAGATCGAGCTCATAGAGGCGGCGCAGATTGACGTCGATGACGGTCACATGCGCCTCGAGCCCCATCGCCATGCGCGCCGCATTGGTGCCCGAGACACCGCCGCCGAGAATGACGACCTTGGCGGCAGGCACGCCCGGCACGCCGCCAAGCAGCATGCCCCGCCCGCCTTGCGCGATTTCGAGGCAATGGGCGCCCGCCTGTATCGACATGCGCCCCGCGACCTCGGACATGGGCGCAAGAAGCGGCAGGCCGCCGCGCGCATCCGTCACCGTTTCATAGGCGATCGCGATGACGCCGGACTGGATGAGCGCGCGCGCCTGCTCGGGATCGGGCGCGAGATGCAGATAGGTGAAAAGCAACTGCCCCTCGCGCAGCATCTTCAATTCAGAAGGCTGCGGCTCCTTCACCTTCACGATCATCTCGGCCTGGGCGAAGATCTCTTCCGCCGTATCGACGACCCGCGCCCCGGCTGCCGCATACTGCTCGTCCAGAAGGCCGGTGGCGAAGCCCGCCCCCTTTTCCACCAGCACCTCATGGCCCTGATGCACCGCCTCGCGCACGCTCGAAGGCGTCATGCCGACGCGATATTCATGAACCTTGATTTCCTTCGGAACGCCGATGCGCATGAGCAACCTCTCGTCTTTGGCCGGATGGTTCGCGGCCGGCAGGGGAATGCTATTCCCCGGCGGCAAGCCTTCCAATAAGGGCGCGCGGAAAATGCCGGACGGTCTTTGACACGAGGCCCGCCCGGAGTCGATAGTGCCGTTATGCCCATGGCCAATGTCTTTGACGACGCGCTGCGACGCCTGCTTGCCGAACGGCTTTCCGCCTTCGAGCGCAGGCAGCTTGCCGATGCCGGGCTGAAGCGGGCCGCCGTCGCCATCACCGTCGTTCCGCAGGCCGGGGAGGCCGCCTTTCTGCTCACGCGCCGCGCGCCCCGTCTCAACGCCCACGGCGGACAATGGGCGCTTCCAGGCGGCAGGCTCGACGGCAACGAAAATGCGATGGAAGCGGCGCTGCGCGAGCTGGAGGAGGAAGTGTCGCTGCGGACAGGCGCATCCTCCGTCCTCGGCACCCTCGACGACTACCCGACGCGCTCGGGCTATCTCATCACCCCCGTCGTGGTCTGGGCCGAAAGCATCGACGGCATGAAGCCCAATCCGGGCGAGGTGGCCTCGATCCACCCCTTTCCTCTGGCGGAATTGCAGCGCCCTGATTCGCCCGTCCTCGTCACCATCGCCGAAAGCGAGCGGCCGGTGATCCGCCTGCCGCTTGGCGAAAGTCATGTTCACGCGCCGACTGCGGCCGTGCTCTACCAGTTCGGCGAGGTCGCGCTTCGGGGCCGCGCAACCCGCGTCGCCCATTTCGAGCAGCCCGTCTGGGCGTGGAAATAGTCTGCCTCAGGCCGCGAGAGGCCGCCCCCCGCCCGCATGCGCCTCGTGCCAGCGGTCGTGGAAATAATGGACGACGCCGCTCACCAGAGGCTCGACCAGCGCCACGCCGGCGGCGATGACGAACTGGCCGGTCAGCGCATAGGCAACCGCAAGCCCCACCAGGAAATGGATGAAGGTGAAGGAAACCGCCTTTTTCGCCGCACGCATGGTGAACCTCGTTCGCCTTAATTGCGAATGATTATCATTTAAATCTTTGCGGTTGCCGCGTCAAGGGCCGGAACGCGCGAAATCAGCCCGAAAGCCGCCTGCGCCAGAGCGGCTTGAGCAACTCGAGGACGATGAGGGTCAGAAGCCCTCCGGCGGCGCAAAGCGCGAGATCGTCCACATGAAGCGGCCCGAAGCGGAAGATCGCCCGCATGGCCGGAATGGCGAGCACGAGAGCGAGCAACAGGCTCGTCGCGCCGAGCACGGACCACAGCGCGAGATTGCGCGCGCCAAGCGCGGTCAGCAGCGAGGCGCTGAAGGACCGGTTGGCGAAGATGAGCGCCACATTCGTCAGCACCAGCGAAACGAAGGCGAGCGCCCGCACCTCGGGCTCGCTCATGCCGCGCGACATGGCAAGCCACGTCATGCCCGCCACGACGCCGAGCGAAAACGCGCCCTGAACCAGGCTCCAGGCGATGAGCGCGCCGGAAAAGAGCGGGCTTTCCGGATCGCGCGGCGGGCGGCGCATGATGTTGCCCTCCTCCTCCTCGGCCTCGAACACGATCGAGCAAACCGGGTCGATCACCATTTCGAGAAAGGCGATGTGAACGGGGGTGAGGATGAGCGGCCAGCCCGCGAGCAGCGGAATGATCGAGATGCCCGCGATCGGCACATGCACGGCGAGGATATAGCCCATCGCCTTGCGCAGATTGTCGTAGATGCGCCGCCCGAGCCGCACCGTCTTCACCATCGAGGCGAAATCATCGTCCAGCAACACGATCGAGGACGCCTCGCGCGCGACATCCGTGCCGCGCCCGCCCATGGCGATGCCTATATGCGCGGCCTTGAGCGCGGGCGCGTCGTTCACGCCATCGCCCGTCATGGCGACGATCTCGCCATCGGCCTTGAGCGCATCGACGATGCGGAGTTTCTGCTCCGGCAGGATGCGCGCGAAGACGGTGACGCGGCGCGCCTGCGCGCGAAGCGCCTCGTCGTCGAGCCTGTCGATCTCCGCCCCCGTCAGCACCTCTCCGACATCGAGCCCCGCCGCGAGCGCTATGGCGCGCGCCGTGGCCGGATAATCGCCGGTGATCATCGCGACGCGGATGCCCGCCGCCCGGCATTCGGCGACGGCGGCGGGCACGGCGGGGCGCAACGGATCGGCAATCCCCACAAGCCCCGCATAACGCAAGGTGAGATCGCCGAGAGACGCGGGCATCTCGCCTTCATGCGTTCCCTCGGCGATGCCGAGAACGCGCATGCCCCGCCCCGCCATGTCCTCCACCTGGCGGCGCATCGCGGCCGTCTCCGCCGGCCCGAGCTGCGCCAGCCGCGCGATCGCTTCGGGCGCACCCTTGGCCGCGACGATGCGATCCTTCCGCTCCGGCGCGCTCCATATCTGCGTGACGGCGAGAAGCTCGGGTTTCAGACCGAAGCCATGCACAAGCTCCATCCCGTCATCTATCCGCGCCAGCGCGTGAAAAGCCTTCTCCATCGGGTCGAACGGGTCGGGCGCGCTCGCAAGCACGCCGAGCTCGACAATCGCGCGCATGGGCTCGGGGATCGGCCCCGCCGGCGCCTCGTCGAACCGATAGGCGAAATCGCCGACCCGCAGCTCGACGATCGACATGCGGTTCTGCGTCAGCGTTCCGGTCTTATCCGTACACAGAACGGTTGTCGCGCCGAGGGTTTCGATGGCCGCCGAACGCCGCGTGAGTACGCGGGCGCGCGAGATGCGCCAGGACCCCATCACCATGAAGACGGTCAGCACGAGCGGAATTTCTTCCGGCAGCATCGACATGCTGACGGCGATGCCTGCAAGGAGGCCGCCAAGCCAGTCATGCCGCGTCAGCGCGTAGAGAATGACGACGAGCGCCGCCGTGACGCCGCCAAACGCCGCGAAGCCGCGCACGAGCCGCCGCGTCTGCCGGCGCAGCGGCGGCGGCTCCGTGTCTATGCCGCCAAGCGCCGCGCCGATCCTGCCGATCTCGCTGCGCGCGCCGGTCGCCATGACTTCCGCAAGCCCCTGCCCGCGCACGACGAGCGTACCCGAAAAGACGAAGGGAAGATCCTCGCCGCCCGGGCGCGAGGCCGCGGGAGCCGCCACCAGAGCCGCCGCCCCGCCGGCAGCCTTCCTCACCGGCGCCGCTTCGCCCGTCAGCAGGGATTCATCCACCTGGAGTTCATGCGCGGTGAGGAGGCGCGCATCGGCTGGCACGCGATCGCCTTCGGCAAGAAGCAGGAGATCGCCGCGCACGACTTCGCGCCCCGCGATGCGCTTGCGGACACCCTCGCGGATGACGAGCGCGCGCGGGCTCGTCAGATCGCGCAGCGCATCGAGCACGCGCTCGCTTCGCGTCTCCTGAACGACGGCGATGGAAACCGAGAAGGTGGCGAAGGCAAGGAGGATGAGCGCTTCCTCGTGATCGCCGAGAAACAGATAGATGAGCCCCGCCCCGATGAGCAGCGCGAACATCGGCTCGCGCATGACATCGGCCAGGATGCGAAACGCGCTTCGGCGCTCCGCCGCCGGCAGGAGATTGGGCCCCTCCGCCCGCAGGCGCGCGGCCGCTTCCTCTTCGCTCAATCCTTGAGGGGCCGCCACATCCGGATTCTGCATCGGCGCTCCTGACGGGATCACGTGATGCGACTGGCTCTCGGCGCCGGATCGCTATCGGCGCCGTCATGCGCGTGTGCCCACGCGCCGGGCGGACGCCACCTCGCGCCCCCGGCCGCACCGGAGAATCGCGATTTCCCGTCATGCGTCATCGAAGCGCCATGGAGATCGGTCATGTCCTCGCGCGCCCGCTTTTACCTTGATCGAGTATATCCTCCCCGGCGCGGATCGGCAGGGGAACCATTCTTCGGCAGGCGCCACCTTGCCATCATTCAAAAAGACATGAACACTGTGCGCCCCTGAACGCGCAGGCTCCTTCGCGCGGTAACCTGAAACTGGACCGCATAGCGGCAGACTGGCATGAGCACGCAGGAACAAACCCGGGCCGCCCCGGCCGGAGAAACGAAGACCGGACAGGAAAGCCCGATCATCGAGATCAGGAACGTCACCAAGATCTATGGCAGCTCGGTCAAGGCCGTCGACAATGTGAACCTGACGGTGGGCCGGGGCGAATTCTTCGCGCTTCTCGGGCCGTCCGGCTGCGGCAAGACGACGCTTCTGCGCATGCTCGCGGGCTTCGAGACGCCGACTTCGGGCGAGGTCGTCATTGACGGGCACAATATGGCGACCGTCGCGCCGAACAAGCGGCCGGTGAACATGGTGTTCCAGTCCTATGCCGTGTTTCCGCACATGTCGGTCGAGAAGAATGTCGGCTATGGCCTGCGCATGGACGGACGGCCGCGCAGCGAAATCAGGACGCGCACCGAGGAAGCGCTCGAACTGGTGAAGCTCGGCGGCTATGGCAAGCGGATGCCGAACGAACTTTCGGGCGGCCAGCGCCAGCGCGTCGCGCTCGCCCGCGCGCTCGTCAAGCGTCCCTCGGTGCTGCTTCTCGACGAGCCGCTCTCCGCGCTCGACGCCAAGCTCCGCGAGGCGATGCAGCTCGAGCTCGTGCGCCTTCAGCAGACCGTCGGCATCACCTTCGTGATCGTGACCCACGATCAGTCCGAAGCGCTCTCCATGGCCAATCGCATCGCGGTGATGAACCAGGGCCAGGTGCGGCAGATCGCGACGCCGGCTGAACTCTACGAATATCCGAATTGCCGCTTCGTCGCCGACTTCATCGGCAAGATCAATCTCATCGGCGCGAAATCCGTGCGCACGGGCGAAGGCAAGGTGAACGTCACCGTGCCCGTGCTCGGCGACATCGAGCTTCAGGGACAGGCGACGGGCGACGTCGCCCTTGCTGTGAGGCCCGAAAAGATCTTCGTGTCGGAAACGAAGCCGAACGATCCCGACATCATCACGGCGAAGGGCCGTGTCGGCGAAGTCGCCTATTACGGCAGCTTCAGCAACGTCTTCTTCGACATCGGCGTCGGCTCGCCCATTCTCGCCGACATTGGAAACGTCTCGCGCGACATCGAGGCGTTCACCTTCAAGAAGGGCGAGGAATACTGGCTCTATTGGCGCAAGGGCGACACGCTAGTCCTCTCCGACTGAGAACGAAGACGCAGGCGCGTCCGCTTCAGTCGTCTTCGCTGTCGGGCGTGCCGCCGCGCACGCTCGCGCGTTCCATCTCGCCGATGATCTTTTCCGTCCGCAGCAGCGCCATGATCTCGTTGACGATCTGCACGCCACGCGCGGCAAGCCTCGCCGCGTCCTCCGAATTGATCCGGCGGCCGAGATTCCGGTAGAACTGCGTCACCTCGTGATGTGCGAGCACGCTCGCCATCTGGGCGTAGATGCGGAAATCCTCGATCGTGTAGCCGGCATCCTCCTCGGTGAAACCGGAGGCGCGCGATTCGCCGATCAGCTCGATGAGCCGCACATTGCGCGGGCTCAGCCATTCGCCATGGTCATTCTTCTCGATATGGACGAAGCCGAAGCTGGCGAACTGGCGAATGTCCTCGACGCTGACTTTCGTTTTCTCCGCGACGTCGGCGAGCCGCATGGGCTCGGGATTTCGCGGCTCCGACACGAGCGGCCCGAGCCGGCTTTCCAGACCGATGAACGCCTCGAAGCCCGCCGCCGGATCGCTCGCCTCCGCCTTCACGATCGTCTTGATGACGCTCAGCGGAAGGAACCGCTCCTGCTGCAGCCGCCTGATGAGCTTCAGCCGCGCGACATGCTGCGGCCCGTAATCCGCCACATTGCGCTTGGGACGGACGGGTTCCGGCAGCAGACCTTCGCGAATGTAGAATCGGATGGTCTCCCGCCCGATGCCCGTTTCGCGCTCAAGTTCCTTCATCTTCATGGCAGGGGAGACGCCTCGACTTTCACCGGTCCTCTTTCTATCCCCTTGTCCGGCCGACGGCTCGAAAAATCTTCGGCCGGCCATCAGCGATGCGCGCCATAGCCCTTGAGAAAGAGCCAAACCGCCCGCTCGATGACATGCGCGATGCGCTGCGGCGTGGCTGTCTCGATGACATTCACATTCCGCATCAGCACGAGATCGGCCTGACAGAGATTGAGAAATTGCGTTGCCGCGAGGGAAAGGTCGTCAATGTCGAGTTCGCCCGTCTCGACACGCCGTTTCAGAAATTCCTTCAGCCGGTTGGTAGCGACGCGCGGCCCTGCGTCGTAATAGGCGCGGCCAAGCTCGGGAAATTTTTTCGATTCGCCGATGACGAGACGGCGGACCGACTGCACGTGATCGCCGAGCAGGAACCTCAGAAATTCGTGTCCGAAGGCGCTCAGCACCCGATCTACCGGTTCCGGACGATTGAGAACCTCGAACGCCCTGCCCGACTGGAGCCTGCACGCCGATTCCATGAAGGCGGCGAAGAGCGCCTCCTTGTTGTCGAAATAGACATAGAGCGTGCCCTTGGAGACGCCCGCCTCACGCGCGATGAGCGACATGCTCGCCCCCTCATAGCCCCGGGCGAGAAACACCGCCTGCGCGCCCAGCAGGATCTGCTCCCTCTTGGCCGGGTTCAGGGAGGTTCCAGCCTCATCGATCGCAAGATTGCTCATGGCACTGACCGAACGGTTCGGTTAAAAACATCCTTGAATATGACCAAATATCGGCCATATTTCAACGCGATTGACCGTCCGGTTCGACGAGCGGGTGCAAGATGGCTCAGCGTCAAAGGCTTTTCCTCGGTATAGGCGGTGTGTTTCTGCTGGCCGGACTGGCCTATGCGTTCCTCTGGTTCACGCACTACCGCCACATCCAGACGACCGACAACGCCTATGTGCAGAGCGACATCTCGGTCATATCGCCCAAGGTTTCCGGCTATCTGGCCAGCGTGAGCGTCACCGACAACGCCTATGTGCGCAAGGGCGACCTGCTGGCGAGAATCGATCCGCGCGACCTCGAGATCGCGCGCGATCAGGCGCTGGCGAAACTCCGTACCCAGCGCGCCGCCATCGCGACATTCGGCGAGCAGATTGCCGCCGCCGAGGCCCAGGCCGACAGTGCGCGGGCGAACATCTCATCCGCCGAGGCGCAGGCGTCGCGCGCACGCGCCGACTATGCGCGCTATGCAGCGCTTGCCCGCTCCGAATTCGCAAGCCGGCAAAAGCTTGAAGCGGCCCGCGCCGACACGCAGTCGAGCGACGCGCGGCTCCATGCGATGAAGGCCACGCTCAATTCGGCGCTCGCCCGGATCGCAGTCCTCAAGGCGCAGAAGTCCGAACAGGAAGAAAGGCTGAGGCAATTCGAGGCCGATCTCGCACAGGCCGAGCAGAACCTTTCCTACACGGAAATTCGCGCGCCCATCGACGGTGTCGTCGGCAACCGGCACATGGATGTCGGCCAGCTCGTCCAGCCGGGCGCACAGCTCGCCTCGCTCGTCGCGCTTCCCCACGTCTATATCGAGGCCAATTTCAAGGAAACGCAGATCGAGAACATCCGCATCGGCCAGACGGCGAGGATCGTGAGCGATGCCTATCCCGGCGTCGAGATCGAAGGCCGGGTGGAAAGCTTCTCGCCTGCAAGCGGACAGATCTTCAGCCTCCTGCCCGCCGAGAACGCGACCGGCAATTTCACCAAGATCGTGCAGCGCGTGCCCGTGCGCATCGCGATCGCCGACGACAACGCGCTTCGCGGCCTGCTGCGGCCGGGGCTCTCCGTTACCGTATCCATCGATACGAGAAGCGCGGGCGCGGCCGACGCGCTCGCCTCCGGCGGCGTCTTCGGCGCGGCGCGGACGCAGAGCCACAGCATGGCGAGCGGCAACTAGCCTTCAGGGCGCGGAAGGGACGATGCGATGACGAGCCTCGATGCATCGGCCGCGGACATCACGCCCTCCTTCTCGGCGCGCCGCGTCGTCGGCTTCTTCTTCATGGTCGTCGGCATGTTCATGGCGATCCTCGACATCCAGATCGTGGCGAGTTCGATCACCAAGATTCAGGCCGGCCTCTCGGCGAGCGCCGACGAGATAAGCTGGGTCCAGACTTCCTATCTCATCGCCGAAGTCGTGATGATCCCGATGACGGGCTGGCTGTCTCGCGTCATGTCCACGCGCTATCTCTTCGTCGCATCATCCGCGGGCTTCACCATCATGAGCGCGATGTGCGCGACCGCGACCTCCATCGAGCAGATGATCGTCTATCGCGCGCTGCAGGGCTTCATCGGCGGCGCGATGATCCCCGCCGTCTTCGCCTCGGCCTATGGCAATGTCTTTCCGCCCGAGCGCCGCGCCACGATCTCCATGCTCATCGGCCTTGTCGTCACGCTCGCGCCGACCGTCGGCCCGACGCTTGGCGGCTATCTGACCGACACCTTCTCCTGGCACTGGCTCTTCCTCATCAACATCATTCCCGGCATCATCGTGACCGCCGCCGTGTGGCTGCTGATCGATCTCGACGAGCCGGACTGGTCGCTCCTTCGCGGCTTCGATGGCTGGGGCATCGCGCTCATGGCCGTCTTTCTCGGCACGCTCGAATATGTGCTCGAGGAAGGCCCGCGCAGCGGCTGGCTCGAGGACAACACGATCTGGTGGATGACGGCTACATGCGTCGTCTCCGGCGCCTTCTTCTTCGCCCGCGTGCTCACCTTCGAGGAGCCCATCGTCGAACTCAGGGCCTATCGCGACCGCAACTTCGCGATCGGCTCGCTGCTGAGCCTCTTCCTCGGCGTCGGCCTTTATGGCCTCACCTATCTCTACCCGCTCTTCCTCGCCCAGGTGCGGCAACTGAGCGCCGTGCAGATCGGCGAGATCATGGCAGTGACCGGCATCTTCCAGTTCCTGTCCGCGCCGCTCGCGGGCATCCTCTCCCAGAAGCTCGACGTGCGCTATCTCATCGCCTTCGGCTTCGGGATGCTCGGCATCTCGAACTACATGCTGCTCGGCCTCACCTGGGAATGGGATTTCGGCCAGTTCTTCCTGCCGCAGATCATGCGCGGCATCGGCCTCATGTTCTGCATCGTGCCGATCAACACACTCGCCCTCGGCACGATCCCGCCCGAGCAGCTCAAGAATGCGAGCGGCCTTTACAATCTGATGCGGAACCTCGGCGGCGCGCTCGGCCTTGCGATCATCAATACGGTGCTGATCCAGCGCCTCGACTTCCACAAGAGCACGTTGCGCGAATCGATTTCGGCAGGCCGGCCCGTCGTCGAACAGACCATGGCCGGACTTGGCGAGATGATCGCAAGAACGCCCGGCATCGAATCGGGGCATCTCGCGGCGGTGAAGACGATCTACGGCCTGATGCTGCGCGAGGCGACCGTGATGGCCTTTGCCGATGCCTTCTTCGTGCTGACGATCTGCTTCTTCGCCATGCTCCTCACCCTGCCAGTGGTGAACAAGCCGGAGCCGGTCGCGGCATCAGCCGACGCGCACTGACGGGCAAAAGAAAAGGGGCGGAGCATCACTGCTCCGCCCCCGATCCATGAACTTCGCCGAGCTCAGAGACGCTCGATGATCGTCACGTTGGCGAGGCCGCCGCCTTCGCACATGGTCTGGAGACCATAGCGCTTGCCGCGGGCATGCAGCGCATGAACGAGCGTCGCCATGAGCTTCGCGCCCGAGCCGCCGAGCGGGTGGCCGAGCGCGATCGCGCCGCCATTGACGTTGAGGCGCTCCGGATCGCCGCCCGTCTGCTGGAGCCAGGCGACCGGCACCGAGGCGAACGCCTCGTTGACCTCATAGATGTCGATGTCGTCGATCTTCATGCCGGCCTTCTTCAGCGCCTGCAGCGTGCCGGGGATCGGCGCTTCGAGCATGATGACCGGATCGCCGCCAACCACCGTCATGTGGTGGATGCGCGCGAGCGGCTTCACGCCGAGAGCCTTGAGGCCGTTCTCGTTGACGATCATGACGCCCGAGGCGCCGTCGCAGATCTGGCTCGAGGTCGCCGCCGTCAGCGCGCCGCCTTCGACGAGGAGCTTCACGCCCTTGATGGCGTCGAGGCTGGCGTCGAAACGGATACCTTCATCGACCTTGTGGATTTCCTTGTTGCCTTCGGCGGTCGTGATCTCCAGCGGCACGATTTCCGCGTCGAACGCGCCGGCCTGCGTGGCGGCGATTGCCTTCTGATGGCTGTTGAAGCCGAACTCGTCGAGCACGTCCTTGGTGAGGCCGTACTTCTTCGCCATCATTTCGGCGCCGGTGAACTGGCTGAACTGGATGCCCGGATACTTCTTCTGAAGCTCGGGGCTCATATAGGTGCCGAAACCGTTCTTCGCCGGAAGAGCGGCCGAAAGGCCCATGGGCACGCGCGTCATGCTCTCGACGCCGCCCGCGATGACGACGTCCATCGCGCCCGACATGACGGCCTGCGCGGCGAAGTGGATCGCCTGCTGCGAGGAACCGCACTGACGGTCGACCGACGTGCCCGGAACGCTTTCCGGCAGCTTCGATGCCATGACCGTGTTGCGCGCGACGTTGATGCCCTGCTCGCCAACCTGGCCGACGCAGCCCCAGATCGCGTCTTCGACGAGCTTCGGATCGGCGCCGGTGCGGTCGATGAGCGCGTTGACGACCTGCGCGCCGAGATCGACGGGGTGCCAATCCTTGAGCTTGCCGCCCTTGCGGCCGCCGGCGGTGCGAGCCGCCGCTACGATATAGGCCTCAGCCATGATGCATCTCCTTGCCTTGCGGCCCCTGGGCCCAGACGGGCGGGTGCCGGTTGCTCGATAAGAGGTTTCGTCCGGGCGTCATCTTGAGCATGGTGCGCCGCTTGTCCAGCGCCAGGCCACGTCTTTCTGCCCGTCCCTTCCACTCCCATATCGGGCGGAAATGCCCGATTTCCAAGGCTTTTTTGCATGCCGGCAAATTGACGTAGGGGAACGGCCAGCCGCATCGGCCACGCCGCGCCTCTTCCTCGACCGGGGGAACCGCTCCCCCGTCAGTCGCGCCTGAAGATGCGCGCCGCCATGGCGCGCACGCGCACGGTCTGCCCGGCCCTGATCTCGCCGACCTCGAAAAGCTCGCGCGGAATTTCCGCCTCGATCGGCTCAGCGCGGCCCTCGACGATGAGCTCGACCGAGACGGACGCGCCGAAGGGCCTGATCGCCCCGACCGTGGCGGGGACGCCTGCCTGCTGGTCGCGGCCGACGATCTCGATCTCATGCGAGCGCACATAGGCGACCGCCGGACCGTCAGGCACCTCCTCGCCTTCCGCGACCGGCAGGACGCTGCCGAGCACATGGGCCTCGCCGCCCGATACGACCGTATCGAAGCGCGTGACATTGCCGAGAAACTCGCACACGAAGGGCGTCGCCGGATCGTCATAGATTTCGCCCGGCGTTCCGATCTGCTCGATACTTCCGCCGCGCATGATGACGACGCGGTCGGCAAGCTCCAGCGCCTCTTCCTGATCATGCGTGACGAAGATCGTGGTCAGGCCGGTCTCGCGGTGAATCTCGCGCAGCCAGCGGCGGAGATCCTTGCGCACCTTCGCGTCGAGCGCGCCGAAGGGTTCGTCGAGCAGCAGAACCGTCGGCTCGATCGCAAGCGCGCGCGCAAGCGCGACGCGCTGACGCTGGCCGCCGGAGAGCTGGCTCGGAAACCGCTTCTCGAGCCCTTCGAGCTGCACGAGTTCGAGCAGCCGGTGCACGCGCCGCGCGATCTCGCGCTCGCGCGGACGCTCCGCACGCGGACGGACCCGCAAGCCGAAAGCGATGTTCTCGAACACCGTCTTGTGGCGGAAAAGCGCATATTGCTGAAACACGAAGCCGACGCGCCGCTCGCGCAGGCTCAGAGATGTCGCATCGACGCCCTGAAAGCGGATGAGGCCCTCATCGGGCGTCGAAAGCCCGGCAATGGCGCGCAGAAGCGTGGTCTTTCCCGATCCCGAGGGGCCGAGAAGCGCCAGCAGCTCACCAGGCTCGACGACGAGCGAAACGCCATTCAGCGCCGCGAAATCGCCGAAGCTCTTGCGCAGATCCTCGACATCGATGCGCACCGGCGTCTGGTTCGAGCGCGCGGCATCCCGGTCGCCGCCCCCTCCCACCACTCTCTCAGCGCCTTGCCGATGCGGCAAGCTCACCACCGTAGCGCCATTCGAGGAATGTCTTGAGGACGAGGGTGACAAGCGCGAGGAGAGCCAGAAGCGAGGCAACCGCGAAGGCTGCAACGAAATTGTACTCATTGTAGAGAATCTCCACATGAAGCGGCATGGTGTTGGTCAAACCGCGGATATGCCCGGAAACAACCGAGACCGCGCCGAATTCGCCCATCGCGCGGGCGTTGCACAATAGCACGCCGTAGAGGAGCGCCCATTTTACATTGGGAAGCGTGACGCTCCAAAAGGTGCGAAAACCACCCGCGCCAAGCGACAGCGCGGCTTCCTCGTCCTCATTTCCCTGCGCCTGCATGATCGGAATGAGCTGGCGCGCCACGAAAGGAAACGTGACGAAGATTGTCGCGAGCACGATCCCCGGCACCGCGAAGATGATCTGGAGGTTGTGCGCGGCAAGCCACGCGCCGAAGAACCCTTGCGCGCCGAAGAGCAGCACATAGACGAGACCGGAAATGACCGGCGAAACGGAGAAGGGAAGATCTATGAGCGTGATGAGAAAGCTCTTCGCCGGAAACTCGAATTTCGCGATCGCCCATGAGGCGGCAAGGCCGAAGACGACATTGGCCGGCACCGCTATGGCCGACACGAGAAGCGTGAGCCTGATCGCCGATCGCGCATCGGGGTCGATGAGCGCCGAAAGATAGGCACCGAGCCCCTGCCGCAACGCCTCGGCGAAGACGACGATGAGCGGCAGCACGAGAAACGCGCCGAGATAGGAAATGGCGAGCCCGATCAGCAGCCATTTGGTGAGCGGCTTTTCGCTGATGGGCGAGCCTTCTTCGCGTCTGGTCCATTTGCTCATGATGCGTCCTCAGCTCGCATAGCCGGTGCGCCGCCGGCTCCAGGCTTGCAGCAGATTGACGATGAGCAGAACGCCGAACGAGAGAAGAAGCATGATGGCCGCGATCGCCGTGGCGCCCGCATAGTTGAACTCTTCGAGGCGAATGATGATGAGGAGCGGCGCGATCTCGGATTTGTAGGGAAGATTTCCGGCGATGAAGATGATGGAGCCGTATTCGCCCACCGCGCGCGCGAAGGCGAGCGCGAAGCCGGTGAGAAGCGGCGGAAGAAGTGCTGGAAAGATCACCCGCGTCGCGATCTGAAGCCGCGTCGCGCCGAGCGTCGCGGCCGCCTCTTCAAGCTCGGGCTCGAGATCGGATAGCACGGGCTGGAGCGTGCGCACGACGAAGGGAAGCCCGATGAAGACGCAGGCGATGACGACGCCGAGCGGCGTGAAGGCGGCCTTGATGCCCGCCTCGCCAAGTATCGACCCGATCCAGCCGTTCGGCGCGTAGAGCGCGGCGAGAGCAAGTCCCGACACCGCCGTCGGCAAGGCGAAGGGAAGATCGATCGCGGCATCGACGATGCGCCGGCCGGGAAAATCGTAGCGCACGAGAATCCAGGCAACGAGGAGCCCCGCGCCCGCATTGACCGCCGCGCCTATCAGCGCCGCGCCGAAGCTGAGCTTCAATGCGGCAAGCGTTCGCCCATCGGTGGCGAGCGCGACGAACGCATCCCAGCCGAGCCCGGCCGAGCGGATGAAGACCCCGGCCAGCGGAATGAGAACGATGAGCCCGAGATAGGCCATCGAAAAGCCGAAGGTGATGCCGAAGCCCGGAAGCACGGACGGGCTCCGGCTCGGCAAACGATCGGTGAGGGCGGCAACGCTCATATTTCTATGGCTCTCCTGCAAGGCGGGCCCTCTGGAGCGCGACCCGGGAAAGTGTAAACAATTTCACGGCAAGAATCCGCATCGGATTTAAATGCGCACCATTAAATGTGAATTATGGAATGAGAAGCGCGGGCGCCCCGCTGGGTTCACGCGCTCAGGGTCTGTAGACCTGATCGAAGAGCCCGCCATCGGCGAAGAATTTCTTCTGCGCCTCGCGCCAGCCGCCGAACTTGCCGTCGATCGTCACAAGCTCGATCTGCGGAAAGCGCTCGAGATCCTTGGGGTCGGCCGCCTGCGGATCGCGCGGGCGATAGAAATTCGCGGCGATGATCTTCTGCGCCGCCGGCGTGTAGAGATATTCGAGATAAGCCTCCGCGACCTTGCGCGTTCCGTTCGCCTCGGCATTGGCGTCGATAACGGCCACGGGCGGCTCGGTCAGGATGGAGATCGTCGGATAGACGATTTCGAACTGGCCGGGAAACTGCTTCAGGATGAGATAGGACTCGTTTTCCCAGTTGATGAGCACATCGCCGAGCCCGCGCTGGGCGAAGGTCGTGGTCGAACCGCGGGCGCCGGTATCGAGCACGGGAACGTTCCTGTAGAGGGCGCCGACGAATTCGCGCGCCTTCGCCTCGTCGCCGGCGAATTTCTTGTCCGCATAGGCCCAGGCGGCAAGGAAGTTCCAGCGCGCGCCGCCCGAAGTCTTGGGGTTGGGCGTGATGACGGCGACACCCGGCTTCACGAGGTCGTCCCAATCCTTGATGCCCTTGGGATTGCCCTTGCGAACCACGAAATTGATCGTCGAGGTATAGGGCGCGCTGTTGTCCGGCAGACGCGTCTGCCAGTTGTCCGGCAGCTTGCCGGTCAGCGCCGCGATCTGGTCGATATCGGAGGCGAGCGCGAGCGTCACCACATCGGCGGCAAGCCCGTCCACGACCGAGCGCGCCTGCTTGCCCGAGCCGCCATGCGACTGGCGGATGGCGACCGTTTCGCCGGTCTTCGCCTTCCAGTCGGCGGCGAAGGACTTGTTGATCGCTTCGTAAAGCTCGCGCGTCGGATCGTAGGAAACATTGAGCAGCGTCGTATCGGCCCTGACTTCCAGGGTCGAGGCGATCAACAGCAGCAAGGCGCCGACAAGCAGCGTCGCGCGCGCGGTCAGACTTGCCAGTCTCATGGTCGGTTTCCTTCGGTCATACTCGATCAAATTACTAGTGATAAATGTCAAAATTTTTTCAGGACGCCGGCTCAGTCGGAAAGAACGGCCTGGGCCCGGGAGGCGCTGGCGCCGCAAGCCTCTTCCAGCGTCAGCCCGTCGAGGATCGCCGCCGCCGCGTCGCGCACCTCGCGCATGGCCCGGCGGATGGCGCATCCCTTCTCGTCCACGCAGTCCACGCAGCGGCGGTAGCCCGTGAGGCTCGCACAGGGGATCGGCGCGAGCGGCCCATCCATGATCCTGATGATCTCGCCGAAGGTGATCGCATCGGCGGGCTTTGCGAGCGCATAGCCGCCATGCTTGCCGCGCTGGCTCTGCACAAGGCCCTGCCGGCGCAGATCGAGGAGGATCAGTTCCAGAAACTTGCGCGGCACATTCTGCCCCTCGGCGATATCGCCTGCCTGAAGCAGTTCTCCGCTCTTCTGTTCAGCGAGTGCGAGCATGGCCTTGAGTGCGTATTTGGCTTTTTGCGAGAGCATGTTTGTCTATCTGTTTTGTAGGGTAGGTGCCGGAATATCTTCGCGTCAACTATTTTTACGAAAAAAGTTTCACTACGAATTTAATAACGACTTCTGTATGTATAATTAGGATCGCTGCTATAGCCAGTAATCCGATCGGAATTGGGGGCATTATGACAGAGAGGCCCCTGCACCGAAACGGGCTGAAGCCAGGGCGCGGGGGAAACCGGGCCGTGCTCAGGCCGAGGCCGAGCCTGTGGCGAGATAGCGCTGCCAGGCGGCGATGAGGGCCGCGGCGCTCCCCCGGCCGAACACATAGCGGTCAGGCCGGACGAGGACCGCCTCATGGCCATCTAGAAGCGCGGCGACGGTCCCTTCCGGGTCGAGAAGCGCCCCGCCTGCAAGAGAGGCGACATACCCCCCGCTTGCTTCGAAGACGGCGGCTTCGTCCGTTCGCGCGCCGCCAAGGATGAGCAACGGGACGAGGCCCGCTTCATCGTCGAGCCGCCTGCGGCCGTCGCCCGACCTCAGCCACGGCTCGGGGAAAACCGTGCCCGCCGCCTGGTCATGCTCGATCCCGCCGCTCGTCATCCGCGGCAGACCTGGCATGATCGCAAAACGCTCCGCCTCGGGCCTCGCCGTCATGTCGCGGTCGCGCGCCGCGGCAACCTCTTCGTTCTGTGTGCAGACGACCTTGCCCATGAAGACCGCCATTTCGGTGATCGCGCGGACATGCGGGTCGCGCTCGCGCTGATAACTATCGAGGAGAGCGTCCGACGCCCGGCCGTTGAGACAGGCCGCGAGCTTCCAGGCGAGATTGGCCGCGTCGCGCGTGCCCGAACAAAGCCCCTGCCCCATGAAAGGCGGCATCTGATGGGCGGCATCGCCCGCGAGCAGCACCCGCCCCTTGCGCCACATGCGGGCATGGACCGCATGGAAGCGATAGACCGCGCGCCGGTCGATCTCGACTGCGGACGGATCGACGACTTCCGAGACGAGCGCATTGAGGAAATTGTCCTCCGTGACCTCTTCGGGCTTCTCGCCGGGACGCAGCATGAATTCCCAGCGATGACGCCCCGGCGCCATCGGCATCGAGGTCACGGGCCGTTTCGGATCGCAATGCTGAAGGCCGATGGTGCCAAGCCGCTCGCGCCCGTCCTTGAGCCGCGCATCGATGACGAGCCAGGGCTCATCGAAGCCCATATCGTCGAGTTCGATGCCGAGACGGCGGCGGACGAGACTCTGCCCGCCATCGCAGCCGACGAGATAGCGCGCCCGAAGCTCATAGGCGCCATCGGGCCCCGCGACCTCGGCGCGAACGCCCTCGCCATCCGCATCGAAACCCGTGAGCGCATGGCCGAGCCGCGTCGAAACGGATGGAAGCGCCGCCAGGCCCTCCCTGAGCGCGTGTTCGAGCGTCGGCTGGTGAAACATCGAACTCATGGGAAAGCCGGTCGGGGCAAGCCCCGCGCCGGGCCTGAAGCCCATGAGCAACTCGCCGCCGCCGGTCCGAAACTCATAGGCCGAGAGAGGCTGGCTCGCACGCGACACGGCCTCGGCCGCGCCTGCGAGATGCAGAAGCCGCATCGTCTCGTGATCGAGATGCGCCGCGCGCGGCAGCGGATAGACCGCTGTGTCGCGGTCGATCGCGACGACCTCGACGCCGAGCCGGCCGAGATAGACCGCAAGCGCCGCGCCGACGGGCCCGAGCCCCGAAATCAGAACCTCTGTCTTCGCGCCCGGCATGCGTCCTCCCCGGATTTTTCAGCCGATGACGGTTTCGGCCTTTTCAGGCACGACACGATTTTCGATGGCGCCGAGCTTCTCGATCTCGACCTTCACGACATCGCCCGCCTTGAGGAAGACCGGCGGCTTCATGGCAACGCCGACGCCGCCCGACGTGCCGGTGAAGATGATGTCGCCCGCCTCCAGCGTGAAGGCTTGCGTCAGATGCGCGATCTCGTCGAAACAGTTGAAGATGAGATGCCGCGTGTTCGAGTTCTGCCGAAGCTCGCCATTGACCCAGCATCTGATGTCGAGCGCGTGCGGATCGCCGACCTCGTCCGGCGTCACGATCCACGGGCCGATTGGCCCATGCGTATCGAAGCTCTTGCCGATCTGCCAGGTGTTCGTCCTGAGCTGCCAGTCGCGCACGCTGACATCGTTGCCGACGAAATAGCCCGCGATCACCTCATGCGCGCGCTCCTTCGGCACATGCTTGCAGCGCTTGCCGATGACGAAGCACATCTCGGCCTCGTAATCGAGCATGGTCGAGACGAAGGGCAGATTGATCGTGCCGTAAGGATCCTGCACGCAGGTGCGCTGCTTGTTGAACCATGTCTGGTGCTCCGGCAGCGCCATGCCGCTTTCCTCGACATGGTCGCGATAGTTGAGACCGATGGCGAGGATCTTGCCGGGCCTGAGCACCGGCGCGCGAAGCTGAACCTCGCCGAGCGGGATCGCGGCGGCGCCGGCCGAAGCCTCGCGCGCCTGCGCCATCGCGCCATCGCCCGCCTCGAGAAAGCCGACCATGTCGCGCGGGAGCCCGGGCGCCGCGGCGGCGAGATCGACAATGCCGTCGCCGCGCACGACGCCGATGCGCGTTTCGCCATTATGGGTGAAGGTTGCAAGCTTCATCTTCTGTCCTTTTCGTATTCGTTGATGCGCGATCAGCTTCCCATGCTGGGCGGAGCAGGCGGGCCCCATTGATTGCCGACGAGATCGTCGAGGCCGACGACATTGGGCGGCGTTCCATTGTTGAAGAGATCGCCATCGGTCCAGTGCTCGACCGTATGGCCCCACGGGTCGCGCCAGTAATCGAAGATCTGGCTGCCGAGTATGTGCCGCCCGACGCCCCATTCATGCCGCCTTCCGGCCTTTTGCAGATGATCGTGCCCGGCCATCAGATCGTCGAGATTGGCGACCTCGAAAGCGGCGTGATTGAAACCGCGCGCGCCCGTACCGACGAGAAAGAGCGTGTGGTGATCGACATGGACGGAGCCGCGATCGCAGCGCAGGAAGGCGCCGAGCGGCGCGCCCGGCGCAAGCTCGATTTCATCGGAGGTCACGAGGCCGAGGCGGCTCTTGTACCAGCTCTCGCTCCTGCGGAAATCGGTGACATTGAGAACGCAATGGCCGAGGCGCTTGACCTGCGACGGCGAAACGCCGATGCGGAGCGCCGCGCCGACCCTGTTCTTCGTCTCGCCGTCATTGTGGCGGAGGCGGCGGAGAACCGGCAGCGCCTCGGGCGGCGTCTGGCCCGCGATCACATCGACGGGAACGCCGTCCGGATCGGTGAGACGAAGGATCTTGCCGCCGCCCGGCATCGGGCTGTCCTCGACGGTCGCGCCTTCGGACGAGGCGAGGCGCGCGAGATCGTCGGTCGTTTCGGCATGGAAGCCGATACCGGCAAATCCCGCCTCTCCCTTTTCCGTCACATGGCAGAAGGGCCTCGGATCGCTGCCGCGCATATAGAGCGTGTCGCCCTCCCGCGCCGCGCGGCTCAGGCCGAACTCGATGAGAAAAGCCTCCATCTGATCGAGATCGGGCGCACGAAAGCGCACATAGGCGATATCAGTCACACGGATCATCGGATGGTCCCTCCTTGTGCCATGGCCGGTGCGAGCCTCACTTCCAGACCGCGAGGTGATCGACATCGAACGGTCGCGCCAGAATGCGCGAAATATGCGCGGGCCTGACGCCGAGCCCCTGAAGCAGCACGGTCGCAAGCTCCTGCGCGTAGCCGCCTCCCGTCAGCACGTCCCTCGTCGCGCCGGTATCGAGCAGATGCCTCATCCCCGTCGTCGCGACGCCCAGAACGAGATGAAGCGCCGCCTCGATCGAGGGCACGCGCAGCACGCCCCTGGCGATCCCGTCAGCGAGGTCTTCCAGAAGATGCTGGTTCGCGTCCTTGAGGGCCTCCGCCCCGCCCTCATAGATGCGGGCAAGAATACGCGCATGGACCGGGTTGCGGACGGCGAAGGCGAGGTAGAGCTTCACGCCGCGCGACACGCGCTCGGCCGGATCCCCGATCCCTTCATTGATTTCCGCCACCGCCGCATTCATTTCGTGCCGCACGCTCGAGGCGACGGCGCGCGCGATCTCCGCCCGGTCGGTGAAGTAGTTGTAGAAGGTGCCCTTGGCGACGCCGGCGACATCGACGATCTCGTCGATGGTCGTGGCATCGACCCCCTGCCGCGCGAAAAGGCGCATCGCCGCCTCGATGAGGAGGCGGCGCATCCGCTCCCGGCGGCGCTGTCCGGCTTCCGTGAGCTTTTCCACCTGCATCGTCTTTCCGGCCATGAGGCTCCTCCTTTCCAATATGACTAAACGGTCATAAAATGACTGTACAGTCAAAAAATCAGCGAGGGGCGAAAATTGGAGTGGCGCGGTCCTGCAACACTCAGTTGCATGGCTCGCGCTTTCAAGCCGGGCGGCGGCGCATTATGTCAGCAGCGACGGGACCACCCCCTCGCCTGAAGGAGATGCCCATGCCGCGTATGCCGAGCCTTTTCATTTCTCATGGATCGCCCATGCTCGCCTTCGAGGACGGGCCCGCCCGGCGCTTCCTGCTCGGCCTTGCCCCGCTTCTCCCCGAGCCGCGGGCGATCCTCGTTATCTCGGCGCATTTTGAAACCGGCCTGCCGACCGTGACGACGAATCCGGCGCCGGACACGATCCACGATTTCTACGGCTTCCCGCAGGCGCTCTACCGGCTGCGCTACCCCGCCCCCGGCGCGCCCGAGCTTGGCCAGCGCATCGCGGATCTCCTCTCATCGCAAGGCTTCGAGACGGCGACGGACCCCGATCGCGGCTTCGATCATGGCGCCTGGGTGCCGATGATACTTATCAATCCCCATGCGGATATCCCCGTCATCCAGCTTTCGATCACCCCGCAGCACGATGCCGCCTGGCACTACCGCCTCGGCGAGGCGCTGCGTCCCTTGCGCGATGAGGGCGTGATGATCCTCGCCACGGGCTCGATCACGCATAATCTGCGCGACCTGACGCGCACCTCGCCCGATGCACCGCCGGCCGCCTGGGCCTCGGCCTTCACCGAATGGATCGACGAAAAGGTCGAGGCCCGCGCCATCGACGATCTTCTGCACTATCGCGAAAGGGCGCCGAATGCGGCGCATGCCCATCCGACGGAAGATCACATCCTGCCCTTCTTCGTGGCGCTCGGCGCGGGCGGCGAAGGCGAGCCCACAGCCCGGCTGCACCACAGCTTCACCTATGGCGCGCTCGGAATGGATGCCTACGCCTTCGGCGCCTTGCCCGGCTGAAGCCCCGGCCGCAGGGAGCTTCCCTCCGGCAGCAATCCGCCGAGCAGAATGCCGATCTGCGTCTCGATCAGCGCCTCGCGGGACCAGGGAAAATCCACATGCGTGATCATGAGCGAGACGAGCCCGTGGCCCGCCGCCCAGATGGCTTCCGCGACGAGTTCCGGGTCGCCCGGACGGATGTGCCCCCTCGCGATGAGGTCGCGCACCTGATCCTGAAGATAGCCGAAGGCGATGGCCCCCTTCGACGGCTGGATGGGCAGGGGCTGCCCCGGAACCTGACGATGCATGCCCCGCCGCTCGAAGCCCGGCACATTCGTCATGAACACGAGGCGGTATTCGTCGGGATGTGAAAGCCCGACTTCGACATAGCTCCGCATGGCGCGGGTGAGCCAGTCCACCGGATCGACGGCCTCGGCCGCCATTTTCTCGCTGTCGGCGATGAGGTCGGAGAAGAAATCCTCGGCGATCGCGAAAAGGATCGCCTCCTTGTCCTCGAAATGCTGGTAGATCGCCGCCTGCGTGATGCCGACCCGCCGGGCGATGTTGCGCATCGTCACCCGCTCGATCCCGCCCGCCGCGAAGAGCGCCTTGGCCGCTGCGATGATCTGGATGCGCCGTTCCGCCGGCGGGAGCCGCCGTCGCGGCGCGCGTTTGGGAAGACGTCGCGCTTTGGGCTTCGGCTGGGTTTTCGATGTCCGGGCGGCTGGAGACATTCTTTTAATTAACACCGTTCAGTTACTCTTGACCAGACCGCCGGACATACTAAATAAACACCGTTCGGTACTTGGCTCGAACCTGGGGCGCGCGCATGGCGGATTCACGCAAATCACTGGCGGCCATGGCCGTCCTTCTCGTGGCTCTTTCAGGCTGCGGCGAAGGCAGATCGGACGAAGCTGCCGAGGCGCCCTCCGCCACGCCCGTGCTCGTCGCGGCCGCCCGCCCCGCCTCCGGCAGCCATGATGTCGTCGCCTATGGCATGGTCCGCTCGGACAAGGAGGCCCTGCTCTCCTTCAAGATCGGCGGCCTCATCAAGTCGCTCAAGGTCGATACCGGCGACAAGGTCGCGAAAGGCCAGCTTCTCGCCGAGCTCGACCAGCGCGAAATCGATGCGCAGCTGAAACGCGCCGTCGCCGCCGCCGAAAAGGCCCGCCGCGATCTCGCCCGCATCGAGCCCCTCGTCAAGAAGGGCTTCGTCAGCATCCAGAAGGAGCAGGACGCAAGAAGCGCCCTCGACATGGCGCTTGCCGACCGTCAGGCCGTCGAATTCAACCGCAGCCTCGCCCGGATCGTGGCTCCCGCCGACGGCGTGGTGCTCTCCCGCCATGCGGACATCAACGAGATCGTCGGGATCGGCGCGCCGGTGCTCACCGTCAGCCAGGGCTCGGAAGGGTACATCCTCAAGGCCGGGCTCAGCGACCGCGATGTCGCCCGCCTCACCGTCGGCGACAGTGCGAAGGTGACGCTCGACGCCTTCCCCGGCACGGTGATCGACGGCATCGTCCGCCGCAAATCGGCGACGAGCGACGCCCGCACCGGCACGTTCGAAGTCGAGATCGCGCTCTCCTCCGCGCCGTCCGGCGTCGAAAGCGGCTTCATGGGCGAGGCGCGCATCACTCCGAAAGCGGACGAGAAGGCGCCGAGGCTCGCCATTCCTGCCTCCGCCATTCTCGAAGGCCATGGCTCGACCGCGACCGTCTATATGCTTGACCCCGCAACATCGACCGTCCGCCTGACGCGCATCGGCATCGCCGCCATCCGCGGCGATGAGGTCATCATCGCCGATGGCTTGCAGCCGGGAACGGAGGTGGTGAGCGCGGGCGCGCCCTATCTGCGCGACGGCGCGACAGTCAAGGTCGTGACCGACCTCGCCGATTTGCAGCCCAAGGCCGGGCCGCGCACATGATCCTCGGAAAAATCAGCGGCTTCTTCGTCCGCAACTGGCAGTTCACGCTCGTGCTGTTCGGCCTTCTGGTGATGATGGGCGTCAACTCCTTCAAGAGCATCCCGCGCGCCGAGGACCCCGATTTCCCGATCCCCTTCGCCGTCGTCACCGCCGTGATGCCGGGCGCCGATCCCGCCGACATGGAAAAGCTCGTCGTCCGCCCGATCGAGGATGCGGTGAACGGCCTCGACGATCTGGAGAACATCGCCAGCCGCGCGGAGGATGGCGTTGCGAGCATCTCCATCGAGTTCAGCTGGTCGACGCCCGATCCCGACAAGCGCTATGACGACGTGGTACGCGAGATCAACGCGCTGCGCGGCAGCCTGCCCTCCGGTCTTCAGGTGCTGCAGGTCGACAAGTTCCGCCCCTCCCTCACCAACATGGTGCAGGTGGCGCTGGTGAGCGAGACCGCGCCCGCCCGCGAACTCGAGGATGTGGCGAGGGACCTCCGCGACGAGATCGACCGCGCGCCGGGCGTGCATGAAACCAAGGTTTGGGGACTGCCGCCTTCGGAAGTGCGCGTGGCGGTCAATTTCGGCCGCCTGGCGAGCCTCGGCATCCCCGTCACCGCGGTGGCGAACGCCATCGGCGCCGAAAGCAGGGACATTCCCGGCGGCCCCATTCATTCCGGAACGCGCCGCTTCAACATCAAGACGACCGGCGGCTTCAAGGATCTCGACCAGATCCGCAACACCGTCATCGGTTCCTATCAGGGCCGCGTGGTGAAGGTCGGCGATGTCGCCGACGTCACCTGGTCGCAACCGGAAGCCGGCCACCTCGCCTGGTACAATGGCAAGCGCGCCGTCTTCATCACCGCCAACCAGAAGGCGGACCAGAACATCTTCGAGGTCCGAAACGGCATCTACAAGGCGCTCGACCGCTTCGAGAGCAGGCTGCCGAAGGATATCGAACTCGAGCGCGCCTTCGACCAGTCCGTCTCCGTGCATGAGCGGCTGAGCCATCTCTATCGTGACTTCGCCATCGCGCTCGGCCTCGTGCTCATCACCCTCCTGCCGCTCGGCCCGCGCGCCTCCGTCGTCGTCATGATGTCGATCCCGCTGTCGCTGGCGATTGGCCTCTCCATGATGCAGTTCGCGGGCTTCTCGCTCAATCAGCTCTCGATTGCGGGCTTCGTCATCGCTCTCGGTCTTCTCGTCGACGATTCGATCGTCGTGGTGGAGAACATCGAGCGGCATCTGCGCGAGGGCAAACGCCGGATCGAGGCCGCCATCGCCGCAACCTCTCAGATCTCGATCGCCGTGGTGGGATGCACCGCGGCGCTGCTCTTCGCGTTCCTGCCGCTGCTCTCGCTGCCCGAAGGCGCGGGCAAGTTCACCCGCTCGCTTCCCGTCGCCGTCACACTCACCATCATGGCCTCGCTGGTCGTCTCCCTGACCATCATCCCGTTCCTGTCGAGCAGGCTGCTGAGCAAGAACTCGCACCCCGAAGGCAATATCTTTCTGCGCGCGGTAATGAGCGGCATCCAGCGCGTCTATCGCCCGCTGCTGCATCATGCCCTGACGCGCCCGCGCCAGACGGTCATCGGCGCGCTCGCCGTCTGCTTCGCGAGCCTCGCCCTCATTCCGGTCATCGGCTTCAGCCTGTTCCCGCCCGCCGACAGCAAGCAGTTCCTCGTTCACATCGAGACGCCGCAGGGCACCGGACAGCAGGAAACGAAACGCGCGCTCGAATTCGTGGAGCACACGCTCGCGAAGTATCCCGAGATCGTCTGGCGCATGTCCAACCTCGGACACGCCAACCCGCAGATCTATTACAACATCCGCTCCATGGAGACGCGCGCCAACATGGCCGAGGTCTTTGTCGAGCTGACGGAATTCAACGAGAAACGCACGCCGCGCCTCTTCGACGAGCTACGCGCGGAATTCGCCCGCTATCCGGGAGCGCAGATCATCCTGCGCGTCTTCCAGAACGGCCCGCCCATCGAGGCGCCGGTCGCCGTCCGCATCGTCGGCCCGGACCTTGCCGTGCTGAAACAGCTGGCCGCGCAAACCGCCCATATCATCGAGGAAACACCCGGCACGCGCGACGTCTTCAACCCGGCGCAGCTCGACCGCACCGACCTCGACCTCGGCGTCAACACGGAGAAGGCGGCGCTGATGAACGTGCTGCCGGGTGAGATCGACCGGACCGTGCGCCTCGCCATCGTCGGCGAGACGGCAGGGTATTATCGCGAGGCGAATGGAGAGCAATACAACATCACCGTGCGCCTGCCGCTCGACGATCATCACTCGGTCGACGCGCTGCAGAAGGTCTATGTGCCGACGGCGGACGGCAACTCCGTGCCGCTCGGCCTCCTGACCGCACCGCGCCTAGAATCGAATCCCGGCCGCATCGACCGCTACAACCGCGAGCGCCTGGTCACGATCACCGCCTATACGAAGACCGGCTACAACACATCGAAGGTGACGGACGCGATCTTCGCCAAGCTCTCAGCCCTGCCCCTGCCGCCCGGCTACGAACTCCGCAAGGGCGGCGAGGCCGAAGCCGCCAGCAAGAGCTTCGCCGGCCTGTGGAACGCGGTGCTGATCGCCATTTGCGGCATTCTCGCGGTACTCATTCTCGAGTTCCGCTCCTTCCGCGCCATGCTTGTCGTCGCGGGCGTCATTCCGCTCGGCATATTCGGCGGCGTCGCCTCGCTCTATCTCTCTGGCTATTCGCTCTCCTTTACGGCCGTCATAGGCTTCATCGCGCTCATCGGCATCGAAGTTAAGAACTCGATCCTGCTGGTCGACTTCACCAACCAGCTTCGCCGGCTCGGAACGCCGCTGATGGAAGCGATCGAGCAGGCAGGCGAAATCCGCTTCCTGCCAGTCCTTCTCACTTCGGCGACCGCCATTGGCGGCCTGCTGCCCCTCGCGCTGCAGGGCTCGGGTCTTTATTCGCCGCTTGCATGGGTGATCATCGGCGGGCTTCTGTCATCGACCTTCCTGTCGCGACTGGTGACGCCTGCCATGTATCTCCTCCTCGCACCGAAGACCCTTGTCGATCCGGGCGCGGAAGAAGCGGGCGCGCTTGCAGGCGCACCCGCCGACTGAAACTGGATGGCTGAGAGGCTGAGAGGCCGGGAGGCTGAGGGCCTTAGACGCTGAGAGGCCGCAGGGCTTACAGGCTGGAAGGCTGGAGCCACCGGACCGGCGACTGCGCTTCAGGAGTTCCCGTCCCGCATATTCAACCGGACAAAGAAAAAGGGCGGCCATCTGGCCGCCCTTTTCCTTTTCCGTTTCCGTTTTGCCTCGCCCGATCAGTGAGCGTGGCGGATGGCGCGTGCTTCTTCTTCCGTGAGCGGCTTGCGCTTCAGCGGCCAGATATATTCGAGCGCCGCCACGAGTGCCGGCAGGAGCGTCACCGCACCGATCATGTTCACGATGAACATGAAGGTGAGCAGGAGGCCCATATCGGCCTGGAACTTCAGTGCCGAGAAGCTCCAGGTCGAGACGCCGATCGCCAGCGTGCCGCCCGTGAACATCGTCGCCGAGCCCACGTCATTGAGCGCCTGGAGATAGGCCTGATGCGGTGAGACGCCCATGCGCATGTAGCGCTGGATACGGTTGTACTCGTAGATGCCGTAGTCGACACCGATACCGACGGCGATCGCGAGCACCGGCAGTGTCGAGATCTTGAGGCCGATACCGGCGGCCGTCAGGAACCAGTTGCCGATGATCGTCGCAAGCACCAGCGGGATGACGCAGCAGAGCGCGCCTCGCCACTCGCGATAGACGAAGATGACCAGCGTCATGACGACGGCATAGACGTAGAGCAGCATCGGCAGCTCGGCATGCTCGACCACGGTGTTGGTCGCCGAGGTGATGGTGACGTTGCCCGTGCCGATGCGGAGCTTGAGGTCATCGCGCTTGTGCGCCGGATCGTTGATCCAGGCTTCAGTCGCGTCGACGACGCGCTTCACCGTCTCGGCCTTGGTGTCGGTGATGTAGATCTGGACACCGAGCGTCTTGCACTCCGTATCGACAAGCATGGTCGAGCTTGCGACGCTGGACGTCGCCTGGGCGAGAGCGGTCGGGTCACGCGGAAGCGCCGCCCATTTCGGGTTGCCTTCCTGCCACATGCTGTTGATGGACTTCGCCACGAAGGGAAGGCTCACCACCGTCTGCACGCCGGGCACGTTGCGCATGTCCCACGTGAACGTGTCGATGTAGCGCATCTTGTCATAGTCGACGCAAGCGACGTCATTGGACTCGACGATTACGTTCATGACGTTGAGGCCGAGGCGGAAGTGGTCAGCGATATATTCGCTGTCGAGGTTGTAGCGCGCATTCGGCCACAGCTCGCCCGCGCCCGCATGGACGTCACCGATCTGGCGCTCGCGGCTTTCATAGAGGCCGACCGCACCGAGAATGAGGCAGAACACGATGAAGATGAACGCCTGCTTCGGCTTGGCAATGGCGGAGAGGAACGGCCAGAACTTGGCGCGCACCTCCATCGCGTGCCGCACCTTGTCGCCATATTCCGCGCCCGGCGCGACATAGGAGACGATGAGCGGCAGCATCACGAGGTTCGAGATGATCTTGAACGCAACACCGATCGAGGCGGTGACGGAGAGTTCACGGATCATGCCGATCGGGATGATGTAGAGCGTCGCAAAACCGGCGAGACAGGTCAGCAGCGCCACGGCGCCCGGACGCAGCAGGAAGGTAAAGGTCGCGCGCGCGGCGGCATCCTTGTCGAGGCCGGCGGCGATTTCGGCGCCGACCATGTTGATCTGCTGCACGCCGTGGCTGACGCCGATGGCGAAGACGAGGAACGGCACGAGCACGGCGAGAGGATCGAGGCCGTATCCCATGAGGTGCAGAACGCCGAATTGCCAGATGAGCGAACAGAGCGAACAGCTCACCGTGACGATCGTCAGCAGCCATGACCGGCAATAGAGCCAGAGCATGAGACAGGTGAGCACGAAGGCGACGGCGAAGAACACGACGACCGACTTGGCGCCATCGGCAATGTCGCCGATGAGCTTGGCGAAGCCGACGATCTTCACGTCGGTGTCGGCATTCGTGTATTTGGCGCGGATGTTCTTTTCGAGGAGGTTCGCGACCTTGAAGTAGTCGAGCTTCTGGTGCGTTTCAGGATCGACCTCGAGCAGCTCGGCCGCGATCATGGCGGAGCGGAAGTCCGTGGAGACGAGGCGGCCGACGAGATTGGCGCGCAGCACGTTCTGCATCACGGTCTTGATGCCTTCGGGCGTTGGTCTGAAATTCGCCGGTATGACGTCGCCCGCTTCGAGACCTTGTTCGGTCACGGCGATGTAGCGCGTGTTCGGCGTCCACAGCGAGGTCACGCGGTGGCGGGCAATGCCCGGAATGTAGAAGACGTCCTGCGTCGCATCGTTGAGCGTCTTGAGGAAGTCGGCCGAGAAGATATCGCCCTTCTTGTTCTCGAGAACCACGATGATGCGGTTGCCGCCGCCAAAACCATCCACATATTTGAAGTAGGTTTCGATGTACGAGTTGCCGACCGGAAGCATCTTCAGGAATCCGGCGTCCATGCGGAGCTGGATGGCGAAATAGAACATAACGATCGTGATGACGGCCAGGATCGCTAGGATCACGGCGCGAAGGCCAAACACGATGTTTTCGATACGCTGCAAGGTAACCTCCCCTAGGGACGCGCAGTCCTCACGCCGGCGACTGCATCGGAATACTCTGGTTTCTGGAGCTCTCGCTCTTCTTTGTTTTCGCTGGCCATGAATGACGGTTTTTTCAGCCGCACCTCTATACCTGCGAGAAGCGGGCCACCACAAGTTTGTCGTTCAAATCTTCGACGCTGACTACAAATTGCCATTAACGGGCGGCGCCCGTGCCGGGGCCCTCGCCCCGTGTGCCTCAAGGATACCGGCCAGGGTAAAAGACCGAGTCAGGGACGGGGAATTGAGTGCAGGCCCCGCCTCAACCGGCGCCAGCGCCAGCGGCATATTCATGGCCCGCATGGCGATGGCGGGCGATGTCCGTGAGATTGTCTCGATGGTCGCGCTCGGGGAATAATTTCCACCTGCGGCGAGCCCTGCGACGATTTGGCTCAGCGTCCCGGTCTGCGGCCCGGTCTGGGCGGACGCGACCCGGCTGGCCTGCGAGGGCGCGGATATCGCGAGGCCGCCGGCAAACACCAGAAGGCCGAGAAGGAACAGCAGGGCAGCCGAGTGGGCGCGGCAGAAGCCGCCGATCCGGGCCGACGACGACGCGATCCGGCAAATTGCCGGCGAAACGCCGCCCTGGATGGTCCAACCCAAATCCACTCCAGACTCCCTGTGCGCAGAGGCCCGCCCCGGGCTCACACAAGCCGCAATTCTTATCATGATGAGCGAGATTGGCACAGTTCAATATGGACGGGCGATCCGGCCCGGCCGCCGATCATGGTTAACGCTCAGCCGCGCGGAGCGTAGGGGCCGAGAGCCTCGAACAAGGGCCCCAGATGCTTTTCGTATCGGCGCCAGCGCTCGAGCGAACTCGTGAAGATCGGCTGGCGCACCTGGGCGATGCTCGCGGTGCGGACCGGGCGCCGGGTCGCATAGAAGCGCAGGCAGGCATCGTCCCATTTGAGGCGGCACGCTTCTTCGACCAGCCAGCGGATCCTGCTGTCCGGATCGCTCACCAGCGCCTCATGGCTCACATGGACGACACGACCCGGCAGCGCCTCGTCCCAATGCGCCATCATCTCCCGATAACGGACATATTGCGCGCCGATCTCGGCGAGATCGTAGGTCGTCTCATTGCCCGAGCGGAAAAGCTTGCGGAAGCCGGCCAGACAGGTATCGACCGGATCGCGCATGGCGTGGAGGATCGTCGCGCGCGGGAACATCAGATGAATGACGCCGACATGCATGTAGTTGCCGAGCATCTTGTCGATGACGAAGGGCTCCTTGCGCCAGCCGCGCGCCCGCAACCGCTCGAGATAGGCATCGGCGAGGCGGCCAAAATGATCCGGCGCGATCGTCTCCTCCGTCTCCGAATTACCGTAGGGAAAGCGTCCGGCCAGCATTTCGCCCAGCGCGGTGGTTTCTCCCATGCCCTGAACCTTGGGGTGGCTCGAAAGAATCTGCTCGAGCAGCGTCGAGCCCGAGCGCGGCATGCCGACGATGAAGATGGGGGCCGCCGAGGCCGAACCTCCACCTTCATGACGCGCGATGAAGGGCGCGGTCAGCTTCCCGCGGATAGTGGAGACCGCCGTTTGATGCCTTCTCGCCGCCGCCTCGGGCGTATCATGCACGATCCGCGCGCCGGGCGGCGCGATCACCCCCTCTTCCTCAACGGGCTCGGAGATATTCTCGCGCCGCAGCCGGTTGCCCTCCGCGAAGGCGGCGAAGGCTTCGTCATAGCGGCCCTGCTTCTCGAGAATTTCGCCCATCGCGAACAGGGATGAAATCCGGATACCCACCGGCGCATCCGGATTTTCGGCCGTTCGCGTCAGATCGGCGAAGTCCTCCGGCGTGATTGACGCGGGCTTGAGTTGCGCAATGCGGATGATTGCCCGCTGGCGCGCATGTCTCTGATCGGCGAGTTCACGGAGAACCGCTATCGCTTCGTCGAGACGACCCATGACTTCGAGCGCGGCGGCCAGATTGAGACGCGACAAGGCGACATTCGGCTTGAGGGCGACGGCGCGCCGATAGGCATCTATCGCCTGCGGCCAGCGCCCGAGCTCCTGCAGCACATAGGCAAGGCTGTATTGCGCCTCGAAAGACTTCGGATCGTGCCTGGTGACGTGGCGCAAGCGATCGAGCGCGCTTTCCAGCCGTCCGCATTCGACATCCATGAGCGCGAGAAAATAGGGCGCGGCCAGAGCATCTGGATTTCTGGCCTGCACATGCTCGTAAAGACGAGCGGCCTCGTCGAAACGCCCGGCGCTGTGATGCTCCGTTGCGCGCGTGAGAAAGAGCTTCAGCGCCTCTTCGTCGAGCGGCGACTGATTCGCGCTGCCCTTGCGCGACCTCACATTGTTCCTCATCGGCACGTCCGCTTCGCCTTCATCTCGCCCCGTACCGCATCCCTTTTCGTCGCCATGTGGCGCGACGACAACAAATCATTTCCAAAGCACCTGAATCCGGGCCAACGACATAATTTCACGCGGAAAATTCAGAAGCGAATTGTTATCAGACCACCCAGCCAATGAGGCAATGGTCCAAATCTTCTGTATCACAGGATTAAATGTTCAAACCTGCGTTGCGGCGCCGCTCGGCGCTGCTTTTTTGTGCGTCCGCTCTTGCCATCGCAAGTGTGAGTACACCCTCCAAGGCCGAGCAGCAGCTCTTCTATTTCTACGTCAACGGCCTCGATGAAGTCGGTCAATACGGGTTAGGCGTTTCCGGCAGCTATGTCGGCAAGGGCTTCGACACCAACTTTTCGACTGGCCCCGGCGACGAGATCGACAACAACACGCTGCCCGGCGGCTTGAACAGCTCGTCGTCGGCGCCCGGCGCACTGTCCGAAGCGAGTGGCAATGGCTTCGGCACGGCGGGAAATTCCGTCACCGGGCACACGGCCAACGATGCCTATGACGGCTATGGCGGCATTGGCCTTGAAGGCATGACCCAGTTCGGCGGGCTCACCGTCACCCGCAACGTGCAGGCCACGCGTGGGCCCGGCGGAGCGACCACACTCATCACCACCCCTTTCAGGGATGGCGGCATCGCCAACGCCGTGCGCTGGGTCGACACTTTCACCAACGAAACCAATTCGACCGTTTCAGGCACGCTCGCCTGGGCGAACAATCTCGGTTCGGACAGCAGCACGACATGGGTTGCCGTCGGACCGGACAACACCTATCTCGTCTCGACCCAGCCGAATAGCGCCGACCCCGTCATCACGCATATCTTCGGCAACAACGCCTATACCGCGACAGAAGTCGTGCTGGACTATAGCGCCGGCGACGACAATCCGATCTGGAAGTTCCCGATCTCCGTCGCGCCGGGCGAAACGGTCCGTCTCGTCGTCTTCAACGTGCTGACAGCCGACATCGCAAGCTTCGGCAACACGCTCGACTCGAAACAGGGCGACATCGAGCTTGGGCAGGAGCTTGCGCGGCTCATCACAAACAATGGCAATCCGCTATCGATCAATTCGCCCTTCTTCACCGGGCTCACGGCCGAGGAAATCCTGACGATCAGGAACTTCAGCTTCGCCACCGGCATGCCCGAGGCGAACGCGGAAAGCCTGTCGGCCATCGGCAACGCCGTACCGGCGCAGATCACGACCGACATTCTGACCGAACTGTCGAACCTGCGCCTCGGCGTCGGTGACGCGCCCGCGGGTGTCGCCTCGGCGTCGATGACCGGCGCGGCGGGGATCAGGATTGCCGATGCCTATTCCGGCAACACCATGTCGGATGCCGGCCGCTCGCTCATCCGCCTTGCCTCCGCCAGTGGCGATGGCGCGCCCATGCGGCGTAACTGGTCGGGGAACGGCTGGCGCGCATTCGGCCTTGTGTCGGGCTTCACCGGCCGGCGGGGTGCCGCTGGCAGCATTGCGGGCGTGAGCTATGACGGCTTCAGCGCAACCTTTGGCGGCGACTACCTGTTCACGCCGAAGACGCGCATCGGTGGCGCCCTGAGCTATGCCGAGGCGAATTCCGACGTGAAAGGCAACCTCGGCAATTCCGATGTCACCGCCTACACGGCCTCGCTCTACATGTCGCACAGCTTCACGCCCGCGCTCTATCTCGACGCGGTCGGCCTCGTCGGCTGGAACGACTACGACTATCGCCGCGCCCAGGGCCCGGCGATGGCGAATGGCGAAACGGGCGGCCTCACCTATGGCGTCAATGTCGTGACCGGCTTCGACGTGCCCGTCACCTCCGCGCTCAAGGCCGGCCCCTATCTGAGCGCCTCCTACACCGACACCCGCATCAACGGCTATACGGAAACCGGCGCGGGCATCGGCAATCTCCAGGTCGACGAGGCGCATATCCGCGCGGGCGCAATCGAAGCCGGCGCGAAGGCGAGCTACAGCATCGCCCGCAGCTGGGGCACGCTCGTTCCGGAAGCCCGCCTCGGCGTCAGGGGCGCGCTCGGCTCCGACAAGACGAGCCTAACGGCGCAGTTCGTCGGCACGCCGTCCTCGCTCACCGGCACGCCGTTCCGCAAGGGCAACGGAACGGCCCTCGTCGCGGGCCTCGGCGTCGCGGCGAACATGTCGGACAGCCTCGAACTCAAGCTCGCCTATACGGGCACCTATGGGCGCGGGACCGAGCACAACACGCTGTCGCTGCGCGCGATCCTGTCCTTCTGATGCAAGCCTGTTCCCGGCGGCGCTGCCTGAGCGTCGCCGGGAACGGATCTTCCCTCACCACGTATCGATGAAGTTGCGCCGCTTGCCCGTCCCCGGCACGGGCTTCGGCAGAGAGGCGAGGCCGCGAAGAACCCAGCGCCGCGTCTCGATCGGATCGATCACCTCGTCGATCTCGAGGAATGAGGCCATGTTGATCGCCTTGCCGTGCTCATAGGAGCGGGCGACCATCTGATCGAAGAACTTCTTCTGCTCCTGCGGGTCCTTGATCGCTTCCATTTCCTTGCGATAGCCGAGACGCACCGCGCCTTCGAGCCCCATGCCGCCGAATTCGCCCGTCGGCCATGAGACGATGAAGAAGGGCGCGTGGAAGCTGCCGCCCGCCATGGCCTGCGCGCCAAGCCCGTATCCCTTGCGAAGCACGATGGTCATGACGGGAACGGAGAGGCTCGCCGCCGTCACGAACATGCGCGACATGCGCCGCACCTGCGCGGTCTTCTCGGCCTCGGGCCCGACCATGAAGCCCGGCGTGTCGCAGAGCGACAGGATGGGCAGCGCGAAGGCATCGCAAAGCTGCATGAAGCGCGACGCCTTGTCCGCGCCATCGGCGTCGATCGCGCCGGCCAGATGCGCCGGATTGTTGGCGATGAGCCCCATCGGGCGGCCCTCGATGCGGACGAGCGCGGTGATCATGCCATGCGCGAAGTCGCGCCGGAGTTCGAGCACCGAGCCCGTGTCGCAAAGCGCGTCGATGACGGCGCGAATGTCGTAGATGCGCAGGCGGTTCTCGGGAATGAGATGCCGGAGAAGGCGCTGATCGGCGCAGGACCAGTCGCCAAGCGACCCCTGGAAATAGGCGAGATATTTCTTCGCCGCCGCGACCGCTTCCGCCTCGTCCTCCACCAGCACGTCGATGACGCCGTTCGGCGCCTGCACATCGACGGGCCCGACCTCGTCCGGCGTGAAGACGCCGAGGCCGCCGCCCTCGATCATCGCCGGGCCACCCATGCCGATATTGGAATTCTTCGTCGCGATGATAACGTCGGACGAGCCGAGCAGCGCCGCATTGCCTGCAAAGCAGCGGCCGGAATTGATGCCGACGCGGGGCACGAGGCCGGAAAGCCGCGCATAGGCGAGGAAACTCGGCGTATCGAGCCCGGCGACGCCGAGCGCATCCGTATCGCCCGGCCGCCCGCCGCCGCCTTCGGTGAAGAAGACGATCGGCAGACGCCATTGCTCGGCAAGGCCGAGCATGCGGTCGGTCTTCTTGTGGTTCATCGCGCCCTGCGTTCCGGCAAGCACGGTGTAGTCATAGGCGAGGATCGCGGCACGCGCCTTTTCCTCGTCGAAATGCGCGCCATTGACCGAGCCGACGCCCGTCACCATGCCATCGGCGGGCGTCGAGCGGATGAGATCGTCGATCGGCCGCCGCCGCCGCTGCGCCGCGACGGCGAGCGCGCCATATTCGATGAAGCTCCCCTCGTCGCAGAGATCGGCGATGTTCTCGCGCGCCGTGCGCTGATTGGTCTTGCGCCGCCGCGCCACCGCGTCGGGCCGCGCCTCGTCCTGACCGAAGAAAAGCCGCTCGCGCACGGCCTGAAGATCGGGCCGGATGCGATCGAGATCGAACGCCTCCTCCTCGGCCGCCGCCGAGGCGCCGACATCGGCCGGCTCGACGAAAATGAGCGGCTGCCCATCGAAGAGAACCTCGCCCGGCTCGGCGGCCAGGAGACGCACGATGCCGCTGCGATCGGCCTTGACGAGATGCTCCATCTTCATCGCCTCGAGCACGGCGATCTGCTGTCCGGCATGAACCGCATCGCCGACGAGAACGTCTATGCTGACGACCTTGCCCTGCATGGGCGCCGCGACAGGCAGGCTGTTTTCAGGGCCGCGGATCGTCTCCGTCGCCGCCTTTGCGTGTCCGTGGCCCGCGCCGCTGAAGAAGCGCTCGGCCGCGGGCGCCCCATCCTTCGCGAGTTCCCGCGCATGCTCCTCGATGAAGCGCGTCGTCACCCGGTTGGCGGCAAAATCCTCATGACCGAGAAGATTGCGAAGGAAGGGGATGTTGGTCGCCACGCCCTCGATGCGGAATTCGCCGAGGCTCCGGCTCGCGCGGCGCACCAGATCGGCATAGTCATCCGTACGCGAATGGACGATGAGCTTTGCCAGAAGCGAATCGAAGCTCGGGCTGGTGCGATAGCCCGCATAGCCGAACGTGTCGACGCGGATGCCGGGGCCGGAAGGCGGCTCGAAGGCCGAGATGACGCCGCCCGCGGGCTTCGCATTTCCCTCCTCGTCCATCGTCTCCATGTTGACGCGAAGCTGGATCGCATAGCCGCGCGGATCGGCGATCCTCTCCTGCGTGAGGCCGAGCCCGGCAAGCGTCGCGCCGCCTGCGATCCTGAGCTGCGTCTGCACGAGATCGACGCCGGTCACCTCCTCCGTCACAGTATGCTCGACCTGAAGCCGGGGATTGGCCTCGATGAAGGCGAAGCTCGTCATGTCGGCGCCATCGACCAGGAACTCGAAGGTGCCGAGATTGTCGTAATGAGCCGCCTTCGCCAGACGCACCGCGGCCGATGTGAGCGCATCGCGCAGCGTCTTGCTGATCGAAGGGCTCGGCGCGATCTCGACGAGCTTCTGGTTGCGCCGCTGCAGGCTGCATTCGCGCTCGAAGAGATGCGCGACCTCGCCGGTCTTGTCGCCGACGATCTGCACCTCGATGTGGCGCGCCTGCTCGATCAGCTTTTCGACATAGACATCGCCATTGCCGAAGGCCGCCCGCGCTTCCGACTGGCAGCGCGCATGCGCATCCGCGATCTCGTCGAGGTTCCGCACGACCCGCATGCCGCGCCCGCCGCCGCCCGCCACCGCCTTTATCATCATCGCGCCATGCGCCTCGAAGAACGCGCGCGCCTCATCGACGCTGGTCGGCCCGCTGGTGCCGGGCAGAAGCGGAACGTCCGAGGCCTGCGCCAGCGCCCGCGCCTTGACCTTGTCGCCGAAAAGATCGAGCGCCTCTGCATGCGGCCCGACGAAGATGAGCCCCGCCTCCGCGCAGGCCCGCGCGAATTCCACATTCTCGGAGAGAAAGCCATAGCCCGGATGCACGGCATCGCATTTCGCCTCGCGCGCGGCCGCGATGATGCCCGCAATATCGAGATAGGCGGCAGCCCCCTGTCCGCTCAGCGCGCGGACGTCATCGGCCATGCGCGTATGAAGCGAATGCGCATCATCCGTCGAGAAGACGGCCGTCGTGCGGATGCCGAGATCGGCAGCGGCCCGCGCGATGCGGATTGCGATTTCGCCCCTGTTGGCGATCAGCAAATGGGTGATAGTCATAAGGCGTTCCTGGAAATATCTGGGGTGCGGGATTCCGATCGCGCTAGGTTAGCCGACTATGCGCATGGCACCACCCCCGATCGACGCCGCGGATGAAACGGAAGTGACAAGAATGAAGCGCGTGGCCGTGATCGGCGGCGGCCCTGCGGGCCTCATGGCCGCCGAGGCCCTGATGCGGCGGAACGCCGAGGTGCATCTCTTCGAGGCCAAGCCCTCGCTCGGCCGCAAGTTCCTGATGGCCGGGAAAAGCGGGCTCAACATCACCCATTCGGAACCCTTCGCGGCTTTCACCGGCCGCTTCGGCGCGGCCACGCCCTGGCTTCTCCCCGCGCTCGAAGCCTTCACGCCGGACAACATTCGCCGATGGGCATCCGACCTCGGCATCGAGACCTTCATCGGCTCGTCGGGCCGGGTCTTCCCGGCCGACTTCAAGGCGGCGCCCCTGCTGCGCGCCTGGCTGAAGCGTCTGCGCGCGCAGGGCCTTGCCATTCATGCCCGCCATCGCTGGCAGGGCTGGGCGGAAGACGGCGCCCTCCTCTTCGAGACGCCCACGGGCCCAGTGACCTATAGCGCCGACGCCACCGTGCTCGCGCTTGGCGGCGCGAGCTGGCCCGAACTCGGCGCGGATGCGGCCTGGGTTCCCCTGCTGCGGGCGAAGGGCGTGGAGGTTCATCCCTTCCGCCCGGCCAATTGCGGTTTCGACATTCCCTGGACGGCGCATTTCCGCGAACGCTTCGCGGGCGCGCCGGTGAAGTCCGTCATCCTCACCTTCGGGCAGGAAAGCCACCAGGGCGAGTTCGTGATTTCCGAACATGGCATCGAGGGAAGCGGCATCTATGCGCTTTCTGCGCGGCTGCGCGATGCGATCGAAGCGTCGGGCGAGGCAACGCTTCTCCTCGACCTCGCGCCGGGGCGAAGCCGCGAACGCCTCATACGCGACCTCGCCCGGCCGCGCGGACGCCAGAGCATGGCGAGCCATCTGCGAAAGGCGGCCCATATCGAAGGCGTGAAGGCGGGGCTGCTGCGCGAGTGCACCGGCCCGGAAACCTTCGCCGATGCGGAGCGCCTCGCCGCCGCGATCAAGTCCCTGCCGCTGAAGCTCACCGCCGCGCGGCCCATCGCCGAGGCGATCTCGAGCGCGGGCGGCATCCCCGCCGCATCTTTCGACCGGCACTTCATGCTGAGCGGCTTCCCCGGCACCTTCTGCGCGGGCGAGATGCTCGACTGGGAAGCGCCGACCGGCGGCTATCTCCTCAGCGCCTGCATGGCGATGGGGCGCGCGGCCGGAGCGGGAGCGGCGGAATGGCTTGGCCTGAAGCCGCAGGCTTAGGCTAGCATCACCGGGATTCGGGGAACATTCGGGGGGAACGATGCTCGATCAGGCTCTGACATTCGGCGACGGGCTCGATACCTTGCGCTGGGCACTCGCCGCGCTGTCGCTGCTCGCGTCGCTCGCCTATCTCGCCATCGTCGATCGCAGCCCCTCCCTGTGGCGGACGGGGTTCAAGACCGCCTCCATCGCGCTTTGGGTTCCGCTTCCCCTGCTCGGCCTTCATGTGGAAGGCGCGAGCACGCTGGCGCTCGTTGCACTTGCTGCCGCGTTCCTCTTCTCGAGCCTTGGCGACTATTTCCTCGCGCTCAAGGGCGATGCGAGGAATTTTCCGCGCGGCCTCGCCTCGTTCCTTGTCGCGCATATCTTCTATCTGATCGTCCTCGCGCCGCTCGTCTCCGCGTCGGCCGGATGGCAGCTCTGGGGCATCGCCGCCGTCGCGATCCTCGCTATCGCCTCGCTCGCCTGGCTCTGGCCGAAGCTCGGAGCGTTCCGCGCGCCCGTGATCCTTTATATGGCGGTCATATCGCTGATGGCGGTCGCCGCATTCTCTGTCCCGCTGCCCTGGCTCGGGATCGGCGCCTTGTTCTTCGTCTTCTCGGACGTCGTCATCGCCGTGGACAAGTTCCGCATGCCCGTGCCGCGCCGCGGGCATGTGGTCTGGATCACCTATTATGGCGGTCAGGCGCTGATCGCGGCGAGCCTCATTGGCCTTCTTCGCTGAGGCGCGGGCCGCGCCTCACTCGACATAGGCGTATTTGCCGTCCTTCCACTGGTAGAAGACATAGCCGGGCGCATCCATATCGCCCTTGGCATCGAAGCCGATCTTGCCGAGCACCGTATCGAAACGCTCGGACTTGAGCACCGCCTCGACCTTGGCGGCGTCCGTCGTTCCGGCCTTTTCGACGGCCTGCGCCCAGACCTGAATCGCTGCGTAGGTATAGAGCGTATAGGCCTCGGGCTCATACTTCTCTGCCCGGAACGCGGCCACCAGTTCGGCATTGGCGGGATTGAGACGCGGATCGGGGCCGAAGGTCATCAGCGTGCCCGACCCTGCTGGCCCGGTGATCGACCAGAATTCGTCCGTCACCAGAGAATCTCCACCGACGAGCACGGTATCGAGACCCTGCTCGCGCATCTGCCGGACGATGAGGCCACCTTCGGTCTTGTAGCCGCCGAAATAGAGGATGTCGGCATCGGTCTGCTTCAGCTTGGAGACGAGGGGGCTGTAATCCTTCTCGCCGGCCGTGATCGATTCATGCAGGACTTCCTTGACGCCCTTCGCATTGAGCGCCTTGCGGAATTCATCGGCGAGCCCTTTGCCATAGGTCGACTTGTCATCGACGACGGCGATCTTCTTGCCGGGGAAATGCTTGTTGATGTAGTCGGCCGCCGTCGGCCCCTGCGCATCGTCGCGGCCGCAGACGCGGAAGACGTTGGCAAGACCGCGCTCGGTGAATTCAGGATTGGTCGAGGCGGGCGAAATCTGCACGATCCCGGATTCGGCATAGACATCGGAGGCCGGGAGCGAGGAGCCGGAGCAATAATGCCCGGCGACGAACACCGCACCCTTCGAGGCCATGTCATTGGCGACGCTCACCGCCTGCTTGGGATCGCAGGCATCGTCGCCGATGACGAGATTGAGCTTCTGCCCGAGAACGCCGCCCTTCGCATTGATGTCGGCGACCGCCTTCTCCGCGCCATGAATGAACTGCTCGCCGAACACGGCCTCGCTGCCGCTGACCGGCCCCGCAACCCCGATGGTGATGCCGCTTTTTTCCTTGGAGCAGGCGAAAAGCCCAAGCGAGAGAGCTGCGACGAGGACGAGAAGATAGCGCGTCATGACCTGTTTCCCCCGGAGTTGCATGCGCAACAATAGCCGCTGGCGGGGAAAAACATGAAGAGGAAGTTGAAAAAATTCAGCGTTGCCTTCGCTCGCGCCAGCCCGCAAACCCTGCGCGCTCATAGGCCCAGGGGTACTGCCGGACCATCTGGCGCGCCCGGGTGAGCCTGAACGCCGCCCCCGCGATGAGAAGCAGAACCGCAAAATCGACGGCATAGCCGCTAAAGGAAACGAGATCGCCTTCAAAGAGCGCGAAGATGAGGAAACGGTCCGCAATGGCGAGCAGCAGGCAATAGAGGATGATCTGCCAGTCCGGCCGCCAGTTGAGCGCAAGCGCCCGGCCGGTCATGACGGCGCAGCTTCCGGCGAGGATGAGCGTGATCCCGATCGAAACGGGAAGCGTCGTCCCGGATATGAGGGCATAGTCCGCCGCGCTCATGGCATGACCTCCGCCTGCGGACGGATGCCTTCGAGATAGGCCGCGCGAACCGCCGGGTCGTTGAGCAGCGCGGCGCCCGGCCCGCTGATCTCGATGCGGCCATTGACGATGATATGCGCGTGATCCGCGAGCCGCAGCGCCTGGAACGCATTCTGCTCCACGAGCAGGATGGTCATCTTCCGCTCGCGGTTGATGCGCAGGATGTTCCCGAAAAGCTGCTTCGTGACGAGAGGCGCAAGACCAAGCGACGGCTCGTCGAGAAGAAGAAGTCTCGGCCGGCTCATCAGCGCCCGGGCGATGGCGAGCATTTGCTGTTCGCCGCCCGAAAGCGTGCCGCCGCGCTGGGATATGCGCTCCCTGAGCCGCGGAAAGAGCGTCAGCACATCGTCGAGATCCTCCGCGAAATGGGAGGGATCGCATAGGATCGCACCCATCTGAAGATTCTCGAGCACACTCATGCGCGGGAAGATGCGCCGCCCTTCCGGTGCGTGCGCAATGCCAAGCGCGGCGATCTCATGCGTGCGCAGGCGCGTGATGTCGCGACCGTTGAAACGGATGCTCCCGCGCGTTGCGGCGGGCCGCCCGCAAATCGTCATGAGAAGCGTCGTCTTGCCCGCGCCATTGGCACCGATGAGCGACACGATCTCGCCTTCCGGCACATCGAGGTCGATGCCATGCAACGCCTCGATCTTGCCATAGCCGGAATGAAGGCCGCGGATTTCGAGCATCAGACATGCCCTCCCTGCGGACCGCCATGCAGCACGGCTTCGGCAGTTTCCTCATCCTCGACGCCGAGATAGGCGCGGATGACCTCCGGGTCCGCCCGGACCTCGGCGGGCGCGCCATCCGCGATCCTGCGCCCCTGCTCCAGCACGACGATATGATCGGAGATCTGCATGACCACGCTCATATCGTGCTCGATGAGCAGGATGCTCGTGCCGTGCCCGTCGCGTATTTCGACGAGGAGTTCGTTCAGCTCCTGGGATTCGCGCGGATTGAGACCGGCCGCGGGCTCGTCGAGGCAGAGAAGCACGGGCCCGGCGCACATGGCGCGCGCGATCTCCAGACGGCGCTGCGAGCCATAGGGAAGGCTTGAGGCGGGAATGTCCGCATCGGCGAGAAGCCTCGTCTTGTCGAGCCAGTAGCGCGCGCGCTCGAGCGCCTCCGCCTCGGCCCGCATGTAGGACGGCAGACGAAGAAAGCCCGCGACCGAAAAGGACGAGGCCCGCATGAGCGCGACATGCTGCGCCACCATGAGGTTCTCGATGACGCTCATGCCGGGAAAGAGGCGGATGTTCTGGAAGGTGCGCACGATGCCCGCGTCGCGCGCGATGCGGTGGCCGTCCATGCGCTCGAGCAGAAATTCCCGCCCGTCCTCGCGGCGAAGCGTAAGCCTGCCGATATCGGGTTTGTAGAAGCCGGTGATGCAGTTGAACGCCGTCGTCTTGCCCGCGCCGTTCGGGCCGATGATGGCCGTGATATCGCCCCGCGCGGCGGAGAAGCTGAGATCGTCGATCGCCACGAGGCCGCCGAAGCGGATCGTCAGATGCTCGACCGTGAGGATCGCTTCTCTCGCGCTGCCGTTCACGCTTCTGCCCTCGTTGCGGAGGCGGCGGGGCCGTCGCCGCCGAGACGGAGCGTCGGCTCGCGATGGGCGAGCAGGCCCTGCGGCCGCCACAGCATGATGAGCACCATCGCGGCGCCGAAGGCGAGCATGCGGAATTGTTGCAGCTCGCGGAACCATTCGGGAAGGCCGACGAGAAGGAACGCGGCGAGCACGATGCCGATCTGGCTGCCCATGCCGCCCAGCACGACGATGGCGAGAATGATCGCCGATTCGATGAAGGTGAAGCTCTCGGGGCTGATGAAGCCCTGCCGCGTGGCGAAGAACGAACCGGCGAAGCCTGCAAAGCACGCGCCGATGGCGAAGGCGGAAAGTTTCACCGTCGTCGGATTGATGCCGAGGCTGCGGCAGGCGATCTCGTCCTCGCGCAGCGCCTCCCAGGCACGTCCGATGGGAAGCCGCCTGATGCGAAGCGTGAAGAAGTTGGTCACGAGCGCCAGGGCGAGAATGAGATAGTAGAGAAAGATGATGCGCTGGTCCGGCGAGAAGGCGATGCCGAAGAAATCGGCGAAGGTCGTGACGCCGGGCGTGCTCGGCTGCATCGGCAGGCCAAAAAAGGACGGGCGCTGAATGCCCGAAATTCCGTTCGGCCCGCCCGTCATCTCGTCCCAATTGATGAGCACCTCGCGCACGATCTCGCCGAAGCCGAGCGTGACGATGGCGAGATAGTCGCCCCGGAGCCTGAGCACCGGAAAGCCGAGCGCGACGCCGAAGGAAGCGGCGAAAAGACCCGCAAGCGGTAGGCAGAGCCAGAAGGAAAGGCCGAAATATTGCGAGAGCAGCGCATAGGAATAGGCGCCGACGGCATAGAAGGCCACATAGCCGAGATCGAGAAGCCCTGCGAGGCCGACGACGATGTTGAGCCCCCAGCCGAGCATCACATAGATGAGGATGAGGGTCGCCTTGTCGATGATGTTGCGGTCGGCGAAAGGCAGCATGGGCAGCACGAGCGCGACTACCACCATCGCGATACCGATGACGAGCCGCGACCTGCCCGCGGGCGCAGCCACCGCCCCGGTGCGCCCGAAGCGCTGGCCGAGGCGCGGGCCGAGCACGATGCCGCCGAGCGAGAGGGCGAGGCGCCCCAGAAAGACGGCGCCCGACGCATAGACCACCCAGATGAGCCGCATGTCGAGGGAGAGCCCTTGCGCCGTCGCGTTGAGCTTGAAGCCGAGAAGCGGAAAAGCGAGCAGCGCCGCAACGAGGGCCGCCATGCCGGCGTCCCGCAGAAGGGCGGTGATGGAGATCTCCGGGCGCGCCGACGTCATCAATCAGACCTTCTCGATTTCGGGTCTGCCGAGAAGGCCCGTCGGCCTGAAGATCAGCACCAGAACGAGGATGGAGAAGGCCGCGACATCCTTGTATTCGATGCTGAAATAGCCGGACCAGAAGGCTTCGATGAGGCCGATGAGCATTCCGCCGAGCATGGCGCCAGGCAGCGAGCCGATGCCGCCGAGCACCGCCGCCGTGAACGCCTTGATGCCGACGATGAAGCCTATATAGAAGTCGATGACGCCGTAATAGAGCGTGACCATGAGCCCGGCGACGGCGGCGAGCGCCGCGCCGATGATGAAGGTCATGGAGATCGTCCGGTCGACATCGACGCCGAGAAGCGCCGCCATGGTCTTGTCCTGCTCGGCGGCGCGCTGCGCCCGGCCGAGAGACGTATAGCGCAGCATGAAGGTGAAGCCCGCCATCAGCGCGATCGTGACGAGGATGATGCCGATCTGCAGATAGCTGATCGTCACGGCGAAATCGCCTTCGGAGGAAAGGGTGAAGGAACCGCCAATCATGGGCGGCAGGGGCTTCACCCGCGCACCCTGCGAAAGCTGGACGAAATTCTGCAGCACGATCGAGACGCCGATGGCCGAGATGAGGGGCGCGAGCCGCTGCGAGCCGCGCAAGGGGCGGTAGGCGACGCGCTCCACCGTCCAGCCGTAAACGGCCGTGAAGGCCATGGCGAAGATGAGCACCAGAAAGCAGGCGAGCGGCACATTGGTCACGCCGAAAAGGGCAAGCAGAAGGAAGCCCACGAGCGAGATGAAGGCTCCGACCATATAAATGTCGCCATGGGCGAAATTGATCATGCCGATGATGCCGTAAACCATCGTGTAGCCGATGGCGATGAGCCCGTAAGTGGCTCCAAGCGTCACACCATTGATCAATTGCTGCAGAAAATAAGCCATCCGCCCCGTTCCGGCCCCCCTCCGATCACCCTCGCACCCCCCGGCGCGATGATGCCCGAACACTGCCATTCAATTAACGGAGGGACAAGCGCGGCGAGGCGCGATACCGGCAGGGACGCCGGCGCGGGAAAGGCTCCCTCAGCGCTGGCCGGACACTGCCGCGAGCGGCGGAACCGGGG
>NZ_JBATUH010000033.1:0-6805 GCF_049671045.1 Parvibaculum sp. | reverse complement strand
GGTCTCGCGCTCTGCCCGGCGTTCGGCGAGGCGCTGGCGCGCGGCTTCCGCAGCCACGGCGAGAAGCGTTTCGTCCGCCAGTTCGATCTCGTCGCAGGCAATGCCGATATAGTCGGCGAGCTTGTTCAGATCGGGCAGCGCCTCGCGCGCGCCGAGCAGCCCGAAGTCGAGTTCGTCCGCATAGCTCGTAACGGTGATGTTGAGCGCCTGCCCGTGAACGAGAACGGACATCGGATAGTTGTGCACGAGTTCCGCGCCCATCAGAAAGAGCTTCTCGCGCGGGCCGGGCACGTTGGAGATCACGAGATTTGCGGGCGGGGCGACCATGTTGCCGAGGCCGAGCGCCTGCGAAAGAAGAATGACGCCGTTCATCAGCAGGGCGTAGTTCGTCGCCGTCTCGCGCGCCACGTCGCCGAGCTTGAGCTTGGCTTCGGTCGCGGAGGCGTGAATGGCCTTGAGCCTCGCAATGATGTCTTCCTCGTCGGTCGCGAGCGTCGTCACGATCATGGAGATCTGGTTGCCGCGCTGCTCGGCCCCTTTCGGCCGCACCGAGACGGGGCACATGGCGAGGATCGGCTTGTCGGGCAGCTTGCGGTGATCCTTGAGATAGCGCCTGATCGCGCCCGCGCAGATGCCGAGCACGACATCGTTCACCGTGAGGTTCAGGTCCTTCGCGATCGCCTTGATGCGCGAAAGCGGGACCGTATGGGTCGCAAAGCGGCGATGGCGCGTGATCGACTGGTTGAAGGGCGTCGGTGGCGCGGTGAAGGGGAGCGGCGATTTCCGGGCGCTGCCCGCAAGCATCTCCATTCCCGATTTGAGGGCGGCGGTCGAAAGCTGCTGGACCGAGCGCGCCTGCCCGAGCAGGCCCGAATAGCTGCGCGCGAGACGGTCCATGAGTTTCATCGGCTCGGCGGGCTTCTGGCCCGCGGGCGGCACCTGCCAGAAGGCGAGCGGCTTTTTCGTCGTGCGCGTTTTCGACAGCACGCGATCGAGGATCGACATGGCCGCGACGCCATCGACGCAGGAGTGATGGATCTTGAAGTAGAGCGCGACCTGGTTGTTCTCCAGCCCCTCGATGAAATAGCACTCCCAGAGCGGACGGGTGCGGTCGAGAAGGCGGGAATGCAGCCGCTCGACGAGCTTCATCAGCTGATCCATCGAGCCCGGCGCGGGCAGCGCCGAATAGCGGACGTGATAGTCGAGATCGAAATTCGTGTCCTCGATCCAGCTCGGCCAGACATCGAGTTTCAGATAGTCGGCGCGCAGTTTCATGTTGAATGGCGGGGCTGGCGGGATCGAATGGTCGATCCGCTCCATCAGGTCGCGGAAGAAATTGCCCTTGTAGTTCTTCGGCAGCCTGAAGATCTGGAGCCCGGCCACATGAGCCGGGCATTCATCCGTTTCGACCTGCAAGAAGGCCGCATCCTGCACATTCAATCGGGTCATCGATCCCCGCGCCTCCCAACGCGTTCCTCAGGAGGCAGTCTTCCACAAATGGAGGGGGTGAGGCTATGGAAAGCTCGCCGCGAGCCGCTAGCCGACCGCGCCGGGCATGGGCTTGCCCGCGAAGAAGGCGTCGAGATTGGCGATGACGGCATCCGCCATGGCGCCAAGCGCCTCGCGCGTGCCGCCGCCGAGATGCGGCGTCAGCACGACATTCGGCAGGCGTCGCAAATCCTCGCGCACATCGGGTTCGTTCTCGAAGACGTCGAGCCCGGCGCCCGCGATGGTGCGGTTCTCAAGCGCCGCGACAAGCGCATCTTCGTCGATGGCCGAGCCACGCGTGATGTTGACGACGTGACCGTCCGGCCCCAGCGCCTCCAGCACGGCCGCGTCGATCATGTGCCGGTTGCTCTCGTCGGCCCTGTGGGCGAGCACGAGCACATCGGCCCAGCGGGCAAGCTCCAGCACCGAGCCGAAATAACGATAGGGCACGCCCTCGCGCCGGTGGCGGCCGTGATAGGCGATTTCGGTTTCAAAGCCTTCGAGGCGGTGGGCGATCTTCTGGCCGATGGCGCCGAGCCCGACAATGCCGACGCGCCTGCCCGTGAGGCCGCGCGCAAAGAGCAGGCCCGCAGGATTGGGGCCGCGCCACTCGCCTGCGCGGATGAGGCGGTCGCCCGCCGTCACGTGCCGCAGCGAGGCAAGGAGAAGGCCGACGGCAAGGTCTGCGACGCTTGCCGCATTGGCGCCGACCGTGTTCGCAACCGCGATCTCGCGCGCCTTCGCGGCCTCGACATCGACGCCCTCATAGCCGGAGCCGAAGGTTGCGATCACGCGCAGGCGCGGCATCGCGTCGATCTCGGCCGGGCCGGTCGTGAGAGCGCCGATTGTGACGAGCGCCTCGGCCTCGCCCTTCGCCTCGGCGGGGACGAGCGTGTAGCTCTGGGCGATCTTGTGCTCGAAGAACTTGCCGAAGGGAATGGCGAGGAAAACGCTCGGCTTCATCTGGGACTCCATATTCACGTTCAATCTGTATGTTGGCCGGCTTCCGCGCGGGCGATGAGGGCGCGCGCCTGTTTCAGATGGGGAATGTCGAGCATGACGCCATCGAGCGCGACGACGCCGACATCGCCGGCCTTGTCGAACGCCTCGACCACGGCGCGCGCATGGGCGACGTCCGCCTCTGACGGGGTGAAGACGCGGTTGATAACCGGCACCTGCGCGGGGTGGATCGCCATTTTCGCGGTGAAGCCGTCGCGGGCGGCCTCGCGCGCCTCGCGCTCGAGCCCCGCCTCGTCGCGGAAATCCTTGTAAACGCCGTCGATCGGGATGACGCCCGCCGCGACCGCGCCGAGAAGCGTCAGCGTTCGGGCGAGCCTGTAGGGCTCGGTGTAGACGCCAGCATCGTTCTTGTTGCTGCGGGCGCCAAGCGCGGCGGCAAGGTCTTCCGCCCCCCAGGTGAGGCCGAAGAGGCGCGGGCTCGCCCCCGCATAGGTGCCGAGCGAGAAGAGCGAGGCGGGTGTTTCGGTCGCCACGCAGAAGAGCCTCACCCCTTCGGCCGGAAGGCCCGTATCCGCCTCGATATCGGCCAGCGCGGCCGAGACCTGCTTCACGCAGTCGCCGGAGAGCGTCTTCGGGATCAGGATCGCGTAAGGCCGGTGCGGCACGACGGATTTGAGGTCATCCCGCCAGAGCGGCGTATCGAGCGCGTTCATGCGGACGCAGATTTTCGGCCCGCCCTCCCTCGCGCTCATCAGATAGTCGCGCGCCATGGCGCGGGCCGTCTCCTTGCGGGAGGGGGCGACCGAATCCTCCAGATCGAGGATCAGCGCATCGGCGCCGGCATCCGCCGCCTTGGAAAGCTTCTTGTCGCTGTCGGCGGGAACGAAAAGGAAGGAACGCATGGTCGGGCCTCGGCTTGTCTGAAGGCGGGCTGTCTCACCGCCCGCCGGTCGGCTAGGTTATAAGCGCAGCGAGCGGGAAAATGAAAAGCGCTTCGGGGTTCCTCCAGCATGACCTTCCATCTCCATGAACGCCTGATGGCGGACACCTATACGGTCAAGGATCTGCCGCTCTGCCGGCTCCTCCTCATGGACGACCGGCGGTTCCCATGGACCATCCTGGTGCCGAGGCGCGACGGGCTGCGCGATTTCCACGATGTGGCCAAGGCCGACAAGCCGGAATTCCTCGGCGAGATCGACCATGTCAGCGCGGTGCTGAAGGCGATGACCGGCGCACAGAAGATCAATGTGGCGGCGCTCGGGAACATGGTTCCGCAGCTTCACGTTCACGTCATCGCCCGCTTTGAGACGGATGCGTGCTGGCCGAGGCCGGTCTGGGGCGAGGGGACGCCCGAGCCCTATGAGCCCGTGGAGGCGGGAAAGCTTATCGAGAGCTTAAGAAAAGGGCTTCACGGTTAACCTTTGGTTTAAGATTCGGCCCCTATGGTTGGTCCCATACGCAAGCCCGAAGCTTGCCTCATCTGGAGACCGACCCCGTGGCGACAGCCCTTATCGCCGATTCTTCCGCCCCTGTTCGCAGGGCGGCCCGTTTCCTCCTCGAAAGTCTCGGCTTCGAGGTCGCGGGCGCGCGCGACGGCGCGGAGGCGCTGGCCATGGTCGAAGGCATGTCGCCCGATCTCGTGATCCTCGATCAGCGCCTTCCCGGCGCGGACGGGGCTTCCTTGATCGAAAAGCTCCGGTTGCTCTCCGAGGGGCGGCGCGCCTGCATCTTCTTCATCGCCGATGGCGGCCCGGCCAGCGTCCGTGCGGCCATGGAGGCCGGGGCCGACGACTATCTGATGAAGCCTTTCGACCGCGAGCTGCTCTCCTTCAAGCTCGCTCAGGCGCGCGCCCGGGGCCGGCTCACGGAAGGCGTCCGGACGGTGAAGCTCATTCAGGACAATTCCTCGTCCTGGCGCTTCCGCGCATTCGGCAAGGCGATCTGAGATTTCACTTCAGTTGTCGGATGGAGAGCGCGGTCTTCCGGCCGCGCTTCGCGTACCCTTATTGTAAGAAGTTATGCATAACTATTTGTTTTGTCATGCCTTCTCGTTCCTGGAGCTCCAGTGCTCCAGGTAGTCGAGACTCTTGAGATAAGGCTTGAGTGAGTAGAAACCGAAGGCCGCGCCGATCAGCAGAATGACGGGCGGCACCGCCGCCAGCGAATAGCGCAGCATCATCTCGTCCTTGAAGACGAAGTCCGTCACCAGCGCGATCGAGGTGGGCCCGAGCCCGAGCCCGATGAAATTGACGATGAGGCCGGATAGCGCGGCCGCGAAGCCGCGCATCTGGTTCGGCATCATCTGCTGAAGCGCGGAGGGTCCGACGCCTGTGGTGAAGGTGGCAAAGAAGCTCGCCGGCGCGAGAAGGGCAAGCGCCATCATCGGGTCGTTGACGAGGGGGAAGGCGATGGCAAAGGGCAGCGTCACGAGCCCCGTCGCCGCCATGACAATGATGCGCCCGTTGCGATAGCCCTTCGAGCAGACGAAATCGCCGATGGCGCCGCCCGCGACGACGCCCGCCGTTCCGAAGATGACGATGATCCAGCCGTACCAGCGGCCCGCTTCCACCACGTCCCAGCCATAGGTGCGGACGAGGAAGGTCGGGATCCAGGCCGCGGTCCCATAGGCCATCATGGCGAGGAAGGCGAAGCAGAGGTTCATGCCGAGGAAGGAGCCCGCATTGTCCTTCAGATAGGCAATCACATCCGCCAGGGGCACTTCGCTGTCGCGCTCGACCCCATCGGGCCCGATCTCGCGGCGCATATGCCCGCGCCGCTCGGGCTCGCGAACGGTGCGGACCCAGAGCGCAATGAGCAGGCCCGGCAGGCCGACGATGAAGAAGACGATCTGCCAGGCGTAGAGATGCCCGAGAAGGGGCAGGTTGAGGTCGCCGCTCTTGGCGACGAAGCCGATCACCTCCGCGCCGATGACAAGGGCGAGGCCCGCGCCGATATAGACGCCCATGCCGTAAACGCCGATGGCGATGCCGAGGCGCTTGGGCGGGAAATAGTCGGAGATGACCGAATAGGCGGCAGGCGAGAGCGCCGCTTCGCCGACGCCAACGCCGATGCGATAGGCGAATAGTTGCCAGTAAACCTTTGCCGTACCGCAGAGAGCGGTCATCAGGCTCCAGAAGAAGACGCCCAGGGAAATGATGCCGATGCGGTTGCGCCGGTCGACGAGCCGGCCGATGGGCAGGCCCATGATGGTGTAGAAGGCGGCGAAGGCGAGGCCCTGCAACAGGCTCATCTCGGTGTCGGTGATCTGGAGATCGCGCTTCATCGGCCCGACCAGCAGGCTCAGGATCTGCCGGTCGATGAAGGAGAATGTGTAGGCGATGACGAAGACGGCGACGACGTACCAGGCATAGGCCGGGCTTGGATAGGGCCGCGCATCCCGTGCCGCCCGCTTGTGATGCAGAACATCCTCGACTTCAGACGCAACCTCGATTTCGGCCATTGGCCGTTCCCTCCCTGATGTGGCTCTTGCTTGGCGGGCCGGCTCTTTTCGACCGTTTCCCGCAGCGCCCCGGCTCATTGCCGCTTTCCGCGCTCACGCCGACTTTACCTGCTGGCACGGGCTTTGCGATCCCTTCGGTGAACAGAAGGGATTTTTCGACCATGAGTTTGGTACAAGCCGTTTCGGCCCACCCGCAAATCGCTGCCGCGCTGCAGAATGCGAGCGCGCAGACCGGGGCCGATTTCGACTATCTGCTCAAGACCGCAATGCGTGAATCGAGCTTGGATTGCTCAGCAAAATCAAGAACTTCGACGGCGTGCGGGCTATTTCAGTTCACCCAGCAGACCTGGCTCGGCACGATGAAGCAGGACGGGGCGAGCCTCGGTCTGGGTAAATATGCCGACGCCATCAGCAGGGATGCGAGCGGGCGCTATGTGGTGGCCGATCCTGCCGCCCGGAGGGAAATTCTTGCCCTGCGCAACGATCCGAGCGTCTCGGCCCTGATGGCGGGCGCCTACACCAATGCGAGCCGGGACAGGCTGGAAGCGAGCCTCGGCCGCTCGGTGAGCCAGGGCGAACTCTATGTCGCGCATTTTCTGGGAGCGGGCGGCGCCTCCAGGCTCATCTCGAGCGCCGAGGACACGCCCAATGCACGGGCCGATCTGCTCTTCCCGGATGCGGCGCGGGCGAACCGTTCGATCTTCTACGACCGTTTGGGGCAGTCGCGCACCGTGGCCGAGGTCTATCGGAACCTGATCTCCAGACATGAGGGGGGAGCCGCCCCGCGCTTCGAGATAGCGCCGAGGCCGGAACTGGCCGATGGCGAGGACAGCATGGGCGCGGCGGGCGCAAATGACGGGCCGGACGTCCGGGGCCTTGGCACGCTCGCCAATGCGC
>NZ_JBATUH010000032.1:0-14465 GCF_049671045.1 Parvibaculum sp. | reverse complement strand
CCTGCCGAATTGACCGGCCGGAAACCGCTGATCCCGGATGAAAGGCAGAACGCCGCGGCGAGCCATGGCTGGACGATCCCTGAAATATCCCGCTGTTCCGCAAACTAGGCCGGACTGGTTAATTTTTTGCGAGCGCGGCGGCGCCCCGGCGCGTCCAAGTCGCCGGAATTGCTCGCCTTTTGCGAAGGTTGTCTCCGCGCGTTAAACCTTCCGTTACCAACACCGGGCTACTGTCCGCCCTGAAGGAGTGCGCCGGCATTCCAGCGAGCGGAGCGCATGACCAACATTCACGGCACGCCTGTTGTGACCTTTGGCGACCGACGCCGTTCCACCCCTGACATGCAGGCGGCGGGCGACGTTTCGCCATGGGAGCTGCTGCGCGGTATCTGGGCGCGCAAGGAGCTGATCGCGCTTGCCTTTGCGGGCTTCATGGCGCTGAGCCTCGTCTGGCTCGCCACGGTGACGCCGACCTATACCGGCGAAACGCGCATCCTGCTTTCCCCGCGCACGGGCGAAATCTCCACCTTCGACACGACGAGCCAGCCTACCCTGCCCGACTCCGAAACCTTGCAGAGCGAGATCCAGCTTCTCGTCTCGCGCCCGCTGCTCACTCGTCTCGTCACCGATCTTCGCCTCGACCGCGACCCGGAATTCAACCCGTCGCTTCGTCCCGGCACGCGGATGCGGATCCTCAATCTCGTCGGCGTGCGGGGCAGCGCGCCGGACGAAACGGAAATCGCCGACAATGTGCTGCGCAAGCTGAACGTCTACCAGAAGGGCACATCGCGCGTCATCGCCATCGAATTCACCTCGACCGATGCGCGCATGGCGGCGATGGTTCCCAATCGCCTCGCCGAACTCTATATCGCCCAGCAGATCGAGCAGAAGAACGCCATCAATCGCGAAGCGACCAAATGGCTCGGCCAGCAGATCGAGGAGCTTCGCAAGAAGGTCCAGACGTCGGAGGCCGCCGTCGAAGCCTTCCGCGCGGATTCGGGCCTCTTTCTCACCAACGGGTCCACCGTTCCCCAGCAGCAGCTCACCGATCTCAACTCGCAGCTCACGCTGGCGGAGGCCGCCCGCGCCGAGGCCGAGGCGAGGCTTCAGAACGCCCGCAGCCTTCTTGCCTCGGGCAATGCCGTCAACTCGGCCGCCGCCGTTCTCCAGTCGCCGCTGATCCAGAATTTGCGCCAGCAGGAAGTCGCGCTCCGCGCGCAGATCGCGCAGATGTCGGAGACGCTTCTGCCGTCGCATCCGAAGATGATGGAAGCGCAGGCCAATCTCGCCGATCTCGACCGCCAGATCGGCAAGGAGGTCGACAAGATCATCAAGGGCCTCGAAAACGATGCGCGTGTCGCCTCGGCGCGCGTCGCCTCGCTCCGCGCGAGCCTCGTGCGGCTTCAGGTCCGCATGGGCACGCTCAATCAGGACGAGGTCCAGCTTCGCGCGCTCGAACGCGACGCATCGACGAACCGCGCCCTGCTCGAATCCTTCCTCAAGCGCTATGAGGAGGCGAACGCCCGCGCCGAGGCCGATGCCGGGGCCGCCAATGCCCGCATCGTGTCGCGCGCGCAGGAGCCCTCCTCCCCGACCTTCCCCAAGACGGGCGCGGTGCTGACGCTCTCCGTCATAGCGGGCCTGCTTTTCGCTCTCGTCCTGAGCTTCCTCGTTGAGGTGTTCGCGCGCGGCTTCCGCACCGCCGAACAGGCCGAGCGCGTCACCGGCATGCCTTTTCTCGGCCTGGTGCCGGAGATCGAGGCTCATGGCGGCCGCCAGACGAACCCCGCCGCCGACGTTCTCCGCGAGCCTTTCGGCCTTTATGCCGAAGCAATCCGGACGCTACAGGGCAATGTGCTGCTCGCCCGCATCGGCAATCGCCGCGCGCGCAGCGTGCTCGTCACTTCGGCGCAGAAGGATGAAGGCAAGACCTCGACGGCCGCGAGCCTTGCGCGCGTTCTCGCCATGGGCGGCTACCGCACCATTCTCATCGATGCAGACATGCGCGCGCCCTCGGTTCATCTCGCCGTCGGTATGCCGCCACAGGCAGGGCTTTCCGAACTGCTGACAGGACAGGCGAACTTCACGCATGTCATCCGGCAGGATTACGGCAGCTATGCCCATGTCATGCAGGCTGGCGCGGCGCTGCCAAACCCGACCGCCATGCTCGCCTCCGCGCAGATGGCCTGGGTGCTGAAGGCGCTCGAACACACCTACGACTACATCGTCATCGACGCGCCGCCCGTCATGGCCGCCGCGGACGCGCAGGTGCTGGCGAAAATGACCGACCTCACGGTGCTTGTCGTGCGCTGGTCGGTGACGAGCCGCCGCCTCGTCACGCATGTGCTCAAGATGCTCGCGGCGGCGAGCGGCCGCCGCGTCGGCATCCTGCTCACCCGCGTCAATCTGCGCCGCTACCGCCGCTACACGGACACGGCCATCGAGGAATATCCCGTTCGCCCCGCCCGCGCGGCCTGATCAATTCGCGGGCGCCGTCTTGCCAAAGACAAAGGCGATCGCCTTCTGCCTGTCGCCCGCAATCTTCCTGACCGCATCGTAGATCGGCCGCAGCACGTCATAGGCCGCGACCTTGATCGCATCGAGCGCCTTGTGCGTGCCCGCAGGCGCCTGCGGAAAGCCAAGACGGCGAAGACCCGCATTTACATAGGAAAGCTTCACCAGCCTGAGCGACTCCTTCGTTTGCCAGGTGATCGAGAAGGACACCGAAACCTCGGGCCCGTTCTGCACCCAATGCGGCTCGAACAGCGGCACGAAGATCGCGTCACCCGGATCGAGATGCTGCTGCGTCGCGCCCGCCTCGAATTCGTCACGATATGGCAGGTTCCGATGCTTGCCCGGATAAAGCTCCAGAGCTTCCTCCGAGACGATGGCGCGGTCCCGATAGTCAAATAGGCTCATCCGTTTCTGGCCGCGAATCTGGAGCAGGAAATTATATTCGGGGTCCATGTGAAACGGCGTCACATTGCCGGGCGATGTGACGAAGATGAAAGCCTGCCGCCTCAGCGCGCAGCCCATGACGCCGCCCGTCTGCTCGGCTACCTGATCGAGACAGGCGTCGAGCAGCGCCTTGTATTCCGGGTCGCTCTCCGCGTTCTTGATCACCATCCAGGAGCGGCACTCCTCGATGCGCCGCACGGTTTCCTCGGGCGTCAAGCCGTTGGAGGGCGTCAGGTCGGGGTCCTGATTGGGGAGGACCGGACCGTTGAATTCGATCTGGTCCGCAGGCAGCGAAGCCGCGAGCCGCGCCAGCCGGTCGAGCTTGAAGAGCGGATGATCGGCCAGATGATGCCGCAACCGGAATGTGCGCGTCGGCATCTCGTTCCCAACGCCGCCCGCCTCGACTTCGATGAGCTTATCCATGTTCCACCTCCTTGCGTAGACGGTGATAGAGCGTTCGCATGCGGTCCCAGGCCCATTCCGCGATATGCGTCATGCGGGCCGAATAGAAAATCAGAAGCGGGCTCAGAAGATGCGCGGTGGCCGCATTGACTTCGCGGATCGTGCGCCGCTCCGCCCAGATATGGTCGATCATCGGATGGTTCGGCACCGCGCAGGAATCGACCCATGCGATGCGCGGATCGCCGAGAAACGCGCCGACCGCCTTCATCATCAGCAGCGCGCCCGGCGAATATCTGGCGTAGTCCTCGTCATAGGCGATCTTGAAGCTGTGGGCGCCGCCACCCGAGAGAAAGCTCGCAAGCATCGCGATCGGCTTTCCGTCGAGAAGAATTTCGGCGCAGTGAAGCGAGCCGCGCGCGCGCGCTTCCGAGCAAAGGCGCTCGAAAAAGGCGCGCTCATTGGCGCGTTCGGCAAGCGCCGTTCCGCGCTTTCCTTTCCAGCCGCTGCGCTCGAGGGCGAGAAAGCGATTGACCCAGGCCGAAAGCTCCGCCCCGCCATCATGCGTGACGAAACGAAGCTCGCCCGCCTCGGCGAGCCGGTTCCAGAGGCGGTTATATTCCTTGCGCTTCTTCTTGCGCATGGTCGCGGCGAGATAGGCCTCGCCATCGAGTTCGGATTTGAGGAAGGCGCGTTCATGCCGCCCGGTTTCGACATGCGCGAGGCCGCGCTCGGCAAGCACGTCGCTTAGCGCCGCATCGAAGGCCCCGCCTCCCTCGAACATCGGAAAGCGCAGAAGCGGCGCGCCCGCGCGATCAGCATGGGCGAGGAAGCGGCGCAGCGCCTGGCGCTCATACCCTGCGCGAACGATGGGCGTGGCGAGAAAGCCGTGAACATGCGTCCAGATCGACCAGATCGCGAACGGAAGGCCGAGATAGAAACGCCGCGCCTGAAAGGGAAAGACCCCGATCAGCAGCGGCTCGCCGCCTGCCAGAGGCGCGCTGCGCACGAGCGCGACGCGAACCGGGCCACCCGACCGGAGATGCGCCATCGCCGCCTGAAGCGCCCTTGCCTCGAAGAGCGGATTGCTGTCGCTCGACGCGACCGCCAGCGCTTCCATCTCCGCGACATGGGGTTCCAGCGCCTCGGCGCTTTCGAGCACGCAGATGCTGCCGTCATCCGCCTCGGAGGAAAGCTGTACCTCCGCCGTGGAGCCGCGCCTCAGGGCAGGGAAAGCCGGATATTGCGATTTGAGATCGGTCATCGATCGATCCTTCAGACAGTGGCCGGCGAAGCAAAGCCGCTTCGCGACAGCACGAAAGAGGTGATGCCGAGACGGCGGCGCGCGATCAGGAAGAGACAGAAGCTCGCGAAGATGAGCGAGGCTGCCGTTCCCGCTGCAGCGCCCATGAGGCCGAAGCGCGGCACGAGCGCGAGATTGAGCGCGATGTTGAGAAGCGCCGCGGCGCCATACACGGCGGCGGTCAGGTTCTGGTGTCCCGTCATGTTGAGCAGATATTCGACGGGACCAGTCGACGCGCGCGCGACGAAGCCGAGCATCAGCATAGCGAGCAGCGGATAGCCCTTGTCGAAACCCTCGCCGAAAAGGTTGAGCGCGAATTCGCCGATGAGCAGGAGGAAGCCCGCCGCCGCGAGTGTCGGCCAGAAGATCCATTGAATGATGTTGTGGACGAAGACCTGCAAGCCTGCGCGATCTCCGGCGGCATGAAGTTCGGAGAATTTCGGCACGGCGAGCGCGGCCACCGCGAAATAGATGAAGACGACGAGATTGGTGATCCGCGTCGCCGCGAAATAGATGCCGACCTCATTGGGATCGACGAAATAGCCGAGCAGAACGATGTCGGTGTTGAGAAGCAGAAGGTAGAGCCCCTCGGCCAGCACCAGCGGCAGCGAAGCCGCGACCCAGTAGCGCGTATGGCGGATGGGCTTTGCGCGCGGGATCGCCGCGCCGATGCGGCGGTTGAGGAAGAAGCGTTGTCCGGCAAGCGTGAGAAGCGTCGCGGCGAGAGCGCCGGCCACGGCTGCAACGCCCGTCAGCCCGCCGAACATGAAATGGATGAGCGCGCCAACGGCGACGATCCCGAGCGGGCGGATGATATAGGCGGGGAGATAGGCAAGGCTCACCCAGCCAAAAGCGCGGGCCGTTCCCTCGAGCGTGTCGGTCAGCGCGAAACCCGGCACGCACATCATCGCCAGAACGAGCGGGAGCACGTAATAGGCCTCGATCTCGTTGCGCAGAAGCCCGATGGCGCCGAGCCCCAGCGCCATGAATGCAAGGCCGAGCACGAGCACGACCCGCCAGGAATCGTGGAGGATGCCCGCGAGCCGCCGCCACTTCGCATTGATGCGATAGTCCGGCACGAAGCGGAGCGTCGATGTGCCGAAGCCCATCGGCGCGATGACGCCGAGCATGATGACCCACACCCAGACATAGGCGAAAATGCCGTATTCGAAGGTGCCCATCCAGCGCGCGAGAAGCACCTGGCCGAGAAGCGCGATGGCAGCTCCCGCGATGCGGATGCCCATGACGAGGCCGGCCCCGCGCACGACCTGCGCGAGGTGACCCTCGGCAAGCACGGCGCCGAGCATGGCTGCGAGCGTTGCGCCGAGCCGTCTCAGAGAATGAGGAAGCGCCGGGGCGTTCATCGGGCCGGTTTCCTTGTCAGACCCGGACCATTCCCGCGCCGGGCAGCGAGCCCGCGACGGCGCGCAGGCGGGTAAACGCATCCCAAAGTACCGGCGTCTGCTTGATGAAGCGTTTAGCCCGGCGGCGCAGAACCGCAGGCATGAGCGCCAGCCAGCCGCGCATGGTCACAGCCTCGAGATGATCGAAAAGCCGGGTCCGCACTTCGCACCAGTCAGCCTTGTAGGGCTCGTCGCCGATGGTGAAGTCGAACTCCTCATGCCCCGTTTCCGTCGCGTGCCGCATCAGCTCCATGAGCTGCACCATGCCGGGGCCGAAACGCGCGAATTCCTCTTCTGCCGCATAGCTCGCCAGCACATAGTGATAACGCCCGCGAAAGCTTACGCCCCAATTCGTGGCCGCGACCCTGCCGCCGACATCGAGATGACTGACATGGATGAGCCCCTTGCAGGCGGGATCGGTTGCAAGATCGAGATAGAAGTCGCGCACGCCCGGCCGCGCGAAGGGATTGGCGATACCCATGCGCGCGAATGCCGCGCTCTTCTGGGCGATCAGCTCGTCGATGGAGCGGGCGATCCCGGTGGGGTCCTGCGGCGTCACCAGAGCGACCTCGCCGAACTCCTCGAGCTTGCGGCGCTTCTGCTTGTCGCGCTTCTTGCTGCCGGAGGAGCGCTTCTCGTCGTAATAGGCGCTCCAGCTCGGCTTCAGCCGCGTCATATGGGCGGATGAGGCGTGCTCGGTCGCATTGCCGAGCGCCAGAAGCGGGTTCGGCTGCTCGCCGATGAATTCGGGCAGCCGGTCGAGCTCCACGATGTCGTGATGCGGCAGGGCCTCGCGTATCTCCGCCCACAGCGCCTTGAACTGGCTCCTGTGAACCGTCCGCGAGAAGCGCTTGGCAAGGATGGGCGCCTGATAGTCGCAGAACTCCGCCCCGAGCCAAACGAGACGGGTACCGGCGAAGCCTCGCTTCAATCCGAACGGAAATATGAAAAGCGGCCCTTCCCCCTCCTCCTCGCCATCCCAGCCGACGACGATCGCAGGCTCGATGCCCTGGCGCGCGCCGACATGACGGAACCACGCCGAAAGCCAGGCATGGGTCTGGAAGACCGTGCAGTCGGCCACCGCCTCGAGCGCGGTCCAGGCGGAACGCAGGCCCTCGAAGCCCTCATGAACGGTGAGAAGCACCTCGGGTCGGCGCGCCCACGGCCCGTGAATGACTTGCCCGGCTTCGCCATTGCGACGGGGCCAATGGTTAACAGGCGCGTAGGACTGCTTCTCTGCTTCGTTCTTATTCGTCAGCGGCTTCACGGGGGGCCTCGCCTTGCCGATGGATCAAGTTGAAACGCTTTCTGCGCGTTTCGAGGCTCGATGCGCCGGCTTGCATCAATCTTTTCTCAATTCCGGACGCGCATTCTCGCCACATCGTGCCGGTTGCAATCGCCGTGCTACCCTGGCCCGCAACCGGCCCCACTCCGCTTTCCCCGGCGCCGAGGACCTCGACGCATGAATGTCGCATCGGAAAAACCGCGGCCCCTGCCGCAGAGGACGGCTCTGGCGCGGCACGGCCTCCTCGCCCTTCATGCGAGCGGCGCGCACCGCCTCGCGCCAAAGGCGCTGGCAGGCGCGGGCGTGATCTTCATGCTTCACCGCGTGCGCGAGCCCGATGGCGGCGAATTCGCGCCGAACCGCATTCTCGAAATCACGCCCACCTTCCTCGATGCCGTCATCACGCGCGTGCAGGAAATGGGCTATCTATGCCTCAGCCTCGATGAGGCCGTCTCGCGCCTTGCCGCGGGCGAGACTGGAGAGCGCTTCGCCGTCTTCACCCTCGATGATGGCTACCGCGACAATCTCACGGTCGCCGCACCCGTCTTCGCGCGCCAAAATGTTCCGTTCACGGTCTATCTGGCGACGGGCCTGCCCGACGGAACGGCCATCCTCTGGTGGGTTCTGCTCGAGCGGGTCATCGGCGCGGCGAGAGACTTGCGCGTCCGCTTCGTGGATGGCGAGGAGGTGTTTTCCTGCGCGAGCCTTGCGGAGAAGACCGCCGCCTGGCCGGCGATCTACTGGCGCCTGCGCGGCGGCCCCGAAGACCACATGCGGGACGAGATCACCCGCCTCGCGGCCGGGCACGGCATCGAGCCCACGCAGGTTACGCGCGAGCTTTCGATGAGCTGGGACGAGGTGCGCGAGCTTGCCGCACATCCGCTCGCCTCGATCGAGGCGCATACGGCCGGCCATTTCGCCCTTGCCGGCCTGCCGGAGGCGCGCGCGCGCGACGAGATCGCCCGGGGCCTTGCGCGCCATGAGGCGGAGCTTGGGCGCAAGTCCGTCCATTTCTCCTACCCCTATGGCGACCCCGGCTCGGCGGGCGAGCGCGAATTCGCGCTTGCCGCCCAATTTGGCTTCCGCTCGGCCACGACGACGCGCAAGGGACTCATCTACCCGTCCCACAGGGACCGGCTGACACGCCTTCCGCGCCTCTCGCTCAATGGCGACTATCAGGATGTGAGAATCATCGAGGTGCTGCTGAGCGGCCTCCCCTTCGCCCTGGCGAGGCCGCTTGCCGGAGAGGCGATCGACTAGCCGCCGAAGCGCTCGTCCCGGCCGTTCCGCCGTCGCCCCCACCAGACCTCCGTCCGGCGGCGCACGCGGCGCACCGGATGCGAATCGACCGACAGCACCACGACCCCGAGCGGCAGCATCCAGAAGCCGAGAACCGGCAGGAAACCGAGCACGCCGCCGCCGACAAGCGCCGCCCCGGTCACGCGCCGCATGGCGGGCGAACCGGGCACCTTGAACCGCTTGTTGCCGAAGCGAACCGTCGCCATGCCTCTCGCTTTCCTTGGGAAACAGGGCCTGACGCCCGGACTGGCCGAACAAATGGGTATTCGCGGCGCCGGAGGCAAGATTTGGGCTGGCATGGGGCAAACGACTTTGCTATAGGACCGCTCGTCCTCGTCGTTGAGTTGCGACGAAGTGATCCCCGGTAGCTCAGTGGTAGAGCAAGCGGCTGTTAACCGCTTGGTCGCTGGTTCGAGTCCGGCCCGGGGAGCCAGTTTCGAGGGGTCCGGTTTCCGACGAAGCCGGACCCCTTTTTCTTTGGCCGCGCGCCCCGCCGAACCCTGCCGCCCCGAGCTGCCGCCCACCCTTAGGCGGAACGCGCCCGAGGAAGCAGTCGCACCGGGCGCCCTGCTCGCTATATGCTCATGCGAAGAACCTACAGGGGACGCTCGCATGACGCAGTATCTCGAAGAGTGTTCGACACATGGCGCGGAGACGATCGACGTCACCGCCGCCAATCTCAATCGCATAACGGGCCTTCCACGACTTCTCCGCCTCGTCTTTCGCGCGCTCGTCCATATGCGACACGGCAGTCTCACCATCCTGCTTCCCGATGGCCGCCGCCTGCGCTTCAGCGGGCGGGAGCCTGGCGCCGACGCGGTCATGGAGATCAGGGATTTCGGACTGGCCCGCCGCCTCTTCGCAGCCGGCGATCTCGGCGCCGCCGAGGCGTTTCTCGACGGCATGTGGGACAGTCCCAACATCGCCTCCTTCCTCGAACTCTTCGCCCGCAACCGCGACGTGCTCCGCGAGAGGTTTCTCGGCCTCGGCGCGGTCCGGCTCGGCGCGCGGCTTCTGCATCTCGTGCGGCGAAATTCGCGGCGCGGCGCAAGGCGCAACATCGAGTTCCATTACGATCTCGGCAACGGCTTCTACCGCCGCTGGCTCGACGGCACGATGACCTATTCCTCGGCGCGGTTCGCGCATCAGGGGCAGGATCTTTCGGACGCGCAGATCAACAAATACCGCTCGCTCGCCGAACGCATCGACCTGCGGCCAGAACACCACCTCCTCGAAATCGGCTCGGGCTGGGGCGGCTTCGCGGAATTCGCCGCAAGCCAGATCGGCTGCCGCGTCACCGGCATCACGATCAGCAAGGAACAGCTCGCCTTCGCGCGCGAGCGGATCGCAGCAAAGGGGCTCTCCGACAGGGTCGAGATCCGCTATCAGGATTACCGCGATGTCGAGGAACGCTTCGACCGCGTCGCCTCGATCGAGATGTTCGAGGCGGTCGGCGAGGCCTATTGGCCCGCCTATTTCGACAAGCTGCGAGACTGCCTGAAGCCCGGCGGCGTGGCGGGCCTCCAGATCATCACCATCGAGGACAGCATTTTTCCCGCCTATCGCAAGAGCGCCGACTTCATCCAGCGCTATATCTTCCCCGGCGGCATGCTGCCTTCGCCATCGGCGCTCCGAGAGCAGGTCGCGCGCGCCGGCCTCACCTGGGCCGGCAATCTCGACTTCGGCCTCGACTATGCCGAGACGCTGAAACTCTGGCGCCAGCGCTTCCGCGCCGCATGGCCGGACATTCAGCATCTCGGCTTCGACGAGCGCTTCCGGCGGCTGTGGGAATACTATCTTGCCTATTGCGAGGCCGGCTTCCGCGCGGGCGCCATCGACGTCACGCAGGTGACGCTGACACGACCCTGAATTAGACTTCGGGCCCCGCCTTGAGCTTCCGCCACGGAAGAAACCCGGAGCCCCGGAATGGAAGACCGCCTGATCCCGACCCCACGCACGCTCGATGACGTGGACATCCGCTCGCGCGAACTCATTGGCCGCGGCTGGGGCAAGCTCGAACGTTTCACGTTCCGTCATCGCCGCTTCGACGGAAGCTGGTCCGATCTCGTCACCCGCGACATGTACACGATCGGCGAGGTCGCGATGGTGATCCCCTACGATCCCGCACTCGACGCGGTCGTCCTCATCGAGCAGTTCCGCGCCTGCGGCCTCGTCTATGACGAGGCGACATGGCTCTTCGAGGCGGTCGCGGGCATCGTCGATCCCGGCGAAACGCCGCTCGAGGTCGCTCACCGCGAAGCGCTCGAGGAAACGGGCTGTGTCATCGGCGAGCCGGTCCACATCACCACCGCCTGGTCGTCGCCGGGCGGCTATGGCGAGCGCACCCACATCTATGCCGCGCGGGCCGATCTCTCGCGCATCGGGGGCATCCATGGCCTTGCCCATGAGCACGAGGACATTCGCGCCGTCGTCGTGCCGCTCGCGGAGGCGCAGGCCGCGACCATGGACGGACGGATAAGGGACGCGAAGACCTTTCTGATGATTCAATGGCTTAGCGCCAATAAAACAAAAATTAAATGAAGAATTCCCATGCGGTCCGCGCCTTGAACGCAAGGCCAACGCTCCGTATGTTCTGAGCACAGCGCCTCGACGCCTATGCGCCACTCCTCAATCAAGACCGGACAATCATGGATATCAGAAACGGACTCGTGGATTCGATCGGCCATACGCCGTTGATCCGCTTGAAGCGCGCCTCCGAGGAGACGGGCTGCGAAATTCTGGGCAAGGCGGAATTCCTCAATCCCGGCCAGTCGGTGAAGGACCGCGCCGCGCTCTACATCATCAAGGACGCGATGGCGAAGGGCCAGCTCCGCCCCGGCGGCACCATCGTCGAAGGCACCGCCGGCAATACCGGCATCGGGCTCGCTCTCGTCGGCAACGCGCTCGGCTTTCGCAGCGTGATCGTCATTCCCGAAACGCAGTCGCAGGAAAAGAAGGACATGCTCCGCCTCTGCGGCGCGGAGCTGATCGAGGTGCCGGCCGTTCCCTACAAGGACCCGAACAACTACGTGAAATATTCCGGCCGACTCGCGGAGGAGCTTGCGGCAAAGGAACCGAACGGCGCGATCTGGGCAAACCAGTTCGACAATGTGGCGAACCGGCAGGCGCATATCGAAACCACCGGCCCCGAAATCTGGGCGCAGACGGATGGCAGGATCGACGGCTTCACCTGCGCCGTGGGCACGGGTGGCACGCTGGCCGGCATCGCCATCGCGCTGAAGGAGCGCAACAGGAACGTCACCATCGCGCTTTCCGACCCGATGGGCGCGGCGCTCTATCACTACTACAAGCACGGCGAACTGAAGGCCGAAGGCAGCTCCATCACCGAAGGCATCGGCCAGGGGCGCATCACCGCCAATCTCGAAGGCGCGCCCATCGACGAGGCCTACCAGATCCCGGATGAGGAAGCGCTGCCGATCATCTTCGATCTTCTCAAGGAAGAGGGCCTCTGCCTTGGCGGATCGAGTGGCATCAATGTCGCCGGCGCCATCCGCCTCGCCCGCCAGCTCGGCCCCGGTCATACGATCGTCACCATCCTCTGTGATTACGGCACCCGCTATCAGAGCAAGCTCTTCAACCCTGAATTCCTCAGGCAGAAGAACCTGCCGACGCCTTCCTGGCTCTGATCCGGAGAAACAACATGCCCGCATCGACCGAAAGCCCGCTCGTGAGCACCGAGTGGCTGGCGCAGAGGCTCGACGCGCCTGACATCCGCATCGTCGATGGCTCCTGGTACATGCCGCAATCGCAGCGCGACCCCCGCGCGGAATATGAGCGCGAGCACATTCCCGGCGCGGTCTATTTCGACATTGACGAGATCGCCGATACGTCGAGCCCCTTCCCGCACATGCTGCCGAGCCCCGAGAAATTCTCCGCTCGCGTCCGCGCCCTCGGCCTTGGCGATGGCAACCGCATCGTCGTCTATGACGGCGCGGGGCTCTTCAGCGCGCCGCGCGTCTGGTGGATGTTCCGCGTGATGGGCCATGAGGATGTGGTGGTGCTGGATGGAGGGCTGAAGAAGTGGAAGGCGGACGGCCGCCCTCTCAGCGATGCGCGCTCGCATGCAAGCGCCCGCCATTTCACCGCGCGGCGCAACGCGCTGCTCCTGCGCGACCGCGAGGCGATGCTTCGCAATATCGAGACCTGCGCCGAACAGGTGCTCGATGCGCGCAGCCGCGGCCGCTTCCGCGCCAAGGAGCCGGAGCCCCGACCCGGCCTGAAAGGCGGGCACATACCCGGCAGCCACAACCTGCCTTCGGCCGAACTGACCCAGGCCGACGGCACGCTGAAGCCCCCTGCCGAATTGCGCTCCCTCTTCGAGAGGGCCGGCATCGACCTCGCCCGCCCGGTCATCACCACTTGCGGCTCCGGCGTCAGCGCCTGCATTCTCGCGCTCGGCCTTGCGGTGCTCGGCCATCGGCAAACTTCGGTTTATGATGGCTCATGGTCGGAGTGGGGCGCGGTCGAGGGCATGCCCGTCGAAGCCTGAGCGCATCGACCTCGCCGGTACCTAGCCGGTGGAACACGGGCAGAGCGGACAACAATGGGCAAGCGGCACAAGACGATTGTCACCCATCTCGAAATGTGTGCCGAGCCGCGCCTGCTCATCGCGCCGCGCCCGCATGGCGCCAGCGCGCTGCTGCGCGCATCAAAGCCGCCGCTCCATTTCTACCGCTATCTCTATGACACGATCGGCCGCAATTACGCCTGGGTAAGCCGCCGGAAACTTGGCGATGCAGAACTCGCATCGATCATTCATGACGACAATGTCGAGATATATGTGCTCTATCTCGATGGCGCGCCCGTCGGATTTATCGAACTCGATTTCCGCGGCATGCCGGATGCGGAACTCTCCTTCCTCGGCATCATTCCGGAACGGATCGGCGAAGGTCTGGGCCGCTTCCTCCTTGGCGAGGCGATTTCGCTTGCCTGGGCGAGACATCCCGCGCGCCTCATCGTCCAGACCTGCACGCTCGACCACCCCCGCGCGCTCAGGCTCTATCAGCGCGCTGGCTTCACACCCTATGGGCAATCGGAAGCGGAATTCGACGAATAGCTCGTCCTCATCGCCCGGCCTGTCCGGGCCATCCCGCGTTCGAGCGACCTGCCTAGCCCCGCAGGATCTGCGCGAGGAATGCCCTTGTCCGCTCGCTCTTCGGCGCGGTGAAAAACTCCGCGGGCGGCGCCTCCTCCACGATCTCGCCCTGATCCATGAAGACGATGCGGTCGGCGACCTCGCGCGCGAAGCCCATTTCATGCGTGACGCAGATCATCGTCATGCCGTCATTGGCAAGCCCCACCATCACGTCCAGCACTTCCTTGATCATTTCCGGATCGAGCGCCGAGGTCGGCTCATCGAAAAGCATGATCTTCGGGCTCATGCAAAGCGCACGCGCAATGGCGACGCGCTGCTGCTGTCCGCCCGAGAGCTGGCCGGGATATTTATGCGCCTGCTCCGGAATGCGGACGCGCTCGAGAAGGCGCATGGCGGCCGCCTCCGCCTCCTCCTGCGGCAGGCCCCGCACCCAGATCGGTGCGAGCGTGCAATTCTCAAGCACCGTCATATGCGGGAAGAGATTGAATTGCTGGAACACCATGCCGACCTCGCGGCGCACCTCGTCGATGCGCTTCAGGTCTTCCGTAAGCTCGATCCCGTCGACGGCGATCCGCCCCTTGTCATGCGCCTCGAGACGATTGATGCAGCGGATGAGCGTCGATTTGCCGGAGCCCGAAGGCCCCGCGATCACGATGCGTTCGCCCTCGCGCACGGTCAGGTTCACATCTCTGAGCACATGGAAAT
>NZ_JBATUH010000031.1:0-13149 GCF_049671045.1 Parvibaculum sp. | reverse complement strand
ACGCCGCCCGCCGCCGTCGCGAGGCCGAGCGCGGCGCCCTCCTTGTCGATGCCGGCCGATGGCGCGCCGAGCGGCCCGGAAACGCGGATCGGGAAAGCGAGGCTCGCAAGGCTTGCATTTTTGGGCTTCGGCTTCAGCAGCAAGTCGATCTGTTCGGACCCGAGATTGATCGTCCCGCTGCCGGTCGTGATGAGGCTGTCCGTTTCGACGGCCAGCGCCTTCGACGTGCCGACGCCGCCACGGAACTCGAACGCGCTGAGCGCGCAGACGAGCTTCGCGGTTTCGCCGCTCTGTCCCGTCGGGATGATCGCCTTGGCGAGATCGTTGGAGACGATCGCGAACATCCTGGAATTGATCGTCCCCTCGCCCACGGCGAGATTTGTCTCGCCGGACAGGCTCGACGCGATGTCATGAAGCGAGCGGCCCTGCCCCTTCAGCTTCGCGGCGATATCCGCCCTCGCCTGAAGCATGTTGGTGACATCGAGATCGGTGAAGAGCTTGCCGATATTGAGCGAGGCCGTTTTCGCATCGAGCCCGACGCTCCGCGTCCCTCCATTGGCCGTGAGCCCGACCTTGATCGGCGTTCCGAGATAGACCATGGAAACCGGCGCATCGAGCGCGCCGTTATTGAGCTTGATCGGCAGCTTCACATCCGTGAGTTCGATCTTGCCGAATGTGAGCGAGGCGACGCTGATCGTGACATCGGCATTGGCCGCATTGAGCTGATCGAGCGGCAGCGGATCGCGGCTGAAGACCGGTCCGCCCTTGCCGCCTTTCGACGACCCGCCCGAGGCAAGCGGCGTCAGATCGAACTTCGGGCTCGACAGCGCGCCCACGATGCTCGGCTTCGGCCCGCCAAGGCCCACCGTTAGATCGCCCTTCGCGCTCGTGCCCGAAACGGTGAGCGCGGCATTCTTCAGCGAGATTTCATTTGCGGACTGAAGGACGTCGGAATCGAAGGCGACCGTCGAGCCGTTCACCTCGCCCTCCACGGTCGCGTGAAGACCGGCGCCCCTGGCGGCGATGTCGACCTTCGTGAAATTCGCCTGCGTCACCTTCTGCGTCTTGCCGTCGCGATAGGCGACCTTGAGATCGGAGATCGACACATCGGGCACGCCTGCAAGCGCCATCCCGCCGCCTTCGGCGGGCGCGGCCTTGGCGGGCGCGGCAGCGGCGAACTCCCAGTTCCCCTGCCCGTTCCTGTCCGTCTCGATATAGATGTCGGCGCCCTTGAGCGTGACCTGCTTCAGCGCCACCTTGCCCTTGAGCAGCGGCAGCACGGCGATCTTGAGCCCGAGCCTGTCGGCCGTCACCATGTCGGGCCGCGTGCCCCAGGAGGCATTGGCGAAGCGCACCTTCTCGGCGACAAGTTCCGGCACGAGCGAAATGCCGATGTGGAGTGGGCCCTCGATCCTGAGGCTCCGTCCGGTCGCCTTCTGCGCCGCCGCCTCGATCTGCGGCGCGAAGCGGCCGAGATCGACGAAGCTCGCGGCGACGAGCGCCGCGCCCAGAACGATAACGAGAAGGATCAGTAAGCGGCCTATCGTCCTCATCCGAGTGTCTCCCCGAGTGCGGGCTGGCGCCACAAGCCCTCGAGCGCCGGCTGAAGCTCGCCGAAGCCCGACAAGACGCGCGACGCGCCGGCTTTTACGAGCATTTCTGGGGCATGATACCCCCAATTGACACCGAACGCATGAGTTCCGGCGGCGGACGCCATCTCCATATCGAAAGAGGTATCCCCGACGAGCACCGTGTGGCCGGGAGCGACGCCCGCCTCGGCCATGGCACGTTGCAGCATCATCGGATGGGGCTTCGAGGGCGCATCATCCGCTGTCTGAAGGGTGACGAAAAACCGGGAGAGGTCGTGCTTTTCAAGCGCCAGCCGCAAGCCTCTCTGCGACTTGCCCGTCGCGATGCCGAGGAGAACGTCCTCGCGCGCCGCAAGCGCCTCGACGGCGGCCTTCGCGCCGGGATAGAGCGGCTCGGCAAGCTCGGGCCGCGCCCGCAAATGGTGAAACGCTTCCTTGTAGCCTTCGGTGACCGCGCGGCGGAGCCTCGGATCCGTATCGGGCAGGAGCGCGAACAGCGCCTCGTCGAGCGAAAGGCCGACGATTGAAAGCACCGTTTCACGCGGCAGCGGCTCGAGCCCATGCACCTCGAAGGCATGCGCCATTGCCGCCACGATCATGTGCTGGCTGTCGATCAGCGTACCATCGCAATCGAAAACGACGAGACGGAGCGTCATGCCTCCAGCCCCTCGAAGGCGTCCCTGGCATCGCGCTCGTCGAGGCCGAGAAGCGTCCAGCTCTTCTTCATGTGCGGCGGAAGCTCCGCCTCGACATAGAGCCGCTTGCCGCCATCGGGATGGGCGATGTCGAGTGAACGCGCATGGAGATGAAGCTGGCGCGGAATCTCGCCGCCAGGATGCGCCTTGACGCCGCCATACTTGCCATCGCCCACGATGGGCGCGCCGATCGCCGCCGCATGGGCGCGGATCTGGTGCGTGCGGCCCGTCATCGGCATGAAAGCGACCCATGAGAATTTGTCGCTGACGGTCGCCACCACCGAATAATGGGTGACGGCATTGCGCGCATCCTCATCGCCCTCCTCCGCCGCGAAGACGCGCTCGGCGCGCGGGCCGCCCTGCTTGGTGAGCGCAAGATTGATCGTGCCCCGCCGCGGCGACGGCACGCCGACGACCAGCGCCCAGTAGATCTTGCGCGCATCCTTCTGCTTGAACGAGCGGGCGAGCGCCGCAGCGGCGCGCGCATTGCGCGCGAGCATGATGACGCCGGACGTATCTCGATCGAGGCGGTGGACGAGGCGCGGCCGCTCCCTTGCCTCGAAGGTCAGTGCATCGAGCATCCCGTCGAGATGCCGCTCCGTCTTCGTTCCGCCCTGAACGGCGAGGCCCGCCGGCTTGTTGAGCGCGAGGACCGACTTGTCCTTGTAAATGACGGTGCCGCGGATCATCTCCGCATCCTTGTCGCTCACCGCGCGCTCATAGACCGGCGCCGGCTGAAGCTCCGCGCCAAGCGGCGGCACACGGACGATCTGCCCCGCCGCGAGCCGCGCATTGGCCTTGGCGCGGGCGCCATCGACCCGCACCTGGCCGGTGCGCAGCAGCTTCTCGAGCCGCCCATGCGTGAGCGAGGGGAAACGTTGCTTGAACCAGCGGTCGAGGCGAAGGCCGTCTTCCTCTTCGCTCACATCTATCTGCGTAACCGCGCTCATGCGAGAACCGCCCTGACCGACCAGAGGCCGAAAAACACCATGACGATCGAGCCCAGGACGGACGCGGCGATATAAAAGCCCGCCAATACAACGTCGTGGCGCTCGAGCATGTTGCCGACATCGAGCGAGAAGGCGGAGAAGGTCGTGAAGCCGCCCAGAATGCCTGTCATGAGGAAGCTGCGCATCTCCGCCGACACGTTGAGCCGCAAGGCGAAAGCCTCCGCCGCCGCGCCCATGATGAAGCCGCCGATGAGGTTCACGCCCAGCGTGCCCCACGGAAAATTAGGGCCGAGCAATCGCATGGCCTGAAGGTTGAAGAGATAACGCGCGACCGAGCCGATCGCGCCGCCGACAGCAACGGCGAAAATGCTGTTCACTTCGTCTTCTCCTCCCTCAGCCTTTGCCAATAGGCCAGCCGCTTGGCGATCTCGCGCTCGAAGCCGCGCTCGACCGGCTGGTAGAATTGCAGGCGCTCCATCTCGTCGGGAAAGTAATCCTGCCCCGAGAACCCCTCGGCCGTATCGGGGTCGTAGATGTAACCCTTGCCGTAGCCGAGTTCCTTCATCAGTCGCGTCGGCGCATTGAGAATATGGGCAGGCGGATTGAGCGAGCCTGTTTCCTTCGCTGCCCGTCTCGCCGCGCCGAAGGCGGCATAGCCCGCATTCGATTTCGGCGCCGTCGCGAGGTAGATGAGGGCCTGCGCGATGGCAAGCTCGCCCTCGGGCGAACCCAGAAAATCATAGGCTTCCTTCGCCGCAAGCGCCTGATGCAGCGCCTCCGGGTCGGCGAGGCCGATATCCTCCACCGCCATGCGCACCATGCGCCGCACGATATAGAGCGGGTCTTCGCCGCCCGCAAGCATCCGCGCCAGCCAGTAAAGCGCCGCATCGCAATCCGATCCGCGCACGGATTTGTGAAGCGCGCTGATGAGATTGTAGTGCCCTTCCCGGCCCTTGTCGTAGAGCGGCGCTCGCCGCTGCACGGCGCCGATGAGCGCGGCCGTATCGAGCGGCTCTTCGTTTCCGAGCGCCAGAACCTCCTCGGCGAGATTGAGCACATAGCGCCCGTCGCCATCGGCCATGGCACGCAGCGCCGCCCGCGCATCATCATCCAGCGGCAGCTTGCGGCCGACATGCTCTTCGGCCCGCTGAAGCAGCTTCTCGAGCGCGGCATCGTCGAGCCGGTTCAGCACCAGCACCTGGGCGCGCGAGAGGAGCGCCGCGTTGAGCTCGAAGGACGGGTTCTCCGTCGTGGCGCCGACCAGCGTCACCGTCCCGTCCTCCATGACGGGGAGGAAGCTGTCCTGCTGCGTCCGGTTGAAGCGATGTATCTCATCGACGAAGAGCAGCGTGCCCTTGCCCATGGCGCGCCGTCCGCGCGCCGCGTCGAACACCTTCTTGAGGTCCGCGACGCCCGAGAAAATCGCCGACATGGGCTCGAAATGGAGCCCCACCTTGTCGGCCAGCAACCGGGCGATGGTCGTCTTGCCGGTCCCTGGCGGGCCCCAGAGGATGATCGAGGACAGGTGCCCCTTGGCCAGCATCCGGCCGAGCGGCCCCCTGGGCCCGATCAGGTGATCCTGACCGACGACCTCGTCCAGCGTCTGCGGGCGCAGCCTGTCTGCCAGCGGGCGCGGCGCGCCCTCCTCAAGTCCTGCGGCTTCGAAAAGATTGCTCATGCGGAGCGGTCTAGCACGTTTTCGGCACGCCCTCACCGGCTCGCTTGGGGCGGATGCGAGGCCCCGACCGGGGGGCCTGCGACAATTTGTGCAAACCATTCGCATTTGCAGTTGCCTGTTCCCCGTGGCAGGATCAGTTCCGGATTGGCCGGCTCCGTCTCTGCCAGCGGCGGCCCGGTCGGCAAGGATAGCGGCCCATGTTCGTCTGCATCTGCAACGCCATCAACGATCGCTCCGTGCGCGAGATCATCGCCGGCGCGCCTCACATCACCTCGCCCGTTGGCGTGCACCGCGCCGCCGGCTGCAAGCCGCAATGTGGCCGCTGCATGGAAAGCATGGCCGACATGATTGCCGAGGCGCGCGCCGGCGACTGCCTCACAGGCGCGCTCCAGGCCGCCGACTGATCCCTTCGGCGGAAGCGTGCATCCGAGATTGAGTTTGACCCCCGCGCCATGAGCGGCCGACACTACCTTTCCCCTTGATAAGGAGAGGTCAGTGCGATGAAGGGCGACCCCAAGGTCATCGAATATCTGAACAAGGCGCTGAAGCTCGAGCTGACGGCCATCAATCAGTATTTCCTGCATGCCCGCATGTTCAGGAACTGGGGGTTCCACAAGCTCGCCGAGATCGAATACGAGGAATCGATCGACGAGATGAAGCACGCTGATCGCCTGATCGAGCGCATTCTCTTTCTCGAAGGGCTGCCCAACCTTCAGGATCTCGACAAGCTCCTGATCGGCGAACATCCCGTCGAGTGCATCGAATGTGACCTCAAGCTCGAATATGCGGCCCATGCCTTCTACAAGGAGGCCATCGCCTATTGCGAGCAGACGAAGGACTATGTCAGCCGCGAACTCTTCGACCACATACTCGAAAGCGAGGAAGAGCACATCGACTTCCTCGAAACCCAGCTCGATCTGGTGAAGTCGGTGGGCCTCGAGAACTATCTCCAGTCGCAGATCGGCGACGGCAAGCCCTCCTCCTGAGGCGGGGGCTCAGCCCCCCACCGTCGCGGTCAAGGTCCGGTCGCCGCGCTTCACGGCGAAGTCCCATTGCTGCCGCGTCGCCGCCGTCACGCCGACAAGCTCGCTCACCGAGTCGATCTTCTGCCCCGCCACCTCCAGCACGATGTCTCCCGGCTGGAACTGAAGCTGCGCGGCCGGAGTGCCGTCATTGACGCTGAGGATGACGACCCCCTTGCCGCCCAGCGCATCGAGCCCGATTTCATCGGCCACCGCCGGCGAGAGATTGGCGATCGTCGCGCCCGCGAAGGGATTGCGCCCCTTGATGAGCGTCTTGTGGGCGGGCGGCGTCTCTGGCGGCGGCTGCAGCGCGACCTGCGTCTCCGCCACCCGCCCGTCGCGCAGATAGCGCACAGTGACCTTGCCACCCAGCGCCTTGGTGGCGAAGCGGTAGCGCACGGCCTGCGGATCGTCCGTGTCGTAGCCATCGACGGCGCGAATGACGTCGCCCGGCTTGAGGCCCGCCCGCGCCGCGGGGCCACCGGCAAAGACGTCCCGCACCAGCGCGCCACCGGGCCGGTCGAGGCCGAGCGACTCGGCAAGCTGCGCATCGACCGTCTGGAGCTGCGCGCCCGGCCATGGCCGCTTGATGCGCCCGCCATTTCTGGCGCTGTCGACGACGAGCCGCACCATGTTCGACGGAATGGCGAAACCGATGCCGACGCTGCCGCCGCTCTGCGAATAGATGGCGCTGTTGATGCCGATGAGCTTGCCGTCGGTCGTGACCAGCGCGCCGCCCGAATTGCCGGGATTGATCGCCGCGTCCGTCTGGATGAAGAACTGATAGTCCGAAACGCCGATATGCGTCCGCGCTAGCGCCGAGACGATGCCGGATGTCACCGTCTGTCCGACGCCGAACGGATTGCCGATCGCAAGCACGAGATCGCCGACCTCGACGGTGTCGGAATCCTTGAAGGTGAGGAAGGGAAGCTTCTCTCCCTTGGCGTTGATCTTGAGCACGGCAAGGTCGGTGCGCTCATCCGACAGCACGACCGTCGCCTCGAATTCGCGCCTGTCCGCCAGCGCCACCTTGAACGCCTCGCCACCCTTGATGACGTGATAGTTAGTCACGATGAGCCCGTCCGACCCGACGATGACGCCCGAGCCGAGCGACTGCTGCACGCGCTCGCGCGGAATGCCGAAGCTGAAGCGCTCACCGAAAAAGCGCTGGAAGAAGGGATCGTTGAAAAAGGGCGAGGCGGGCTGCGCCTGCACGACCCTCTTGGAATAGACGTTGACGACCGCGGGCGCGACGCGCTTCACGAGAGCTGAGTAGGAAAGCGTGACCTCCGCCGCCGAGCCGGGCATGGCGCGCGTATCGGCCTTCGCCTCCCACGGGAAAAAAGCAAGCGTGGCGCTCAGCGCCAGCGCGGCAAGAGCCATGGCGAGCGATCCGCCAAAGGAAGAATGCGTCATGAATTCAACCACCATCATTGCACGTCCCTCTCGCAAAGGACGGGCCTCTTGCCCCCGACCGGATTCTTTGCGAGCCGGGCGGGCACTGGCAAGATGGAAAATAACCTCGCTGCTTTACCTTTTCGTCATGAAGCGAGCGCCGGCCGAACGCCGCGCCAAGAAAAAAGGCAGCCATTTCTGGCTGCCTCTCATTCTTCTGCCGGAAGGGTCCGGGCCGGCCGGTCAGGCCGTCGCCATCGCCTCTTCCTCGTCGCCCTCGACGAACACGGGGCCGCTGTCCTGGCCCTTCGCGCTCTCGTCGCGATCGACGAACTCGATCACAGCCATCGGCGCATTGTCGCCGAAGCGGAAGCCGGCCTTCAGCACACGGATGTACCCGCCGGGGCGGTCCTTGTAGCGAGGCCCGAGAACGTCGAACAGCTTTGCCGCCCACTTCTTGTCGGGAAGCTGCGCATAAGCCTGACGGCGCGTGTGCAGCGTATCCGTCTTGCCGAGCGTCACCAGCTTTTCGACATAGGGGCGCAGCTCCTTCGCCTTCGGAAGCGTCGTCACGATCTGCTCATGCTTGATGAGCGCGACCGCCATGTTGGCGAACATGGCCTTGCGGTGGCTTGCGGTCCTGTTGAGCTTGCGGCCGGAATTTCCGTGACGCATGACCCCTTCTCCTTACTTCTATGCGACGCCTGCAAGGCGTGGCGATCAATACTGGTCTTCGTAACGCTTCGCGAGCTCTTCGATGTTCTCCGGCGGCCAGTTCGGCACTTCCATGCCGAGGTGGAGCCCCATCTGAGCCAGCACTTCCTTGATTTCGTTGAGCGACTTCCGCCCGAAGTTCGGCGTACGGAGCATCTCCGCTTCCGTCTTCTGGATGAGATCGCCGATATAGACGATGTTGTCGTTCTTGAGGCAGTTGGCCGAACGGACCGAAAGCTCCAGTTCGTCGACCTTCTTGAGCAGCGCCGCATTGAACTCGAGTTCCGGGCGAGCTTCCTCGACGAGCTTCTGCTCCGGCTCCTCGAAATTGACGAAGATCTGGAGCTGATCCTGCAGGATGCGCGCGGCATAGGCCACCGCGTCATCCGGCGTGACGGCGCCGTTCGTCTCGATCTGCATCGTCAGCTTGTCATAGTCGAGGATCTGCCCTTCGCGGGTGTTCTCGACCTTGTAGGAAACGCGCTTCACCGGGCTGTAGAGGCTGTCGACCGGAATGAGGCCGATCGGCGCATCCTCCGGACGGTTCCGGTCTGAGGGAACATAGCCCTTGCCGAGCGCGACCGTGAATTCCATGCGGATGTCCGCGCCCTCGTCGAGCGTGCAGAGCACGAGATCGGGGTTCAGAACCTCGATATCGGCGCCCGCCGTGATGTCGCCGGCCGTGACCACGCCGGGCCCCGTCTTGGCGAGCGTCATGCGCTTCGGGCCCTCAGCATGGAGGCGCAGCGCGAGTTGCTTGATGTTCAGGATGATGTCGGTCACGTCCTCGCGGACACCCGCGATGGACGAGAATTCGTGCAGCACGCCGTCGATCTGCACCGCCGTCACGGCAGCGCCCTGAAGCGACGACATCAGAACCCGGCGCAGCGCGTTGCCGAGCGTGAGGCCGAAACCGCGCTCGAGCGGCTCGGCAACGACCGTTGCAAAGCGGCCGGCATCGTGGCCCGGATTGATCTCGAGCTTGTTCGGCTTAATCAGCTCTTCCCAGTTCTTCTGGATCAATTTCTAAACCTCATGCCATTTGCGGCCGCGGTTGACGGCCGGACGGGAGACTTCCGTCATTTGGTCTCTTTAACGTCCGCTCCACCATCCAATCGTGCGAACAGACGCGACCAGCCAAGGTCGAAAATATTGACGCTGTTACACGCGGCGGCGCTTGGGCGGCCGGCAGCCGTTGTGCGGGATCGGCGTCACGTCACGAATGGTCGTCACCGTGAAGCCGATCGACTGAAGGGCGCGCAGTGCGGACTCGCGGCCCGAACCGGGACCCGTCACCTCGACCTCGAGGGTGCGCATCCCATGCTCCATCGCCTTCTTGCCGGCATCTTCCGCCGCCATCTGCGCGGCGAAGGGCGTCGACTTGCGCGAGCCCTTGAAGCCCATCATCCCGGACGACGACCAGGAGATCGTGTTCCCCTGCGCATCCGTGATCGTGATCATCGTGTTGTTGAACGAAGAATTCACGTGGGCGACGCCCGACGAGATGTTCTTGCGTTCCTTGCGACGAACCCGGGTTTTTTCCTTAGCCATCGATCTCAAACCTTGCGTCTAGCCCGAGCGTCACTCGCCCCGGCACAAAAATGGGGCTCTTATTTCTTCTTGCCGGCAATGGCCTTGGCCGGGCCCTTGCGCGTGCGCGCATTGGTGTGCGTGCGCTGACCATGCACCGGGAGACCCTTGCGGTGACGCAGGCCGCGATAGCAGCCGAGGTCCATGAGGCGCTTGATGTTCATCGCGACTTCGCGACGCAGGTCGCCTTCCACCAGGTAATCGCGATCGATCGTTTCGCGAATCTGAATGACCTCGCTGTCGGTCAACTGGTTCACGCGGCGCTCGGCCGGAATACCGACCTTCCCGCAGATTTCCTTGGCCTTGGCATTGCCGATGCCATGGATGTAGGTCAGCGCGATAAGCACCCGCTTGTTTGTCGGGATGTTGACGCCAGCAATACGAGCCACTTTATTCTCCTGCTCTCCGTATCGGTCTCAAATCCGATACAATCCTCATTTGGTAGGGCGAACCACCCCGGTCCGCACCAGATGGGGAATCGCTCCAGACGGCGCCTATGTCAAAACCCGGCTGGAACCACCCGAAAATCCGCGGAAATCCGCCAATTTTCGACCCACAACCGGTATTGCCCTGAAAGTGCCGTCGCGAAGGCCGGGATTATAGGTTTTACCCCTACCCAGTCAACCGCTTAAGCCAATTTCCCTTTTTTCTCTCCAAGCCCGAGGACCCCTTCGATCTGGCGGGTGACCTCGTCGATATCCTTCATCCCGTCCACGCCCCGGAGCACGCCGCGCTGCTTGTAGTAGGCGACGAGCGGGGCGGTCTGTTCGTGATAAACCCGAAGCCGCTTCGCCAGCGCCTCGGCATTGTCGTCCGCGCGCGGGCCGCCTGCCGTTTGCGCAGCCCGGCCTTCGATACGGCCGAGCAGGATCTCGTCATTGACCTCGAGCTCGACCACGGCATCGAGCTTCGTGCCCTTGCCGGCCAGCATCTTGTCAAGGGCCTCGGCCTGGGCGACGTTCCGCGGAAAACCGTCGAGAATGTAGCCCGCCTTGCAATCCGGCTGTTCGATCCGGTCGGCGATGATCCCGACCACAATCTCGTCCGGCACGAGATCGCCGCGCGCCATGATCGCCTCGGCCTTCTTGCCGACCTCGGTACCCGCCTTGACCGCCGCCCGCAGCATGTCGCCTGTGGAGAGCTGCACGAGACCGTAGCTTTCCTGCAACCGCTGCGCCTGCGTCCCCTTGCCGGCGCCGGGCGGTCCGAGAAGAATAAGCTTCATCGACGCGTCCCCCTGAGCTTCGACTTCTTGATGAGTCCCTCATACTGGTGCGCAAGCAGATGGCTCTGGATCTGCGCAACCGTATCCATGGTCACGCTGACGACGATCAGAAGCGACGTACCGCCGAAATAGAACGGCACCTTGTATTGCGTGACCAGAAACTCCGGCAGAAGGCAGATCAGCGTCAGATAGACGGCGCCAACCGCGGTCAACCGGGTCAAAACATAGTCGATATATTCAGCCGTGCGCTGGCCCGGACGGATACCGGGAATGAACCCGCCATACTTCTTCAGATTGTCGGCCGTCTCCTTCGGATTGAAGACGATGGCCGTGTAGAAGAAGGTGAAGAAGATGATGCCAGCGGCATAGAGGCCCATATAGAGAGGCTGGCCATGCCCGAGGAGCGCCGTCACGACGCCAAGCCACTCCGGCCCCTGCCCGGCCGAGAAGTTCGCGACCGTGATCGGCAGCAGAAGCAGCGACGACGCGAAGATCGGCGGAATGACGCCCGACGTGTTGAGCTTCAGCGGCAGATGGGACGAATCCCCGCCATACATCTTGTTGCCGACCTGGCGCTTCGGGTACTGCACGATGAGCCGGCGCTGGGCACGCTCGACAAAGACGATCGCCATGATGACGACGATGACCATCACGCCGACCATGAGGATCGCGCCCGACGAAAGCGCGCCCTGGCGGCCAAGTTCCAGCGTGCCGAGCAGCGCCTGCGGCAGGGTCGCCACAATGCCCGCGAAGATGATCAGCGAAATACCGTTGCCGACGCCGCGCGAGGTGATCTGCTCGCCCAGCCACATCAGGAAAACGGTGCCGCCGACCAGCGTGATCGTCGTCTCGATGCGGAAGAACATCCCCGGATCGGTGACGACATGCTGCGCGCCCTCGAGGCCCACGGCGATCGCATAGCCCTGGATCGCCGCCAGGATCACCGTTCCGTAGCGCGTATATTGATTGATGACCTTGCGGCCCTGCTCGCCTTCCTTCTTCAATTCCTCCAGCTTCTTCGAAACCGAGGTCATGAGCTGAATGATGATGGAAGACGAGATGTAAGGCATGATCCCGAGCGCGAAGATCGCCATGCGGCTGACCGCGCCGCCCGCGAACATGTCGAAGACGCCCAGAATGCCCGTCTGCTGCTGGTGAAAGAGCTTCGCCAGCTCCGCCGGATTGATGCCGGGGAGAGGGATATAGGTTCCAAGGCGGTAGACAACCAGCGCCGCAAGCGTAAACCACAGACGCTTCTTCAACTCATCCGCCTTCGCAAAGGCCGCGAAGTTGAGATTTGCTGCGAGCTGTTCAGCCGCTGATGCCATATCCGCCTAACCCTGTGTGGCCGCCGGTCAGACCGGAGCCCTTACTCGGCCGTAGCCGCTTCCGCCTTCGGCGCGATAATCGTCACCGAGCCGCCCGCCTTCTCGACGGCGGCCTTCGCGCCTTCCGACGCGCCGGCGACCTCGAACGCGAGCTTCGCCTTGAGCTCGCCCCGGCCAAGAAGCCTGACGCCGTCCTTGGCGCGGCGGATGACACCGGCCTTCACCAGCGCCTCGGCATCGACCTTCGCCTTCGCGTCGAGCTTGCCCGCATCCACCGCCGCCTGAACCCGATCGAGGTTCAGCACGTTGAAATCGAGCCGGAACGGATTCTTGAAACCGCGCTTCGGCAGGCGCATGTGGATCGGCATCTGGCCGCCTTCATACCCCTTCACCGCCACGCCGGAACGGGACTTCTGTCCCTTCACGCCGCGTCCGCCGGTCTTGCCCTTCGTCGAGCCGATACCACGGCCGACGCGAATGCGCGATTTGCGGGCGCCCGGATTGTCGCTGATTGTGTTGAGCGTCGTCATCTCTCTCTCGCCTCGCAAACCTTACGCCTCGTCCACGACACGGACGAGATGGGCCACCTTGTTGATCATGCCGCGCACCGCCGGCGTATCCGTCAGTGTGCGCGTCCGATTCATCTTGTTGAGGCCGAGACCGATCAGCGTTTCCCGCTGGCCGGGCTGCCGCCTGAGCGGGCTGCCGATCTGCTGGACGGTTACGGTCTTGCCGCCTGTCTTCTTCGCCGACATATCTCGGTTCCTCTGACTTTAGTTCGTTCCGCCTGACTTACTCAGACAGGGCTTCACCGGCGCCATCGGCACGACGGCCGACGATCTCGCTCACCTTCTTGCCGCGACGGGCAGCGACCATACGCGGGCTCTGCTCGTGCTTCAGCGCGTCGAAGGTTGCGCGCACCATGTTATAGGGGTTCGAGGAGCCCAGCGACTTCGCCACCAC
>NZ_JBATUH010000030.1:0-25403 GCF_049671045.1 Parvibaculum sp. | reverse complement strand
GCCATTGCCGATGCCGAAGCCGCTGCCGCCCGACCCGCCGCGCCCGGCGCCCGAAGCCCGCGCCGCGACACCGGCGGCAAGGTTGGCATTGGAATTGGCGTTCGCATTGGCGATGGCGGACGCGCTGAGATTGACGCCTGTATTCACCGTGACGTTCACGTTATTGGTGTTCGTATTGATGTTGGTATTCGTGTTCGTATTGGTGTTCGTGTTCTTGTTGTAGTTCTTGTTGTAATTCTCGTTGTGATTCTTGTTGATGACGGTGCCGCCGCCGCGCCCACCGCCATGATGCCCGCCGCCACCATCATCGCAGCCGCAATCCTCGGGCGGCGGAGGCGGAGGCGGCGTCTCGCAGCCCCCGCCGCAAGCCTGCGCCGGCGCAGCACCCGTGAGCCCGTAGAAGCCGACGCTCATGACGAAGGCCAGTGCGACCGTCGCGAAGAAGGGGGTCGATTGTTTCATCCTTGCACTCCTGGCCCGCAAGGGCACGTTCTCATGCGCCGTTCGGGCGCGCATGCCCCATGAATGCGAAAGCCATGCCGCAACGACACCGCCTCGGCGGGTTGCAGCCGCATACGGACGAAACGGCAAGAGCGAGAACGCACTAACCCCTTGAAGCAGGGATCATTTCCAAAAATCCTCCGCCGCTCCCTCCTATGCCCTCGACCGAAACCCGCCAAGGCATGGCACGCTTTCTGCTGTGTAGCCCGTGTCGGCTGATTGCCGGGCGGAAGCTGTATCGCAGCGGAACGCAAGGCCCTCGGAAGGACAGATCACAAGGCCGACCCAAAACGGGACGGCCGGCTTCGATTGAGTTAGCATTCTCGCAAGGGGGCAATCCCTGCGGCTCGTGCCGCCAGGGATGAGGGGGAGACCCCGCCGGGCGAGAAACCGCGCGGCAGGGGACGAAGAGAATGAAGCACAAGACCATTCAGGCGCTGTTCGACTACTGGAACACCATTCGCGCGGGTCGTCCCGCTCCTTTGCGCAGCGAGATCGAGCCGGGCGCGATCAGGCGCGTGCTGCCCCATGTCTTCATCCTCGAGCGGCAGAGCGGCGACGCCTTCGCCTTCCGCCTCGCGGGTACCGGCCTTTGCAGCGTCTATGGCATGGAGTTTCGCGGCCACAACATCCTCTCCATGTGGCAGGACGATTGTCATGAAAGCCTGAGAGACGCGCTCCATGCCGTCACGCGTAATGCAAGCGCGGCCATCGTCGAATATACCGCCACCACCAACGACCACCGCGAGGCGACTTTCGAGATGATCCTGCTGCCGCTCGCGCAGGACAATGGCGCCATCACCCGCATCCTTGGCGCCGCGGTGCCAGTCGATCAGTTCGCATGGATCGGCGAGCGCCTCTTCGCCCGGCAGTGGATCGACCGCATGCAGATCGTCGATCCGGAACGTATGCCCCGCCGCGAGCGCGCCATCGAAACCGCCCGCCGCATCGTGCGCGAAAAGCCGCCGGTGATTGCGACCCCCATCGGGAATTTCACGCATCAGCGCCCGCCGCTGCGGGGCGAGCGGACCTATCTGCGCCTGGTCAAGGCGGCCCAGACGGGCGACGAGCGCAAATAGAACCGGGAAGCCGGAAACGAAAAAGGCCGGCGACGGGGAAGCCCATCGCCGGCCTTCTTCATTCGTGCGGGTCGAGGCGGCTCAGGCGGCCGCGCTGCCCCGGCGATCTTCCGCGATCGTCACATTCTCGGGCGCAAGCATGGCGCGGCCGAGAAGGTCGTCCGAAATCTTCTCCGCGATCATGATGGTCGGCGCGTTGGTGTTGCCGCCGACAAGCGTCGGCATCACCGAGGCGTCGACGACGCGCAGGCCCTCGATGCCGTGGACACGGCACTTGGCATCGACGACGGCCATCGGATCGTTGCCCATCTTGGCCGTGCCGACCGGGTGATAGATCGTCTCCGCCGTCTCGCGAATCCAGGCGTCGATCTCCTCATCGCTCTGCTTGTCCGCACCCGGCCAGAACTCCGGCCCGCGATAGGGGTCCATCGCCCGCTGCGCGAGAATGTTGCGCACCATGCGCACGCCGTCGCGCATCACGCGGCGGTCGGTCTCGGCGGCGAGATAGTTCGGCTGAATGAGCGCATGATCGGCCGGATCGGTCGACTTGATCGACACATAGCCGCGGCTCTCCGGGCGAAGCTGGCAGACATGGACGGTGAAGCCGTGCCGGTCGGACTTGAGGCGCGCATGATCGCGCATCATCGCCGCCACGAAGTGGAGCTGAATGTCCGGGATTTCGAGTTCCGGCCGCGTCTTGAGGAAAGCGCCCGATTCCAGGCCGTTCGATGTCGCAAGGCCGCTCTTGAAGAAGGTGTACTGCATGCCCGTCAGAATCTGGCGGAACGGGTTCATCTGGCTGTGCAGCGTGATGGGCTGCTTGCACTCCGCGATGACCGTGCAGTCGAGATGGTCCTGAAGGTTCTGGCCGACGCCCGGCAGATTGGCCACGACATCGATGCCGAACTTCTGCAGCGTGTCGGCCGCGCCGATGCCGGAGAGCATCAGCACCTGCGGCGTGTTGACCGCGCCGCCCGACAGGATGACCTCGCGGGCGGCCTTCACCGTCTTGCGCTGCCCGTCCTGGACATATTCGACGCCGACAGCCTTCTTGCCGTCGAACAGGATGCGCGAGGTGAGCGCCTTGACCTCGACCTTGAGGTTCGGCCGCTTGAGCGCGGGCACGAGATAGCCGACGGCGGCGCTGCAGCGCTTGCCGTCCTTGATGGTCAGCTGATAGGGGCCGACGCCTTCCTGCTGCGGGCCGTTGAAGTCATCCGTATAAGGATGCCCGGCCTGCTTTCCAGCCTCGACAAAGGCATCGAAGAGCACATTGGTCTTGCGCGCGTTGCTGACGCCGAGCGGGCCGTCGCCGCCATGGAAGGCGCTGTCGCCGTTCTCATTGCCTTCGGCGCGGCGGAAATAGGGAAGAACGTCGGCGAAGCCCCAGCCTTCGAGGCCGAGCTGGCGCCAGAGATCGTAATCGCGCGCATGGCCGCGAATATAGATCATGCCGTTGATGGAGGACGAGCCGCCAAGCACCTTGCCGCGCGGCCAGAAGAGCTTGCGGTTGTTCAGATGCGGCTGGCCTTCGGTGTAATAGTACCAGTTGACCAGTTCGGTGCCGATGAGCTTGCCGACGCCGGCGGGCATGTGAATGAGGAAGTTCGAGTCCTTCGCGCCGGCCTCGAGCAGCAGAACCTTGTTCTGCGGATCCTCGGAAAGACGATTCGCAAGGACGCAGCCCGCGCTGCCCGCTCCGATGATGATATAGTCGAAATCACTCATGATGTTTCCCGGCTGCTTCCTGATTGTTCGAGCCGTCGAGGAGGCGTGTGTTGGCGCTCATCCGTTCCAAGACATCCGCCTGGCGCCCGCCTTGCCCTCGATGGTCTGATTTTCGGTGAATAGTCAGCAATCATGAAAGCTGACGCAAGCGTCAATTTTGCCCGAAGCCGCCAAATCGAGGCAATCTCAAGAAAATCTGCCCCCAATCCGGCGCCTGCGATAAATTTTCGTTAACCCTGCGCCCCTATTCTTCATAATCGCAATCGCCCTATTTCACCATTGGCGCGGAAGGCTGAGCGAAGAAGATCATGAGCGACCAACACGAACGTCGGCGCTATCCGCGCGTTCCGGTGAGTGTGAAAGGGCGTTTCCTTGCACCCGACGGAGCCGAGCATGCCTGCTCGATCCGCGACATGTCGCTTGCGGGCATCGCGCTCATTTCCGAGGTCGAGGTGCCGCTGGGCTCGCACCTCATCATCTATCTCGACGATTTCGGCCGATTCGAAGGCCCGGTCGTCCGTCACTTCGACGACGGCTTCGCCATCGAGACGGCCCTGACCGGCCCGCGCCGCGACCGCGTGGCCGAACGCCTCGCCCTCTACGCCAAGGGCGGCGAAAAGGCCGCCGCCGAACGCCGCCGCATCTTCCCGCGCTACGCGCCGCAGGACGCCGGGATCGAGGAAGGTTCCGTCCTCACCCTGAGCGACGGGCGCACGGCGCCCTGCCGCATCGTCGACATGTCGCTCGGCGGCGCCAACGTCGCAACCGAGCTTCGCGCCCCCATTGGCATGAGCGTCTCGATCGGGCGCATGAACGGCCGCATCGTCCGGCACACGGTCGAGGGCATCGCGATCGAATTCACCGACATGCCCGAGCGTGTGAGCGCCATTTCCCGCCCCTTCGGCTGACACTGAATTCCGCACCGTCTAGACTGCGATTCGAAACGCAAGCCAGACCGGAGCGGGCCATGGGCGACCAGATACTGAAATACGAACTGCGCGGGAATGTTGCCGTCCTCACCATGGATGACGGCCGCGCCAATGCGCTCGGCCATCCGATGATTGACGCGATCAGCGCCGCGCTCGACCGCGCGGAAAAGGAAGCCAGCGCCGTCCTCCTGCTCGGGCGCGAAAACCGCTTCTGCGCGGGTTTCGACCTCAAGGTCATGGCCTCCGGCCGGGAGCATGTGACGCCGCTGGTGACGGCCGGCGCGAACCTGCTCCTCAAGCTCTATACGCACCCCCTTCCCATCGTCATGGGCTGCACGGGCCATGCGCTTGCCGCAGGCGGCCTCCTGCTTCTGTCGGCGGATCTTCGCATCGGCGCCGAGGGCGATTTCAAGATCGGCCTGCCGGAAGTCGCGATCCACATGACCTTGCCGATCTTCGGCATCGAGCTTGCGCGCGACCGCCTCGCCCGCAACCACTTCACGACGGCGGTGACGCAGGCGCGGGTCTACAATCCCGTCGAGGCCGTGCAGGTCGGCTATCTCGACCAGACGGCCCCTGCCGGCACGCTGGCCGAGACCGCCTTCGCGCGCGCCAGCGAGCTCGCCGGCCTCCCCCAGCCGGCTTTCCGTAACACCAAGCGCAAGGAGCGAGCGGCGACGGTGAAGCTCATCCGGGATACGCTCGGCGACGATTCGCGGACCTTCGATGGGGCTGCCGGTTGACGAAGAGCCGGGTTTTCTGGTTCATCGCGGACCTTGGAGTTCACGAGGCGCTGGGGGGCGACAGATGGATATCCGGAGGATTGAAATGCGGTTTCCGAGACTCACACGGATGAAGGCTCTCCCCCTCGCCCTGTTTCTGGCCTTGGGCCTCGCGGCGATGCCCGGCACGGCCAGGGCCGATTGCAGCCAGACGAGCACCAACGGCATTATCGGCGGGCTCGGCGGCGCCGTGGTGGGCGGCCTTCTCGGCTCCACCATCGGCGGCGGCTCCGGCAAGACGCTGGCGACCATCGGCGGCGCGCTGGCGGGCGGCCTCATCGGCAACAACCTCGCCACCCAGCTCTCCTGCCAGGACCAGACCTATCTGGGCAACAGCACCGTTCGCAGCCTCGATTCCGGCCAGCCCGTGAGCTGGCGCAATCCCGACTCGGGCACCTATGGCGACGTGAAGCCGGTTCGCAGCTACAACTCGAACAATGGCCAGTACTGCCGCGAATTCCAGCAGACGATCTATGTCGGCGGAAAGCAGGAGCGCGGCTACGGCACGGCCTGCCAGCAGCCCGATGGAAGCTGGAAGATCGTCAGCTGACGCCTTAGCGCCTCACACCCCGCTCGCGGTCCCGCGACGCCTGAAAAATTTTTCGGCGTCGCGGTCCCCTGCCGCTCCGCCGCTTTTCGTCCGCTCAAGGATGGATGTGCCGGGCGCGTGCCTGCAATCCCTTGATTCGAATTGCGGAATTTCGAAGCCGGCAGCGCGGCGGCGCCCTTCGATAAACTTCGCTGAAAATTTGAATCAAAAGGTCGTCGTATTTTCGTAAAATCCACGCGACCGGCTTAAGCGCGAGAAAATCCCTCCCTGCCAATCTTTCCCCCGCAGCACGCAAGCATTGCTGCGACAGGATTGTGGGCGGTGGAAGTGAGACGGTTTTTCTTGCTCGCGGCGGCGGCGGGCGCGGCCCTCTGGCTGGCGGGATGCCAGTCGACGGGCAGCATCGGGCATTCGGGAAGCACGCGCCTTGGCGGCGCAGCGAAGACGGCTGCCCCCCATATGCCCACGGGCCCGCAGGTCAGCCCGCCCTATGGCTATGTCGCCTTCTGCCTGCGCAACAGCGCCGATTGCGAAGGGGGCACCGACGCCCCGCGCGAGGCCGAGCTCACGCCCGCGCGCTGGACGGAGCTCAACGACATCAATGACGACGTGAACCGCAAGGTCAGGCAGATCGAGGACAGCGAGAATTACGGCGCCGTCGAATACTGGGCCTATCCCAATTCGCGCGGCGGCGACTGCGAGGATTTCGCTCTCCTCAAGCGCAGAAAGCTCATCGAGCGCGGCTGGCCGGCCGAGAGCCTGTTGCTGACCGTCGTGCGCGAACGCAATGGCGACGGCCATGCCGTTCTGACGGTCGCCACCGACAAGGGCGATTACATTCTCGACAACAAGATCCGGACGATCCTCGCCTGGAACGAGGCCCCCTACAAATGGGTGAAGCGCCAGTCGGCGCGCCGCCCCTATATCTGGGTCACACTCGATCCGTCGCGCTTCGAGGTCGCGGCGCGGGAACGCGTGCCGCCGCTCGGCTCGCCGCTGCCCTATGCCACCGCGAAACCCGTTGGCGGCAATCAGGCGCTGAAAACCGCAAACCCGCTGCGGCCGAGCCTCGCCGATGAAAGCGGCGCGCCCGCCTCACCGCATGGCGGAAAGAAACCGGCGCCGACGCCGCCGAGCGCATAGAAGGCGGTCATCGCCGCCAGTTACCCCCGACCGGGTTCTCCCCCCGAGCCCGGTCCTGTCGAGGCCGGTCCTGCCGCTCCCCACACGGCAGGACCGGTATTCGACTTTCTGCCCTCAGCGGCCCTTCCACTGCGGCTTGCGCTTCTCGGCGAAGGCGCGCGGACCCTCGATCAGGTCCTCGCTGCGGAAGAGCGCCGAAACGGCGGGATACTTGCCTGTGACGGCGGCCTGAAGGTTCGCCTCATCGAGACCCTGATAGACGGACTCCTTCGACGCGCGGATCGACATGGGCGAGCACTCCATGATGAGCCCGGCCCAGCGCTTCGCTGCCGCCAGAAGTTCCGTCTGCGGAACAACCTCGTTGACGAAGCCGAGTTCCTTGCCCTCCTTCGCCGGCACCTGCCGTCCGGTGAGGATCATGCCCATGGCCTGCTTGAGCGGGATCTGACGCGGGAGACGGTGAAGCCCGCCCGCCAGCGCCGCAAGGCCGACCTTCGGCTCAGGCAGCGCAAAGACGGCATTTTCCGAGGCGATGATGAGGTCGCAGGCAAGCGCGATCTCGAAGCCCCCGCCCATGGCGACGCCGTTCACCGCCGCGATGACCGGCTTGTTGAGATCGTAGCGCGCCGTCAGCCCGGCAAAGCCCGAGGGCGGAACCTCGATCTTGTTGCCTTCCGCCTGATATCTGAGGTCGTTTCCGGCGCTGAAGGCCCTGTCGCCCGCGCCCGTGATGATCGCCACCCAAAGCTCGGGATCGGCTGCGAAATCGTCGAAGATCTTCGCCAGTTCGAAATTCGCCGGCGGATGCAGCGCATTCATGCGCTCCGGGCGGTTTATGGTAACGACGAGCAGATGCCCGTCCCGCTCTGCCTTGCAATGCTCAGTGGTCATGCGCTTCCCCATTTTGTCGCCGGCCCGCGCACCGGACGCACGAGCCACTGTTCGCGGGCGACTCTGCCCGCTCGGGCGGGAGGCGGCAAGCATCGCGCTGTTGACGTCGCGTTAACGAGAACGTCTTATTGGTCAAGGCGAAAAAGTGTCCCACACTGGGCTGTGCCGATTCGCGTCGGCGTATAGAGCCGGACGATGAAGCAAGTTCATGGATGGCAATGGCTGGACCTGAAAAGTATTCCAGTGCTGGAGCAGCAAGGACCACGCCGGGCGGCGAACGCTGGCTCCTGAAATATGCAGACCGCATATATGGACCCTACACCTTCGAAGCGATGAGGAGCTACATCGCCGAGGGCCGCGTCATCGCGCAAAGCGTGATCGCCCCCGAGGGCGCGGCTCCCGGCGCCGAAGACTGGCAACACGCAGCTTCCATCCCTGTCTTCGCGGAAATCTTCGCGGAGATGCAGTCTCCCGCTCCTGCTTCCGACGCCTCCTCCGCCGCGCCCGCCAGCGCGCAACCCGCGACCAGCGAGGCAACCGACGCCGCGCGGCCGCAGAGCCGCCCCGCCTATGGCTCCGCCAAGGGACAGATCGACCGCCGCCGCCAGCCGGAGACATCGAATTTCATCGTCGTCATGGACATCAAGGCGCGCTATGCGGGCGCGCTCGAGCAGGCGATCATGTCGCTCGGGCCGGCCTACAAGCTCGCGCCGAATGTCTGGTGCGTGAACACCAACGGCACGGCGGCCGGACTGCTGAACGATCTCAGCCAGCATATCGGCAAGACCGACAGCATGTTCATCGTCGATGCGACGCGCGACCGCACGGCCTGGTGCAATTTCGGCCCCGAGACGGACGCGAAGATCCGCCGCGTGTGGCGCCGTCCCTTCTGACATTGCGCGCGAGCCCCGCTGCGAGGGTGACGGCGTCCCGAAAAGGGTGATAGGCTTCGCGCCATGGGCTACGGGTCTTCGGAGATGCTTCTGAAGGCCTTTTTTGTTTCAAACGAACCGCGCGCGGGGCTGCCTCTTGCAATGCGCAGCAAGGCCGGCTCCCAGGCGCAGAAAGGCATTGTCCCGTGGCAGCAGGCAACGGAGATACCGTCCGGGTGCATTACACCGGCACGCTGAGCGATGGCTCGGTTTTCGACTCGAGCGCCGACGGCGACCCGATCGAATTCGTCATTGGCGGCGCGGCGGTCATTCCCGGTTTCGAGCATGCGGTCGTCGGAATGGAAATCGGCCAATCCAAGACCTTCACCATCCCGAGCGCCGAAGCCTATGGCGAGCGCGATCCGCGCCTGGCGCAGGATGTTCCCCGCTCGCAGCTTCCTCCGGAGCTTGAACTCTTTCTCGGCATGAGGCTGACGGCGAGCAACGGCGATGGCCGCGAAATCGCGCTGGTGGTAACGAGCCTCACCGACGAGATGGCCCGGCTCGATGCCAATCACCCGCTTGCGGGCGAGGACCTGACCTTCGCGATCGAGCTTGTCGGCATCAACTGACCGGCGCTCCCGGCGCCTAGCCGCGCGGGTTCGGCAGTGGAAGCCGGACCCCGCGCCGCTTCGCCGCCATGAAATCCTTTGACATCACGGTCCTGGCGTTGGCGTCCTGCACATCGACGATCGTGGCACGCAAGGGAGGCCGCTCCGCCGCCACCCGCTCCGTGTCCGTCATATCGTCCGGCGCGCGGCGGGAAAGCCCCGCAAGCTCGCGCATGATCGACGATGCGTCGCGCCAGTGAACGATCATCGGGGCGCCAAGCGCGCTCACATCGGCGCATTTCTCGGGCGTCGACTCGCCGCGATTGCACAGAACCGTCTCCCGGACGATCTCGAACTGAAATCGCGCCCGGCGCTCGAACTCGTGAAAGAGCCCACCCTTCCGCGCCGCTTCCGCCAGCGGCATGAAGGACGCGCAATCCGTCTGCTGACGGTCGAGAAGCTCGTGCATCACCTCATCGGGCACGGCCTCGCCTTCCGATGACGCGGCGCAGACCCGCCACAGAATATCGGCCGAGGCGTGATCGTAGAGCTGAACGAGGCCCTGGCTGCGCTCATCGAGCGAGGCATAGATGCGCGCGACGTCGCGCGGCGACCAGAGTCTGTATTCATCGACGAAACGCACGATGCCGACTTTCTCCTGCGGGCCGGGCGCGGCGAGAAAGCGGCTCGGCGCAGGAGCGGTCACACCCTGCTTCATGAAGGAATATTCGCGCGCCTCATCGAGGCTCGCCCTGCCGTCGGCGCGCGCCGGCATGAACAGGAACTGCACGCCGAGCGGCCGCTCCTCCATGCGGAAAAAGGCGACCCCTTCCGCCGAGCCTCCGAGCCTGAGCGTGCCCTGAACGCCCTTCTCCGTCCGCTCGCCATTCAGCGCATAGCTCCTGCCGCCAGGCACGCTCAGCCGCCCGACGACGCGCGCGCCCGTCTCCTGAAGGCTGAGCGTCATGCCTGCTGCCGTCGCAATGCCGTTGAAATTGCCGCTGAGGCTCGCGGCCATGGCGCCGCGCGCGCCCGCAAGCAGGATGAAGGCGGCAATGAGACCCGCAAGAAGGAGCGCGAGCCGCAGGGCGTCAGCCGGCTCGCCGCGCATGGCCACGCGCCGGTCAACACGACCCGCCTTGAACGGCAGCAGCGCAACCAACCTCATCGCCCTATGATCACCCCACCCCCGCCTTCACCGGAAAGGCTCGAACGCCCGCGCTCACCTGCCCGTGAAATTGGGCTCGCGCTTCTCCACGAATGCCTTCATGCCTTCCTTCACGTCTTCCGTCCGCATCAGCGGCAGAAGCTGAAGGAAGACATGATGCACATGTTCCGGGAAAGGTTCGTTAAGACCCATGCGCATCATGCGCTTCGCGGCCTGGACGGCGAGCGGCGCATTCGCCGCGATCTCGCGAGCAAGCGCGCGGGCGCGCGGCATCAGTTCCTCATCGGCCACGACTTCCGAGGCGAGCCCCCACTCGACGCTCTCCTCGGCATTGAGCGTGCGCCCGGTGAAGATGAGCTTCGCTGCCTTCTCCCAGCCTATGAGGCGCGGCAGAAACCATGTGCCGCCCGATTCCGGCAGGAGCCCGCGCTTGCAGAAGGCGGCGGCGAGCTTGGCCGATTTCGCCATCAGGCGGATGTCGCAACCAAGCGCCGTGTCCATGCCGTAGCCGGCCGCGCCGCCATTGAGCGCGCAGATGGTCGGCTTTTCCATTTCGTGGAGCACGGTCGGCGGCGTGTTTCTGAGATCGAGCGTCGTCGAGGTGACGCCGCCGCTCAGAAGGCCCGAGCCCTGCGCCTGCGCGCGCAGATCGAGCCCGGCGCAGAAGGCGCGGCCGGCGCCGGTGAGGATCACGACCCGCACATCCTTGTCCGCATTGGCCTCGATGAGGCGCGCGGTGAGCTGATCGAGCATGGGGCCGGAAATCGTGTTCATGCGCTCCGGCGCATTGAGCGTGATGGTCGCGATATGCTCCGACACCTCATAGAGCACTTCCTGCGGCCGCGCCGCGGCTTTCTCTGCGTTGCTCATGGCTTTCACCCCTGTTCGTTGTTTTTTGTTCAACCGATTGGCGTCATTTCGCGCGCATAACGCTTCCAGTTCTGGACATAGTGGTCCGCCGAAAGCCTGAGCGCCGCCGCCTGCTCATCCGTCAGTGTCCTGATGACCCTGCCGGGCGCGCCCAGGACCATCGAATTGTCCGGGATCTCCTTGCCTTCGGCGATCAGCGTGTTGGCGCCGATCAGGCAGTTCTTCCCGATCCTCGTATTGTTGAGGATGATACTGCCGATGCCGATGAGGCTGCCATCGCCGATGGTGCAACCATGAAGCATGACCATGTGGCCGATCGTGACATTGGCGCCGATCGTCAGGGCTGAGCCCGGATCGGTGTGGAGAACGGAGCCGTCCTGCACGTTCGAGTTCTCGCCCACGGTAATCAGCTCGTTGTCGCCGCGAAGCACCGCGCCGAACCAGACGCTCGCATTGCGTTCGAGCCTGACATTGCCCATGACCTGCGCATTGGGCGCGACCCAGTAGTCGCCCTCCGCCGGCAGTTGGGGCCTGACGCCGCCCAGAGCATAAATCGCCATGCGTTTTTACCTCGATCCTGTTGGTTCATCTTGCCGCGGACTATGCCACGCGGCGGGCGCGGAGACGAGACTGCGTGGCGGACGCAGCGGAAGGTTGCGCCCGGCCCCGCTATATCCGAAGCTTGGCCCCGGTCCGAAGGCTGGGAGCGCTATGGCATGAGGCTTTTTCTCGACATCCTGATCTTCATTCTGCTGGTGCCGGTGCTCTTCGTGCTGGCCTATCAGAACGGGGTTCTCGACGGCTATGTCTCCGACGACCTCATCCCGGCCGACCCTTTCATCAAGGCCGAGCTCGCCCAGACGACGAGCGGATCGGACCTGAGCCGGCGTATCGACAAGGCGCTCGACGAGGGCGCCTTCGACGATGCGGTCATGTATGCCGACATCGCCGACTACATGGGCACGACCATCGAAGCGGGCACGGCGGCGCGGCTCGCCCGCGAAAAGGCGCCCGGCCGCACGGCGCTGCGCAACACAGGCAGCTTCTTTGAAGGCTTCGTCACCGGCGAGGGCAACGATACCGCATCCTTCATGGGCGCGATCACCTCCGACCTCACCGTCATCGGCGATGTGCGCGACATCGGGGTCGAAGGCGCGAAGCTCGTCAATGGCGAGGAATATTCCCAGCTCGTGCTCGGGCTCTCCGTCGTCGGCCTCACCGCAACGGCCGCGACGGTGGCGACCGGCGGCAGCGCCATCCCGGCCCGTATCGGCGTTTCGCTGCTCAAGATCGCGCGGAAGGCCGGAACGCTGACCGCGCGCTTCACACGCGACCTCGGGCGGCTCGTCTCTGAAGCGGTGAACTTCGAAAAGCTCCGCGGCACGCTGAGGACCGTCGACCTCACCGACAGCGCCGCGACGCGCCACGCCATCGCAGACTATGCGAACGGCGTCTCCATGGCGAAGCTTTCGCCGGTGCTCGGCAATGTCGCCGCGCTCGAAAAGACTGTCGGCCCGGCCGAGACGGTGCGTCTCATGAAGTTCGTGGAGACGACCGACGACCTCGCCAACGTAACGAAGATGAGCGGCAAGCTCGGCACCAAGACACGCGGTATCGTCGAACTCACCGGCAAGACCAGCCTGCGCGCCTTCAAGACGGTCGCGAACCTGATCCTCTGGGCGCTCGGCTGGGGCTGGGCGCTGGCCGCGGCGGTGGGCGCCGCGTTCCTCGGCTCGCTTCGGCGCCGGTTCCGGGCTCGAAGCGTCAGCTCGCGAGGATGATGCTGAGCAGAAAGACACCGGACAGGAAGCTCCACATCATCGCGATCAGGGCGGAAAGCAGGAGCCACGCCGGAGGGCGATGTTCGAAAACCTGAGCGCGCAGCGCGTTGCGCAGAATGACGTTGGGACCGGCGAATACGAGGGTCACCACCCCGCCGATCTGACCAAAGACGCTGTCGGACCAGACCTGGAAGCTCGGCGGCTTGCGCGTGACCAGACGGTAGAAGCTACCCGTCAGGCCCGCCGCGACGAAGCCCGTAGCCACTGAAAAGAAGAACGCCCACCAATCTGACATCGATAGCCCCATGCAAACCTTGTCGCGCCACGCCACTCGAATCTGCACAGATGAATGCGCGCCGAATGCCGCCATGCGTTCCCTCCGAACGCCATGCCGCCAAATTCGCAAGGCCCGTACCAGCATTGCCGGGCTCGGTCCGGGCAAAGAATTTTTCATATATTTCAAGCTATTAGAGAAGCATCCGGCAGGGCGTAGGAGGCGCGCCCCGCAGCCCTCGTGCCGGATTGCGCCGCCCTTCTGTGCCAGCGCGAAACATCGGCGGGGGCCTGATCGCGGCGCCCCTGATTGCGGCGCCCGGGCGCGCCGTTAAGATGCATCCGAAACGGGGAGCGGAGTGAGAGCGATTGGCACGGCAGAAGCAATCCGGCGGCGAACTCGTCCATGAACGTCCGGCCTGGATTCTTCCGGCCCTGGTCGCGTTCGCGGTCCTGACCCTGTCCTCGGTCTTCCTCTATTATTATTTTGGCCCCACGCCCGCGGAAATCCTCGGCCGCGATCCGCGCGCGAGCGCGCTCACCCGGCGCATCGAGGCGGTCGTCGGCGGCACGCGCTTTCTCATTCCGGAAAATTACACGCGCTATCCCGCGCAGCGCACCGGCGGGGCGCAATCCGAAATCTCGATGCACGCGCTCCTGCCGGATTTCGCGCCCTATACGCCGGAGCGCGATCGGGAATTCGCCGACAATTCGGCGGAGTCAGCGACGCTCTACTTCACGGTCCACGGCGCGAAGAACCTGCTTCCGGCCGAACGCCGGCTGAAGGAAATCTACTCGAAATATCTCGTCTCGGAGAAACCCGGGAAGGACGCGACGGGGCTCGAGAAGTTCAGCTTCCGGCAGGATACGGGCTACCGGGATCGGGACCTGCTCGTTGGCGAGGATAGCGACGGGCGCATCGTGCTTCTCATCTGCGAGCGGCAGACGGCGCTCAATGCCAGCCCGAACTGCACGCGCACTCTTCTGCTCTCGCAGAACCTCGCCCTCACCTATCGCTACAAGCGCGCGCATCTGGCGCAGTGGCAGCGGACCGACGAGCTGATGATCCGGCTCGTGGCCTCGTTCGAGGCGCCGGGCCTGCCCAGCGACCTCGAGGGCACGATCACCGATTGACGATCAATCCGGGAGATCGATGTCGAGGATCGCCATCTGGAAGGCGTAGGAAACCTCGCCGTCTTCTTCATCGCGGAAAATGACGCCGATGAATTCATCGCCGATGCTCACTTCGGCGGAGTCGTCCTTTTGCGGCCGCTTCGTGACCGTGATCGAAGGAAGACGGAACTTCTCACGCAGATAGGCTTCGATGCGCTTGATTTCGTTCTTGTCCAAGTCCGTCTCCAATCCTCGTTTCCTGCGCCGGCGAGCCCGTCCGGGCGCGCCCCGCATAGCGAGGTTTTAACCGCTCGCGCGCTCGCGCGCAAACCATGATCGGGCCCGCCGAGGCGCGGAAGCGGAAGCGAACGCGATCGCCGCCCCGTCCGGCTTCTGCGTCGCTTCGTCCGATTGGATGAAGCGCGCGCCCGTGCCATGTTTCAGCCACGCAGGAACATTTCGAGGAAACGCGGATGCCGCGTCGCTCGTTCAAATGGCTGACGCTTTTCACGATCCTGCTCACGGCGAGCGCGATCTTCGCGCTGCTCCATGGCTCGCCCGCACACGGCACGGGGCCGAACGCCCCCGCCATAGCGGCGACGTTCGCCCATCACCGCTAGGCGCGGCCTAGCGCGTCGTGTAACCGCCGTCGACGACGAGTTCGGCGCCGGTGATGAAGGACGACTCGTCCGATGCGAGAAACAGCACCGTATTGGCGATCTCGTCCGCGACGCCGAGCCTGCCGATGGGATGCAGCATGGTCAGGAACTGGATCATCTCGTTGCCGCTGACGGGCATGCCCGACATGCCTCTGTCGACGACGCCGCGCACCATCGGTGTGTCGATATAGCCGGGATGCACCGAATTGACGCGGATGCGATAGCCGGCTTCCGCACATTCGAGAGCGGCCGCCTTGCTAAGAAGCCTCACGCCGCCCTTCGCCGCGTTGTAGTCGCTGGCATTGGCGGAGCCGACAAGGCCGAGGATCGAGGAAATATTGATGATGGAGCCCGATCCGCCCTTAGCCGTGGTCTTCTTGATCGTGCGAATGCCGTGCTTGCAGCCGAGAAACACACTGTCGAGATCGACGGCGATCGTATGGCGCCACTGTTCGAGCGTCTTGTCCTCGATGGGCCCGCCTTCCGGCGCGATGCCGGCATTGTTGACGAGGATGTTGAGCCCGCCGAAACGGTCCTCGGCAAGTTTCGTCACCTGCTCCCACTGCCCCTCATCGACGACATCGTGCCGCATGAAGATCGCCTCGCCGCCGAGGCGCTGGATCTCGGCCGCGACCGCCTCGCCGCCCGCTTCGTCGAGATCGCTGCAAACGACCTTCGCGCCCTCGCGCGCCAGCGCCTTCGCGCTCGCCGCGCCTATCCCCTTGGCCGCGCCCGTGACGATCGCGACCTTTCCCTGAACCCGTCCCATAGAAGTCTCCGCTTATCGTTTTGCGGGCATTCTGACCGCACTCGCCAATTCCGCAAAGAAGGAAAGCGGCGCCGGGCCATGCTATAGAGCCTGCGACCATTCCAACCTTCAGGGAAAGCCAATGGCCGTTGCCTATCTGCTTCGCTACAAGACCTCGCAACCCTCGGACATTCTGACGCAGCTTCGCGCCTACAAGGAACGCGAGCTCGACCGTTCGCCCCGCCAGGGCTTCCGTCTGGCCCGCCTGCTCACGGCCGCTGACGGCAAGAGCGTCGCATTCTATAGTGAGTGGGACGATGCGGACGCGCTCGAGGATATGCGCGACTCCGTGCCGTGGGAGGCGTGCATCGACCTTGTCGACGTTCACGCCGACGGAAGTGAAGAAACGGTGTTCGAGATCGACTGACGCAACAACCCGCGAGATTTCATGCCCGCGCAAGATTATCCGTCCTCCTACTATGTCGCGACCGCCAAGGGCGTTCCGGCGCTCGGTTCCCTGAACGGCGACGAAACGGCGGATGTCTGCATCATAGGCGCGGGCTTCACGGGCCTTTCCGCCGCGCTCCACCTTGCCGAACGGGGATATTCCGTCACCGTGATCGAGGCGGAGCGCGTCGGCTGGGGCGCGTCGGGCCGCAATGGCGGGCAGCTCGGCTCGGGCCATCGCAAGGACCAGCGGACGCTGGAGGAAAAGCTCGGGCTCGAATGGGCTCATCGTCTCTGGTCCCTCGCCGCCGACGGCCTTGCGACCGTGAAGGATCTCGTCGCCCGCTACGACATCGACTGCGACCTCAAGCCGGGCGTGCTTCACGCCGGCTGGAAACACGGCGAAGCCGCCTGGTTTCGGGATGAGGTCGACCATATGGCCCGCGAATATGGCTACCATATGCTTCGCTTCGTGCCGCGCGAGGAAATGCGCGAGATGGTCGACACCGAGCGCTATCACGCGGGCATGCTCGACATGGGCGGCGCCCATCTTCATCCGCTGAATTTCTGTCTGGGACTTGCGCGCGCCGCGCTGGCGAAAGGCGTGCGGATCTACGAGCACACTCCCGCGCTCGACATTTCGCGCACCGACCCCGCCCGCGTGCGGACCGCGAAGGGCACGGTGACGGCCCGGCATGTCATCCTCGCCTGCAACGCCTATCTGGGTTCGCTCGCGCCGGAAATCGCCGGCCGCATCATGCCGGTCAACAACTTCATCGTCGCAACGGAACCGCTTGGCGAAGCACGGGCGCGCTCCCTCATCCGCGACGATGTCGGCGTGCAGGACACGAAATTCGTCATCGACTACTACCGGCTCTCGGCGGACGGGCGAATGCTTTTCGGCGGCGGCGAGAATTATTCCGGGCGCCTCCCTTCCAACATCTCCGCCTTCGTGCGAAAGCCGATGCTCCGCGTCTTCCCGCAAATGGCCGATGTCCGCATCGATTATGCCTGGAGCGGCACGCTCGCCATCACCATGCCGCGCATTCCCGATTTCGGTCGCCTCGCGCCGAATATTCTTTACGCGCAGGGTTTTTCAGGCCAGGGCCTCAACATTGCGACGCTCGCGGGCAAGCTCATGGCGGAAGCAGTCGCCGGACAGGCCGAGCGCTTCGACTGGATGGCTGATATCAAGGTGCCGAACTTCCCCGGCGGAACGCTGCTGCGCTATCCGGGGCTCATCGCAGGCGTGCTCTGGTACACGCTGAAGGACCGCCTGCCCTGACACGGCCGGACGACGGAGAGCGCGTGCGGCCCGTTCTCATGCCGTCACTCCGGACTTGATCCGGGGTCCGCTCTATCAGCGCGGGAGGCGATGACCCTCAGATCCCCGCGCCGCTCCCGCCCTCGTCGATGATGTGATCCATCTCATGGCTCGGCTTGTCGCAACCCGCGCAGCCGACGATCTTGGCGGGCACGCCGACAGCCGTGCAATGGGGCGGCACGTCATGCAGAACCACGCTGCCCGCGCCGATGCGGCTGTATTCGCCGATCTGGATATTGCCGAGAACCTTCGCGCCCACGCTGATGAGTACGCCGCGATGGACCTTGGGATGCCTGTCGCCGGACTCCTTGCCCGTGCCGCCCAGCGTCACGGCATGAAGCATCGACACGTCGTCACCCACCACGGCCGTCTCGCCGATGACGATGCCGGTCGCATGGTCAATGAAGACGCCGCGCCCGATCTTCGCCGCCGGATGAATATCGACCGCGAAGAGATCGGAAATCCGGTTCTGCAGATAAAGCGCCATCGGGCGGCGTCCGTTCGTCCACAGCCAATGCGCGATGCGATAGGCCTGCAGCGCGTGATAGCCCTTGAAGAAGAGCAGCGGCTGCACATAGGAGTGGCATGCCGGGTCGCGCTCGTAATAGGCGACGATATCGACCCGCGCCGCCTCGCCGATTTCCGGCGCCGACTTCAGCACATCGTCGAAAATCTCGCGAAGCTGCATGGCGCGTACTTCGACGTTTCCGAGCTTCTGCGCCAGATGATAGGCGAGCGAGGAATTGAAATGCCGATGATTGAGCACCGTCACATGGAGAAAGCTCGCAAGGGCGGGCTCGCTCTGCGCCATTTCCTGCGCTTCCGTCCGCATCCGGTCCCATACGGGATCGTAAACGGCGAGTGCATCCGCGGCATTCCGCTCGACGGGCTGTGACATGCGGCGTTCCTTACTGGCCTCGCCCGGTTCGGGCGGGCCCCTTTCTTACGCGACAGACCGGTAAATTAGCACACGGATTCCGGTAAGGTATAGTTTCAACTGCGACGCGGGACCCGGCCGGCGTCTCGGCTCCGGCCCGGTTTCGCGCAGGCGATGCGACTCGGTCCGCGCGGCGCATGCCGATGATATGGCCCGGCACCGCCGGAATGTAAGGGAAATTCGTCCATGCCTTTTGCGAAAATCGGCGACATAGACCTCTATTACGAGCGTAGCGGGCAAGGGCCGATGCTGCTCTTCATCTCCGGAACGGGCGGCGATCTGAGGCTCAAGCCCAATGTCTTCGACGGCCCGCTGCCCAAACATTTCGACACGCTCGCCTATGACCAGCGCGGTCTTGGCCGGTCCTCGAAGCCCGACCGACCCTATTCGATGGTCGAATATGCCGAAGACGCCGCGCGATTGGTGGAGAAGATCGGCTGGGGCTCGGCCCTCGTCATCGGCGTTTCATTCGGCGGTATGGTCGCGCAGGAACTCGCCATCAACCATCCCCATATGGTCGAGGGGCTCGTGCTCGCCTGCACGACGCCGGGCGGCGCGGGTGGCTCGTCCTACCCATTCCACACCATTGAGCATCTGAAGGGCGAAGAGCGCGCGCGCCACATGATCCCGATTTCGGATCGCCGCCACAATGCGACCTGGGCCGCCGCCCATCCCGAACAATATTCGAAAATGGTCGAGCTCGCCGCCGCCGATCCGTATGCGGATGAACCCGGCATGGCGGCCGGGCGCCATCGCCAGATCGAGGCGCGCGCCAGGCACGACACATGGGACCGCCTCGACCAGATCCGCTGCCCCACCCTTGTCTGCGCCGGGCGCTATGACGGCATCGCCCCGCCCGAAATCGTGGGCGCCATGGCGAACCGCATCCGCGGCGCGGAACTGCGCCTCTTCGAGGGCGGCCATCTCTTCATGCTTCAGGACCGCGAGGCATTCCCCGCCATGATCCGATTTCTCAAGGGTGAGGAATGACGCGCGGAGAACGCGCTGGCGCCGGCGGCCGGACATGTTTAATGTGAAGCATTAAACCATGAGCGAGTGCGAGAGGAGAGCCGATGGGCCGAAAAATTCTTTTCATCACGACCGACCAGATGCGTTTCGACGCCATCGGCGCGAACGGGCAGAAGGTCGCCCGAACGCCGACGATCGACGCCCTCGCCGCCAACGGCATCAACTATACCCGCGCGCATAATCAGAACGTCGTCTGCATGCCGGCGCGCTCGACCATGATTACCGGCCAATACGTCTCGACCCATGGCGTCTGGATGAACGGCGTGCCGCTGCCCGCGGATGCGCCGAGCGTCGCGCAATATCTGCACGAAAAAGCCGGCTATCGCACGGCGCTTTTCGGCAAGGCTCATTTCGAGCCCATGCTCGATCTCAATCTCCAGTTCTATGAAAACCGCATGGCGCGCGTCGGCGAATATGGCCCTCATCGCGGCTTCGAGCATATGGAGCTTGCCTCGCACTCGCCGCTCATCCTTCACTACAATGAATGGTTGCGGAAGGTCGATCCCGACGCCATCGGCAAGTTCTATCGCAATCTCGATGACAAGTTTCAGGTGAACGCCGCCGGCGGCGGAGAGAGCGGGGGCTGCCAGCTTCACTATAACGACATCGCCCGCGAGCATTACCACACCGACTGGGTGGCGGATCGCACCATTGCCTGGCTCGACGGGCTCGGCGCCGAGGATGACTGGTTCTGCTGGGTTTCATTCCCCGATCCGCACCACCCCTGGGACCCGCCCAAATCGGAACTCGGCCGCCATCCGTGGCGCTCGACGCCGATGCCGGACTTCTATCCGGGCTCGAAGGAGAAGATCGAAGCGATCCTGCGCGGCAAGCCGCGCCACTGGATGGAGTGGTACACGGGCGAGCGCGTGACCAATTTCGAGGCGCCGCCCGCCTTCCGCGCCAAGGACATGACCGCCGATCAGGTGCGCGAGATCAACGCCTTCACTCATGTCGAGAACGAACTGATCGACGAGGCCATCGCCAAGATCATGGCCGCGATCGAAAGGCGCGGCTGGGGCGACGATGTCGATGTGATCTTCACCACCGACCACGGCGAATTCCAGGGCGAGTTCGGCCTGCTCTTCAAGGGTCCCTACCATGTGGACGCGCTGATGCGCCTGCCGATGATCTGGCGCCCCGCAAAGTCGGCGGGCGTGGCGCAGGCAAGCGTCGCCGCGCCCGTGGGCCAGGTCGATCTCGCGCCGACCTTCTGCGAGATCGCGGGGCTCCCCGCCGCCGAATGGATGCAGGGCAAGCCCCTGCCCCAAAGCGATGCGGAAGGCGAGCGCCAGAAGCGCGAGCGCGTCTTCACCGAATGGGACTGCACCCATGTCGATGGCACGACGGTGGGGCTGCGCACCATCTATCGCGACGGCTACACCATCACCGCCTATCTGCCGGGTACGATATATGACGGAACGGAGGGCGAGCTTTACGATCACAAGAACGATCCGCAGCAGTGGCACAACCTCTGGGACGACCCCGCCTATGCCGCGCTTCGTTCCGACCTCCTCGCCGATCTGAGGGACAATCTTCCGCCAGTGCGCAATCCGCGACTGGAATGCGTCGCGCCCGTATAGGGCTTCTGCTATTCATGTTCCGCCATGTCCCGCCGCGAGGCGAGGCATGGCGGAAACGCAATGAACGAGCAGGTGCCTCATGTCCTCCCCCACGCCCCGCATGATCGCGAAGAAGGACGGCGCGATCGGCTGGATGATCTTCAACAATCCCGAGCGGCTGAACGCCGTCAGCCTCGACATGTGGGAGGCCGTACCTTCGATCATCGCCGGGTTCGAGGCCGATCCCGAGATCCGCGTCATCGTGCTCAAGGGCGCAGGCGACAAGGCCTTTGTCGCCGGGGCGGACATTTCGCAATTCGGCGAAACGCGATCGAGCGCCGCGGGCGTGCAGACCTATGAGGACGCGACCACCATCGCCTTCGAGACGATCGCCCGCGCCGATCGTCCGACCATCGCCATGATCGACGGCTATTGCATCGGCGGCGGGCTCGGCATCGCGCTTTCCTGCGATCTGCGCTTCGCGGCGGAAGGCTCGACCTTCGGCATCCCGGCGGCGAAGCTCGGCCTCGCCTATGGCGCTTCGGGCACGCGCCGCCTCGTCGACGTGGTCGGCCCCGCCTTCGCCAAGGAAATCTTCTTCACCGCGCGCCGCTTCACCTGCGACGAGGCGCTCGCCATGGGCCTCATCAATCGCGTCTTCGCGCGCGAGGAGCTTGAAGCCCGGACGCGCGACACCTGCGCCATCATCACGGAGAACGCCCCGCTCACCGTCTTGACCGCAAAGCGCATCGTGGATGAAGTCTGCAAGGCGCCCGAGAATTTCGACACGCGCTATTGCGACCAGCTCATCGCCCGCTGCTTTGCGAGCGAGGATTACGCCGAAGGCCGCGCCGCCTTCATGGAAAAGCGCAAACCCCGCTTCAAGGGAAAATAATCTCCGCGCCGCCCGGCCGGGCGAAATCGAGGCCCGGGCGGAACGGGAGCAATCAGAACAAACAGGGAGAAACGACATGGCCGGAAGGCTGGAAGGCAAGGTTGCGATCATCACCGGCGGCACAAGCGGCATCGGCCGCGGCACGGTCGATCTGTTTCTGAAGGAGGGCGCGAAGGTCGTCGCGGCGGATCTTCAGGATCACAAGGGCGAGGCGATGGAACGCGAGCTTGGAAAGAATTTTTCCTATTGCCGCACCAACGTGTCGCAGGAAGCGGAGGTGAAGAACCTCGTCGAGCACACCATCGCGAAATTCGGCAAGCTCGATGTCATGTTCAACAATGCCGGCTATGGCGGCGTCGGCGGCGAGCTTCAGGACATCGACATGAACGGTTTCGACGAAACCGTCGGCGTACTGCTGAAGGGCGTGGTGCTCGGCTACAAATATGCCGTGCCGCACATGAAGGCGCAGAACTCTGGCAGCATCATTTCGACGGCCTCCGTCGCCGGTCTTCAGGCGGGCTTCGGCCCCCTCGTCTATTCCGCCTGCAAGGCGGCGGTGCATCACTTCTCGCGCTGCGCGGCGATGGAGCTTGCGCCCTATTTCGTCCGCTCGAACGCGATCTGCCCCGGCGGCATCGCCACCTCGATCTTCGGCGCCGGTCTTGGCCTCGGCACGCAGGTCGCCGACCAGTTCGCGGAATACATGAAGCCGCATCTGGCCAAGATCCAGCCGACACCGCGCGCGGGCGTCCCCAACGACATTGCCGAGACGGCGCTCTTCCTTGCGAGCGATGCGTCCTCCTTCGTCACCGGACAGGCGATCGCCGTCGATGGCGGCCTCACCGCGGGCCCCATGGCCTCGCTCGGCAAGCGCATCGACTTCGAGAAGGTAATCGGCGACTTCATGGCCGCCCTTCCGGGCGACCAGAAGCCCTCCTGATCGCGCTCCGCAAGGATTTGGAAACCATCCCTGCCTAGGCTTCTTTCCGGAGCATGATGCTCCGGGAAGAGCCAATGTCCAACACGCCCGAAAAACCCGCACTGGCCGGACGGAGCCGCGACCGGCGCCTCTTTCGCCGCATCGGAACGCGGATCGAGGGGCGTATCGTCTTCGCCGGCGTCGATACGGAATGCATCGTGCACGAAATGTCGGCGACGGGCGCGCTGATCGAGTGTCTGCCGCTCCCCGCCCTCGGCGCCGATGTCGCGCTCGACGTACCCGAGGTCGGCTTCGCCCGCGGCACCGCCGTCCGCCATGACGGCGACCTCGTCTGCATCGAGCTTGCGACAAGTCCCGAGAAGCAGAACCGCCTCACCGACAAGCTCATCCTCGCCGCCTTTCGCAACCCGCCCGACGAATAGTCGCGCGCGGCCCATGGCGTAATGCGCCGGAGCGGTTAAACTCCCCGCAAAGCTACACGGGGAGACATCATGGCACTCAAGGATAAGGTTTCGATCGTCACCGGCTCGGCAACGGGCCTCGGCGCCGCCGTCGCGATCAAGCTCGCCGAGCGCGGCAGCCGCGTCGTCGTCAACTACACCAAGAGCGAGAAGGAAGCGAAGGAGACGCTCGCGGCCGTCAGGGCGAAAGGCGTCGATGCCATTCTCGCCCAGGGCGATGTGAGCAATGACGAGGATTGCCGCCGCATCGCCAAGGCCGCCATCGATCAGTGGGGGCGGATCGACGTGCTCGTCAACAATGCGGGCACGACCCAGTTCGCAAACCATGCCGACCTCGAGGCGCTGAACGCGGACGACTTCCTCGCCATCTACCGGGTCAATGTCGTCGGCGCCTATCAGATGATCCGCGCCTGCGCGCCGCACATGAAGGCCGCGGGCAAGGGATCGGTCGTCAATATCTCGTCGATCGCGGGCGTCACGGGCATCGGCTCATCCGTCGCCTATGCCGCCTCCAAGGGCGCGCTCAACACGATGACGCTTTCGCTTGCCCGTTCGCTCGCGCCCGAAATCCGCGTCAATGCGGTCTGCCCCGGCTTCATCGGCACGCGATGGTTCTCGGACCGCTTCGGCGAGGAGCAGTTTCAGAAGATCAGGAAGCAGCAGGAAGCATCGACGCCGCTTGCCCGCGCGGGCACGCCCGAGGACATCGCCACATCAGTCGTGTTCTTCGCGGGCGAAGGCTCCGATCACATCACTGGCGAAACGCTGATCACCGATGCCGGAATGCATCTCGGCTTCGCGCCGCTCGTGGCGCGCTGATTACTCGGTGAGGAACCTCAGCACCGCGTCCTTGTAGGCGCGGTCGCCGACGGTCTTCATATGGTCGCGCTTCGGCACCACGACGGCCCGCGCATTGCGGATGCGCGCGGCCAGTGGTTCCGGCGCGCCCGCCGCCTCGTCCGTCTCGCCCGCCACGATCAGAACCGGGCTGACGATGTCGGCCAGCATCTCCTCGGGGAAATCCTCGCGCACCGCGGCGAAGCAGGCGGCGAGTGCGACGCGGTCCTGCCCGTTCTGGTCGGCGAAATCGCGAAAGAGCCTGGCGGCGGGATCGGCGATGGCGGACGGGTCTCCGGCGAGCAGCGCCTCGACGACATCCCGCGAGCCCTTGCCCTTGTCGAGCAGGCGCTCGCCGACGCCCGCCGCAATCACACGGTCGAAACGGTCGGGATAAGTCGCCGCCGCGACGAGCGACACCATCCCGCCCATCGAATAGCCCATGAGATCGACGCCCGGCTCGCCCAGATGATCGAGCAGCGCGACGACATCGTCCGCCATCGCATCGAGCGAATAGGCCGCCCGGTCATGCGGCTTGTCGCTCGCGCCATGGCCGCGCCCGTCGAACATGATGACGCGGTGGCCTGCGTCGATCAGCGTCCGCGACCAGCTCGTCGCGATCCAGTTGACCTTATGCGTCGAGGCGAAGCCATGCACGAGAAGGATCGGCGTGCCCTCGCCCTCGATGCGATAGGCAAGCGTCAGGCCATCGGATTCGAAATACTGCACGGATCGTCCTCCTCCGGGTTCGCGGCGAGTTTAACATCTTTCGCAGGGTGGCAAGGACAGGCGCATCCGGCTAGGATTTCGGAAATAGCGGGAGGAAGGAAATGACGGCTTCATCTCTCAAGCGCCAGGTCTGCGATGCGATCGACGCCATGGCCCCGATGCTCATCGATGTGAGCCATGCGATCCATGCAAATCCCGAGCTTGCCTTCCACGAGGTCGAGGCGGCGCGGCTGCTGACGGCGCGTCTGGAGAGCGCGGGCCTGCCGGTCACGCGCGGGGCTTTCGGCCTGCCCACGGCCTATGCCTCCGCCTTCGGCCCCGCGGGCACGCCGGAAGTGGCGATCCTTTCGGAATATGACGCGCTGCCCGGCATCGGGCATGCCTGCGGCCACAACATCATCGCGACGACGGGGCTCGGCGCGGCACTGGCGCTCGGCGCGCTCGGCGATGCGCTTCCCGGCCGTGTGCGCTATCTCGGCACGCCGGCGGAGGAGCGCGGTGGCGGCAAGGAACTGATGGCCCGGCAGGGCGCCTTTGAAGGCGT
>NZ_JBATUH010000029.1:0-69316 GCF_049671045.1 Parvibaculum sp. | reverse complement strand
GGGCTGGAGGGCGCGGGCGCGCGCCGAGGCGTCGTCGGCCGAGCCGAAGGTGAGTTCGGGGGGCGTGGCGGCGGGCGCCGTGCCGACGATGAGGACGGGGCGGTTGTCGCGCCGCGCCTCGGTCATGAGCGCGTCGATGGCGTTGGCGCGGTCGCGCCAGTGCGCGCCGGAGGCCCAGCCATTGTCGACGATGATGAGCAGCGGCCCGGAGCCTGCGACCTTCGGCGCCGGGTTCCAGAGCGGATCGGCAAGCGCGATGACGATGAGAGCGGCGAGCACGGAGCGCAGGATCAGCAGCCAGAGCGGCGTGTGGGCCGGTGTTTCCTCCTCGGGGGCGAGGCCGATGAGAAAGCGGATCGCGGGAAAGCGCACGCGCTTGGGAAGCGGAGGGCTGATCCTGAGCAGCCACCAGATCGCGGGGAGAACGGCGAGCCCGAGGAGCATCCAGGGGCTGGCGAAGGCGAGCGCGCCGAGATGAAGCATCGCGTTCACGCCCCCGGACGCGACGGCCTGCGGGCGTCGATCGGGCCGGACAATGCGCCGTAAAGCGCAAGAAGCGCCGTATGCGGCGCACGGTCCGTGCGGTGGGTGGCGAAGGTGAAGTTGAGCCGCTGCGCCGCGTCCATGATGCGGTTGCGATGAAGGGCGAGCTGCGCGTGATAGGCGCCGCGCAGCCGCTCGGCGCGGCCGCGCATCAGGCGGAGATTTTCCTCGATCCCTTCAAATTCCGTGCGACCGGTGAAGGGGAAATCCTCCTCCGCCGGATCGAGCACCTGGATCAGATGGCCCTGTATCCCGTCCGCCGCATAGCCCTTGAGGCAGGCGACGATGTCGTCGGCGGGCGAGAGAAAATCGCTGATGAGAACGACCTGCGCATAGCGCGGCAGGCGCTGGGGCGGCGGCAGGCTCGACTGATTGCCCGGTTCCGATGTGTCGATGAGCGCATGCGCCATGCGGCGCAGGGCGGTGCGGCCCGCTGTTGCGGTCGCGCCGCCGCCGAGCGGCGCCACGCTCTCGCCGCCCTGGACGAGGAGCGATGTCAGTGCGAGCGCGAGCACGGTGGCGCGGTCCTTCTTCGTCGACAGCGCAAGCTCCGAGGCATAGTCCATGGAGGGTGAGCCATCGCGCCATATCCAGACGCTTTCGGCGGCTTCGAGTTCGATCTCGCGCACGAAAAGATGGCGCGAGCGGGCGGAGTGGCGCCAGTCGACGCTCGCGGCCGTGTCGCCCTCGCGGAAGCGGCGGAACTGCCAGAAGCTTTCCCCCATTCCCGTGCGCCTGCGGCCATGCACGCCCTGCGCGACGGTGCTGGCGATGCGCTCGGCCTCCGCCGCCAGCGGCGGCAGCGCTTCGGCCAGCGCTTCGGCCTGCTCGCGAAGGCCCGTCGCTGCCGGTGTGGCCGCCAGTGAGAAGGGAAGCCGCATGGCGCTGGCCCTAAATGTTGCGGCAGAGACGCTCGATGACGCCGCTGACGGTGACGCCCTCCGCACGCGCCGAGAAATTGAGCGCCATGCGGTGGCGCAGCACCGGCGCCGCCAGCACCTTCACATCCTCGATCGAGGGCGAGAAGCGCCCGTCGATGAGCGCGCGGGCGCGCACGGCGAGCATCAGCGCCTGGCTGGCGCGCGGGCCTGGGCCCCAGGCGACATGACGCTCGACCTCGGCGGAGGCGCCCTCTTCGGGGCGGGCGGCGCGCACAAGCTCGAGGATCGCGTTCACGACCTTCTCGCCCACCGGCACACGGCGCACGAGGCGCTGCGCGGCGCGCAGGTCCTCCGCCGTCATCGCCGGGCGCACCGTCGTTTCCTCGAGGCCCGTCGTCGTCAGCAGCATGCGCCTTTCGGCCTCGAGGTCGGGATAGTTGACGTCGATCTGCATGAGGAAGCGGTCGAGCTGCGCTTCGGGGAGCGGATAGGTTCCCTCCTGTTCCAGCGGGTTCTGCGTCGCGAGCACATGGAAGGGCGAGGGCAGCTCGTAGCGCACGCCCGCCACCGTCACCTGCTTTTCCTGCATGGCCTGCAGCAGCGCCGACTGCGTGCGGGGGCTGGCGCGGTTGATTTCGTCGGCCATCAGCAACTGGCAGAAGACCGGGCCCTTGATGAAGCGGAAGCTTCTGTGGCCGCGTTCAGATTCCTCCAGCACTTCCGAGCCCAGAATATCGGCGGGCATGAGGTCGGGGGTGAACTGCACGCGCTTGTCGTCGAGCCCGAGCACCGCCCCCATGGTGTGGACGAGCAGCGTCTTCGCCAGGCCCGGCACGCCCACAAGGAGCGCGTGGCCGCCCGCCAGCACGGTGACGAGCGTCTGGTCGATCACCTGCTCCTGGCCGTAAATGACTTCGCCAATGGCCGCACGCGCCGCCGCGATCTTTGCGCCGGTGGCCTCGATTTCCTGAACGGCGTTACCGTCCGCTTCACTGAGTGTCTGCATTGACCTAAGTATAAAGAATGCTATGGCCTTTCAGAAGCGAAAGGCGTGGCAGGCCGCCACTGGCCGCCGGCCACCATTCGCAATGGGCTTCTTGACGATATTATGGCCGGCCGCGTGGTTTGGCATCAGGGAAGCGGAGAGTATGGCGTCGTCCACCGAAAAGAAGGCAGAAGAGACACAGGCCCACAACCCGGCGGGGCTCCTTTCCGCCGCGGAAGCGGAGGGCATGAAGGCGCGCGGCCTGCCGCCGGTCCACCTGTGGAATCCGGATTTCTGCGGCGACCTCGACATGCGAATCGCTCGCGACGGCACCTGGTTCTATATGGGCACGCCGATCGGCCGCGAACGGCTCGTCCGCCTCTTCTCGACCATTCTCCGGCATGACGAGGACGGGAAGTACTACCTCGTCACGCCCGTCGAGAAAGTGGGGATCAGGGTCGACGACGCGCCCTTCGTGGGGGTCGCCATGTCCGTCGAGGGAAGCGGCCGCGAGCAGGTTCTGAGCTTCACGACCAATGTCGGCGATCTGACGGTCGCGGGGAAGGAGCATCCGATCCGCTTCGTCGTCAATGCCGCGACGGGGGAGCCCGCGCCTTACGTCCATGTGCGCGCGCGGCTCGAGGCGCTCATCAATCGCGCCGTCTTCTACGATCTCGTGGAACTCGGCGTCGAAGAGGAACATGAAGGCCGGCGATGGTTCGGCGTCTGGTCGGGGGGCGTGTTCTTCCCCTTCAGGCCGGCCGAGGAGATGGCGGTCTAGGCCGCGGCAACCATGAATGACTACCGCTCGAGGATACTCGCCCATGTGGACCCCGCGCCGCCGACGCTCGAGGTCATGCTTGGGCCGACCGCGCCACGGGGGGATGGCGACCTCGCGCCGCTCGACTGGGTCGATCGCGATCAGCGCCCGGTCCTGCGGCCGGCCGCCGTGCTCGTTCCCGTGGTCGAATATCCGGATCAGCCGAAGGTGCTGCTGACGCGCCGCTCCGACAATCTCGGCAATCACGCGGGCCAGGTCGCCTTTCCCGGCGGCAAGATGGACCCCGGCGAGCTTCCGGCGCAGACGGCGCTGCGCGAGGCCGACGAGGAGGTGGGGCTCAAATCCGCTTTCGTGGAGATCGCGGGCTATCTCGACACTTACGAGACGGGAACGGGCTTTCGCATCATGCCCGTGGTCGGCTTCGTGCGGCCGGGCTTCACGCTCAGAATTCAGGATGCGGAGGTGGCGGAAGTCTTCGAGGTGCCGCTCTCCTTTCTGATGAATCCGCTGAATCATCAGCGGCATCGCGCCACATGGCGCGGGCGGGAGCGCGAATACTATGCCATGCCCTATAATGGCCATTACATATGGGGTGCGACGGCCGGCATGCTGAAGAACATGTATGACCGGATCTTCGCCGCTCAATAACAATCCGAGGGAGTGACGCGATGAGTGCCGAGAAAGAGCTTGCCCGCGCCGAGTGGCTGAACGATGCCGATACGCGCGCCGTCATGGATGCGCTCGCCTCGGGCGGCGGCGTTTCCCGCTTCGTCGGCGGCGCCGTGCGCAATGCGCTTCTCGGCGAGCCCGTCACCGACATCGACATCGCGACGAGCGAGACGCCGGAACGCGCGCAGGAACTCCTGACGGCAAAGGGCGTCAAGGTCGTTCCCACCGGACTTGCCCATGGCACGATCACGGCGGTCACGCCGACGCGTCATTTCGAGATCACCACGCTCCGCGTCGACATGAAGACGGATGGTCGCCGCGCCGAGGTCGCCTTCACCGGCGACTGGCTGGAGGATGCGAAGCGGCGCGATTTCACCATCAACGCGCTTTATGCCGATGCCGACGGCACGGTGCACGATCCGCTCGGCGCGGGGCGCGATGATCTCAAGGCGCGGCGCGTCCGCTTCATCGGCGATGCGGAAGCGCGCATCCGCGAGGATTATCTGCGCATCCTGCGCTTCTTCCGTATGCATGCGCATTATGGCAGGGGCGAGCCCGATGCGGAGGGGCTCAAGGCCTGCGCCGCCCTGCGCGAGGGGCTTCGCCTGCTTTCGGGCGAGCGCGTGCGCGACGAGTTGCTGAAGATCGCCGCCGCGGACGAGGCGGCCGCCGCCTTCCGCCAGATGGCCGCCGCCGGCATCCTCTCGGTCGTGCTGCCCGAGGCCTCGCGCCTCGACCGCTTCGAAAAGCTCGTCGACATCGAGGCGAACCAGCTCTTCACCTGCGACGCGGTGCTGCGGCTCGCCTCCATGCTCGATCTCGACGAGGCGGGTGTGGCGGCGCTCGCCGACCGGCTCCGGCTTTCCAACAAGGATCGTGACCGCATCTCCAGGGCGCTCAACGACAAGACGAAGATCGTCTCCTATCTCTCCATGCGGGAGATGCGCCGCGCGGTCTATGTGATGGGCCGTGACCTCTTCAAGGACCGGGTCATGCTCGGCTGGGGGAACGACCGCAAGGATCACAACAATTTCCAGTGGCGCGCGCTGCTCGCCATGGCCGATAGCTGGGAGCGGCCCGAAATGCCGCTGACCGGCCAGATGATCAAGGCGGCCGGCGTTCCCGAGGGGCCGGAGATCGGGCGCGTCCGGCGCGAGGTCGAGGAATGGTGGATCGATTCCGATTTCACCGATGACGAGTTCTCGATCATCGAGCGGCTGAAGGCGATCGTGCAGGCGACCGTCTATTGAGGCGAGGCGCGGGCCTCGCGCGAAGGCGCGGCGTTTCGCCTCCCCCGCGACAAAGCGGCCAATTTCCAAGCGCATGCGGGGGACGTAGCGTTCCCCCATGCGAGCCGATCTCATAGAGCGATACGATCTGCGGGTTCCCCGCTACACCTCCTATCCGACAGCGCCGCATTTCGGCCCGCGCGTCGATGCGGCGCGCTATGAGGAATGGCTCGGCGCTCTCGCGCCCGACACGCCGCTCTCGCTCTATGCGCATGTCGCCTATTGCGCGGAGATGTGCTGGTTCTGCGGCTGCCACACCAAGGCGACGAAGAAATATGCGCCGGTGGCGGATTATCTCGATGCGCTTCTGGCGGAAATCTCGCTCGTCGCCTCGAAGCTCCCGGCGCGCATGGGCGTGCGCCACATCCATTTCGGCGGCGGCAGCCCCACCGTTCTGACGCCTGACGATTTCACGCGCATGGTCGATGCGATGCGGGCGCGCTTCGATCTCCTGCCCGGCGCGGAGGTCGCGGTCGAACTCGATCCACGAACGGCGGATGAAGCCTATGTGGCGGCGATGGCCAAGGCGGGCGTCACCCGCGCTTCCATTGGCGTGCAGGACTTCAATCCGAAGGTTCAGGCGGCGATCAATCGCATCCAGCCTTTCGAGGTGACGGAGCGCGTCATCCTGTGGCTGCGGGCGCATGGCATCGGCGCCGTCAACATGGATCTCTGCTACGGGCTTCCTTATCAGACAGTCGCGAGCGTCATCGAGACAGTGGAGCGCGGCGCCGCGCTCGCGCCCGCGCGCATCGCGCTTTTCGGCTATGCCCATGTGCCCTGGATGAAGACGCATCAGCGGCTCATTCCCGAGGACGCGCTGCCCGACATGGCGGAGCGCTGGCGCCAATATGAAGCGGCATCGGCGCGGCTTCAGGCGCTCGGCTATGTCGCGATCGGGCTCGATCATTTCGCGCTGCCGGACGACGAACTCGTGCTTGCGCAGAAAAGGGGCGCGCTCCATCGTAATTTTCAGGGCTACACGACCGACAGCGCGCCGGCGCTCATCGGCTTCGGGGCCTCCGCCATTGGCTCGCTGCCGCAGGGCTATGCGGCGAATGAAATCGCCATCGACCGCTACAAGGCGCTTGTGCGCGAGGGGCGCCTTCCCATTGCGCGCGGCATCGAGATCACGGGCGAGGACAAGCTTCGCCGCGCGATCATCGAACGGCTCATGTGCGACATGGGTGTCGATCTCGACGAGGTGCTGGCGGCGCATGGCGCGGCCGGGGAGAGCTTCGAGAGCGAGCTTGCCTCGCTCGCCGCGCTCGAGACCGACGGCATCGTCCGCCGCGAAGGCCGCCGCCTCGTCATGACCGAGGAGGGCAAGCCTCTCGTGCGCGCCGTCTGCGCCGCCTTCGACCGCTATCTCGACAGGGGCGAGGCGCGGCACTCCAGAGCCGTCTAGAGAGGGCCGTCCAGATCAGGCGATGGGCGCGAGGCGGCCTTCCGTCGCCTTCAGCAATTCGCCGGGCGCGATTTCGAGTTCGAGGCCGAAGGCGCCGCCGCTCACATAGATCGTCTCGAAGGCTTCCGCGCTCGCATCGAGAAAGGTCGGCAGTTTCTTTTTCTGCCCGAGCGGGCTGCAGGCGCCCATCTGATAGCCGGTCGTCTTCACGGCTTTCTCTTTCGCCGCGAGATCGACGCGCTTGGCGCCGATCTCCCGCGCCAGCGCCTTGCGGTCGAGATCGCGCGAGGCGGGAACGATGGCGACCGCGAGCTTGCCGTCATCCGCCTCGACGATCAGCGTCTTGAAAAGGCGCGCCGGGTCGAGGCCGCCCGCCTCGGCCATTTCGAGCGCGGAGGTCTTGCGGTCTTTCGGCACCGGCACCTCGCGGAACGTACCCTTGTAGCCGTTGAGGCGCAGAAAGCGCTGCGCCGCCGTCTCGCCCTTGGCCATCGGTCGTCAGGCCTTCACGGCCACTTCACCTCGGGCGGCATGGAGGACAGGATCGAGTTCACATTGCCGCCGGTCTTGAGGCCGAAAACCGTGCCGCGGTCGTAAAGCAGGTTGAACTCGACATAGCGGCCGCGGCGGATGAGCTGCTCCTCGCGCTCCTCCGGCGTCCACGCCTCGTTCATGTGGCGGCGGACGAGAGCCGGATAGATGTCGAGAAAGGCGCGCCCGACATCCTGCGTGAAGGCGAAGTCCTTCTCCCAGTCGCCCGTGTCGTGGTGGTCATAGAAGATGCCACCCGTGCCGCGCGCTTCGTTGCGGTGGGGCAGGAAGAAATATTCGTCGCACCATTTCTTGAAGCGCGGGTAGTAGCTCGCATCATGCTTGTCGCAGGCGCGCTTGTAGGCGGTATGGAAGTCGATCGTGTCGGGGTGGTCGTCGCGGCGCTGGATGTCTAGCACGGGCGTCAGATCGCCGCCGCCGCCGAACCAGGCTTTCGTCGTCACGACATGGCGCGTGTTCATGTGAACGGCGGGCACGCGCGGGTTCTGCATATGGGCGATGAGCGAGATGCCCGAGGCCCAGAAGCGCGGGTCTTCCTCTGCGCCCTGCATCTGCTTGCGGAAATCCTCCGAGAATTCGCCATGCACGGTCGAGATGTGAACGCCGACCTTCTCGAAGACGCGGCCATGCATGATCGACATTTCGCCGCCGCCTTCGTCCTTCGTGCCGTCGCCGCGCGTCCAGGGGGTGCGGACGAAGCGGCCGGGCTCGCGCTCCGCATAGGTGCCGGCAAGCTCGTCCTCCAGCTTCTCGAATTCGGCGCAAATCATGTCGCGCAATTCGCGAAACCAGGCCGCCGCGCGCGCCTTTCGCTTTTCGGTGAGATCCGTCATGCCCCGCCTCCTGAAATTGACGCCGCCTTTGTAGCGGCCGGAAACGCTCCTGTCTGCCTCAAGCCCTCGCCAAGCACCATGGCTGCGGCGATCGCGACATTGAGGGAGCGGGCATCCGGGCGCATGGGCACGGTGAGGCGCGCGTCGGCCCGCTCATGGACATGGGACGGGGCACCGACCGATTCCCGGCCGAGGAGAAGCGTGTCGCCCGGGCGGAACGAGAAGCGCCAATAGGGCTCGGCGCTCTTCGTCGTCAGTAGGACGAGGCGCCCGCCCTTTTCGCCGCCGAAGCAGCCGCCGCCGAACTGGCGGGCGGCCAGAAAAGCCTCCCAGCTCGCGTGCCGCGTCACCTCCGCAAGGCCGATATAGTCGAGGCCGGCCCGCCTGACCCCTCGGTCGCCCCAAGGGAAACCACAGGGTTCGATCACATCGACCGGGACACCGAGGCAGGCCCCGAGGCGGATCAGCGTGCCGGTGTTCTGGGGAATGTCGGGCTCGAAAAGGGCAAGGCGCATGGGTCTCTTCCGGCTCGGGGACATTGATTGAACTATGCGGCGATGCGTCATCCTGCCACAGTGAAGCCGGGGCTGGACAAGCTCCCCGATGGATGCCACAAAACGCCGCATATGGGGCGAAGTCCGGGGATTCGGTCCCGGAATCGGGGGCTTTCGCTCTTAATATGCGGGTGTGCCGCGTCGCTTCGACCTTGGGGGAGTTCCTCGAAGGGCCGCCGGAAGGGGTGGGAGAGCGGCGTCTGGCCTTTCATTCAAGGAGACCTCAACCGTGGCAGAAATCCACGCGGACGAGCCCACACGGCGCGACTTCCTTTATGTGGCCACTGGCGCCTTCGCTGCCGTCGGAGCAGCCGCCGCCGTCTGGCCGCTCATCGACCAGATGAACCCGGACGCCTCGGTTCTGGCGCTCGCCTCCACCGAGGTCGATCTTTCCAACGTCCCGGTCGGTCAGGAAATCACGATCAAGTGGCGCGGCAAGCCGGTCTTCGTGCGTCACCGCTCCGAGGCGGAGATCAAGGCGGCCGACGACGTCGATGTCGCCTCGCTTCCCGATCCCGAGACGGACGACCAGCGCGTGATGAAGGGCCCGAATGGCGAGCTCGAGCGGCAGTGGCTCGTGCTCATCGGCATCTGCACCCATCTGGGCTGCGTGCCGCTCGCCTACAAGGGCGAATACAACGGCTACTTCTGCCCCTGCCACGGCTCGGTCTACGACACCTCCGGCCGCATCAGAAAGGGGCCCGCGCCGCTCAACCTCGCGGTTCCGCCCTATTCGTTCATTTCCGACACCAAGATAAAAATCGGCTGAGGGGACGCGAAATATGAGCGGTCACAGCACTTACAATCCCGGCAACGGCTTCACGCGCTGGCTCGATGCGCGCCTGCCGATCGTCCGGCTCGCACATGACACGGCGGTGAGCTACCCCGTGCCGAAGAATCTCAACTACTGGTGGACGTTCGGCGGCATCCTCACCATGTGCCTTGCCGTCCAGATCGTCACCGGCATCGTGCTCGCCATGCACTATGTCCCGCAGACGGAACTGGCCTTCGCCAGCGTCGAGCACATCATGCGCGACGTGAACTATGGCTGGCTGCTTCGCTACATCCATGCGAACGGCGCGTCGATGTTCTTCATCGCCGTCTATGTCCACATGTTCCGCGGCCTCTATTACGGCTCCTACAAGGCGCCGCGCGAGGTGCTGTGGATTCTCGGCGTGCTCATCTATCTGCTGATGATGGCGACGGCCTTCTTCGGTTACGTGCTTCCCTGGGGCCAGATGAGCTTCTGGGGCGCGACCGTGATCACCAACCTCTTCAGCGCGATCCCGTTTGTCGGCCAGTCGATCTCGACCTGGCTCTGGGGCGGTTTCTCGATCGGCGATCCGACGCTCAACCGCTTCTTCTCGCTGCACTATCTCTTCCCGTTCCTCATCGCCGGCGTTGTCATCCTGCATATCTGGGCGCTGCATGTGACCGGGCAGAACAATCCGGCAGGCATCGAGGTCAAGAACAAGGATCAGGACACGGTTCCCTTCACGCCCTATGCGACGGCGAAGGACCTGTTCGGCATGTCGATCTTCCTGCTGATGTTCGCCTTCTTCGTGTTCTTCAATCCGAACTCGCTCGGCGACGTCGCGAACTACGAGGTGGCCAATCCGCTGAAGACGCCGCCCCACATCGTGCCGGAGTGGTACCTGCTGCCCTTCTACGCGATCCTTCGCGCGGTGCCCGACAAGCTCGGCGGCGTGCTGCTCATGTTCGGCGCCATCGGCATCCTTTTCGTGCTGCCCTGGCTCGACACGTCGAAGGTGCGCTCGGCGCGCTTCCGCCCGCTCTTCAAGCAGTTCTTCTGGATCCACTTCGTGGTGTGTCTGGGGCTTGGCTGGTGCGGTGCCAAGACGCCCGACATGGTCGTCATGCAGGTCGGCGAGATCGCCTTCACCGTGACGCATCTCGCGCGCATCCTGACCTTCTACTACTTCTTCCACTTCCTCGTTCTCTTCCCCGTGCTGGGGCTGATCGAGAAGCCGAAGCAGCTGCCTGAGAGCATCGCCGCATCGGTTCTTGGCAAATCCGCCGCGAAGAACTGAGCAGGGGAGAGAGCCAAATGACAAAGATGATCGGAACTTCTTCCCGCTCGCGCTTCGGCGTGAAGCTCGCAGGCATCGCCGCGGTTGCGGCGGTAGCCTTCGGCGCGGTCTTCACGCTGTCGGCGCCCGTTCGCGCCGAGGGCGGCGAGGCCCATCTGAAGCAGGTGAACTGGTCCTTCGACGGGCCGTTCGGCACCTATGACCGCGACGCGCTGCGCCGCGGCTACAAGGTCTACAAGGAAGTCTGCGCGACCTGCCACTCGGCCAAGTATCTGCACTTCCGCAATCTCGGCGAGCCGGGCGGACCGGAGTTCTCCGAGGCTGAGGTGAAGGCGCTTGCCGCCGAAATCAAGGTTCAGGACGGGCCGGACGCCCAGGGCGAGATGTTCGAGCGCGACGGCAAGCCCAGCGACGCCTTCCCCTCGCCCTATCCGAACGAAGAAGCGGCCGCGGCCGCGCTCGGCGCCGCGCCGCCGGATCTCTCGCTCATGGCCAAGGCGCGCGAGGGCGGGGCGACCTACATCTACACGCTGCTCACGAGCTATGCGGAAGCCCCGGCGGACGTCACCGTTCCGGCGGGCGGCCATTACAACCCGGCCTTCACGGCGGGCGGCGGCATCATCGCCATGCCGGCGCCGCTCAGCGACGGCCAGGTCGACTATGAGGACGGCACGCCGAACACCCTCGATCAGCAGTCGAAGGACGTGGCGGAATTCATGATGTGGATGGCCGAGCCCAAGCTCGAACAGCGCCACCGCCTCGGGTTCCAGGTCGCGCTCTACCTTCTCGCGCTGGCGGGGCTCCTCTATTTCGTGACGCGGAAGGTCTGGCAGGATCAGCACTGACGCCACACGGCATTTCGGGCGGAAAAGGGCCTCTCAGGAGGCCCTTTTTCATGTTCATCGCGGAATTTCTTGTTATGGTCCGGCCGGTTTGGCCGACGTAGCGGCAGTGAGGACAGGCGATGGCGAAGACAGTTCTGGGCGTGATCGGCGGCAGCGGCGTCTATGAGCTTCCGGGCTTGCGGAACGAGCGGTGGGAGCGCGTTTCGACGCCCTGGGGCGAGCCGTCGGACGAGCTTCATTTCGGCGAATTGCCGACCGCGAACGGGCCGGTCGAGATGGTGTTTCTGCCCCGTCACGGGCGCGGCCACCCTCATTCGCCATCGAGCATCAACTACCGCGCCAATATCGACGCGCTCAAGCGCGTGGGCGTCACCGACATCATTTCGGTTTCGGCGGTCGGTTCGCTCAAGGAGGAATTGCCGCCGGGCACTTTCGTCATCGTCGATCAGTTCATCGACCGGACCTTCGCGCGCGAGAAGAGCTTTTTCGGCGAGGGCTTCGTCGCGCATGTCTCGATGGCCGAGCCCGTCTGCCCGCGCCTCGGCGACCATATCGAGGCAGCCTGCAAGGCCAATGACATCCGCTATTCACGCGGCGGCACATATCTCGTCATGGAGGGGCCGCAATTCTCGACGCTCGCGGAATCGAACCTCTACCGTTCCTGGGGGTGTTCCGTCATCGGCATGACCAACATGCCGGAGGCGAAGCTCGCGCGCGAGGCCGAGATCTGTTACGCGACCGTCGCCATGGTGACGGATTATGACTGCTGGCATCCGCATCACGCGCATGTCGAGGTTTCGGACGTGGTGCGCGTGCTGGAGGAAAATGCCGGCCATGCGCGGGCCGTCGTTCGCGCTGTCGCGGAGAGCTTCGGGCCGGAGCGCACGCCTTCGCCGCAGGGCTTCGACCGTGTGCTCGACACCGCGCTCATTACCGCGCCCGCCAGGCGCGACCCCGAACTCGTCAGGAAGCTCGATGCGGTCGCCGGCCGCGTGCTGCGCCCGGCAAGCTGAGGCTGGAGACTTATGGACGTCAAAGATTTCATCCGCACGATCCCCGACTACCCGAAGCCCGGAATCCTGTTCCGCGACATCACGACCTTGCTGGGTGACGCGGCTGGTTTCCGGCAGGCGGTTGACGCGCTGGTCGATCTTCACAAGGGCGCGAAGTTCGATCTCGTCGCGGGCATCGAGGCGCGTGGCTTCATTCTCGGCGGCGCCGTCGCCCATCAGCTCGAACTCGGTTTCGTGCCCGTCCGCAAGAAGGGCAAGCTGCCCTGGAAGACCATCGGCCAGGAATACGATCTCGAATACGGCACCGATACGGTGGAAATTCATTCGGATGCGGTAGGCGAGGGCGACCGCGTGCTGCTGATCGACGATCTCATCGCGACCGGCGGCACGGCGGAAGCAGCCGTCAAGCTCATTGCGCGCGCGGGCGGCAATGTCATGGCGGCGAGCTTCGTCATCGAGCTTCCGGAACTTGGCGGGCGTCAGCGGCTCGAGGCGTTCGATATCGAGGTGCTGTCGCTCTGCTCATTCGAGGGGCACTGAACACTCCCGATGGAATGGATTGCTGATCCGACGATCTGGCTGGGTCTCACCACTCTCGTCGTGCTCGAGATTGTCCTCGGTATCGACAATCTCGTCTTCATCGCGATCCTTGCGGACAAGCTGCCGCCGCATCAGCGCGACCGGGCGCGGCTGACCGGGCTCAGTCTCGCGCTCATCATGCGCCTCGGGCTCCTTGCCAGCATCTCATGGCTCGTGACGCTGACAGCCCCGCTCGTCACCGTGTACGGAGTAAGCGCCTCGGGCCGCGACCTCATCATGCTCGCGGGCGGCATGTTCCTGCTCACCAAGGCGACGAGGGAACTGCATGAGCGGCTGGAGCCGCCGCAGACGGACCGGAACGCGCCCAAGGTTCATGCGGGCTTCTGGATCATCGTCACCCAGATCATCATTCTCGATGCTGTCTTCTCGATCGACAGCGTCGTCACCGCCGTCGGCATGGTCGACAATCTGGCGGTCATGATGATCGCCGTCATCATCGCCATTCTGGTGATGATGCTCGCCTCCAAACCACTGACCACCTTCGTCAACGCGCATCCGACCGTCGTCGTGCTCTGCCTCGGCTTTCTGATGATGATCGGCTTCAGCCTGATCGCGGAAGGTTTCGGCTTCCACATTCCCAAGGGCTATCTCTACGCGGCCATCGGCTTTTCCATCCTCATCGAGGCGTTCAACCAATGGGCCAACCGGAACAGGGCGAAGCTCGCCGCCGCGCGGCCATTCCGCCAGCGCACGGCCGAAGCCGTTTTCCGCCTGCTCGGTGGCGAGATCGAGGAGGGCGAGGCGGGCCTTGCGGGCCCGGCGGCGGAGGTCGAGGGCGGCGGCTTCGGCGCCGAGGAACGCACAATGGTCAGCGGCGTTCTCATGCTCGGCGAACGGCAGGTGAGTTCCATCATGACGCCGCGGCCCGAAATCATCTGGATCTCGCTTGCCGACGATGCCGAGAAAACGCTCGCCACATTGCGCAACTCGTCGCATGGGCTCTATCCGGTCTGCCGCACCACGGTTGACGATCTCGTCGGCTATGCGAGGGCGAAGGATCTGATGGAGGACCTGCTGACGCAGGGCCGCGTCGATGAGGCGCGCAGCATCAGGGAGCCGCTCGTGGTGCATGAGGGGCTCGGCGTGCTGAAGCTCCTCGACATGTTCCGGCGCACGCGCGTCCAGCTCGCTTTCGTCACCGACGAATATGGCACCATCGAGGGGCTCGTGACCTCGACCGACATGCTGGAGGCGATCGCCGGCGAATTCCCCGACGAGGAGAGCGGCGTCCACTGGCTCACCGAGCTTGGCGAGGGGCATTGGCGCGTGGAGGGCTGGGCCGACATTCGCCATCTCGCAGTGGCCATCGGGCGCGATCTCGCCATGCAGGGCGATCATTATTCGACCATTGCGGGCTATGTGATGTGGTATCTCGGGCGCCTGCCGGAGCTTGGCGACCGGCTCGAACGCGACGGGCTTGCCTTCACGGTAACGAAGATGGAAGGTCATCGCATCGCGGAGATCGAAATAGAAGATCGTCCCGCCCAGGGCACGGACTGACAATCGCCAGGAGTTGGGCCCATGAAAATCAGCGGCGTTCACTATCGCACGATCCGGGTTGCGGATGACGGCTGGTCCATCGAGGTGATCGACCAGACGAAACTGCCGCATGAATTCGCCTTCGTTCGCCTTGTCTCGGCGGACGATGCCGCGCGCGCGATCAAGGACATGATCGTGCGCGGCGCGCCGCTCATCGGCGCGACGGCCGCCTATGGCCTCTGCCTCGCGCTGCGCGACGATGCTTCCGACGCCGCACTCCACGAAGCCAGCGCGATGCTCGCGGCGACGCGGCCGACCGCCGTCAATCTCAAATGGGCGCTCGATGAGATGGTGAAGGCGGTGATGCCGCATGTCGGCCGGGGCCGCGTCGAGGCTGCCTATGCGGCGGCGGCGAAAATCTGCGATGACGATGTCGAGATCTGCCGCCAGATCGGCATCACTGGCCTGAAGATCATTCGCGGCGTCGCGGAATCAAAACCCGGCCGGACGGTCAATGTGCTCACGCATTGCAATGCGGGCTGGCTTGCCTGCGTCGATTGGGGCACGGCGCTCGCGCCGATCTATATGGCGCATGACGCAGGCATCCCCGTTCATGTCTGGGTCGACGAGACGAGGCCGCGCAATCAGGGCGCCTCGCTGACGGCCTTCGAGCTTGGCGGTCATGGCGTTCCGCACACGATCATTCCGGACAATACGGGCGGGCATCTGATGCAGCACGGGCTTGTCGATCTCTGCATCGTCGGCACGGATCGGACGACGGCGACGGGCGATGTCGCGAACAAGATCGGCACCTATCTCAAGGCGCTCGCCGCGCAGGACAATGACGTTCCCTTCTATGTCGCGCTGCCTCACACCACGATCGACTGGACGCTCAGCGATGGCGTGCGCGAAATTCCGATCGAGCAGCGCAGCGCCCGCGAGGTCACGCATATGACGGGGCGGACAGAGAAGGGCGAGATCGTGACGGTCGAGATCTCCGCGCCGGGAAGCCTCGCCGCGAATTACGGCTTCGACGTGACGCCTGCGCGTTTCGTCACCGGGCTCATCACAGAGCGCGGTGTGGCGGCGGCGAGCCGCGAGGGACTGCTCTCGCTCTATCCGGAGCGGCGCGATGGCTGACGAGGCCTGGCTGCGCCAATGCGTGATCGATGCCGGGTTCGATCTGGCGCGCACGGGGCTTTCGCCGCAGAGATCGGGCAATGTTTCGGCGCGCTGCGGCGATGTCGTTCTCATCACGCCTTCGGGTGCTGCCTACGAGGATCTTCTGCCGGAAGACATCGTCGCGCTGAGGCTCGATGGAACCGTCGCTTCCGGCAGGCTGCAGCCCTCGAGCGAATGGCCGATGCATCTTGCGATCTATCGCGCGCGGGAGGATGTCGGCGCCATCGTCCATGCCCATTCCGACCATGCGGTGACGCTCGCCGTCATGAAGCGGGCGATCCCTGCCTTTCACTACATGGTGGCGGTCGCGGGCGGGAGCGACATTCGCTGCGCGCCCTATGCAACTTTCGGTTCGGAGGCGCTGGCCGCCCATGCGGTGGCCGCGCTCGACGGCAGGCGCGCCTGCCTTCTCGCCCATCACGGGCAGATCGCTATCGGTGCGACGGTGGAGGACGCGCTTCACCTTGCCCATGAGGTCGAGACGCTCGCCGGTCAATATTGGAGAGCGCTGCAGATCGGCGAGCCCGATCTTCTCGACGCCGACGAGATGGCCCGCGTCGTCGAGAAGTTCAGAACCTACGGAAAGCCGCTTTCCTGATCGCGGCCGCGATCACTCCGCCAGCAGCTTCTTCACGGCGGACTGGAATTTTGCCGAGTCCGGCGTCGTCGTGCTCGCGAACCATGTCCGGAGCTTGCCGTCGCGGCCGATGAGATATTTGTAGAAATTCCAGCGCGGCTTCGAGAGAAAGCCGCCCTGCTCGCCGATCCACTGGAAGAAGGGATGCGCGTCCTGCCCCTTCACACACACTTTCTCCGTGAGCGGAAAGTCGACGCCGAAATTCATCTCGCAGAAGGTCGCGATTTCCTCGGCATCGCCCGGCTCCTGATTGGCGAAGTCGTTGGACGGCACGCCGAGAACGACGAGCCCGTCCGCCTTGTGCTTCTGCCAGACGGCCTCGAGGCCCTTATATTGCGGCGTGAATCCGCATTTGGATGCCGTGTTCACGACGAGGATCGGGTGGCCGCGGAACCCGCTCAAGGGCAGGGGCTTTCCCTTGATGCTTCTGAACTCGAAATCGAAGGCAGTTCTGTCGCTCATGTGACCTCCCGCTCGATGGACATGTCAGAGAAGCACGAGCTTCACGTCGACATTGCCACGTGTCGCGTTGGAATAGGGGCAGACCTGATGGGCTTCGTCAACAAGGGCTTGCGCCGCCGCACGCTCGAGACCCGGCAGCGAAACTTCGAGCGTAACCGCGAGGGCGAAGCCCGCGCCCTTTTCGTTGGGGCCGATGCCGACATGGGCGGTGACGGCTGAATCGGCGGGAACCTTCACTTTCCTCTGGCCGGCGATCAGCTTGAGAGCGCTGTGGTAGCAGGCCGAATAGCCCGCGGCGAAAAGCTGTTCGGGATTAGTGCCGGCGCCGCCCGTGCCGCCGAGTTCCTTGACGGTGTCGAGGGTGACGGCGAGCCGTCCATCGGATGACTTCGCCTGTCCGGTCCGCCCGCCTGAGGAGGTCGCGACGGCTTCATAAAGGATCTTCATGGGTAATCTCCCTTGTCTCGTTGGTTCCGCCTAATACATAGCGAGCAATTAGATTGTACACAATATAAAATACGGAATTTTTCGAGCAACGGGATTGCGCAGATCAGGCCGCGAGATGCGCCCGCAATTTCTCGAGCTTTCTCTTGGTGTCGGCCAGTTCGTCGAGGGAGAGGCCCGTAGCGCAGATGGCCTTGCCGGGGATGTCGGCCGCCTTCCTTTTCAGCGCCCGGCCTTCCGGCGTCAGACCGATCAGGACCTGGCGCTCGTCCGCTTCGTTGCGCGCGCGCCGGATGAGCCCGGCGGCTTCGAGGCGCTTCAGCAGCGGGGTCAGCGTGCCTGAATCGAGGAAGAGCCGTTCGCCAAGCGCGCCGACCGTGACCCCATCCTCCTCCCAGAGCGCCATCATGGCGAGATATTGGGGGTAGGTGAGGCCGATCTTTGCGAGGAGGGGTTTGTAGAGCTTCGTCATCTGCAATGACGCCGAGTAGAGCGCGAAGCAGAGCTGGTTTTCCAGAAGCAGCGGATCGGCGGGTTTTTTCATCGGCGGCACTCGCTTGTGGCACCGATCAATATGACCCGAATTCACGATGGCGCAATGGAATTGCGTCATCGAAAGCGAAGGTGCCATCCCGGTTTTCCGGAACGGCACCAGCAATTCGACCGGTCGGGCGGGCGGAGGCCCGGCCTCGCGTCACACGCTCTCGAAAAGCTCGAGCGTCCGCTTCAGCGCGAGTTCGGCCGCCGCCTTGTCGTAGTTGTTGCGGCGATCGGAGTTGAAGCCGTGGTCGGCGTCATAGACATAGGAGGGCACTTCGGGGTGCGCCTTCTTGATCCGCTCGACCACATCCATGGGGATCGAATGATCCTTCTCGCCGAAATGATTGATGGTCGGGCATTTTGGCGTTTCGTCGAGGAAGTCCTTGATCGCGCCGCCATAGTAGCAGGCGGCGGCATCGAGGCCCTCCACGCGGCAGGCGGCGACCCATGTGACCGTGCCGCCATAGCAATAGCCGGTGATGTAGACCTTCTCGCAGCCATCGGCGCGGAGCTTGTCCACGCACATCTGAACGTCCATGACGGTGTTCTCGATCGGGTTCTTCGCCCGGTAGTCGATCGACTTCTGGATGTCTTCCTGTGCGTAGGTCGCCTGGAAGTCCTTCACCTGCCGGTCGTAGAGCTGGGGCGAGAGCACGTCATAGCCCCTTGCCGCATAGCCGTCGCAAAGGTCCTTGATATGCGCCGTGACGCCGAAGATCTCCATGATGAGGACGAGGCCGCCCTTGCGCTTTCCCTCGGCCTTGACGTGGTAGCAGAGAATATCGGCGCCATCTCCGCTTTTCAGCGTGATCGACTTTCCTTTCCGCGACATCGCATCTCCTCCCTGTCTTATGTCCTGCGCTGGACCAGACCCTGCCCGATAAAGCTCAGAACGAGTTCGCCATTCTGGTTCACGCCTTCGTTTCGGCTTCGGATGATGCCCCAGTTCGGCCGCGAGCGCAGTTCGATCTTTTCGATGACCGTCGTCGAATAGGAGATCGTGTCCCCCGGCCGCACGGGCGTGGGCCATTTGAGGTCGAGAAAGCCGGGGGAGGGGCCGGCCGCCGGCTCGGACGATGCCTCGTCCCCGGCTGCGGCGCGCTCGCCAAGGCGCGTGCGCACCATGAGCTTCATCCATGTGGCGGCAGTGTGCCAGCCGCTGGCGACGAGGCCGCCAAAGGGCCCCGCCTTCGCCGCTTCCGGGTCGATGTGAAAGGGCTGCGGATCGTATTTCGTGGCGAAGCGGACGATCTCCTCCTCGGAGAAGGTGTAGGAGCCAAGCTCCGTCCGTGTGCCGATCTCGACGTCCTCGAACCAGGGCATCAGGCTTCCACCTCCGCGCCGGGATGGCGGCGGCCATACATGGCCCAGCCGGCCATGGTCATGACCGTCTCGCGCTTCTGATTGAGCACTTCATAGGAAAAGCGCGTCAGCCCCATTTCAGGGCGGCTCTTCGAGACGCGGCGCTCGACGCAGGTGCGCCGCACGGAAAGCACGTCGTCGACATAGACCGGCTTTGTCCAGCGCACTTCATCGACGCCGGGCGCGCCGAGAGATGCGCTGTCGAGAATGAAGTTGTCGCACAGCATCCGCATCAGCATGGAGCAGCTATGCCATCCGCTGGCGCAGAGCCCGCCAAGGATCGACTGCTTCGCCGCTTCCTCGTCGAGATGAAAGGGCTGCGGATCGAACTCGCCGGCGAATTCGAGGATCTCCTCGCGGGTCACATGCTTAGATCCGAATTCGATCGTTTCGCCGACCCTGAAATCTTCCCAGTAATATCGGGGCATCTACTCACCTCGCAGGCCGTCATCGCCGGGCAGGAGCCGGGAACGACCAGGCGGAAAACCGTTCAAATCGGACGTCCCGCCGCCTCAATTCGCAAACCGGAAGTGCATGACGTCGCCATCCTGCACCACATAATCCTTGCCTTCGAGGCGCATCTTGCCTGCATCCTTCGCGCCCTGTTCGCCGCCCAGAGCGATGTAGTCGTCATAGGCGATCGTCTCGGCACGGATGAAGCCCTTCTCGAAGTCGGTATGGATGACGCCCGCGGCCTGCGGCGCGCGCGTGCCTCGCGTGATCGTCCAGGCGCGTGTCTCCTTCGGGCCCACGGTGAAGTAGGTGATGAGGCGAAGGAGCTTGTATCCGGCATGGATGAGGCGGTTGAGACCGGGCTCGTCGAGGCCAAGCGTTTCCAGATATTCGGTGCGTTCCTCGGGCGGAAGCTGGGCGATCTCCTCCTCGATGCGGGCGGAGATGACGACGCTTTCCGCGCCTTCGGCGGCGGCGCGTTCCTCGACCGACTTCGAGAAGCTGTTTCCAGTCGCGGCCGAGCCCTCGTCCACATTGCAGACATAGAGAACGGGCTTCGAGGTGAGAAGGTTCAGCGCCTTCCATGCCTTCTCATCGTCCTCGGAGATTTTCCCCTGAGAGGTGGCGATGCGTGCGGGCTTGCCTTCGCGCAGCAGTTCGAGCGCGATGTTCATGAGGTCGAGTTGCTGGCGCGCTTCCTTGTCCCCGCCCTTCGCCTTCTTCTCGAGCGGCACGACGCGCTTTTCGAGGCTTTCGAGATCGGCGAGCATGAGTTCCGTCTCGACCGTCTCTGCGTCCGCGATCGGATCGATGCGGTTTGCGACATGCACGATGTCGCCGTCCTCAAAGCAGCGCAGCACATAGGCGATGGCGTCCACCTCGCGGATATTGGCGAGGAACTGGTTGCCGAGCCCTTCGCCCTTGGAGGCACCTTTGACGAGGCCGGCAATGTCGACGAAGGTGAGCCGCGTCGGGATGATTTCCTTGCTCTTTGCGGCAGCGGAAAGATTTTCAAGACGCGGGTCGGGCACCGCCACCTCGCCCACATTGGGCTCGATGGTGCAGAAGGGATAGTTCGCGGCCTGCGCCGCCGCCGTCTGGGTCAGCGCGTTGAAGAGGGTCGACTTGCCGACATTCGGCAATCCGACGATGCCGCACTTGAAACCCATGACTAGCTATCTCCGTTTTCTCGACCGTCCGCAGGCCTGTTCTCCCGCGACGGCTGTTTCTTCTCTTTGGGCGGCTCGGGATTGAGAGCCAGATGCACGCGATTGGCGAAGCTGTTGAAGCGGCCTTCCGCAAGAAGCGGCGCCTCGCTCGCGATCGTGTCGATCAGCGGTTCGACCCACTTCATCTCCGCCTTGCTGAAATCGCCGAGCACGGCGCCGAGCACGCGCTCCTTCGATCCCGGATGGCCGATGCCGAGGCGCACACGGCGGAAATTCTCGCCAATATGAGCCGTGATCGAGCGGATGCCATTGTGTCCGCCATGTCCGCCGCCGGTCTTGATCCTGACCTTGCCGGGCGGCAGGTCGAGTTCGTCATGGAAGACGACGACGTCCTGCGGCGTCAGCTTGTAGAAGCGCATGGCCTCGCCGACGGAGCGGCCGGATTCGTTCATATAGGTCATCGGCTTCAGCACGATGACCTTCTCGCCGCTCAGCACGCCCTCGGATACGAGGCCCTGAAAGCGCTGGCGCTCGGGCGAAAAGGAATGGCGGTGGATGATCGCATCCACCGCCATGAAGCCGATATTGTGCCGGTTGAAGGCATATTTCGAGCCGGGATTGCCGAGGCCGACGATGATCAGCATCGAGCTTGTCCCGGCCTGACCGGATTACTTCTTGCCGCCAGCGGCGGGCGCCTTTGCGCCTGCGGCAGGAGCAGCGGCAGCGGCAGCGGCTTCGGCGGGAGCGGCCTGCTCTGCCGACAGCACCGCGGCCGGGGCCGCGATCGTCGCGACCGTGAAGTCGCGGTCGCTGATGGTCGGCTTCACGCCTTCGGGGAGCTTCACGGACGAGATATGGATCGACGAGCCCATCTCGTAGCCGGTGAGGTCCACCGTGATGAGTTCCGGAATGGCTTCTGCCGGGCAGGCGAGTTCGATCTCATGGCGGACGACGTTGAGCACGCCGCCGGCCTTGAGGCCCGGCGAGGCTTCGTGGTTGATGAACTGCACCGGCACGTCGACGGTGATGATCGCGTTCTTGGCGAGACGCAGGAAGTCGACATGGATGAGGAAGTCGCGGACAGGCTCGCGCTGCACGTCGCGCGGAATGACGCGCTCCTTGCGGCCTTCGACGTCGATTTCGATGAGCTGGCTCGTCAGGGTGCCCGTCTGATAGAGGGCATTGAGATCCTTGTAGTTCACGGAAATCAGCTCGGGGGCTTTCTTGTCGCCGTAGATCACGGCGGGGACGCGGCCTGCGAGACGGAGCGAACGGACAGCCCCCTTGCTGCCCTTCGGACGCGCCTCGGCCTTGAGAGTCAGTTTCTCGGCCATGGCATTGATTCTCCAATAAAAACGGCCCTTGGGACGATCCCGTAGGGCCCGGATGCGGCGTTTCCTCCAGGGGTGTGGACGCCGACGGGGCGGTTTATAGCGCCGGAAAGGGCAAAACTCAACCCGGCGCGAGGTCGGGCGAGGGGCAGAAATACGGGCCCGAAGGCCCTGCCGGATCAGTCGAAAAGGCTCGAGACCGAGCGTTCCTCGGCCGTGCGGCGCATGGCTTCGCCGATGAGTGGGGCGATGGTCACGGTGCGGATGTTGTGGGCGACGCGGATCGCCTCCGTCGCCTGGATCGAATCCGTGATGACCAGTTCCTTGAGCCGCGAGGCGGAGACGCGGGCGACCGCGCCGCCGGAGAGAACGCCATGGGTCACATATGCGGAGACGCTGGTCGCGCCCTTGTTCAGCAGCGCCTCGGCGGCATTGCAGAGCGTGCCCGCCGAATCGACGATGTCATCGACCAGAATGCAGGAGCGGCCCTTCACATCGCCGATGATGTTCATGACTTCAGATTCGCCGGCGCGCTCGCGGCGCTTGTCGACGATGGCGAGATCGGCATTGATGCGCTTGGCGATGGCGCGGGCGCGGACGACGCCGCCGACATCCGGCGAGACGACCATCAGGTCTTCGCCATTGTATTGCTGCTGGATGTCGCGCGTGAGGACGGGCGCGGCAAAGAGATTGTCGGTCGGGATGTCGAAAAAGCCCTGAATCTGCCCGGCATGGAGATCGAGCGTCAGAACGCGGTTGACGCCCGCCGTGGTGAGAAGATTTGCGACGAGCTTTGCCGAGATGGGCGAGCGGGGTCCGGGTTTGCGGTCCTGCCGCGCATAGCCGAAATAGGGCAGCACCGCCGTGATGCGGCGCGCGGAGGCGCGCTTCAGCGCATCGACGATGATGAGCAGTTCCATCAGGTGGTCGTTCGCTGGATAGGAGGTCGACTGGATCACGAAAACGTCCTGGCCGCGGACATTTTCCTGAACCTCGACAAAGACCTCCATGTCGGCAAAGCGCCGGACGACGGATTTCGTGAGGGGAAGGTTGAGATAGGCGGCTATGGCCTCGGCGAGGGCGCGATTGGAGTTGCCTGCGACGAGTTTCATAGTCTCAAATCCCTCTGGTACCGCACGGATTGTGACGCCCGCGCGACGGCGCGAGCGGGTTGTAACAAGGCGTTTCGTGCCTGTAAACAGGCGCCCGGACGGGGGCGGGCGATATGTCCGGTGTTCCGGCCGCGATTTCGCTCAGCTTCTGCCGCCCTCCCGGCCGCCCGGTGGAAGGACGACGGCAAGAACCCCCTCCGCCGCTGTTTCGGCGGCTTCATCCGCGATTCTGCCCCAGCGTGCGGCGATGCTTTCCGGCGAAAGCAGCTTCGACTGGGTGATTTCGCCGATCGGCCTGCCGTCCCCGGATGCGACGAGCCAGTCGATGCGAACCGCCGTCCGGCCCGCCTCAGCCGTGGCGATGGCAACCTTGCCGTGCAGCCGGTAGCAGCCGCAGCCCCGGTCCGCTTCCGGGGCGCGGCGGGCAAGGGCGCCGGCCAGCGCTTTCGTCAGCGCCTCCGCCCCGTCGCCGGGGGCGGGGTCGACGGCAATGTCGAAACTGAGCTTCGGGCCCGGCCCCTCCTGCCGCGCAATGCTGCCGGTGCTGAGCGCGTCCGCGCCGCGATGGTCCGTGGCGGCGGCGTCCGCGAAGATCGGCCGCGCCAGCGCCTCGTCGGCGGCAAAGTCGATCGAGGCGGGCGACCGCCAGAGGGCGAGCCTCGTCGCCAGTCTCGCGGCAAGACGCTCTATGTCATCGTCGGTGAGCATGCTCGCGCCGTCGCGTTCAAATCTTCCGTCTTCGACGATCCGGTGGAGGCGCGCGCCATGCGCATCCCTGAGGTCGAGCACGGCAACCGCATAAAGGCCGTGGGGAAGGGCGGCCGCATCGAGCACGCCCGCGATCTCGGCCGCGGGCCATGCGCCGGATCGGCGGCGCAGAAGCTCGCCAAGGAGCAGGGCCCTGTCGGCACCCGCTTCGCCCAGCGCGGCGATTCGCACCTTCGCGCCCGTCTCGCTCGCCGCTTTGCTCGCCCGTGGGGCCTCGCTTGTCTGGAGGGCGTCGTTCGCCTGCGATGCGGGCGCGGTCGCGGTCGCCTCCGCGCAGCCCGCAAGCACGAGAACGGCAATGGCCGCGGCGAGGCCGCCGGGCCTTCGCGTTCTTGCCGATCTCGGTTTCGTCATGGGCATGAGCGCCGCCCCGGAGAGAAGTGAGCGATTCGCATGACACAAGGGTATCACGCGCCGCATGTTCCGGGGGCGGTTCGTCTCAGGCGTCGGGCCGGAGCGCGATGGCTGAAATCTGCCGGCCGTAGTCGCTCTCGCCGCGGTGCGTGGTGCGGCGATAGGAGAAGAAGCGCTTTTCGTCCGCGTAAGTGCAAAGGCCGAGCGTCGCAACCGCGCCGACGCCGGCCTCTTCGAGCCGCGCCGCGACGAAGGCGGGAAGGTCGAACATGAAATGGCCTTCGCGCGAGGAGGGGATGAACCAGCGCTCATTGGCGCGGGCGGCCTCGATGAAGCGCTCGCGGAATTCGGGCCCGACCTCATAGGCGTCGCGCGAGATGCAGGGGCCGATGGCGGCGACGATCCGCGAGCGGCGCGCGCCAAGCCCCGACATGGCCTCGACCGTGGCCTCGATGACGCCGGTGAGGGCGCCCTTCCAGCCCGCATGGGCCGCGCCGATGACGCGCGCCGTTTCATCGGCAAAGAGGATGGGGGCACAATCGGCGGTGAGAATGCCGAGCGCGATCGAAGGTTCGTCCGTCACCATCGCATCGGCCTGCGGCGCGCTTCCGTGCTCCCAGAGCGAGGTGACGCGGATCACGCTCGCGCTATGCACCTGATAGACGGTGAGGAGGCTTTCAGGCTCGCTGCCGAGGGCGCGCGCCACGCGGGCGCGATTTTCCCGGACGGCGCCCGGATCGTCATTCGATCCGTAGCCGCAATTCAGCGTCGCATAGATGCCGGTCGAGATGCCGCCCTCGCGCGTGAAGAAGCCGTGTCTCACATGAGGCAGAACGTCGAGGGGCTTTGCGGTGAGCATGTGTCGTTCCTCAATGAGGCTCCCGGGGTTCGGGAAAACCGGCGGGCGAGGGAGCGTCAGTCGGTGTGAGCGCAAGCACCTTGAAGAGGCTGCCCATCTCTTCGCTCGCGGTCAACCGGCGAAGCGCGCTGTCGATGTCATGGGCCTGTTTCGGCGTCGCGCGGGATTTCAGCGCGGCCGCCCGCGCCTCGATGCCGAGCGCCTTCAGGAAGGCGCCCTGCTCGACAGGGCCATGCGCGGCGGCGCCGCCGCGCCTTGCTGCATGGGCAAGTTCCTCGAAATCGACATGAGCGGTGATGTCGGCTTCGCCAGGCGCCTCGAAGGGATCGGCGAAACGGTGTGCGCGGAGCGCCTGCAGCGTGTCGCCCGGCGCGCTCCGCGCATGGCCGTAGTCGATGACGAGGGCCGCGCCGCCAGGCGCCGCGATGCGGGCGGCGATCGCCTCGGCGATGGCGGTGGAGGCGGACGAGATTTCGGCGATGCTTCCCGCCGGCGCAGCGCGCATGGCGGGCGGCAGCACGGCATCGGATGCGAGCGGCACGGGCGCAAGCACGGGCATGAAGGCGGGGGCGTCGCCGTCTCCTTCGCGCAAGGCGACATGGCGTTCGCACCAGCCCTGCTCGGTGCGGATGAATTGCGAGATCGGAAGCGCGTCGAAGAATTCGTTGGCGATGAGGAAGAGGGGCCCCGGCGGCACGCCCTCGAAACGCTCATGCCATGTCGCATGGGGCAGGCGCGCGGCCTGCTCGGCCCTGAGCGCAGGGCTCGTCTCGACGAGATGAAGGCGCGCGGCATCGAGAATGCCGGGGACGGAGCGAAGCGCGCGCAGCGCATCCGCCATCAGCGTACCGCGCCCCGGCCCGAGCTCGCAAAGGATGAAGGGAGAGGGGCGGCCCTGCGCGAACCATGTGTCGGCGATCCAGAGGCCGAGAAGTTCGCCGAACATCTGGCTCACTTCCGGCGCGGTGATGAAATCGCCCCGCGCGCCCAGCGGGTCGCGCGTCATGTAGTAGCCGTGCTCGGGATGGCCGAGCGCCAGCGCCATGTAATGGGAAAGCGGCAGCGGGCCCGTCGTGCGGATCAGACGGGCGAGGTGCTCGGCAAGAGGCGTCATCCTATTTTGGCCCGGAGGCGGTCGCGGAAGGTTTTGCCGAGCGCGGCGTCGTCCATCCGGCGAGCATGGGCGCCTTCCAGACGATGAGCGCGCCCGCAAGGATCATCGGGATCGAAAGCACCATGCCCATGGTGAGCCAGTCGCCATGGAGATAGCCGAGCTGCGCGTCGGGCTCGCGGAAGAATTCGACGAAGACACGGCAGAGGCCATATCCCGCGATGAAGGCGCCGAAGATCGTGCCGGGGCGCTTCAGCGCGTCGAGGCGATGCGTGAGCAGGCGGAGGATGAGGAAGAGCACAATGCCTTCGAGCGCGGCTTCGTAGAGCTGGCTCGGATGGCGCGGCATAGCGCCTGCCGGACAGATGCCGCGATTGGCGGCGGCGATCATGTCGTTGCAGAAGACGACGCCCCAGGAAAGATCGGTGGCGCGGCCCCAGAGCTCGGCATTGATGAAATTGGCGATGCGGCCGAAGAAGAGGCCGATGGGGGCGGCGGCGCTGGCAAGGTCCATGAGCGCGAGCGGCGCTATGCCGTGCCGTCGCGCGAAGATGAAAAGCGCCACGAGCACGCCGAAGGCGCCGCCGTGAAAGCTCATGCCGCCATGCCAGACGGTGAGGATCTGGCCCGGATGCGCGAGGTAGTAGTCGAAATTGTAGAAGAGGACATAGCCGAGCCGCCCGCCGACGATGACGCCGAGCGCCGCCCAGAGAAGCGCGTCGTCGATCTCGAGCCTGGCGACGGGCGCGGGCCCCGCCCAGAGACGCGGCGTGTCCACGGCGGCGAGGATGTAGCGCCAGCCGAGCACGAGCCCTGCGATATAGGCCAGCGCATACCAGCGTATGGCCACGGGCCCGAGATGGATCAGAACCGGATCAATGTCGGGAAAGGGGATGCCGGTCATGTGGCCTCGTCTTCGCGGGAATGCCCGCGCCAGTGTCGCCGCCTCGCACCTTGTGTCAAGACGCAGGCCGGAGAGAGACAAATCGCCCCGTTCGATTTTTTGCCCCGGGCGGGGTAATGTCGCGCCTTAGGTGCAAGGAGAGCCAAATGACCCAGACGCAAAACCGTGTTCTCGACGAGATCGCCCGGCTGTTCACCAATGCCGCCGGCGCCGCGCAGGGCGTGCGTCAGGAAGTCGAGACGCTCATCCGCTCGCAGGCGGAGCGGCTCGTCGCCGATCTCGATCTCGTCGCGCGCGAGGATTTCGAGGCGGTGCGCGACATGGCCCGGCTCGCCCGCGAGGAGAACGAGGCGCTGAAGCTCCGCATCGAGGCGCTCGAGGCCCAACTCGCCCGCAAGCCGCGCGGGCAGGGCGCGGCGCGGACGGCCGAGCCGGCGGACGGCGCGAATGACGGCGAATAACGCCTGAAAGGCCCGTTACAGGCCGAATAATCCCCAGTTTTTCGCGCCCGGCGCACCCTCAAGGGTTGCGCCGACTCAACACATGCGTCACGTTCAGGTGGTGGGACGAGGAAGCTGGACCCACAATATATTGATAACGGGTTCTGGCATGCCCTTGCGGCCGCCGATTTGGGGTACAGAATGACCGCTTCCCTCGTTGAAGCAGACGAGTTCGACGCAAATCCCCTGGATTTGCTCGAACAGGTGGCTTCGATCCGGGACTGGATCTTCGAGCGCAGCCATGAGGACGAACTGACGATCTGCGTTGCCGGCGAGTGGCGCGATCATCACATCTCGCTCAACTGGCGCAACGATCTCTCGGGCCTGCATGTGGCCTCCACGCTCGACATCCGCGTGCCGGCGGAGAAGCGCCCCCAGATAAGGCATCTGCTGAGCCTCATCAACGAGCAGCTCTGGTCGGGCCATTTCGATCTCTGGTCGGAGGAAGGCGCGCTTCTCTATCGTAACAGCCTGCTCCTTTGCGGCGGCGCCACGGCGACGCCCGAGCAATGCGAGGCGCTGCTCAGGCTGGCGGTCGAGGCGTGCGAGCGCTATTACCCGGCGATCCAGTTCGTCCTCTGGGCGGGCAAGAGCGCCGAGGACGCGATCGCGGCGGCGATGTTCGAGACGCGGGGCAGAGCCTGAGCCTCATTTTGCAGTGATACGGTTTCCAGCATGACGATAGTTCTGCAACGACCGCTCGTTCTTGTCGGCGCCGGCAAGATGGGCGGCGCCCTGCTTTCGGGCTGGCTCGCACAGGGGCTTGCGCCCCGGCAGGTCTTCGTGCGCGATCCGGCGCCTTCGCCGGAGATCGCGCGGCTGATCGCCGAGCGCGGCATCCCGCTCAATTTTTCCATCGCCGACATCGCGGCGCGCAAGCCAGCCGTGGTCGTGCTCGCCATCAAGCCGCAGTCCATGGCCGCCGTGCTGCCGGAGCTTGGCGCGCTCGTTTCGCCCGACACGCTTTTCATCTCGATCGCGGCCGGGACGAGCCTTCTGCGGCTCGAGGAGCTTCTCGGCGGCGGGCTCCACGCCGTTCGCGCCATGCCGAACACGCCCGCTTCCGTTTCGCGCGGCATCACGGTCGCCTGCGCCAATGCGCGTGTGACCGCCGAGCAGCGCGAGCAGGCGGCGAGCCTTCTCGGCGCCGTGGGCGAGGTGGGCTGGGTCGAGAGCGAGCCGCTCATCGACGCGGTGACGGCGATTTCAGGCTCGGGCCCTGCCTATGTGTTCCACCTTGCCGAATGTCTGGCTGCGGCAGGCGAGGCGCTTGGCCTCGACCCGGAGCTTTCGGCCCGTCTTGCGCGCGCGACCGTTTCCGGCGCCGGGGAAATGCTCTACCGGCTCGACGAGACGCCCGCCACGCTTCGCAAGAACGTGACCTCGCCCGGCGGAACGACGGCAGCGGCGCTCGACATCCTCATGGGCGAAGGTGGGCTTTCGCAGCTTCTGCGGCGGGCCACGGCGGCGGCGCGCGATCGCTCGCGCGAGCTCGGCCAGTAGGCCCCTGGCGCTTAGGTCTTGTCGCGGCCGCGTGGCCGCTCGTCGCGCTCCGGCGCTGGTGGCGCATTCCGGCGTGAGCGCCTATGTTCTCCGGCGGGAGAGCAGGACATGGCACGCAAAAAGACCCCCGAGGACAAGATCATCGACGCGGCGCTGAAGCTTGCCGCGAGCCGCGGCTGGCACGAGCTTGCGCTTGCCCACATTGCCGAGGCGGCGAAGGTGAGCCTGCCGGAGCTGGCGCAGCTTTTCCCGACCAAGGCAGCGATCCTTGCCGCCTGGTCGCGGCGCGTCGACGCGCAGGTGCTGGCGGCGGCCGAGGCCGAAGACCTCTCCGGAGAGGCGGCGCGCGACCGGCTCTTCGATGTGCTGATGCTGCGCTTCGATGCGCTGGCGCCGCAGAAGCCCGCGCTCAGAAAGATTGCGCGCGATCTTGCCCGCGATCCGGTGGCAGCCGCCGCGCTGCTGCGCCCGGCGCTGCAATCGCTGGGCTGGATGCTCGAGGCGGCCGGCATCGATGCTTCGGGATTGCGCGGCGCCTTGCGCGTGCGCGGCCTTGCGCTCGTCTGGGCGGCGGCCTTCCGCGTCTGGCTCGAGGATGGCGAGGATCAGGCGAAGACCATGGCCGAACTCGACCGGCGCTTGCGGCAGGGCGAAGATCTCATCGCGGCCATGTCGCGTTTCGGCCGCGCCCGCGAGGACGGGCAGGCCGCCTAGGCCGTCTTCTCACTTATCTTCACACTGGCCTCTTCATACCGGCACGTGAACGACGGCGCGCAGGCCGCCCATCGGGCTTCTTGCAAGCTGGATGTCGCCGCCATGGCCGCGCGCTATGTCGCGCGCAATGGCAAGCCCGAGCCCCGTTCCGCCTTCGTCGAGATTGCGGGCCTCGTCGAGGCGGTAGAAGGGACGGAAAACTTCCTCCAGCTGATCTTCAGGAATTCCCGCGCCGTCGTCATCGACCACGATGTCGATGTCGTCGCCATCGCGCACGGCTGTCACCCAGACATGCGCCGCATATTTGCAGGCATTGTCGACGATGTTGGTGAGGCAGCGCTTGAAGGCGTTGCGCCGGAGCGGAAGCGTGAGATCGCCATGCGTTTCGAGCCTGACCTCGCGGCCCCGGCGCTGCGCGTCGTACTGGATCTCGTTGAGGAGGTCCGAGAGATCGGCGATTTCCGTTTCCTCGCGCTGATGGTCGCGGACGTAATCGAGGTAATCCTCGAGCATCCGTTCCATCTCGCGCACATCGGCTTTCAGTTCCTCGGTCTCGGGCGTATCGCCGAGTAGCGCGAGTTGCAGCTTGAAGCGTGTGAGCGGCGTGCGCAGATCGTGGCTCACGCCGGCGAGCATGGCGGTGCGCTGCTCGATCTGGCGCTGAATGCGCTCACGCATCTGGATGAAGGCGATGGCGGCGCGGCGCACTTCGGATGCGCCTTGCGGGCGGAAGGCCGGAACGTCGCGTCCGGTGCCGAAGCTTTCGGCCGCTTCCGCCAGCCGCTCGATCGGCCTGATCTGGTTGCGGAGGAAGAGAATGGCGACGGTGATGAGCACGAGCGAGGCGCCGACCATCCAGACGATGAAGATGTGCGAGTTGGCGGCATAGACATGGCTCCGCAGCGCCAGCACGCGCATGACGCCGCCATTATAGGCAACGCGCAGATCGACATAGTCGCTGTAGCGCTGTGTATCGATCCAGAAGGGGCGGTTGATCTGGCTACGGATCTCGTCCGATAGCGAATGATCGAGCAGGCCGCGATTGCTCGAGGGCGTGTCCGGCAGGTTTTCGCCGGGGAGAAATGCCACCGACATCGACAGGAACGTGTTGGCGCGCATGGCGATCTCGGCGGCCTGCTCGGGCGTCTGGTTCCTTTCATATTCGGCGAGAACCAGCGCCATGTCGGCAACAGTGTTCTGCGAGAGGCGCTCCGTCACCATCTGCCAGTGGCGATCCATAAAGACATAGGTGACGACGGCCTGGAGGATCACCATCGGCGCGACGATGATGATGAGCGATCGCCAGTAGAGGCCGGTCGGCAGAAAGCGCTTGATCATCTGGAAGGGGCGGAACGCCATGAATTTTCTGGCCTCGATCAGTCCGGCATCAGCACATAGCCTTCGCCGCGCACCGTCTGAAGGTAGCTCGGATTGCGGGGGTCGGCTTCGATCTTGCGCCGCAGCCGGTTGATCTGAACGTCGATGGAGCGCTCCGCCGCCTCGTTGTCGCAAAGATCGAGGCGGGAAAGAGGTTGGCCCGGATGCGCGGCGAAGATGCGCAGAAGCTGCACTTCGCGCGTCGTGAGGCGGACGATCTCGTCGCCGCGCCGAAGCTCGCCGCGCGCCGGATCGAAGCGGCATTCGCCGAGCGAGATTTCGTCGGCCTTGCTTCCTGGCGTCATGGCGCGGCGGAGAATGGTGCCGATGCGCAGCAGAAGCTCGCGTGGCTCGAAGGGCTTGGCGAGATAGTCGTCGGCGCCGTGCTCGAGCCCTTCGATGCGCTCGCTCGTCTCGCCCCGCGCGGTCAGCATCAGGATCGGCACGCTCGACGAGCGCCGGAGCGAGGCCGTGAGTTCGAGCCCGCTCTCGCCCGGCATCATGACGTCGAGCACGAGCAGGTCGAAGGCGAGGCCGGCGAGTTTCGCGCGCGCCTCGGCGGCGTTTTCCGCCGTCGTCACCCGGTAGCCATTATCCGCGAGATAGCGCTTCAGAAGCTCGCGGATGCGCCGGTCATCGTCGACGACGAGAATATGCGGCGCGTCCTCGGCGGGCGGAGCGCCAGGGGGCCTTTCCTTTTGCGGCTGCGCGCCGGGGGAAGCGGGGTTCACCGCGCTTTCACTCATTTCCGATCCTTCGTGCCTTCGGGCAATGCGTCCTTGGCGATGACGTGCTCGACCTCGGGCCGGTGTTCCTCGTCGAGAAGCGCGAGCAGCACGTCGCGCCATGCGCGCTCGGCGTTCGGGCCGGCGGCCGCGAAGGCGCGCCGCACGCGCCTGTGCTGTGGCTCCAGCAGACGCCGCCAGAGATCGAGCCCGGCGGCGGTGAGATAGAGCCGGCGCTGACGGCGATCCTTCTCGCCCGTCTTCTGCTCGATGAAGCCGCGCTCGATCAGCTGGCGCAGCACGCGGGCGAGGCTCTGCTTGGTGATGAGCAGAATGCTCAGCAGCTCGGCGACCGTAATGCCGGGGTTGCGTCCGACGAAGTGGACGACGCGGTGGTGCGCGCGGCCGAACTCATAAGATGTGAGGATCACGTCGGGGTCGCTCACGAAGTCGCGATAGCCGAAGAAAAGGAGTTCGATCGCCTCCATGATCGGCTCGTCGGCGTCGGGAAGCACGGCTTTCCGCGGCTCCGGCGGGGCGGAGGGGTGCTCTTTTCCAATAATTCTGGTCTTGCTCATAAATTTATGTCAGCCATGTTGACATATTTTTTCCGACCATGTTAGTGTTTTTCTACCGCCAAGAGATCAGACAGAACGTGGCCGGTCGAATCTTACGAATTCTATCTGTTTTCGCGGGGCCCCATCGGGGGCAAAGTGGCCAGCCAGACAGCTTTTAATCACCGAACGTAGGCGGCGGAACAGGAACACGCACATGGCAGACATTCCTTTCGACAAACGCGACGGCTTTATCTGGTTCAACGGGGAACTCGTTCCCTGGGCCGATGCCAAGGTGCACGTACTGACCCACGGCCTTCACTATGCAAGCTGCGTCTTCGAGGGCTGCCGGGCCTATAATGGCAAGATTTTCAAGCTGCGCGAACATTCCGAACGGCTCATCAATTCGGCCGAGGTCATGGGCTTCAAGATCCCATATTCGGTCGAGGAAATCGACGAGGCGTGCCGCACCGCGCTGAAGGCGCAGAACCTCGTCGACGGCTATGTGCGCCCGGTCGCCTGGCGCGGCAGCGAGGCGATGGGCGTCTCGGCGCAGAAGAACAAGATCAATTTCGCGGTCGCGGCCTGGGAATGGCCTTCCTATTTCGACCCCGAGCAGCGCAAGAAGGGCATCCGCCTCGACATCGCGAAGTACAAGCGTCCCTCGCCGGAGACGGCGCCCTCTCATGCGAAGGCCGCCGGCCTCTACATGATCTGCACCATCTCCAAGCATGCCGCCGAGAATAACGGCTATGCCGACGCGATGATGCTCGACTATCGCGGCTATGTGGCCGAGGCGACGGGCGCCAACATCTTCTTCATCAAGGACGGCGTCATCCATACGCCGACCCCGGACTGTTTCCTCAACGGCATCACGCGCCAGACCGTGATCGAGCTTGCGAAGCGGCGTGGCATCGAGGTCGTCGAGCGCCACATTTCGCCGGAGGAGCTTTCCTCCTTCAGCGAATGCTTCATCACCGGCTCCGCCGCGGAAGTCACGCCGGTGGGCGAGATCGGACCTCACCGCTTCACGCCGGGCAAGATCACCTCGACGCTTTTCGAGGATTATACGGCTGAAGTGCGCGGCGGCGCGCCGGTTGCGGCCCGCGCCTGAGCGCAAGGCTCGAGGCTCGAGAAATCTGAAACGAGGCGGCTGGGGAAACTCAGCCGTCTTTTTCGTCCCATTTCGCCGCCGCCGCATCGTCGCTGGCGCGGGCCTCGACCCAGCGGGCGCCTTCGGGGCCGCCTTCGCGTTTCCAGAGCGGGGCGCGGGTCTTCAGATAGTCCATCAGGAATTCCGCCGCCCTGAAGGCGTCCTCCCGATGCGCGGAGGCGGTGATCACGAGCACGATATTGTCGCCCGGCTCGAGCTTGCCGACGCGATGGATGATCAGGCTCGCCTGAAGGCGCCAGCGCGCATTTGCCTCCGCCTCGATGCGCGCAAGCTCGCGCTCAGTCATGCCCGGATAGTGCTCAAGCTCCATGGAGGAGACGGAGGCGCCGCCCGTCACGTCGCGCACGAGGCCCGTGAAGCTCACAACCGCGCCGATATCGGTGCGGCCGCGCAGGAGGCGGGCCATTTCCGCTCCGATGTCGAAATCCTCGGTCTGTACCCGGATCATGGGGTTCTCTCAGCCGCCGGTCACCGGCGGAAAGAAGGCGATTTCCTCGGCACGCTCGATGCTCGCATCGAACTCGACATGAGCCTGATCGACGGCGACGCGGATGAGGTCCAGATTTTCAAACGCCGCCTCATAGCCGGGTCCGCGCGTCCTCAGCCAGGCAATGAGGGCGGCGACATCGCCGAGCCCGCCTGGAAGGGCGATCTCTTCCTCCGGGGTGCCGACCTTCTGGCGCACCCAGGCGAAGTAGAGAATTTTCACGATTTTCCGTCCTGCCCGGCGGCTCCGCGCGGATCGGCTGTCTTGACCGGTCCGGTCAGATGGCCGATGCCCGCCTTGAAATAGTCATAGCCCGTATAGAGCGTCAGGATCGCCGCCGCCCAGAGAAGGGCGATGCCCGTTTCGGTGATGCCGGAGATGAGCTTGTCGCCCGCCGGCCCCGCGAGAAGGAAGCCGATGGCGATCATCTGGATCGCGGTCTTCCACTTCGCAAGCTGCGACACGGGCACGCTTACGCGCACTTCCGCCAGAAATTCGCGCAGGCCCGAAACGAGAATCTCGCGGCAGAGAATGACGAGCGCCGCCCAGAGCGACCAGCCGGCGATGGTGCCCGCCCGTGTGAGCACGAGCAGAACGGCCGCGACGAGCAATTTGTCGGCGATCGGGTCGAGCATGCGCCCGAGGTTCGACTGCTGCGCCCATGCGCGCGCGAGATAGCCGTCGAAGAAATCGGTGATGCCCGCCAGCACGAAGATCGCCAGCGCCAACCAGCGCGCGGCGTCGCCGTCGAAATAGAAACAGGCGACGACGGCCGGCACCATCACGATGCGGGCATAAGTCAGCAGATTGGGCAGGCTGGTGGACATTCGCGCCTCTTCCCGGCAGGGGATTCTCCTTGTCGTGGCAGCATAGCAAAGCTGCGCGCTATGTCAGCCGCGGGGAGTCCTATTTGCCGGAAGTCTCCGGGCTCCCATGGAAGAAGTCGTAAATTGTGCGGGCGACCTTGGCGCTGATGCCGTCGACGGCCTCGAGATCGGCAAGCCCCGCGCGCGCCACGGCCCGCGCCGAGCCGAAATGGCGCAGCAGCGCGCGCTTGCGCCCCGGACCGACGCCCGGCACGTCGTCGAGCGGATTGACGCCGATCGCCTTCGAGCGGCGGGCACGGTGGCTGCCGATCGCATAACGATGCGCTTCGTCGCGGAGGCGCTGAAGGTAGTAGAGAACGGGGTTGCGCGGCTCCATCATGAAGGGATCGCGGCCCGGCATGAAGAAGCGCTCGCGGCCCGCATCGCGCTCAGGGCCCTTGGCGACGCCCACCATGGCGACGCTGTCGATGCCGAGTTCGGCCAGAACCTCGCAGGCGACCTTGAGCTGGCCGGCGCCGCCATCGACGAGGATGAGGTCCGGCCAGTCGGGAAATTCCTTATGCGTGGCCGCTTCCGCTTCCGCCTCGTCGCCGGGGCGCGGTTCGGCCTCGCCTGCGATTTCGCCCGCTTCCTTCAGCAGGCGTGTGAAGCGGCGTGTCAGCACCTCGCGCATCATCGCGTAATCGTCGCCGGGCTCGATGTCGCTCCTGATGTTGAACTTGCGGTATTGTGACTTCATGAAACCTTCGGGGCCCGCGACGATCATGCCGCCGACGGGCTTCGAGCCGGAAATGTGGCTGTTGTCATAGACCTCGATGCGTGTGGGCGCTTCGCCAAGGCCGAAGACTTCCGCCACGCCTTCGAGAAGCTTCCGCTGCGTCGAGCTTTCCGCGAGGCGGCGGCCCAGCGCCTCGCGCGCATTGGTGAGCGCGTGGTCGATGAGTTCGCGTTTCTCGCCGCGGCGGGGAACGCCGACCGCGACCTTGTGGCCCGCAATGATGGAAAGGGCTTCCGCCAGCAGCGCTCTGCCGAGCACGTCATGGCTCAGCAGCACGAGGCGCGGCGGATGCCGGTCCTCGTAGAACTGCGCGAGAAAGGCGTCGAGCACTTCCTCCGTATCGACATCCTTGTCATGGCGCGGGAAGTAGGCGCGGTTGCCCCAGTTCTGGCCGGCGCGGAAGAAGAAGACCTGAACGCAGGTCTGTCCGCCCTCGCTCCATGCGGCGATGACATCGGCTTCCGTCAGCGTGTGCGGGTTGATGCCCTGATGCTGCTGCACCTGGGTCAGCGCGCGGATGCGGTCGCGGTAGATGGCAGCCCGCTCGAAATCGAGGGCGGCGGCCGCCGACTCCATATTCGCCGCGAGTTCCTTCTGCGTCTTGCGCGAGCGGCCGCGCAGGAAGTCGCGCGCTTCCTCGACCAGCGCCGCATAATCCGCGGCACTGATCTCTCCGGTGCAGGGGGCGCTGCAACGCTTGATCTGGTAGAGCAGACAGGGGCGCGTGCGGCTTTCAAAGACGCTGTCGGAGCAGGAGCGCAGCAGAAACGCCTTCTGGAGCGCGTTGAGCGTCGCATTGACGGCGCCCGCGGAAGCGAAGGGCCCGAAATAATCGCCCTTGCGCGTGCGGCTTCCGCGATGCTTCAGCACCTGCGGAAAGGCGTGATCGCCAGTGAGCAGGATGTAGGGAAACGACTTGTCGTCGCGCAGCAGCACGTTGTAGCGGGGCTTGCCGCTCTTGATGAGATTGGCTTCGAGGAGGAGCGCATCCGTCTCCGTCGCCGTGGTGATGAACTCCATGGCGACCGTAGATGCGATCATGCGCGCGATGCGGTTCGAATGCCCGGTGAGCTTGGTGTAGTTCGAGACGCGTTTCTTGAGGTTGCGCGCCTTGCCGACATAGAGCAGATCGCCGCCCGCGCCATACATGCGATAGACGCCGGGGCTGTCGGGCAGCAGCTTCACCTTCTCGGCGATGAGATCGGCGCCGGAGAGCTTCTCCGTCGCGCCCATGGGCGCCCGGAGCGCTTCACCCTCGCCGGTAGCGCCTCCGCCCGATCCGTTGCTGCCGTCATCCTTGCTGTTCATGGTCCGTTTTGCCGCGATCGCCTGACCGGATCGTGCTTCGCGGGGGCACCCCGCCCGCGATGAAGCCCGATTCGGGAGCCCTCCGGTTCCTCCAAATTCTCCTGTGGATAAGTTTGTTGAAATATTCTGTCTGTTCTTCGTCAAGCCTTTGTCATGGTTAACTTTTATGACGCCACGCCGAAATCCGTGACAAATTTAAGTGTTTGAATATTAAGGATTTTTTTGTTTTTGCGCGATAGCCGCTGCGAGTCGAGCATAGCGCGAGTCAAGGAAAATTATGATTTTCGCATCCAGTCGGAGCTGTGTACAAACACTCCGCACGCGCGGGCCGGAAGTGGCAAGGCTTTGATTCCATTGCCGCTTTTTGCGGAGGGCCGATGCCCGGTCCCCGCCGCGCCGCTGCATCAGGCGGAAGGTCTGGCGCGCTCGATCTCGACGCCGACGCTGGCCGCTTCCGGGATCGCCGAAAGTTTCTCGATCCGGACGCGAGCGACGCTGACGCGGGCATCCTGAAGGCAGGTCGAGGCGATGCGCTCCGCCAGCGTCTCCACGAGGTTGAGGTGTCCGCTGGCGACGAGCGCCTTGATGCTGTTCACCACCTCCTCATAGCAGACGACATTGGCGAGCTTGTCGCCGTGAACAGTCTCGCGCACGGTCAGATCCACATTCACGCGAATGGGCTGGGTGGTCTTCTGCTCATGGGCATAAACGCCGATATGGGCGTCGAGCAGCAGGTCACGCACGAAGACATGACGGATGGAGTGCGCCGCGTCGGCGATCTTGAGGGGCAATACGTTTTCGGGCTGGCTCATTTTCGGGGGTTCTCAACTCATTCAGGAATACCGATCACGTCGGGTGTTTCCCAGGCGAGATGCTGGCCCCCATCGAGCGCTATCATCTGGCCGGTCATGGCGGGCGCGGCGAGAATAAACCGAACAGCGTCGCAAATCTCGTCTGGCGACGTGCCGCGGCGAAGAATTGTTGCCGCAGTCTGGCGGGCAAAATCGGCCTCGGTCTGGCGCTGGTTGGCCAGCGTCGGGCCCGGGCCGATGCCGTTGACGCGGATATGGGGGGCGAGGCCCTGGGCGAGAAGGCGCGTCAGGTCCCAGAGCGCCATTTTCGACACCGTATAGGAGAGGAAGCGCGGATTGGGCCGCCAGACACGCTGGTCGATGATGTTGATGATGTTGCCCCTGGCGCCGTCCGGGAGTTGCGCGGCGAAGGCCTGGGAGAGAAAGGCGGGCGCTCTGAGGTTCGTGTCCATATGCCCGTCCCAGCTCGCCTGCGTCATGGTGGCGGGACCGTCTTCCTCGAAGATCGAGGCGTTGTTGACGAGAAGGGTGAGGGGGCCGAGTTCCCTCGCGGCGTCGGGCACGAGTGCCGAAACATCGGCCACATTGCCGAGATCGCCCTTCAGCGCGACGGCCTTGCCGCCCCTCATGCCGATCTCGCGGACGAGCCCAGCCGCCTCGGCATCGGACTGGTAGTGATGGAGCGCGACGGCATAGCCTTCCCCGGCAAGCGCCAGAGCGATGGCGCGGCCGATGCGCCGCGCGGCGCCGGTGACGAGAGCAGCTTTCATCTCAGTCCTCTTGTGAGTTCTCTGGCGGCAGATGGATGGCGTAGTGCTTGCGCGTGCGCGTCACCACTTCCCAGGTGCCCTTGAAACCTTCCGGTATGACGAAGGCGTCTCCGGCGCGAACGGTCACCAGCGTCCCGTCCTCGCCCGCGATGCGGCTCTCGCCTTCGAGAATGTGGCAGAACTCGGCCTCGGTATATTCGATCCGCCATTTGCCGGGCTCCGATTCCCATATTCCGGAGAAAAAGCGGCCATCGGGCGTCTCATATGCGTTCCATGTCCGGTTCCTCGGCGCGCCCTCGAGCACGCGGTCGGGCGGCGGCGCACCTTCTTCCGGCGTTCCTGCCGTCGTAACCGGGATCAGCGCTGGCATCTTGACCTCCTGTGGCCGAGCTGGCGGGACTTTAGCAGAGCTGGCGGCGAGGTGCGCCATTGGCCACCAGGCGCGGGCAGCGCTGGCCGGAAACTTGCTCTCCAATGGGGGAAACGGATGGAGAAGCGTCGCCGCGTTCGGAAACGGAACGACGCGCGTGCCGCAATGATGCAAGGATATCGAGATGGCCATGACGGGTGAGAGTGCGAGCGCAAGGCAACCGGCCGCGCTCCGCAGTTCCGTACGCCCTTCCGGCCCGTTGGCCCTGCGCCCGGTCGCTCCGGCGCGGCGGGGGCTTGCATTCACGGTTCACGCGAGCTTTGCCTCCGCCGAGGCTGATTGGCGCCGCTTCGAGCAGGAGGCGCTCGGCACCGGCTTTCAGAGCTTCGATTGGCTCGCCCAATGGCACGCCCATGCGGGGGCGGACGTCGAACCGGCGATCCTCACAATCTCGCTTGGCGGCAGGCCCCTTATGCTCGCGCCCCTCGGGATCGAGCGGCACATGGGCGCGCGCTGCCTCGTCTGGCTCGGGGGCAAGTTCGCCGACTACAAGGGCCCGCTCGTCGCCCCCGATTTCGCCGATCATCTGCCGCATGGCCGCTTCGCCGCGCTCTGGCCGAAAATCCGGCGCGCGCTTCCGAAGCACGATGTCGTGCTCTTTGAAAACCAGCCGGAATATCTCGGCGAGGCGCGCAACCCATTCGTCGCGCTTGGCGGCGAGCCTGCTTCCGATCCCGGTTTCGTCTTCGCGCTGCCATCGAGCTATGAGGAGTTCATCACGCGCTTCCGGCCGGAGACGCGGCGCAACGATCGCGTGAAGGAGCGCAAGCTCGGCGGGCAGGGCGCGCTTGGCTTCCGCGTCGCCGCGACGCCGGACGAGGCGCGCGCCATGGCGCTCGAAATTCTCGACCAGAAGGCCGAACAGCTTCGCCAGCAGGGCATCGCCTCGATCTTCGAGGACGAGGCCCATCGCGCCGCCTATCTGGCGCTTGCGGCGCTGCCCGCCGAAAGAGGGCTGCTCAATCTCCAGGTCGCGCAGCTCACGCTTGACGGGCGCATGATCTCGGGCTCGATCGCTCACATCTGGCATGGCCGCGCGACGCTGATGGTTCACGTTTACGACCATGCCCATGCGAAGCTCTCGCCGGGCCGGATCCATCTCCTGAAGCTCATCGCCACGAGCATCGAGGCTGGCCACACGCATTACGATCTTTCCGTCGGCCATGCGGCCTACAAGGAAAGTTTTTGCGATGCGCCCATGGCGCTCTTCAATCTCGTCGAGGCGGCGACGCCCTGGGGCCTCGCATCGGCGGGTGCGCTCCATACGCGCCTCGGCCTCAAGCGCGCGATCAAGACGAACGAGCGGCTGATGGGCTGGTATCGCGCGGGCCGCGCCCTGCTGGCGGGAAAATCGGCGTAGCCCTTTGCCGCGCCTTGCGCGGGCGCGCCGCCTGCGCGACGCTGCTGCGCTGGGAGCGAAAGCGAAGGAGGCAGCCAATGGTCCGCGTCCTCGGCATCGATCATCTCGCCATCCGCGTCGGCAATCTCAGGCGTTCGGCCGCATTCTACGAAGATCTGCTCGGCTTCATGGGCTTCGAGCGCGAATGGGAATTCGGCAAGACGGTCGGCTGGAACAATGGCCGCACCATGTACTGGATCACCGAAGCAGACGCCAAAGGCAAGAAACACAAGCATCACATCGGCGATGTCGGCTTCCATCATTATGCCTTCGAGCTTTCGCGGCCGGGCGACGTCGACAAGGTCTATGAGCGGCTCGTGGAAATGGGCGCGGAGGTCATCGATCCGCCTGCGGATTATCCGGACTATGGCGAAGGCTACCGCGCGGTCTATTTCCTCGACCCGGACGGGCTGAAGCTCGAGGCGATGTATTTCGCCGAGAAACGCAAGCGGCTGCGGGGAAAGCGGTAGCGTTTACTTCGTCATTGCCACGCTTACCCCGGCAATCCAGAAGCCGCGTCCGTGGGCGGCGAGCGGCTTTATTGCGGCCGTCTCTCCCAGGGCTCCAGCGTGCCCGCGACGAGGCGCGGTTGGGGGTGCTCCATCTGCGCGATAGCGGCGGCCGAAATCTCCTCATGCCGGAGCCAGCGCGAGCCCGTCTCCTCGATGACGAAGCCGAGGATCACTTGCGCATAGGTAACGCCCGGCTGAAGCGCCAGAGCGCCGGCCCGCCGCTCGGCGAGCGAAGCTTCGCCGCTCGTCCCGAGAAGGATCGAGCGGCTCCCCATCACCTCGATAAGCGTGCCGCCCGGCGCGATCATGCCGTCCAGCGCGGCGCGAAGGATTTCGCCGCGCGGCCTGATCCATGTGAGCGCGAGGTCATAGGGCGCTTGCGCCGCCACGGCGTCGAGAAACGCCGCCTCGTCCTCATAGGAGAGAGCAAGCCGCGTCAGCTTGCGGTCGAGCGTGTCGCTGCCGAAGGTGAAGTCCTCCGCATGCCGCGAAAGGAGCACGGCCTGCTTCGACCGCGCGACGGCGTGCAACGCCGCGGCCTTCAGCATGCCAGTCGTGCCGATGAGGAGGGTGCTGGTCGAGTTCATCGTGTTCCTTTTTCATTGCCGGACAAGTGCGCGGCCATGGCGGCTTTCGCCGCGATCTCCCGGGCCAGATCGCGCATCGGCTCGAGATAGGTCCGCGCCGCCTCGGTGTCGCTGAGGCTCGAACGGAAATAGCGCAGCGAGAGCGCGCCGAGTATGCGCGGGCCCGCGAGGATCGGCACGCCGAGGCCAGTGGCGCGCTTGCGAGCCTCGAGCGCGCTGCGGATCACTTTCGCCGTCATGCGGCGCGTCGCCTCGTCGGTGATCGCATAGCCGCGCTTGCGCACGCGGGCGAGGATCCGATCGAGGTCGGCGCGATCGCGGGCGAGGCGGTCGCTCGCGCGGCGCGACTGCGCAAGCCGGGCGATGACGTCGTCGCGCTCTGCCGCCGGACAGAAGGCGAGCCACGCCTGGCCCAGCGCGCTCAGAAGAAATGTCGTCGGCAGATTGTGGACGACGGGGTCGAGAGCTAGAGGGCTCTCCGACGCCGTGCCGAAACGCACAATCATTTCGTGGCCCTGAGGGATGCCGAGAAAGACCGGCCAGCGATATTTGCGTGTGAAGGCGTACATGGGCTCGCGCGCGGCCTCGGCGACGAGGTCGCTTTCGCGTACGCCGGAGGCAAGCCGCAGGACGCGCGAAGTTGCGCGCCAGCCCGCCATGCGCGACATGCGCTCGGCATAGCCCGCATCGGCAAGCTGTGTGAGCAGGCGAACGACGGAGGATTTCGGCAGGCCGGTCGCCTCGGCGATTTCGCCCACATGGAGGAGCGGCGCGCGGTTCAGCGCCTCGAGCACGCTGAGCGCGCGGGCGACGGGCTCGCGGGCGGGTTTTGCCGTTTCGGACATGCCATCTCTTCCCGGTTTTTCCGCCGTTTCGCGGCGCCGCCATCCTGGCTGTTCCGTTGAGCGGAATATTGGAACTTTCCGCTGCGTGATGCCAGCCCCGCGGCGCTAGCCTTCCGGCGAAGGGTCGCAATCCGCGACGCAATGATGAGGAGGACATCATGGCGAGCAGGGCTCATATGCGCATCGCACGCACGGAGGGAAGGCGGGAGTACAAGACCATCGGCGTCGCGCCGCTGACGCCGGTCATCGGGGCGGAGGTCGAGGGCGTCGATCTCTCGCGGCCGCTCGACGAGGCGCAGCTCGCCGAAGTGAAGCAGGCTTTCGCCGATCATCTGGTGCTCGTCTTCCGCGATCAGACACTCACGCGCGAGGACCACAAGCGCTTCGGACGCTATTTCGGCAAGCTGCACACGCATCCCTATCATTCGGCGGCGAAGGAGGGCGAGCCCAAGGGCGACCCCGAAATCCTGCCGATCAAGGCCGATCAGAACTCGCGCTATGTGGCGGGCGAAGGCTGGCACGCGGATGTGACCTGCGACGAGGAGCCGCCTTTCGGCTCGATGCTCTACATCACGCGGATTCCGGAAATCGGCTACGGTGGCGACACCTGCTTCCTCAGCGCCTATGAGGCCTATGAGACGCTTTCGCCAGCGATGAAGGCCTTCCTCGAAGGGCTCGACGCTGTGCATGACGGCGCCAAGCCCTATACGGGCGGCTATGGCAAGGCGGCGCCGGAAGGCGGCTGGCCGAAGACGAGGCATCCCGTCATCGCGCGCCACCCGGAGACGGGGCGGAAGCTCCTCTATGTCAATCGCGGCTTCACCACGCATATCGAGGGGCTGACGCCTTCGGAAAGCGCGGGGCTTCTCGAAATGCTGTGGCGGCATCTGGAGAGCAATCCGGTCTTCCAGTGCCGCGTGCGCTGGGAGCCGAACACGCTCGTCTTCTGGGACAATCGCTGCGCGCAGCATCACGCGGTCTGGGACTACTACCCCTATTCGCGTCAGGGCGAGCGCGTCTCGATCGTCGGCGGAAGGCCGCAGAGGTAAGCCGGCGAACCGCCTGATAGCCCTCCCCCCTTGAGGGGGAGGGTTGGGAGGGGGTAGCCCCGCGTCACACCATCCACCCCGGCATGACCCGCTTCACGCGGGTCATCCACGTCTTACTCTCTTCGTGTCCGAAAGACATGGATGGCCCGGACAAGCCGGGCCATGACGTGTGAATACAGAGGGTGGAGTGAAGGGGCGAACTCTCTCGGGCTCAGTCAGGTCGCGGCAGCCTTGTCGGGCGTTGGGTAGAGCTCCTCTGCCGTCGGCATCTGCCAGGCAATCACGATGGCGCGGCGCAGAAAGAACAGCAGTGCGAAGGCGAAGGTTCCGACAAAGCTGCGATAGGTAAGGACCGCGAACGAGAACAGGTAGTTTTCAGGATTGTTGGCTATCGCGCCGAAGTCGACGTGAAAGACTTCGAGAAAATCCATCAGTGCGCCATGTGTCAGTTGATTGACGACGAAGAGGGCGAGTTCCGCATCGTGCGGAGATGTCACTACGTCGCCGCCATGTAACGACACAAAAGGCGCTCCCATCGGATCGAGCCATTTGTAATAGACACCGCTCAGATAGAGTCCTGTGGACGGGATCAGAAAACCGGATATCACAAAGACGAGCAGAGTAAGGAAATAGGCGCGCCACATAACCTTACGGAAGGCATTCAGGCGATCCCGGGCCGCATCAATGGAAGCTGGTTTCGTGGGTTTGGGCCCACGACGTTTGATGGCGAATACGTCTTCCTCGATGCCTTTCAGCTTGGACATCGATCTGTAGGAAAGCCAGACGGAAAGCGCCAGTACGGAGAACGCGGCGAACAGGATATAGAGGCGGATTGCGCCGTCGGAGACGAGATAAGGCAGGGCGGCATGATACTGCCGCACTGCATGATCTGCCGCCCAATTGAAATCCCGATAGATGCTTGAATCTTCCACGTCGCTTCCCCCCGAAAGGCGTGTCAGGCGGCAAGTGTCGCGGGATTTCTTGTCAAAAGCAAGACGTGGACGGACGACTGTCCGGGATGAAGGGTAAGTCTACCGCTTCTTGCCCCTGTACTTCGTCGCGCGCGTGCCGGGTTTGCCGCTCGATGAGCGGCCCTTGACGGGTACGGAGGATGCGACTTTTTCCTCAATCGTGGACTGGCGGGCCAGCGGGTCGTCGGCGACGGCGAGTTCGGTCGCTTCGAGCCGCTTGATCTCGTCGCGCAGCCGTGCCGCCGTTTCGAATTCAAGGTCGGCGGCGGCCTCCTTCATGCGCTTTTCGAGTTCGGCGATATGGGCGCGCAGATTGTGGCCGATGAAGGGCTCGTCCGCCTCGCCCGTATCGACGCGCACATGGTCGCGCTCGTAAACGCTTTCGAGAATGTCGCCAATGTTCTTGCGCACGCTTTCCGGCGTGATGCCATTCGCCTCGTTATACGCCATCTGCTTTTCGCGGCGGCGGTTCGTCTCCGCGATGGCGCGCTCCATCGAGCCGGTGACATTGTCGGCATAGAGGATGACGCGCCCGTCGATGTTGCGCGCCGCGCGGCCGATGGTCTGGATGAGCGAGGTCTCCGAACGCAGGAAGCCTTCCTTGTCGGCGTCGAGAATGGCGACGAGCGCGCATTCGGGAATGTCGAGGCCCTCGCGCAGAAGGTTGATGCCGATGAGGACGTCGAAGGCGCCGAGACGCAGGTCGCGCAGGATCTCGATACGCTCCAGCGTGTCGATGTCGGAGTGCATGTAGCGCACGCGGATGCCCTGCTCGTGCATGTATTCGGTCAGGTCTTCGGCCATGCGCTTCGTCAGCGTGGTGACGAGCACGCGCTGGCCTTTCGCGGCCACGTCGCGGCATTCGGCGACGAGATCGTCGACCTGCTGGGCCACCGGGCGGATGATGGTCGGCGGGTCGATGAGGCCCGTGGGACGGATGACCTGCTCGACGAAGACGCCGCCCGATTGCTCGAGCTCCCAGGGGCCCGGCGTCGCCGAGACATAGACCGATTGGGGCCGCATGGCGTTCCACTCCTCGAAGCGGAGCGGACGGTTGTCCACGCAGGAAGGAAGCCGGAAGCCATATTCCGCGAGCGTCGATTTGCGCCGGTAGTCGCCGCGGAACATACCGCCGATCTGCGGAATGGTGACATGGCTCTCGTCGGCGAAGACGAGCGCGTTGTCCGGCAGATACTCGAACAGGGTGGGCGGCGGCTCGCCCGGCTTGCGGCCGGTGAGATAGCGCGAATAGTTCTCGATGCCGGCGCAGCTTCCCGTCGCCTCCATCATCTCGATGTCGAATTGCGTGCGCTGCTCGAGACGCTGGGCTTCGAGAAGCTTGCCGAAGCCCTTGAGCTCCTGGAGCCGCACCTGAAGATCCTTCTGGATTTCGTCGATCGCCTGGCTGAGCGCGGGGCGCGGCGTCACATAGTGCGAATTGGCGTAGAGCTTCACGCTTTCGAGGCGGTCGGTCTTGGCGCCGGTCAGCGGATCGAATTCCGCGATTTCCTCCACCTCGTCGCCGAAAAGCGTGAAGCGCCAGGCGCGGTCTTCATAGTGCGCCGGGAAGACGTCGATCGTGTCGCCGCGCACACGGAACGTGCCACGGCCGAAGGCAGCGTCATTGCGCTTGTACTGGAGCGCGACGAGATCGGCGAGAAACTGGCGGCGGTCGAGCCGCTCGCCCGTCTTCACCGCGAAGGTCATGGCCGAATAGGTTTCGACCGAGCCGATGCCGTAGATGCAGGAAACCGAAGCGACGATGATGACGTCGTCGCGCTCGAGCAGCGCGCGCGTCGCCGAATGGCGCATGCGGTCGATCTGCTCGTTGATCGAGCTCTCCTTCTCGATATAGGTGTCGGTGCGCGGGACATAGGCTTCCGGCTGGTAGTAGTCGTAATAGGAAACGAAATACTCGACCGCGTTCTCAGGGAAGAAGCTCTTGAACTCGCCATAGAGCTGGGCGGCGAGCGTCTTGTTTGGCGCGAGGATGAGGGCGGGGCGCTGGGTGCGCGCGATCACCTGCGCCATGGTGTAGGTCTTGCCGGAGCCGGTGACGCCGAGCAGCACCTGATCGCGCTCGCCCTTCTCCACGCCTTCGACAAGCTCGGCGATGGCCGTCGGCTGATCGCCGGCGGGCTGATATTCCGAAACGAGTTTGAAGCGCTGTCCGCCTTCCGACTTTTCCGGGCGCTCCGGGCGATGCGGCGCAAAGAGCGGCCAGTGCTCGGGGTCGCCCTTGAGCGCGCCTGCCCATTGGTCGCGATCGGCAATCCCTGTCGCAGGCACGAAGCTCGCGCCCGGCGCCTCGGAGAAGCCCGATACGTCCCGCGACGAAAGCGGCCTTTCCGCGCCGCGTCCGAAGGATTTGATGGTCTTGCGTGCCATGCCGCCAATATGGCCTTACCGCGCGATCAGGAAAAGGGTCACTTCGGTCCGCTGCCGAGCGGATTTGTCCGGTAGCGGGCGGCGAGGAGCGGACCGACCTGCACGATGATAGCCGCCGCGAGCACGAAGCCGCCCCCGATCCAGCCGAGCAGATCGAGACGTTCGCCGAGCAGCAGGGCGCCGAAAAGCGCGGCGAAGAGGCTCTCCATGGAGAGAAGAATGGCGCTGTCGGCGGGCGGCGTGTGGCCTTGCGCGATGGATTGCAGGGTGAAGGCGAGGCCGCCCGAGACGATGCCCGTATAGGCGATTTCGCGCCAGGCGGCGGCAAGTCCGGCAAGGCTCGGGGTCTCAAAAGCGAGCCCCAGCGCGAGCCCCAGCAGCGTGGCGATGGCGAACTGGCCGAGCGCTGTCGCGAAGGGGCGGCGGAGATCGAAGGCGAGATGGCCGAGAGCGAGGATCTGCACCGCCCAGAAGACGGCCCCGGCGATGACGAGCCAGTCGCCCGAATTGAGCCCGTCGATCCTGCCGCCGCCAAGCAGGAATGTTCCGGCGAGCGACAGGAGCGCGGCCGGCCAGATCGCGCCCGGTAGCCGGTGGCGAAGGGCGAGGGCGCCGATCGCCGGGACGAGGACGACATAGATCGCGGTCAGGAAGCCCGCATTGGTGACGCTCGTGCTGAGAAGGGCGATCTGCTGAAGACTGGCGGCCAGAAAGAACACGACGCCGATGCCGAGAAGGCCGAGGCGGCGGCGCACCGGAATTTCAGGCGCGGCGGCGGCCTCGCGGAGCGCGAAGGGCAGAACCGCGAGAGAGGCGAGCAGGAAGCGCGCGCCGATGAAGGTGAACGGCCCCACATGCGCCATGGCGGTTGCCTGGCCGACAAAGGCGAGCCCCCAGATCAGGGCGGCAAGCAGAAGGAGTATGTCGGCGGTGCCGCGTGTCATGGCGTTTCTGGGAGGGGCGGGAGCGGCGAATATGACGCGGCCACCGCAGTTTTGCCATAGGCCCGCCGCAATAAGGCTCAAATCGGGCCCGAGATTACGGAAACGCGGCGACACGTCCCGCGGATTCCGCGTGACGCATGGGCACACGGGTTCCAGCATGGCACCTTCCAGCCGCGCTTTTTCGGCGGAAGGGGGCGGCGCCCGACCTCCGGCGTGATAGATTGCAACGGAGTTCGGTTCGGGGCTCCTGGACGGGCCGCCGATGTCGACCGGGTGATCATGGCGAACAAGCCGATCTTTTTCGACGCAACGGGGCGCCGCGCGGCGCATGTCTCCTTCATTGGATGGGCGGTGGCGATCGCCAGCACGCTCATCGGGATCGCCTTTCTCGCCAGCCTTCTTGCCGTGCCTCATTTCCAGAGCCTCAAGCTTCCCGGCCAGTTGAGCGCCGTGCCGACGGCCGAGCTTGAGAACAAGGCCACATCGCCCGGCCTTCTGCGCTCGGCGGCAAGGCTCGCCGAGGAAGCCCGCGCCCGGCGCGAGAAGCTCGCGCGCGAGCGCCAGCACAGGGCCGAACATGGCCTGCACAGAAACCTCACAGCCGGAATCCTGAAGCCGCAGCAGGGACGCCCGCTTTCGATCGCCTTCTATCCGAGCTGGGGCTCGACGAATTTCGCGTCGCTTCAGCGCACGCTGCCCCATCTCGACTGGGTGATGCCCACATGGCTCAATCTTCAGGGGCCCGATCTCGCGCTCAACAAGGCGTTCGATGCCAAGGTCGATAATTACATCCGGGACAACAAGCCGGGCGTCGCCATTCTGCCGACCCTTCAGAACGCAAGTCAGGGAAAGTGGGATGGCCCCGGCCTCGCGCGCCTCCTTGCCGATCCCGCGCGGCGGCAGGCTCTCGTCGAGGATGTCGCCGGCTTCGTCGGCGATCACAAGCTGCAGGGCGTGGTGGTGGATTTCGAAGACCTGCCGGTGCCGGCGCGGCGGAACCTGCTGCGCTTTCTGGAGGAGCTCGAAACCGCCTTCGAGGCGCATGGCTGGGTGGTTGCCATCGCAACGCCCGTCGGCGACGACACCTGGCCTTTTGCCCAGATTGCAAAGATCGTCGATTACACCGTGCTCATGGCCTATGACGAACATTGGGTGACGAGCGAGCCGGGAAGCATCGCGAGCCAGAGCTGGTTCGAGGGCGTCATCGACAAGCGCATGAAGCTGCTCGATCCCGAGCGCACCATCATCGCCATCGGCAGCTATGCCTATGACTGGAACGGCGGCACGGTCGACAGTCTTTCATTTCAGGATGCGGTGCTTGCCGCGCATGATTCCGGCGCCAATGTCGAATTTGACGACGCCACCAACAATCCGCACTTCTCCTATCTCGAGGACAATTCCGTCCGCCACGATGTCTGGTTCCTCGACGCGGTCACGGCCTTCAACCAGATTCACGCGGCCGACCCTTACGAGCCCGCTGGCTATGCCCTCTGGCGCATCGGCGCGGAGGACCCGACGATCTGGTCCGTCATGGGCAGGCCCTACAACGCGGCCGCACCGGCCGAGCTTGCCGAAATTCCGATCATCAACGACATCGACTTTGAAGGGCAGGGCGAGTTTCTGAGCGTGGCGGCGGAGCCGACGACAGGCGCGCGCAAATTCGAGATCGACGCCAAGACCGGCGACATCAATGACGAGGTCTATACGAGACTGCCGACGACCTATGTCATCAGGCAGTTCGGTGGCGCACCGAAGAAGGTCGCGCTCACATTCGACGATGGCCCCGATCCCGAATGGACGCCGCAGATCCTCGACATATTGAAGGAGAAGCACGTTCCCGCGACCTTCTTCATCATCGGCAGCAATGCGGAATCCAATCCCGGACTTGTGAAGCGCATTCTCGCCGAGGGCCATGAGGTCGGAAGCCACACCTTCACGCATCCCAATCTTTCCATCACGCCCGAACAGGCGGTGAAGCTCGAACTCAACGCGACGCAGCGTCTCTTCGAGGCACTGACCGGCCGCTCGCTGCGCCTCTTCCGCCCGCCCTATCTCGGTGATGCCGAGCCGACCGATTACGAGGAAATCGTGCCGGTCAAGATCGCGCAGGATATGGGCTATGTGACCGTGGGCGAGCATGTCGATCCGCTCGATTGGGAAATGCCGGGTGCGCAGAAGATCGTCGAGAGCACGGTCGACCAGATCGAATCCGCCAAGCCCGATGTGCCGACCAACATCGTGCTGCTGCATGATGCGGGCGGCGACCGCTCGCAGACGGTCGAGGCGCTGCCTCTCATCATCGACGAGCTTCGCGCCAGGGGATATGAGTTCGTGCCCGCGTCGGCGCTGGTGCCGCTCACGAGCGAAGAGGCGATGCCGCCCCTGCCGCCGACGCTGGCGCTCCTGACCGATCGCGCTGTGTTCATGACGCTTTCGACGCTCGGCCATGTTCTCTACTGGTGCTTCTTCATCGCCATCTGGCTCGGCATCGGCAGGCTTCTGCTGCTTGTGGGCCTGAGCCTCTGGCGGCGGCGGATGGAACTGCGGACACCGGAGCCGCCCGTGGCGACGACGGGCGAGCGCGTCTCCGTCATCGTGCCTGCCTATAACGAAGAGAATGTCATCGTCTCGACGGTGAAGGGCATTCTCACCAGCGACTATCGGAACCTCGAGGTCATCGTCGTCAATGACGGCTCGAAGGATGACACGCTCGGCATTCTCAATGCGAATTTTGCAAGCGACCCTCGCGTCGAGATCGTCGACATTCCGAATGGCGGCAAGGCGAACGCGCTCAATGTGGGCATCGCCAGGGCGACGGGCGCCGTCATCGTCGCGCTCGATGCCGACACGCAGTTCGAGCGCGACACGATTTCGCGCCTCGTGCGTTGGTTCGGCGACAAGAGCATCGGGGCGGTCGCGGGCAATGCCAAGGTCGGCAATCGCATCAACATGGTCACGCGCTGGCAGGCGCTCGAATATATCGCCGCGCAGAACCTGGAGCGTCGCGCACTGGCGGCGCTCGATACGCTCACCGTCGTGCCCGGCGCGGTCGGCGCCTGGCGCAAGTCGGTGCTCGAGGAGCTTGGCGGCTTTCGTGGCGACACGCTGGCGGAAGATCAGGACCTCACCATCCATCTCCAGAAGGCGGGGCACCGCGTCGTCTTCGACAGCAGCGCGATCGCATGGACTGAGGCGCCCGCCACCTTCGGCGATCTCGCCAGGCAGCGCTTCCGCTGGTCCTATGGCACGCTGCAATGTCTGTGGAAGTACCGCTCCCTCACTTTCAATCCGCGCCATGGCGCGCTCGGCATGGTCGCGCTGCCGCAGGTGTGGCTCTTCCAGATCGCGCTCACGGCGCTGGCGCCGCTCGCCGATCTTCTGCTCGTCTGGCAGCTCGTTGGCCAGTGGATCGCCTGGGCGCAGCATGGGGCGGAATTCCGCAATGCCGATCTCAAGCTCGTCGCCATTTACTACTGCGTCTTCGTGGTAGTCGATCTGGCGGCGGCGATCTTCGGTTTCATGCTCGAACGGCGCGAGCAGTGGAGCCTGCTCTGGTGGCTCGTCCTGCAACGCTTCGGCTATCGCCAGCTCATGTATTCGGTCGTGGTGCGCTCGATCGTGACGGCGCTGAAAGGGCCCTTCGTCGGCTGGGGCAAGCTCGAGCGCATGGGCACGGTGGCGCTCGACCAGACGAAGAGCACGAGGTGAGGCGGGCGGGGTATTGAAAGACCCCGCCCTCGTCCGGCTCGTTCAGTCCTTATAGTTCGCGGCGCGCTTTTCGAGGTTCGACATGATCGCCTCGATCTGGTTGGGGCTGCCGATGAGGCGGTCCTGCTCCACGGATTCGGCGATGAGGCCCGCGACGGGCTCGGCCACAGGCGCGAGATTGAGAAGCCTCTTGGCCGCGCGGATCGCATCGGGGCTCTTGCCCGCGATCTCGCGCGCCGTCGCCAGCGCCTCCTCGCGGGGGTTTGCCGTCACGCGTGTCGCAAAGCCATACTGTCCCGCTTCCTCGCCGCTGAAAATGCGGCCCGTATAGGTCAGCTCACGGACAATATCCTCGCGGACGAGATGGCGCATGATCTGCGTGCCCGCCATGTCGGGCACGAGGCCCCATTTGATCTCCATGATGGAGAGCCGGGTATCCGGCGCGACATAGCGGATGTCGGCGCCGAGCATGAGCTGGAAGCCGCCGCCGAAGGCCGTGCCGTGAACCGCCGCGATGACGGGCACGGGCAGTTCGCGCCAGACCCAGACCGCATGCTGCGGACGGTTGGCTATGCCATGGGTGCGCTTCTCGAGCCGCCCGATCATGCTGCTTTCGCTCTTGCTCGCCTCCTTCTCCTTCGGCGCGGCCATGCGGCCGAAATTGCCCATATCGAGGCCGGCGCAGAAGGCGCGGCCCTCGCCGGAAATGACCACGGCGCGCACGCCCTTTTCCTGCGAAAGCCGCTCGCCGGTCGAGATCAGCGCCTCGAACATGGCGTCGTCGAGTGCGTTCATCTTGTCCGCGCGGGTGAGGCGCACATCCGCCACGCCACCCTCGATCGAGAGGGAAATCCGTTCGCTCATCAAATCAGTCCTTCGGTTGCTTCGGTCTGGTGAATTTCTTTGGGCCGAGCCTAATGCGGAGATGCCGAAAGTGAAATCGCTTTTGCCGGGCGCGGGCGGTCCTGCGGCACTTCCCATCGCCGCGCTTGTCTGCGATCCTCATTTGCCATGAACGCCGGACTTTCTCAGCCGCTCGCCACGGCGCGGGCGCATTGGACGATCTATCTGCCGACGATGGTCGTCGCCATCGTCTGGGCGCTCGTCTATGGCTGGGCGAGGTTGCACGAGCCTCCCCTGAAGGGGCTCGGGGCGCTCGCACTGGCGGTCGAGGTGCTGGCGGTGCCGCTGCTTCTTCTCTTCGCAGCCATTCGAGCGCGGGTTCTCTCGGTCGAGGTGAGGGCGCGCGGAGACGGCGAGGGGCCGGCGGACGGCCTCCGCGAACTCCTTTTGCGGCAGGGCTTCATCCATCGGCATGAGATGCGCGTCGGCGCCAACGAGATCGCCTTCATGCGCGTGCGGCGCTCGTTTCCGCAGCGTCTCTTTGGGGGCGGCGCGCTCGACATGAAGATGGTATCCGGTGACCGGCTCTGGATCGCCGATCTCGATACGCCCGACGACATCGTGAATGCGATCAGGATTGCGAGGCCGCAGCCGGACAAGCGCGGCGATCCCGGCGAAATCCGGCTTCGCTGACGGCCAGGCCGCCCTGGCGGCGGTCAGGCGAGCTGCGCTTCCTGCGCCTCTTCTGCGGCGAAACAGGCCATATAGACGTTGTAGGCCTCGCGCGCCTGATCGAGCGCGTCGGGCGGAATCCTGAATTCCGGATCGAACATCGCAGGCCAGACGAAGACTTCTCGGAGCATGCCGATGGCAAGCCTCGCGCCCAGATTCGTGTCATGGGGCTTCAGCACGCCGCGCTCCACCATCAGGTCGAGATGCTTCTTGATGCCCCGATAACGCATCTCGACGACGCTCTTGAAGATCGTGCGTGCGATATCAGGCGAGGAGCGGGATTCCGCGATCACGATCCTCATGAGATCGTTGACATGGCCTTCCTGCTGGGCTTCCCAGTAGATGAGAAGGAGGTGGCTGAAGATCTCTTCCGGGGGCGCCTTCTCCAGCGTCAGCTCGTCGAGATCCCGTACCGCATGAGCCGCATTCATCGCAATGGTGGTGAAGAGCTCCTTCTTCGAGCGGAAATATTTGTAGAGCGTCGCGGTCGAAACATCGGCGTCGCGGGCGATGTCGGCCATGGCGGCGCCGGTGTAACCGTGCTTCAGGAAGTGCGTGAGGGCGGCCTTCAGCACATCGGCGTGCTTCATGTCGGTTACGGATCGTTGCGAGACTTGTTCCATAGTCATCACGTCATTCCTTGTCCGGTGGTGTCGATGCCGTAGCGGGCAAGAAACACATTGGCGGCCATGCCGATCTTCACTTCGGTGTCCTCCGGCAGTCTGAAATCGGCATTGAAAAGCGCCGGCCAGACAAAAAGCTCCTTGATCATTCCACTTGCGAGCTTTGCCGAAAGCGCCGTGTCGTGCGGCCTGAGCATGCCCTGGGCGACGAGCTTGTCGAGGACGTTCTGGAGGCTGCGGTGACGCCGCCCAACGATGAGATCCATCATCTCCCGGGCAAGCTCGGGATGTGATGGCACCTCTGCGATGATGATACGCATGAGGTCGTTCACATGGTTCTCGAACTGGGTGGCGAGATAGGCGCGGGAGAGGGTGAGGAAAGCCTCCCGCGGTGCTATGTCCGGGTCGAGAAGGTTGGAATAGTCGCCGACTGCCATGGCGGCATCCTTTGCCACGGCGGCGAAGAGTTCTTCCTTGGATTCGAAGTGTTTGTAGAGCGTGGCGGTGGACACATCCGCCATGTTCGCGATTTCGGCGACGGCGGCGCGGCTGAAGCCATCTTTCAGGAAGGCGGCGCGGGCCGCCCTCAGGATGGAAGCGCGCTTCGATTCGCTGACTGATCTTCGATATTCTTCGAGGCCCAATGTGTTGATTTCCTGTCGTTTCAGGAGGGGGAAAGCGCGTGTAGTCGCGGCACGAACTGCACTTTTCTATCGTCCGGCAGCGTAGAGCGTGAGGAAGTCACGGACCGTACGATGGAGGATTTCATCCGTCTCCGGAGGAAGGGAGAAGTTCGCGTCGAAAAGTGCGGGCCAGATGAAATAGTCCTTGATGGCGCCGCCGATGAGGCGCACGCCATATTTCGCATCATGGGGTTTCAGCCTGCCCTGTGCGATGAGCCCTTCAAGGATGCTTTCAAGTTCCCGATAACGGATCGTGATCAGGTTTTCATAGAGATCGCGGGCGAGGTCCGGTGCATGCGGCACCTCCGCGATGACGATACGCAAGAGCGCGTTGATCTTCCGGTCGAACTGGGTGTCGAGATAGCGGCGTATCACGCCGACGAGAAAGTCCTCGATGTTCACGTCTTCCGGAAGGTTGGCGTATTCGCCGTCCCGGAAGCCATAGGCGTCTCTTACCACTGCGGCGAAAAGTTCTTCCTTGGAGGCGAAGTGCTTGTAGAGCGTGGCGGTGGAAACGTCGGCGTTTCTCGCTATGTCCGCGACCGCGGTGCCGCTATAGCCGTTGGCGAGAAAGCTCTCCCGGCCGGCCTTGAGGATGGCCGCCCTTTTGGAGGCACTGACAGACTGCCGATACTTTTCCAACATCACGTTCACTGCGCCCCTCCACACCGACACGAACATCGACGTCGCTTGCTTACGAACGGGTATGGCGCCTGGATCAGATGATACTGGTAATTTGCTGCAAATAAATAAGGGCTACTACGATAAGTGAATATACTGATCGGACTGTAAGCAGTGATTGCAGCGTGTGATCAGAATGAGCGGAAAAGATGCATTTGTAAAGAATACTAACTGACTATCGGTCAGTCGTTCTGTCCCGACCTGAGATAAAATCTATGGGAATCTTGGATTTCGCGATGTCTAGCGTCGCGCGCGCGAGGATTTGACAGTATGCGGAGCTTGGCTCCGTGTCTCTTTTTCATGCAGGGAAAGCGCGTTTTCTAGGCGTTGTGCTGCTTTCTTGATCATCGGTTCCGGTATTGCTGCAAAGCCGAGATGCAGGCCCTGCCGCTTTTTTGCGCCGATGTAATAAGTCGAGAGCGGTGTGGCGATGACATCCGCATGCGCCGCTGCCGCCGAGGCGGCGGCATCTTTGCCCGCGCTGGTCAGCCAGGCCGCGACCTGCATGCCTCCTTCGCTCGGCGCCGCTGTCAAAAATCCTGACAATTCGCCCTCCAGTCTTGCAGCGAGACAAGCGCGACGTTCCGCATAGATGCCGAGCATGCGCCTGACATGCGTGCCGAAATGTCCGCCATGCATGAAATCGGCAAGCGCGGCCTGCATCGCGGCAGGCGGTATGTGGCCGCTCGAACGGATCGCTGCCCGGAAAGGATCGACGAGCCTGTCGGGCACGATGAGGTAGCCGAGCTTCAGCGCCGGGAAGAGCGTCTTGGCGAAGGTGCCCATATAGAGAGTGCGATGCGCGCGATCTAGGCCCTGCAGGCACGCGATGGGGCGGCCGGTAAAGCGATATTCGGAATCGTAATCATCCTCGACGATCCAGGCGCCGGCGCGTTTCGCGGCGTCGAGAAGAGCAAGCCGCCTTTGCAGCGAGAGCGTCACGCCGAGCGGGAACTGATGTGACGGCGTGACATAGATGAGGCGGGGGTTCGGTTCCGCCGCGAGGCCCGCCTCGACATCAAGACCTTCGTCATCGACCGGCACGGGAACGAGGTCGGCGCCTGCGCCGAGAAAGGCGCCCCGCGCGCCGATATATCCTGGCTCCTCGATCCATACCCTGTCGCCGGGATCGAGCGCCATTCGGGCCACGAGATCGAGCGCCGCCTGCGCGCCCGTGGTCACGATTACGTGATCGGGCGTGCAGATCGCGCCGCGTGCCGCTCCGGCATGGGCGGCGATCGCCTCGCGCAGGGGCAGGAAGCCCTCGACGGTTTCATATCCTAAGATGCTGCCGTTCCGGTCCCGGGCGCGGCGCGCGAGAAGCCGGCCCCAGAGTTCGAACGGGAAATGCTCGATCGAGGGGAGGCCGTGCTGGAAGGCGCGGCCCTGACCGCGTTCATAGCGCGACACGGGACGGCGGATGAGGGAAAGCGCCTGACCGCGGCGGGAAAGGGAGACGGGCGCGGCGTGCTCTCCGGCGTCCGCGCTTCGGGGATGCGAGGCCGCTTCGAGTAGGCGGTCGGGAAGGTGAGATGCGATCCGGGTTCCCGAGCCGATGCGTCCCTCGAGATAGCCTTCCGCCGCCAGTTGTTCATAGGCCGCGAGCACCGTGTTGCGGCCAATGGCGAGATCGGCCGCCAGCGCTCTCGATGAGGGAAGGCGCGCCCCGGCGCCGAGCCTGCCATCGAGGATCGCCTCGCGGAGCGCGTCATAAAGCTGCCGGTAGAGCGGAGGGCCGGCCTGCGGGTCGAGGGAGATGGTGCCGAGAGGCAAAGAGGGGCGCGGCATTCGGCATGTCCTTCGCGTGTCAAATTGGCTCTTGTAATCTAAATCAAATGGACCTTTTGAGGGAACCATTCTTGCGATCTACTTCGGGACGACGGCGGGCGCATCCGTCCTCTCAGGGAAAGGTTCCGATCGTGAGCGTGTTCGAGACTTCGGCGGTCCACAGGGTGAAGCAGGTGGCGCAGCGCGCCGCCTATGAGCGCGAGACGGCGCATCGCATTCTCGATGCCGGCTATGTGGCGCATGTGGCCTTCGCGGTGGAGGCAGGACCCGTCGTCATTCCGATGGCCTATGTCCGCATGGGTGACAGCGTACTGCTGCACGGCTCCCGCAAAAGCCGCATCATGCGGACGCTCGCGGCCGGGGTGCCGCTCTGCCTGACGGTCACCCTGCTCGACGGGCTGGTGCTTGCGCGTTCCGCCTTCCATCACTCCATGAATTACCGCTCGGTCATCGTGCATGGGAGGGCGGAGCCCGTTCCGACGCTGGAAAAGCCGGAAGCCCTCGACCGCTTCGTCGAGCGCCTCGCGGCGGGCCGCTCGAAGGAAGCGCGCCCGGCCAACACGCAGGAGCTGAAGGCGACGGAGGTGCTGCGCGTACCGCTCGTCGAGGTCGTGGCCAAGGTGAGGCAGGGCGGGCCCAACGACGATCCCGAGGACATGGCGCTGCCTGTCTGGGCGGGCGTCGTGCCGGTCGAGATGCGGCTTGGAGAGCCCGTCGAATGGCGCGAGGAGAGCGTCCTCTGAACCTCGCGGCGGCGACGAGCCTCGCTCCCGCGCCCGATGTGCCGAAGCGCCACGGGGCCTGAAAAACCGAATCTTTTCGGCCGCCCCCTGTTGCGCCGCAAGGGAAGGCAGCTTAGGTTTGCGCCGCTTTTCCGGGGAGCCCGGAAAGGCACGTTTTGTCGCGCGCGGGGCGTGGAACCCGCCCGGCGCCCAATCTCCCGGAGTGACGATCATGGCCTTCCTTTCGGACTCGCTGAAGCGCATCAAGCCGTCGGCAACAATTGCCGCGACCCAGAAAGCGCGCGATCTGAAAGCGCAGGGCGTCGATGTCATTGGCCTCGGCGCTGGCGAGCCCGATTTCGACACGCCGGAAAACATCAAGGCCGCGGCCATCGCGGCGATCCAGCGCGGCGAGACGAAGTACACCGCCGTCGACGGCATCCCGGAGCTGAAGCAGGCCATCGCCGCGAAGTTCAAGCGCGAGAACGGGCTCGATTACACGCCTGCCCAGTGCTTCGTCGCGCCGGGCGGCAAGCCGATCATCTTCAACGCCATGGCGGCGACGCTGAACCCGGGCGACGAGGTCGTCATTCCCGCGCCCTATTGGGTCTCCTATCCCGATATCGTGGAGCTGCTCGGCGGCACGCCCGTATTCGCCAGAGCGGGCATGGAGACGAATTTCAAGCTCCAGCCCGAGGCGCTGGAAAAGGCGATCACGCCGAAGACCAAGTGGTTCATCTTCAACTCGCCGTCGAACCCGACCGGCGCGGCCTATACGCATGAAGAGCTGAAGAAGCTCACCGACGTTCTGCTGCGCCATCCGCATGTCTGGATCCTGTCCGACGACATGTATGAGCACCTGTCCTATGATGGCTTCAAGTTCGTGACGCCGGCGCAGGTCGAGCCGAAGCTTTATGACCGTACACTGACGATGAACGGCGTGTCGAAGGCTTATGCCATGACGGGCTGGCGCATCGGCTATTGCGCGGGCCCCGTCGAACTCATCAAGGCGATGACGACCATTCAGAGCCAGTCGACCTCGAACCCGACCTCGATCAGCCAGTGGGCCGCGGTTGAGGCGCTGAATGGCACGCAGCACTTCATTCCCGAGCGCGCCGAGAGCTTCAAGGCACGGCGCGATCTCGTCGTCTCCATGCTCAATCAGGCCAAGGGCATCAAATGCCCGACGCCTGAAGGCGCGTTCTATGTCTATCCTTCCTGCGAGGGCTGCATCGGCAAGACGACGCCGAAGGGCCGCGTCATCAAGACCGATCAGGATTTCGTCGAGGCGCTGCTGGAGGAAGAGGGCGTCGCCGTCGTGCATGGCGAGGCTTTCGGCCTGTCGCCCTTCTTCCGCATTTCCTATGCGACCTCGACCGAGGCGTTGACCAAGGCCTGCGAGCGCATCCAGCGCTTCTGCGCCAGCCTGCGCTGACGCTCAGCTCAAATCCGACGCTGCATCGCCGGCTTCCTTCGGGAGCCGGCGATTTTCTTGGTCAGCCGCATACGGAAAATCCCGCGCAATAACTTAGAGCGATTATAACTCGTATTGTAATGCGATGCGTGGGCGCTATAATTGTTTGTCCAACATCAAGGAGGCTCGACCATGCAGATCGATATCGGCATTCCGGAGAAGGACAGGGCGAAGATCGCTGACGGGTTGTCGCACCTGCTCGCGGACACCTACACGCTCTATCACAAGACCCATTACTATCACTGGAACGTGACCGGCCCGATGTTCAACACGCTGCATCTCATGTTCGAGACGCAGTACAACGAACTCTGGGCCGCGGTCGATCTCGTCGCCGAGCGTATTCGTGCCCTGGGCTTCCCCGCGCCGGGTGGCTACAAGGCCTATGCGAAGCTGACGCGGATCGAGGAAGACGAGGGCGTGCCCGTCGCGGAAGACATGATCCGCAATCTCGTGAAGGGCCATGAGACGGTGACGCGCACGGCGCGCGAAATCTTTCCCCTTGCCGATGCCGCGCATGATGAGCCGACGGCCGATCTTCTTACGCAGCGCATGGAGGCGAGCGAAAAGACCGCATGGATGCTGCGCTCCATGCTCGCCTGAGAGGCGCACGGGGTCCGAACGAAAAACGCCGCGAAGGTGACTTCGCGGCGTTTTTGTTTGCGCGGTGCCGGGGACTATTCGGCCGCTTCAGCGCGGGACTCTTGCGCGGCGAGGAAGCGCTCGGCTTCGAGCGCCGCCATGCAGCCCATGCCGGCCGCCGTCACGGCCTGGCGATAGACATCGTCCGCCACGTCGCCCGCCGCAAAGACGCCCGGAACGTTCGTCGCCGCCGTGCCGGGCACCGTCTTCAGATAGTTGCCGGGCTTCATATCGAGCTGTCCGGCAAAAAGTTCCGTCTGCGGAGCATGGCCGATAGCAACGAAGACGCCGTGAGCGGGAACGATGCGTGTCTCGCCCGTCTTGACGTTGGTGATCTTCGCGCCGGTGACGCCGAGCGGGTCTTCAGTTCCGACGATTTTGTCGATGACCGAATCCCAGATCACCTCGATCTTCGGATTGCGGAACAGCCGCTCCTGCATGATCCTCTCGGCGCGGAATTCGCCGCGGCGGTGAATGACCGTCACCTTGGAGGCGAAATTGGTGAGGAAGATCGCTTCCTCGACAGCGGTATTGCCGCCGCCGACGACGATCACTTCCTTGCCGCGATAGAAGAAGCCGTCACAGGTGGCGCAGGCCGACACGCCGAAGCCCTGGAACTTCTGCTCGGAGGGGAGGCCGAGCCACTTCGCCTGCGCGCCCGTGGCGATGATGAGGGCATCGGCCGTATAGACCGTGCCGCTGTCGCCGGTGAGACGGAACGGACGCCGCGAGAGGTCCGCGTTCACGATCGTATCGGCGACGATGTTGGTGCCCATGTGGCGCGCCTGCGCTTCCATCTGCTCCATGAGCCAGGGGCCCTGGATCGCCTCGGCGAAGCCCGGATAGTTCTCGACCTCGGTCGTGATGGTGAGCTGGCCGCCCGGCTGGATGCCCTGAATGATCGTCGGCTCAAGCATGGCGCGCGCGGCATAGATCGCGGCCGTGTAGCCGGCCGCGCCGGCGCCGATGATGAGGACCTTGGAGTGCTTCGTTTCGGACATGATGGTTCCGTTGCTTCGGAGGGGGGCCGCCCCACTATATAGGGGCAGGGCGGCCCGGCCAAAAGTGACAGGTTGCTGCAGGCTCGCGGCTCAGAGCGCTTCCGCGTGGGTGCCGAGATATTCGGCGACGCCCTTCGGGTCGGCCTTCATCCCCTCCGCGCCCTTCTGCCAGCCGGCGGGGCAGACTTCGCCATTCTCCTCGTGGAACTGGAGCGCGTCGACCATGCGAAGCGCCTCGTCGGCGTTGCGGCCGAGCGGCAGGTCGTTCACGAGCTGGTGGCGGACGATACCCTCGCGGTCGATGAGGAAGGTGCCGCGCAGGGCGACGCCGGCGTCCTCGATCAGCACGTCATAGTCGCGCGCGATCTGCTTCGTCATGTCGGCGACCATGGGGAACTGCACCGGGCCGAGGCCGCCATCCTTGGGCGCCGTGTTGCGCCAGGCATTGTGCGTGTACTGGCTGTCGACGCTCACCGCGACGACCTTCACGTTGCGCTCCTTGAACTGGGGCACACGGTTCGAATAGGCGAGGATCTCGGACGGGCAGACGAAGGTGAAATCAAGCGGATAGAAGAAGACGAGCCCGTAGCTGCCGGCGAGATGGGACTTCAGGTTGAAATCCTCGACGATTTCGCCATCGGCGAGGACGGCGGCGGCGGTGAAGTCCGGGGCGGGTTTGCCGACGAGAACGCTCATTGCATTAGCTCCTGATACTTGTGACTGTCTTTGGAATGGCTCCAAACTATAAGTTGCTAGTTAGAGGCATTACAAAGAGATTTCAAGGGCAAAAATGCTGCAACCGCGAAAGGGGGGCGGAATGTCGCGGGCGTTGACGGTGGCGGCTGCGGCTCGGGATCAGGCCGAGGGCCAGCGGCGCAGCAGCGGCACGCGCCGCTCGATCGTTTCGGCGAGCGCCGCGTCATTCGTCAGCACCACGCAGCCGCGCCGCGCGCCGGTCTCCCAGCGGGCCTTCGTCACCGGAAAGAAGATATGCGCGGGCATGGCGGCGCCGTTCGCCGTAAAATAGTCGAGCGTCAGCGCCTTGCCGGGGCCGTAATCGTCATATGTGTAGTCCGGATCGTCGGGCACCTGAAAATCGTCCACCACCATGATCGGGTGGGTGAAGTTCCCGCAGATGATCTCATATTCGTCGCGCAACGGCAGATAATCGTACCAATGCGCGTCGAGGTAGAAGAGTGTCGGCTTTTCGAGCCCATCCTTGGCCGCGACGATCTCTTTCAGGAGATCGACTGAATTCTTCCTGTGGATCTGCACATTGGGCAGCTTGCGCACGCGCAGGCGCGAGAATTCCGCATAGCGCTCGACGGCCTCGGCCGAAAGAACGGGCAGGCCGAAGCGGCCGAACCATTCGGTCGTGGTGCCGCGATAGGTCCCCGTTTCGATGATGCGCTCTATCCCGCAATGCTCGATCAGTTCACGGACGAATTCGGCCCGCGCCGTCTGGCCGTTCATCGCGCCGCCACAATAGGGAAAGAAGAATTCCTGGTGACGCGTGCGATAGTCGAAGCGTCCGGCGAGCTTCCCGGGCAGGAATTTCGCGAGCGTGTTGGCGAGAGATTTCATTCGTTGGTCATCTGGTTGGGTGCCGCTGCCAGCCCTTCGGAGCGCCGCGAACCGTTGTGTCGGAAGGTTCAGCGGAAAATCAGAATCCGAACATGTGGTCGAGGCAGAAGCTCTTCGTGCCGTTGAGAAGGCCGTGAAAGCCGAAGAGGCGGCAGGTGGTGTCGCGCACGATCACATAGCCCGCGCCACCCATGCTCTCGATTTCGTCCTTATCGAACATTTCGGAGAGGCGCCAGAAGCGCGAGCCGCCGCAAGCTATCTCGATGTGCCTTTCGGCCACCGGCTTTCCTTCCGCGTCGTGCAGGATGAGGAGGGTCGAGCTCTTCTCGTGCCAGGGCGTCGAGGCGGGGTAGATCAGGTGACACATGGTGTCGAGCCCGCTCGCCGTCCCGTTTGCCGTTCCGCCTTGGCCGAGCCGCAGGAAGAGGCGCGTCGTCAGTCCGGGCGGCTTGTTCGTATAGGATTGCGGCTCGTCCTTGTAGATGACGGCGGTGTTGTAGATATGCGCGCCGAAAATCGTCTCGGCGCGATGCCCGCTCGTCTTTTGCTCAAAGCGGCCAAGCGCATGGAGCCAGCCATCGCCGTCGCCGCCATCGCGGAAGTCATAGAGAAACTCGACATGGCCGTAACCTGAGGGGAGCGAGAGCGAGGCCTCGCCGATCCAGCTTTCGATGTCGAGCTCGATGCTTTCGCGCCGCGGGATGCGGCCGAGGAAGCGCGAGGCGACGGGCTTGCCGGAGGCGTCGATGAGCTCGGCGCGGATCGGCAGTTCGTGCTGCTCCGTCGCCATGGGCGTCGGCAGCATGACGGTCGAGAATTCGCCGCGCGGCAGAACGGGCAGCGGCATGATGTAGCCCTTGCCCATCACCTTGCCGAGCGTGCGGATCTCGGGATTGGGTTTCAGGTCCGTGCGCTCGACATTGGCATGTGCGATGCGGCGCTGCCCGCTCGCGCGCCGGACCTCGTAGCGCGGGCGCACGAAATAGCGGCCGGCGACGATCTCCACCTGATCGGGCCATCTGGCCTGGGGGAGAAGATCGTTGACCGCTATCGCCCGCGTCGCGAAGGGCGCGATCTCCTCGTCGAACCAGGACACGTCCTGCGCGCCCATGATGTTGAGGCCGATGGAGCGCGGCGGAATCGGCATGGGGTGCGAGTTCTGGATGAAGAGCGTGACGCGCTCGTCGTCCTCGCCCGCCGGCATGCCGGCATAATAGTCGGCAGGCCATGCATTGGCGTCATGGCTGCAGGAGAGCGCGCGGCCATCTTCGCCATACATGTCGAGCGCGTATTTGACGACGTCATGGCCCTTGATGCGGATCGCATGGATGAAGAGCGAGCCCGTGAAGTCGTCGAGGCCGAAGCGATGGCGCACCTCGGCGCTGTCGATGGCGAAGGGTGCGCCGGGGGCGGGCAGCGTCTCGCGCCATTCGGCGAGCTGCGAGCCGTCTTCACCGAAGAGACAGAGCCAGAGCTCGGGGTTCTCCGCACCATGCAGCGCCCAGTAATTCGCGCTGGCGATGCGGGTGTGGATGCCGTCCGCGCCGTTCGCGCCCTTGATCTCGCGCATGAGCGCGAAGTTCGTCGCGAAGTTCAGAGGATCGAGATAGCTGGCGCGATTGGTGAGCATGTCGTCGGGCAGACGCATCTCGTCGAGCGAGGCGATGCGCGCGCCCTTCGGCATGAGGTGGCGCATGGAGATGAGCGCCTTGTCGGCATCGAAGAGAAGGACGAGCACGGCGCTCGCCTTCGACCGTGCGAGCTCGCTCACCGGCCGCGCTTCGTGGCCGTTGAACGTGTCGCCGAGATCCTCGACGCGCTGCACGTAATAGCCCTCGATATCGAGGCGCGAGAGATCGTAATAGGCGTGGAAATTGCCGACCGCCTGCGTCGGGTCGTAGATGGCGACGGGCCCGGCCTTGGCGAGATCCTCGATCAGCGCGTGGCCGAGCGGGGCGGAGAGCGGATGGCCGAGCGCCTTGAAGAGCGTCGCGCCGCCCGCATTGTTGCCCGGCCGCCAGCCATGCGCGAGGTCGGCATTCTTGAAGGTTTCGATCTGGAGCGCCATATGGGCGGGTTCCGTCAGGATGCACGCGCGGCGACGCCGCCGAACGGGTTGAGCCGCTTCAGGAGCATGGTGAAGCGGTGGCGCTTCTGCTCGCGCTCGACAACCGCTTCGTCGCGCACCCAGTTCATCTGGATGGCGCGCCGCGGCCCCTCGAAGGGTTCGTGGCCGTGCCATGAATTGTCGGAGCGGCGGAAGACGAGAAGTGTGCCGCCATTGGGCGAGACTTCCTCGGCCGCGTCATTGAGGTCCGTTCCCGAACGCAGGATGCGGAGCCGCCCGCCATTCGCTTCCCAATCCTGATTGAGATAGAGAAGTACGGTGATGATCTTCGATTCCGTGTCGGTGTGGATCTTGCCATTCGAGCGCGCGCAATTGCCGCGAACGGTGAACATGGTCGGGCGCGAGGAAAGGTCGAGGCCGAACTTCTCCTCGATGGCCTTGCGGAACTCAGGCCCATCCATTTCCTTCAGCAGGCGATCGAATGCGCCCTTGATGTCGAGCTCGCTCGGCGGGATGGAGCCGGTGGAATCGATCCGCGGAAAATCCGCGATGACCTTGTCCAGCGCTTCGCCTTTCACAAAACCCGGCACGACGAAATAATCATAGGGATCTCGCTTCAGCGGCGTGGCGCGAAGGGCTTCGATGTCGATGAGGCTCATGGTCCCGTCCGGGTCTGTTTACCTTTTGCGGCGCGCAGCCATGCCGCGCGTGATCGCGTCCGCGATCTCATGGGTAGCATTTAATGGCTCGTACTCCCAGCTTTCAAGCTGGCCGACAAAGGGTCGCGCCGCGCCATGAGCGTACATGGCGTCGAGAAAGCGGCGGAACTTCGGCGAGCCGCCTTCGAGTTCGATGACATAGACGGGCTTCCCCGTCGAGGCGGCCTCGCCCACCATGTTGACGGAATCGCAGGTCACGACGATGGCGTCGGCCTGGCCGAGCATGCCGAAATAGGGGTTCTCGCCCGCGCCGTCCCAGATGAAGGCGGACTTGCCGGCGAGGTGCCCGGCGATGATGCGGGCCTGCGTCTCGCCCGTGCGGCGCGAGGGCGTGACCATGAGCCCGGCGTGACGATGATCGGCAAGGCCCGCAAGCTGCGCGCCGATGCGCCGGGCGGCATCTTCGGAGAATGTGTAAACGGCGTTCGATCCGCCGAGCAGAACGGCGACGCGGGGGCGGGGCAGGTGGCCGACCAGCGGTTCGATCCGTCTTGCTTCGACCGCGAGCTTTTCGCGCGTCAGGCGATGGGGCGAGGTGAGCGTCGAGAGCACGTTCGCGCCCTGAAGGCGGTCATGCGCCGGAGCCCAGACAAGATCGAAATGGCGCGGGGAGACGCGCGGGTCCTGAAGCACGACGACGAAGGTCCTGCCGCCCGAGCGCCGCCGGATCATGCGCGCATAGGGGATCGACTGGCGGCCCGAGGCGATGAGGAGGTCGGGCCATGGCGGCGCGATGCCTTCGGCGGGAGCGGCCGGCCCCCATGGCGCGAGCCAGCTATAGGGCGCGCAGGGCTTCACCCGCTTGACGACTGGCGTGACATTCAGCGCCTCGGCCACGCCGAGCGCCTGCACCTCGAAGCCGGTCATGCCGCCGAAGCCCGCTATGTCATGCGTCAGAATCCAGCACTCCATGGCGCTGGCGGACGAGGTGATTTCGGTCATATTCGTGCGCCATCGAGTAATTTTATTGCTGAAATATCCTGATTTTCGGAGTAAGTACAGCCCATCGAACCTCAAATCACGCCGGATTGCCATGAAACGGGTCAAGCTCGATGCGATCGATCTCAGGATCCTGACCGAGCTTCAGAATGACGGGCGCATCACCAATGTCGAACTCGCCGAGCGGGTCGGCATTTCCGCGCCGCCATGCCTGCGCCGGGTCCGCGCCCTCGAGAAGGCGGGGCTCATCCAAGGCTATCACGCCGATCTCGATGGCAGGGCGCTTGGTTTCGAGGTCACGGTCTTCGCCATGGTCGGGCTCCATAGTCAGGCGGAGGCCGATCTCAAGGCCTTTGAAGCGCTGGTCGCTTCATGGCCGCTGGTACGCGAGTGCCATATGCTCAATGGCGATATCGACTTCATCCTGAAATGCGTCGCGCCCGACCTCTCGACGTTCCAGAGCTTCCTCACCGAGAGGCTCACGCCTGCGCCCAATGTGGCGAGCGTGCGCACCTCGCTCACCATCCGCCAGTCGAAGCATCTCGCCGGCGTGCCGCTCGAGGCGCTGGAGACGGTGGAGGGGTAGGGATCAGGATTCGTCCTGCGCCCCCGACCTCTGCTGTCATCCCGGGCTCGTCCCGGGATCCAGCATTGCCTACTCCGAGCTTATGGCTCTGGACCCCCGGCATGAAGCCGGATCGCAGGGAGAAAGTCCTTACTTGTACTCGACCTTCAGGATCTCGTAGGACTTGCCGCCGCCGGGCGTGTTCACCTCCACGCTGTCGCCGACGGACTTGCCGATGAGCGCGCGGGCGATGGGCGAGGTGATCGAGACGCGGCCCTTCTTCACGTCCGCCTCGATCTCGCCGACGATCTGATAGGTCGCTTCTTCGTCCGTGTCCTCATCGACCAGCGTCACCGTTGCGCCGAACTTGACCGTGTCGCCGGAGAGCTTCGAGACGTCGATAACTTCGGCGCGGCTGATCTTGTCCTCGAGTTCCGCGACGCGGCTCTCGTTCAGCCCCTGCTGCTCCTTGGCAGCGTGATATTCCGCATTCTCCGACAGGTCGCCATGCTCGCGCGCTTCCGCGATCGCTTTGATGATGCGCGGACGCTCAACGGACTTCAGAAACTTGATTTCCTCTTCCAGGGACTTGTAGCCCTCGGAAGTCATCGGAATCCTCTCCATGTCGGACGATCTCTCTTAAGTAGGCCCTGTCTCGAAATGGGCCGGGTCCGGCTTTTGCCAATAAAAACCCGCCGGAGCCGCCGAGCGACTCCGGTCGGGATGTTTACGAGGTCTGATTGTGGGCGAGGCGCGCGCCGAAGGTCAATTCCAGAATTTTCCGGCGCGCGCCGCGCGTTACTCCGCCGCCGTGGCAACCCTTCCATATGACTGGAGCGCGGCCACTTCGAGCTGGCCCTTGCGGATGGCGTCGATGCCTTCGACGGCCGCGCGGGCGCCCGCGACGGTCGTGTAGTAGGGCACCTTCATCATCAGCGCCGCACGCCGCAGCGACATGGAATCGGCTACCGCCTGCGCGCCTTCGGTCGTGTTGAAGACGAGCGCGATTTCACCGTTCTTGATCGCATCGACGATGTGGGGGCGGCCTTCGAGCACCTTGTTTATGGTGCCGACATCGAGCCCCTGCTCCTTCAGGAAGCGCGCCGTGCCGCCCGTCGCGACGAGCTTGAAGCCCATGTCGAGAAGCTTGCGCGCGGGCTTCACGATCTTGTCCTTGTCGCTGTCCTTGACCGAGACGAAGACGGTGCCCGATGCGGGGACGGCGGTGCCGCCCGCGATCTGGCTCTTGGCGAAGGCGACGGCGAAGCTCCTGTCGAGGCCCATGACCTCGCCGGTCGAGCGCATTTCCGGGCCGAGGATCGTGTCGACGCCAAGGAAGCGCGCGAAGGGGAAGACGGCTTCCTTCACCGCCACGTGATCGTAGCTGAAGGGCTTGAGGCCGAAGCCCGCAAGCGACTCGCCCGCCATGACCTTGGCAGCGACCTTCGCGACCGGCGTGCCGATCACCTTGGCGACAAAGGGAACGGTGCGCGAGGCGCGCGGGTTCACTTCGAGCACATAGATCGTGCCGTCCTGCACGGCATATTGCACGTTCATCAGCCCACCGACCTTCAGCGCCAGCGCGAGTTCGCGCGTCTGGCGCTCGATCTCGGCAATGGTTTCCTTCGGCAGCGAGTAGGGCGGCAGCGAGCAGGCCGAGTCGCCCGAATGAACGCCCGCCTCCTCGATATGCTCCATGATGCCGCAGACGAACACGTCCTTGCCGTCGCAGAGCGCATCGACATCGACCTCGATCGCATCGCGCAGATAGTGGTCGATCAGAACCGGGCTCTTGCCGGACACGACCACCGCTTCGGTGATGTAGCGTTCGAGATGGTTCGCGTCGCGCACGATTTCCATCGCGCGGCCGCCAAGCACATAGGACGGGCGGATGACGACGGGATAGCCGATGCGCTCGGCGATCGCCTTCGCTTCCCCGGCCGAGCGGGCGATGCCGTTCGGCGGCTGGCGCAGGCCGAGGCGGTCGAGCAGGTCCTTGAAGCGGTCGCGGTCCTCGGCGAGGTCGATCGCGTCGGGCGAGGTGCCGAGGATCGGGATGCCCGCGCGCTCGAGATCGTTGGCGAGCTTCAGCGGCGTCTGGCCGCCGAACTGCACGATCACGCCGGCAAGCGTGCCCTTTCGCGTTTCGACGTCGATCAGCTCGAGCACGTCCTCGGCCGTCAGCGGCTCGAAATAGAGCCGGTCCGACGTGTCGTAGTCGGTCGAGACAGTCTCCGGGTTGCAGTTGACCATGATGCTCTCGATGCCGATCTCCTCGAGCGCGAAGGCGGCATGGCAGCAGCAATAGTCGAACTCGATGCCCTGGCCGATGCGGTTCGGCCCGCCGCCGAGGATGACGACCTTCTTCTTGTCCGAAGGCTCGCTTTCGTCCGAGCCGCCGCCGGCGAACGGGGCTTCATAGGTCGAATACATATAGGCGGTGGGGGAGGCGAATTCGGCGGCGCAGGTGTCGATGCGCTTGAACACCGGGCGGACGCCGAGCGCGCGCCGATGCGCCTTGACCTCGGCCTCGGTCTTGCCGACCAGCACCGCGAGGCGCGCGTCGGAAAATCCCTTCGCCTTCAGCGCGCGCATGCCATGCGCATGCGGCGGCAGGCCGTGCTTGCCGATCTTGAGTTCGGTTTCGACGATGTCGCGGATCTGCGCGAGGAACCACGGATCGATCTTGCAGGAGGCGAAGATCTCCTCGTCGCTCCAGCCG
>NZ_JBATUH010000028.1:0-3789 GCF_049671045.1 Parvibaculum sp. | reverse complement strand
TGGCGAGCTTCTTCAGCATCATCGAACGCTTGAGCTTGGAGAGATGGTCGATGAAGAGAACGCCGTTCAGATGATCCATCTCATGCTGGATGCAGGTCGCGAGCATGCCCTCGCAATCCAGTTCGCGAATCTCGCCCTGATAATCGAGGAACCGGACGCGGCAGCGCGCCGGGCGGTCCACCTCCTCATAGAGTTCGGGTACCGAGAGGCAGCCCTCCTCATAGGTGGCGAGTTCGTCGGAGGTCCACAGGATTTCCGGATTGACGAAATAGCGCGGCTGCGGGTCCTCGCCCTCACGCGCGAGGTCCATCACGATGACCTGCTTCGGAACACCGATCTGGATGGCGGCGAGGCCGATGCCCGGCGCCGCATACATCGTCTCCAGCATGTCGTCCATGAGGCGGCGCAGATCGTCGTCCACCCGCTCGACGGGCTTGGAGACCTGTTTCAGGCGCGGGTCGGGCGCGGTGATGATTTCACGGATAGCCATGGCGTTGAGATAAGCTCCCCGGCCCCGCCGGTCAAGCGAGCCCGATCGGCCGACACGCCCGCGCGGGAATCGGCTATAGTTGCCTGAATGTTCCCCTCGCCCGCCACCGGCCCGCGCGAGGGGAAGCCGGGGAGAGAAAATGGAAAACTGGACCCTCTATCTGAGCCTCGCATCGGGGTTTTTCAGCCTTGCGGCGGCGATCTTCGCCTTTCTCGCCTTTCGCCGGAGCGCGAAAGAGGCGAACGGCGAGGGCATCGCCGATGAGATTGCCGACAAGATCGCCAATGTCATCCGCACCGAAACCGACCGGGTGAGGAGCGAAACCCAGACCCAGGCCCTGCTCACGCGGCAGGAGCTTGGCGACAATCTCCGCGGATTTCAGGACTCCCTCGCCCAGCGGCTCGACAGCGGGATCGAGGCGATCCGCACGCCGGTTGCCACCATCGGCCAGAAGCTCGATCACGACATGGCGCGCATGGAAATCGAGGCGGCGAAGAGCCGCGAGGCGCTCGGCCAGTCGATCACCGAAAGTCTCGATGCCGCCAACCAGCGCGCCCAGTCGGCCGCGCGGGAGCTGCGCGAGGAACTGACCGGCAATTTCGCCAAGACGAGCGACCAGCTCGCCGCCACGCTTCTGCAGCTCGGCGGGCAGCAGCGCGAACGCCTCGAGAAGGTCGAGCAGGGTCTGGCGCTGATGACGGAGGGCCAAGGCAAGGCACAGGAGGCGTTGCGCCAGGCGGTCGAAAACCGGCTCGATGCGATCCGGCAGGAGAACACCGCCAAGCTCGAAGACGTGCGCAAGACGGTGGATGAAAAGCTCCAGACAACGCTGGAAAAGCGGATCGGCGATTCCTTCCGCACCGTGAGCGAGCAGCTCGAGCGCGTCTATCAGGGCCTGGGCGAGATGCAGGCGCTCGCCACCGGCGTCGGCGACCTGAAGCGGGTTCTCACCAACGTCAAGACGCGCGGCACCTGGGGCGAGGTTCAGCTCGGCATGCTGCTGGAGCAATTTCTTTCGCCCGATCAGTTCATCGCCAATGCGCAGGTGAAAGCGCATAGCGCGGAGCGCGTGGAATTCGCCGTTCGTTTTCCCGGGCGCGACAATGAGGACGAAATCCTGCTGCCGATCGATGCGAAATTTCCGCAGGAGGATTACGAGCGGCTGGTGCTTGCCCATGAGCGCGCCGACCTCGCCGCCATCGAGGAGGCGGCCGCCGCTCTCGAAACGCGGGTGCGCAGCTTTGCCAAGTCCATTTCGGAGAAATACATCAACCCGCCACGCACAACGGATTTCGCCATTCTGTTTCTTCCAACCGAAAGCCTCTTTGCGGAGGTTCTGCGCCGCACCGGCCTTTTCGACGATCTGCAACAGAAATATCGGGTCACGGTGGCCGGGCCGACAACGCTTTCGGCACTGCTCAGCGCGTTCCAGATGGGCTTCCGCTCCATGGCCATCCAGAAACGCTCAAGCGAGGTCTGGCAGCTTCTGAGCGCTGTCCGCTCCGAATTCGAAAAGCATGGCAAGGTGGTCGACAAGCTCAAAAGTCAGCTCAACGCCGCGACCAACACCATCGACAGCCTCGGCATGCGCACGCGCGTGATGAGCCGCAAGCTCAAGGACGTGGAAGTCATGACGGATGAATCCGCGCAAACGCTGCTAGGCCTCAACGCGCCGGGCGTGGAAGACATGCTGGGCGATCTCGACGCGGACGAGACCGCGGACAGCTAGAACGGCCGGCGCGACTTCATGGCGGCGGCGAGCGTACCGTCGTCGAGATAGTCGAGTTCGCCGCCTACCGGCACGCCATGCGCAAGGCGCGAAACGGCGACGCCCGTGCCCTCGAGGCGGTCGGTGATGTAATGCGCGGTCGTCTGTCCATCGACGGTCGCGTTCATGGCGAGGATCACTTCCCTGATCTCGCCCTTCTGCACGCGCTCGACCAGCGCGCCAATATTGAGATCGTTGGGGCCGACGCCATCGAGCGCCGAGAGGACGCCGCCAAGCACATGGTAGCGGCCCTTATGCACGCCCGCCCGCTCCAGCGCCCAGAGGTCGCCCACCTCCTCGACAATGCAGAGGATCGACGGATCGCGCCGCGGATCGCGGCAGATGGTGCAGGGATCGTGCGTATCGACATTGCCGCAGACCGAGCAGACGCAGGCCTTCTCCACCGCCTCGGCCATGGCGGCGGCGAGCGGCGAGAGCAGCGTCTCCTTCTTCTTGATGAGCTGGAGCACAGCGCGGCGCGCCGAACGCGGGCCGAGGCCCGGCAGCTTGGACAGAAGCTGGATCAGCCGCTCGATTTCGGGGCCGGTGACGGACATTCGCGTCTCAAAGGCCGAAGCCGGGCGGAATGGGTAGACCGCCCGCAATGCTCTGCATCTTCTCGGCGGCGAGCTTCTCGGCCCTGCCCTTGGCGTCGTTCGCGGCGGCGGCGATCAGATCCTCGAGGATTTCGCGCTCCTCCGGCTTCATGAGGCCCGGATCGATCGTCACGCGCTTCACCACGCCCTTGCCCGTCATGACGACACTCACCATGCCGCCGCCGGCGCTTCCTTCCACTTCCAGCGCCTCCAGCTCGGCCTGCAAGCCCTCCATCTTCGACTGGAGGGCCTTCGCCTGCTTCATGATCTCGCCGATATTTCTCACGTCGCTCGTCCGTTCACTCTGATGACAAATTGGGAATAGGCAAATCCGGGCCTCTATTCGTCGGAGGCCATGTAATCCTCATGCTCAAACTCTTCGGAGGCGAGATCGTCATGGCTTGCAGGCACGACCTCGCCGCTCGCGGCAAGCGGCATCGCAACCTCGTCCGCGCGCGCATCACGCACATGGACGATCTCGGCGCCGGGGAAATGTGCGAGCGCAGCCCTGACCAGCGGATCGGCGCGCGCTTCTTCCTTCAGCTTTTCCTCGCGCGTGATCGCCTGCTCGCGCAGCGTCGGCGCACCTTCCTCGCGCGAGATTGAAACGACCCAGAGCGCACCCGTCCAGCGCTTCAACCGCTCGGAAAGCTCGGATGCGAGATTGCCTGGCGTTCCCTCGAGAAGCCTGATCTCGATGCGGCCCTGCTCGAAGCGGACGAGGCGGACGCCGGTTTCGAGCGCATGCTTGAGCCTGATATCACGCTTTTCGGCGAGAAGGGCGATCACATCCTCGAAGCGGCGAAGGCTCGGACCGGCCGCCGCCGTGGCGATCGCGGCGGGCGCGGGATCATAGGCCTCGCGCGGAGACTGACCGGCGCGCGGGCCCATGCCCGCACCCATTCCGCCCCCCATGACCGCGCGGAGTTCGGCGC
>NZ_JBATUH010000027.1:0-1695 GCF_049671045.1 Parvibaculum sp. | reverse complement strand
ATGACCTCGCGGCGGCCGCCTGCCCCGGAGGCGGCCGATGGCGGATTGCCGCTGTCGCCGTTACGCGGCACGCCTTATGTTCCGCTGCGTCCAGACGGAATCGAGAGCCTTCACCAGATCTCTCATCATCTCGTCCGTGTGAACCGGGCAAGGCGTGAAACGCAGACGCTCCGTGCCGCGCGGCACTGTGGGATAGTTGATGGGCTGCACATAGATGCCGTGATCCTGCAGGAGATCGTCGCTCACCTGCTTGCAGACGACGGGGTCGCCGACCATCACGGGCACGATATGGCTTTCGCACATCATCACGGGGAGGCCCGCATCGGCCATCATGCGCCGCAGCGTGCGGGCGCGTTCCTGATGCTTCTCCCTTTCGACGTTGCTCGCCTTCAGATGACGGACCGCGGCGAGCACGCCCGCGACGAGAACCGGCGCAAGCGAGGTCGAGAAGATGAAGCCCGGCGCATAGGAGCGCACGACGTCGATCAGCATCGCCGAGCCGGCGATATAGCCGCCCATGACGCCGAAGCCCTTGGCGAGCGTCCCTTCGATGATATCGACCTTGTCGAGCACGCCGTCCCGCTCCGCGATGCCACCGCCGCGAGGTCCGTAGAGCCCGACGGCGTGAACCTCGTCTAGATAGGTCAGCGCGCCGTATCTCTGCGCGAGGTCGCAGATCTCTCCAATGGGCGAAATATCACCATCCATCGAATAGACGGACTCGAAGGCGACGATCTTCGGCTGTTCCGGATCGAGTTCCTTAAGCAGCGTTTCGAGATGGGCGAGATCGTTGTGCTTCCACACGCGCTTCGGCCCGCCGCCGCGCCTGATCCCTTCAATCATCGAGGCGTGGTTCATCTCGTCCGAGATGATGACGCAATTGCCGAAGAGCCGCGCGAGCGTGGACAGCGTCGCATCGTTCGCCGCGTAGCCCGATGTGAAAAGAAGCGCCGCTTCCTTCTGGTGCAGATCGGCAAGCTCGTGCTCGAGCTCGACGTGATAGCGCGTGGTGCCGGAAATATTGCGCGTGCCCCCTGCCCCCGCGCCAACCTCATCGATGGCGCGGTGCATGGCCGCCAGAACGTCCGGATGCTGGCCCATGCCGAGATAGTCGTTCGAGCACCAGACGATGATTTCGCGCGTGCCTTCCGGCGTGTGGAACGTGGCGCGTGGAAAGTCGCCGCGATGCCGCAGAATGTCCACGAAGACCCTGTAGCGGCCTTCATCCTTCACGGACCGCAGCGCATCACTGAGCTTCGACTGATAATCCATGGCCGCGTTCCCATTCAGCATTGGTGGTGGTGCCATGCCGGGCGGCGCGCTCCGCAGCTCCTTGCGGCATCACAAGTTTCAATTAACACACAATAGCGGCATGCGGCAGAGCTTTGTTACCGCGAATTGTCGCATTAAATTCATGCACATGCATCAGGGTTATTAGGAACTCCAGAGCCCTCTTTCCATGAGAACGGCCTTCAGGACCGCCGGCTGGTCGGTCATGAGCCCGTCGACCCCGACGTCGATGAGGCGGTTCATTTCAGCCGGATCGTCGATGGTCCAGACGTGAACCTGGAGCCCCGCCTCATGGGCGCGCCCGATCAGCGCCCGGTCTATGAGCCGTATCCCGTATTGCGAAACGGGTATCTGCGCGCAGCCCTCGACGAAGCCGCCGCAGAGCCCGCCCATGGGCCCGAGCCA
>NZ_JBATUH010000026.1:0-1663 GCF_049671045.1 Parvibaculum sp. | reverse complement strand
GGCAATGTCGATCTCGACCGCTTCGCGAAACTGGTTTCCGGGGCGGCATAAGGGCGCCGCGGCCGTTTGCATCTTGCCCTTCGGGCACGAATCCTGTCTGTCGAAGCCATGGAATTCTCCCCTCAACAGGATGCCGCGTTGCAGGCGGTGGCTCAGTGGCTGAAAAGCGGCAGGCCGCAGGTGTTTCGCCTGTTCGGCTATGCCGGCACCGGCAAGACGACGCTGGCGCGCTATTTCGCCGAGCATGTCGACGGGCAGGTGCAGTTCGCCGCCTTCACCGGCAAGGCCGCGCAGGTGCTGCGCTCCAAGGGCGCAACCAACGCGCGCACCATCCATTCGCTGATCTATCGGCCGCGTGGCGAGGAAGCGGTTGAGGACGAGACGACCGGCAAGACGTCCATGTCGCCGACCTTCTCGCTCAACCGCCAGAGCCCGATCGCGAAGGCCGCGCTGGTCATTATCGACGAATGCTCGATGGTGGACGAGGAACTGGGCCGCGATCTCCTGTCCTTCGGCACGCCGATCCTCGTTCTGGGTGATCCCGGCCAGTTGCCGCCGATTTCGGGCGGTGGTTTCTTCACCGAGCACGAACCGGATTTCCTGCTGACGGAAATCCACCGGCAGGCGCGCGACAACCCCATCATCCGCCTGGCGCTGGACGTGCGCGAGGGGCGCGAATTCATGCGCGGCGATTTCGGCGCCGCGCGGGTGATCGGCAAGGAGGAGGTGACCCAGGATCTTGTGCTCTCGGCCGATCAGGTGCTGGTGGGCACGAACCGCACGCGCCGCCGCTATAACGCGCGCCTGCGCGAGCTGAAGGGCTTCACCGCCAGCTATCCGCAGGCCGGCGACAAGCTGGTGTGCCTGCGCAACGATCCCGCCAAAGGGCTGCTCAACGGCTCCCTGTGGAAAGTCATGACCTCGTCGCGCGAGACGGTGAAGCCCGGCATCAACCTTCTGGTCTCGCCCGAGGAAGACGATCCGGACCGGGGCGTGGCCAAGATCAAGCTGCTCAAGGCGGCCTTCGAGGATGCGGAAGCCGAGATATCCTGGCAGCAGAAGAAGCGCTTCGACGATTTCGACTATGGCTATGCGCTGACGGTCCACAAGGCGCAGGGCTCGCAATGGAACGATGTCGTGCTGTTCGACGAGAGCTTCGCCTTCAAGGACACCCGGCAGCGCTGGCTCTACACCGCCATCACCCGCGCCGCCGAGCGGCTGACCGTGGTGCGATAGCGGCAAAGGCCCGGCCCATGCTCTCAGCCCTCCACGGGGCGGGCTGCCAGCCATTGCCATGCCCGGCTCTCGTCTTCGGCGGCGAAATGCCGGAACTCGATGGGAAGCCGGGGTGCAAGGAAGCCCTGCAGCGCTGCCGTCCAGTCCGGCTCGCCGATCGCCGCGCAGCGTCCGATATGACGGATGGCCTCGGCCTTGCCCTGTTCGATCGTCTCTTTCGGGATTTTCGGCCAGTCCGTGCCGTCATGGCCGGTAAGCCTGACCAGCGCGTCCACCCTCTCATGCAGCGCGCAGGCGGCTTGCAGCAGCCCGAGCAGGTTCTCGGCATCCGCGGCGGTGACGTGGCCGACGATCTCGACCGCAAACAGGTCGGCCCGGTCGGTATCGATGCGGCGCACGGCCGGCACCTCCTCCAGGAAATTCATCC
>NZ_JBATUH010000025.1:0-54873 GCF_049671045.1 Parvibaculum sp. | reverse complement strand
TCCGTTGAGCCTGCTTGGCGTTCTTTGCCTCTACATGGTGTTCCTGTTCATGCAGGAACGCCGCGAGAGCAGGGCGCTGCTGGCGGCCGAAGCCGCAGCGGCGGCAGCGGCGCCGGCCGAGCCGGGCTTTGCGGCTGCGCCTTCCGCTCCTGCCGCGCCCGCGGCTCCCGTCATGGCGGTGAAGGAAACGCCCGCCAGGCGCAAGCCGCGTCTCCTCTGGCGCACGGCGTGGATCTGGCTTCCCTTCATGGCCGGATTTGCGGGGCAGGCCTATCTCGACATCATCAAGCCGCTGGTCGAGAAGGCCGGGGTCTGATCGCGATCAGGCGAGATCAAGGCCGGGGAGCGCGCCGCCGGACGGAAGCTCCATGATCCCGTCAATGATGCGGCCGGGCTCGCGGACGCCGCCATGAGCGAGGAGCATCTGCGCCTTGGCGATCATCGCCTCGCGCGACAGAGGCGCTTCCGGATCGCCCTTGGCGTTCTCGCGCCGCGCGGAAAGCTCGCTGCCATCGCTTAGCCGGACGCGCACTTCCGCGCCCCAGGCTTTCGGGTAGGCCGCGCGATAGGGATCGCGGGCATGGATCGCGACCTTGAGCGCGAGGGCGGCGCATGTCTCGCGCGCGGCGGGGCCGAACGCCTCGAAGTCGACAATGGACAGGCTCAGCGCGGCGGCCACCGCATGCTGGAGCGAGAACTTCGCCTCATAGTCGCTCGTGGCGACGGGACGGTCGCAGACATCGAGCGCGGCCTGATAGGTGTCGACCTCGACCGCGGCGATTTCTCGGCCGGCAATGGCGCTGCGCAGTTCCTCGGCCGCGTCGATGGCCGGATGGGTGTGGCGGCAGGACGGCCATGGCTTGATCGAGGTTCGCACGAGCTGCCAGGGCGCGTCCGGCGCGCGCAGGACCGCAGCGGGATCGGCATCGGGGCAGGCCGCGCGAAAGAAGCCCTTTTCGCCCTCGAGGATGCGGGCGGGCCCAGTGAAGCCGAACGAGGCGAGAAGCGCGGCCTTGAGGCCCGCTTCGGCGGCGTGCCCCGCATGGAGGTGCTTCGTCATCGCGCCGGTCTCGAGAAACTGCCAGAGCCCCGCCGACTGGCTGCCCGCATTGCCAAGCGCGTGAACGGCCGCCTCGTCCGAAAGGCCGAGAAGCGCGGCTCCCGCCATCGCCGAGCCATAAGGCCCGCAGGTCGCCGTGTTATGCCAAATCCGGTAATGCGCGGGCCCGACCGCCATGCCGACGCGCGTCGTCGCCTCGAAGCCCTGAAGCACCGCCTCCAGAAGCGCGCGGCCATCCGCACGCCGCCGCTCTGCGAGCGCCCAGGCCGCAGGGACGACCACGCAGCCCGGATGAACGACGGACTCCCGGTGGAGGTCGTCTGTTTCCAGAATGTGGCAGAGGCCGCCCATCAGGAAGGCGAGCTGTTCGGGATCGGGTTCGACATTCGAGCGCGACTTGTCCTGCCACCAGGCGAGCAGCACCTTGCCGGGGGCCGAATTCCGCCCGGCGAGAATGTTGGCGACAGCATCGAGGGTGAAGAGGGCGGCGCTCTCGAGATCCGAGGATGCGACCGGCTTCCCGCGAATGAGGCTGACCAGCCCTTCCGTCAGGGACATTCCTTGTTCCGCGATGCTGGCGGAGGCCGCCTCTGCGTTGCTCGTCATCTTGTCTCCGGTCGGCGCTGAAGAGTTATGGTCCCCAATCGTTAACTTGGGCGCGGCGCAAAGGAAAGCCCGGGCGCGTTGGCGCCAAATTCGCCCGGTCTGCTTGCCGCCAAAAGAAGGGCTGACTATAAGCTTCCCTTATGTTCGTGCGCGTGAGTCGGGGGACGGAAGGAGATCCGCCGTGCCTCTTCCGGGTCGACATGTTCGCGCGGAACAAGGGGTATCCGAATGACCGGTTCAGTATCCGAAATGGCTTGCCGCGCGGAAATCGCACGGGGCCGAACGCCGTTTGCATGGGCCGCTATCCTGTTTCTGCCGTTGGCGCTCGCGGCCTGCACGACGAGCAAGCAGCCTCCGGTCGTCGGGCAGGGCGGCAGCTACAAGGTGGGCAAGCCCTACCAGATCAACGGCATCTGGTATTATCCGCATGAGGATGAAAATTACGACGCCACGGGCATCGGCTCCTGGTATGGCCCGCAGTTTCACGGCAAGTCGACCGCGAATGGCGAGGTCTTCGATCAGGAGGCGCTGACGGCCGCGCATCCGACGCTGCCCATGCCGGTGCTCGTGCGCGTGACCAATCTCGAGAACGGCCGCTCGCTCGTCGTGCGCGTCAACGATCGCGGGCCTTTCGTGAACGGCCGCGAAATCGACCTGTCGCGCAAGGCGGCGGAGCTTCTGGGCTACGACCGCAAGGGAACGGCCAAGGTGCGTGTGCAGTATGTCGGGCGCGCGCCCTTGCCCGGCATTCCCGGAACGAATGTCACCGAAGTCGCATCGAGCCAGGACAGCTTCATTGCGCCGAAGCCCGTCACCGATGAGAGCGAACGGAAGGTCGCGATGGCCTCCAAAGCGGGCGCCGTTACCGCGACCGAACTTGCCGCGCCCACCGGCGTGAAGTCGGCGCCGGTTTCCGCATCGCCCCTCCCGTCCTCGCCGGTTGCGACGGGTACGCCCTCGAGCAAGGCAACGATGCGGCCGATCGGCGAGGACACGCAGGTCGCAAGCAGCAATCCGGCGCCGCTGCCGGAAACGGTTCAGCATGTGGCGGTGCCCGCCGGAACGAACATCTTCATTCAGGCCGGCGCCTTCCGCAGCTTCGCCAATGCGGAAGCCGTGCATCAGCGTCTGCTCGCCGAGGGCGTTCGCAATGTGCAGGTGACACCGACCATGGTCGATGGCAACAGATATTACCGCGTGCGCGTCGGGCCACTCGCCGACGTGCCTTCCGCCGACGCCTCCTTGCAGGACGTGATCGGCAAGGGCCATGCCGGGGCGCGGATCATTGTCGAGTGAGAGGGCGGCCGGAGCCGCCAGCGAGTATTCTTGAGACCGGAAGAGGGAGCGTCACCCATGACGAGATTGAAGCCCATCCTCACACTTGTCGCCGCGGCCTTTGCCGTTGCGATGCTCGTGTCGCGGCCAGCCATGGCCTTCGACACGACCGCGCAATATGCGGTGCTGATGGATGGCGCGACGGGCGACGTGCTCTGGGACAAGGATGGCGACACGCGCATGCATCCGGCAAGCATGAGCAAGCTCATGACGCTGTCGATGCTGTTCGACGCGCTGAAGGCGGGAACGGTGAAGCTCACCGACGAATTCCCGGTCAGCGAGCACGCCTGGCGCGCGGGCGGCGCGGCCTCGGGCTCATCGACCATGTTCGCGCAGCTCGGCTCGCGCATTCCGGTGGAGACGCTCATTCAGGGCATCATCGTCCAGTCCGGCAACGATGCCTGCATCGCGGTCGCCGAAGCGCTCAAGGGCTCGGAGCCCGAATTCGCGAATGCGATGACGGAGCGGGCGAAGGAAATCGGTCTGACGAATTCGACCTTCGCCAATTCGACCGGATGGCCTGATCCCGACCAGATGATGACGGCGCATGATCTGGCCCGGCTGGCGCGGCACATCATCTACGACTTCCCGGAGTACTATCACTACTTCAGTGAGAAAGAGTTCACCTGGAACGGCATCACGCAGCACAACCGCAATCCGGCGCTCTTTCTCGACCCGACCGTGGACGGACTGAAGACCGGCCACACATCCGCCTCGGGCTACGGCCTCGTCGTTTCCGCCAAGCGGGGCGACCGGCGCCTCATCCTCGTGATCAACGGACTGACGAGCGAGAAGGCGCGCGCCGAGGAAGGCGTTCGTATCCTCGACTGGGGTTTCCGCGCCTTCAAGCAGTACAAGCTCTTCGCCGCGGGCGCCGTGATCGAGAACGCGCCTGTCTGGCAGGGCAATTACGGCCAGGTGCCGCTCGTTTCCGCCAACGACGTCAACCTCATCATGACGCCGGACCAGCGCAAGGCCATGAAGGTCTCGGTGAACTATTCCGCCCCCATCCCGGCGCCGATCGCGGCCGGCCAGCGCGTCGGCACGCTGCGCGTCGAGGTGCCGGACAAGCCGATGCAGGAAATCCCTCTGCTCGCGGGCGCCAATGTGGACCGGCTCGGAATGTTCGGCCGCGCGGCACATGCGCTGCGCCACATGATCTTCGGAAGCTGATCCCATTGGGCCGGCAACGGTTCATCACGCTCGAGGGCGGCGAGGGGGCTGGCAAGTCGACCCAGATCCGCGCGCTCGCCGTCCGACTGGCCGAACGGGGCCACGAGGTCGTCATCACACGCGAACCGGGCGGCGCTGCGGGGGCTGAGGCAATTCGGCAACTCCTGGTGACGGGGGAGCCGGGCCGCTGGACGCCGCTTTCCGAGGCGCTGCTCCATTTCGCCGCCCGCGAAGACCACCTTGCCCGGACGATCAGACCGGCGCTCGCGCGGGGGGCATGGGTCGTTTCCGACCGCTTCGTCGATTCCACATTGGCCTATCAGGGCGTGGCGCAGGGGCTCGGCGGGGAGGTCGTCCGCTCACTCTCGCGCATGGTGATCGGCGAGGATATGCCGGCCTTGACGCTCATTCTCGACCTGCCGCCGGAAATCGGCCTTGCGCGCGCCAAGGGCCGCGCCCCTGTGGATAAGTCGTCCACGGAGGAGGTCGCGGAAGATCGCTATGAGCGAATGGACATGCGCTTTCACGAGACATTACGGAACGCATTTCTCGCCATCGCCGAGGCCGAGCCCGAGCGCTGCGCCGTCATAGACGCGACACGGAGCGAGGCCGAGGTGGCGCAGCAAATATGGCACAGTGTGACTTCAAGGTTATCGCCCTAGCCATTGATCCAACATGGTAAATTCCTGTTTGACCGCGACGGAAACCTTCGCCTATAGAAGCACATTCGTCGCGGGCCGGGGACACTGAGGCTCGCCGCCATCGCAGGGGAAGTCCGCGCATGACAGAGCGAGAGAAGAAGCGCGATCTGTTGCCCGTCATCGGCGCGGTTCTTTGCTCCTCCGCATTCTTCCTGGCGAGCGCTCCGCTGGCGCATGCGAATACCCTCGGTACGCTGAGCATTCCTGCCGGGGACGTCTCTTCCGATACGGAAGGCGATGTGAGCGCGGCCATTCTCAATTCATCCGCAAGCCGCCTCGGCGTCGTCGCCAACCGGACGGTGACGCTCGCGCGTGGCGATACACTGTCGAAGGTGCTGCTCCGCGAAGGCATCTCGAAGGATCAGCGCGAGGGGGCGCTGAGGGCGCTTGGCGACTTCATCGATGTCGAAAAGCTGGCTGCGGGATCGCGGATCGAATTTTCGGTGCGCGGCACGGACCCGGCGAGACGCCAGCTCGTCGCGCTGCATGTCCAGACCGGCGCGGCGAAGGACCTGACGGTCGTCGCTGGCAATGACGGCAAGTTCCATCCGCTGGGCGACAGGCAGGCGGCCGCGAAGGATTGGGCCGTTGGCGTCACGACGCGAAACGGCCATGTGACGCATGATTTCAGGAAGGACCTGATTGCGGCAAAGATCCCGGCAAGCGTGGCCGACGATGTGATCGCGGCCTTCAGCTACGATCCGGACGCCCCGGCCATGCCTTCCAGGGGCGCGAAATTCACGGTCGTCTATGAGACAACATCGCCGGGCGCCGCGTCTTCCGCCACGCATGTGATGCGCTATGCGCAGCTCTCCGTCTACGGCCAGGAGCATCGCGTCTATCGCTATGAAACCGGCACGGGCGCGGTCGCTTTCGTGGAAGAAAGCGGGCGGGGCTACATGCCGCTTGAGCTCGGCTCGCCGGTGCGCAACGCCCGGATGACCTCCCCCTGGGGCTGGCGCATTCATCCCGTTCTCAAGGTGCGGAAGTTCCACAAGGGCGTCGATTACGCGGCGCCGAAGGGCACGCCGGTCTATGCGGCGGAAGACGGCGCGATCGAGGATCTCGGCTGGCGCGGCAATTACGGGCGCTATGTCCGCGTCCGGCACAATGACCGGGTGGAAACGGCCTATGCCCATCTGTCGAAATTCGCGACCGGCCTGCGTCCCGGCTCCAGAGTGAAAAAGGGCCAGGTGATCGCCTATATCGGCGCATCGGGCCTCGCCACGGGCAACCACCTTTATTACGAGGTGCTGGTGGACAAGAAGCAGGTCGATCCGCTGCAGAACGTCATGGTTCAGGTGAACCTCGATGGCGGCTCGCTCGCGCGCTTCAAGACCTATGTCGCCCAGTTGAGCCAGGCGGCGGACCAGCCCTGAGCGCCTGCTTCCGCCCGCGCCCGGTGACTGACCGGCTCGGCCCGTGCTACCAAAGAGCATGAGCGATTTTCCCGAAAGCGACCGGCTCGACACCTTTCCGCATCCGCGCGAGACAGCGCGGATCATCGGCCAGGAGGAGGCCGAGCGCTCGGTTTTCGATGCCTTCATGAGCGGGCGGATGCATCACGCCTGGCTGCTGACCGGCCCCAAGGGGATCGGCAAGGCGACTCTCGCCTACAGGATCGCGCGCTTCGTTCAAGCCTACGGAACCCCCGACCTCGCGCGGGCCGCTGGCGCGCGCGATCTGTCGGTGCCAGAGAACTCGCCCGTCTTCCGCCAGGTCGCGGCGCTGAGCCACCCGAACCTTCTCGTGATACGCCGCCCCTATGACGAGAAGGCCAAGCGGCTGAAGACCGTCATCACCGTCGAGGAGGTGCGCCGAACGGCGGGCTTTTTCGGCATGAGCGCGGGCGCGGATGGCTGGCGCGTCGCCATCGTCGATGCGGCCGACGACATGAACGTGAACGCGGAGAACGCGCTTCTCAAGATTCTGGAGGAGCCCCCGGCGCGCGGCCTCTTCATCCTCATCAGCCATCAGCCGGGACGGCTGCTGCCGACCATCCGCTCGCGCTGCCGCACGCTCGCGATGAGGCCACTCGCTGATGCGGACATTGCCGGCGTTCTGGCCGCCAATGACGTGAAGGCGAATGAGGAGGAGCGGGCGGCCATCGCCAGGCTAGCCGAGGGGAGCGCGGGCAGGGCGCTTTCCATTGCCGAGGGTGGCGGCCTCGATCTCTACAAGGAGCTTGTGGCTCTTCTGAAGCCCCTGCCGAGGCTTGATGTGAAGGGCCTTCACGCCTTTGCCGACAAGGTGGGCAGGCGCGGCGCGGATGACGCTTACGAAACCTTCACCGACCTTCTCGGCGACTGGCTGCAGCGTCTGGTCCGCTGCGGCGCGGGCGTGGGCGCCGGGCCCGATCTCGTCGCCGGAGAGGGCGCCGCCATGGCGCGGCTCGCGGCCGGCGCCGGCCTTGATAGATGGGTCGAGGTGTGGGAAAAGATCAGCCAGACGGTCGCCCGGGCGGAAACGCTCAACACGGATCGCAAGCTCGTGATCCTGAACGTTTTTTCGATGCTTGAAAGCGTCGCCGGCGAACGGACCGGAGCATGATCTGCACCGTATTCTGGAATTCTCGCATTTTTGGCGGCAACCGGATTTCACATCCTCGGAAGCTGCCGGGCGCCTGACCGGCGCTCATCTCGACAGGTTTGCGAAACGTCATGACGGCGCCAAAGGCCTTCTACATCACCACGGCCATCTCCTATCCGAACGGGCCGCCCCATATCGGGCACGCCTATGAGCTGATCACGACGGACGTCATCGCGCGCTACAAGCGCCTCGACGGCTATGACGTGCGCTTCCTCACGGGCGTCGACGATCACGGCCAGAAGATGGTGCAGACGGCGCGCGCGAAGGGCATCACGGCCCGCGAACTCGCCGACGAGATGGCGCCGAAATTCAAGGCCATGGCCGAGCGGCTCAATGCGTCGAATGACGACTTCATCCGCACGATCGAAGATCGCCAGACGCTGGCCTGCCAGTACATCTGGACGAAGATGGCGGAGAGCGGCGACGTCTATCGCGGCTCCTATTCGGGCTGGTATTCGGTTCGCGACGAAGCCTTCTATGGCGAGGACGAACTCACAACGGGCGAGGGCGGACAGAAGCTCGCGCCCACGGGCACGCCCGTCGAATGGATGGAGGAAGAGACTTACTTCTTCCGCTTGTCGGCCTATCAGGACAGACTTCTCGAGCTTTACGATAAGAATCCCGACTTCATCCAGCCGGCCTCGCGGCGCAACGAGGTGGTCGCCTTCGTCAAGCGCGGCCTCAAGGACCTTTCGATTTCGCGCGCGCGCTCGAAGCTCGATTGGGGCATCGAAGTGCCCGGCGATCCCGATCATGTGATGTATGTGTGGGTCGACGCGCTGACGAACTACATCACCGGCCTAGGTTATCCGGATACGGACAACAAGCTCTTCAAGCGCTACTGGCCGGCGGATGTGCACATCATCGGCAAGGACATCGTGCGCTTTCACGCGGTGATCTGGCCTGCGATGCTGCTGTCGGCGGGCGTCGCGCTGCCGAGGCGCGTTTTCGGCCACGGGTTCCTCTATAACCGCGGCGAGAAGATGTCGAAGTCGGTTGGCAATGTGATCGACCCGTTCACGCTCACCGACGCTTATGGCGTCGATCAGATCCGCTATTTCTTCTGCCGCGAGGTGCCTTACGGCCAGGACGGAAGCTACAGCCACGAGACGGTCGTGAACCGCGTCAATGCGGATCTCGCCAACGATCTCGGCAATCTCGCGCAGCGCTCGCTCTCCATGATCGCGAAGAATTGCGACGGCAAGGTGCCCGCGCGGGGCGCGCTGAGCGACGAGGACATGGCGCTGCTGAACGCGGCGGTCGGATTGCTCGCAACGACGCGCGAGCAGATGGAGCGGCTCGAAATTCACGCCTATCTCGCTTCCGTGTTCGAGGTGGTGAGCGCGGCGAACCGGTATTTTGCCTCGCAGGAGCCCTGGGCGCTGCGCAAGACTGATCCCGCGCGCATGGCGACCGTTCTCTATGTGACCATAGAGACGGTGCGGCACGCCGCGCTGCTGCTGCAGCCCGTCATGCCCGCTTCGACGGCGCGGCTTCTCGATCTTCTGTCAGTGCCGGAAGACCATCGGCAATTCGAGCATATCGAGGCGCATCCCCTGAAAGCCGGAGTTCCGCTGCCCGCGCCGCTGGGAGTTTTCCCGCGCCTGGTGGACGAACCGTCAGAAGGCTGACGAATGGCCATTCTTGTCGATAGCCATTGCCATCTCGACTTCCCGGATTTTTCCTCGGAAGTCGATCAGGTGGTCGAGCGCGCCGAGCAGGCCGGCGTGCGGCTCATGGTAACGATTTCGACCAAAGTGTCGGAATTCGACCGGATACGCGCGATTGCCGAGAGATTTGCCAATGTCTATTGCTCGGTCGGCATTCATCCGCATGAGGCAGCAAGCGAGCCCGAGGTCGATACGGCACGGCTTGTCGAGCTTGCCAGGCACCCAAAGGTGGTCGGCATCGGCGAGACGGGCCTCGACTATTTCTACGAGCATGCACCGCGCGAGGCGCAGATCAGGTCGTTCCGTGCCCATATCGCGGCGGCGCGAGAGACGAAGCTGCCGCTCATCGTGCATACGCGCGATGCCGACGACGATACGGCGCGAATTCTCGGCGAGGAAACGGGGAAGGGTGCTTTTCCCGGCCTTCTCCATTGCTTCACATCGAGCGCCCGGCTCGCCGAACATGCGCTTTCCCTCGGCTTCTATATCTCGCTGTCGGGCATCGTGACCTTCAAGAGCGCGGCCGAGCTTCAGCAAACGGCGCGTGGCATTCCGCTCGACCGGCTTCTGGTCGAAACGGATTCGCCTTATCTCGCGCCGATCCCGAAGCGCGGCAAGCGCAACGAGCCGTCTTTCGTCGTGCATACCGCCGCCAAGGTCGCGGAGCTGAAGGAGGTCGACGTCGAGACGCTCGGGCGCACAACGAGCGAGAATTTCCTCAGGCTCTTTTCACGCGTTCCACGCGAGGCGGTGTTCGGCTCATGAAAATGCGCGCCACCATTCTCGGCTGCGGCTCGTCCGGCGGTGTCCCGCGCATCGGCGGACACTGGGGCGCCTGCGACCCGAAGGAGCCGAAGAACCGGCGCCGCCGTTGCTCGCTGCTGATCGAGCAATGGGACAAGGACCCGCATCAGAGAACGACCGTGCTCATCGACACGTCGCCGGACATGCGCGAGCAGCTCATCGACGCGCGCGTGCAATGGATCGACGGCGTTCTCTTCACGCATGACCACGCCGACCAGTGCCACGGCATCGACGATCTGCGCATGGTGGCGCATAACGGGCATCGCCGTGTCGATGTCTGGATGGATGCGGCGACGGCCCGGACGCTCACATCGCGCTTTCGCTACTGCTTCGAGCAGGAAGAAGGCTCCGGCTATCCGGCGATCCTCAACGCGCATCGCATCGAGGACATGGGCACTCCCATCCGTGTCGAAGGCGCTGGCGGCACCATCGAGGCGATCCCGTTCGACCAGGATCACGGCCAGGTGCGTTCCCTGGGCTTCCGCTTCGGGCCGCTTGCATACTCAAGCGATGTCGTCGGCATTCCCGACGAGAGCTTCGCCATTCTCGATGGCATCGAGAGCTGGATCGTCGATGCCTTGCGGTATGCGCCGCATCCGACACATGCGCATGTCGATATGGCGCTCGAATGGCTGGCGCGCTCGACGGCGTCCCAGGGCGTGCTCACGAACCTCCACATCGATCTCGACTACCGCAAGCTCATGTCGGAGCTGCCGGATCATGTCGTGCCGGCATATGACGGAATGGTTCTGGAATTCGATCTCTGAAGACGAAAATGTCGGAATTCCGCCGTTTTTCCTCGTCCGAGCTGATAAAATAATTGCCATAATATATATTATCGGATAAATGTTATGGCCGGATTCCGGCCGCCGCCGCTCGTTGTCGGTTCGCATGGAAAATGAATCTGCACGATCAATATCATCGCCCTAATCGACATGGTGCTCGGAACCCTTTCCTTGTATCGCCTGGTGCACCGTCTCGGCGAAGGTGATCAATCCAAGCTCAGCGCTAATGCGCTCACGCGCGGACGGAACTTCAGCAGCGGTCCTGGGCTCCTGCGGGGCTTTCTGAAGCTCCCGTACATGCGCTAGCCGTTCACTCAATGCGTGTTCGATCTGCTCGGCGAGTACGGCCTTGAGCTTGGTCAGATCACCACTTTCTACCGCGTGTTCCGCAGCCGGAATAACGGGGCCATAGTCGCCGCCGGCGGCCTTCAACCCTGTATAGGCCGCACCTTCGCCGGCGCGGTGCAGCCGTATGACCGTTTCCATGAAGGCTTGGTCTGCGAGTGCCCTCGCCTCGCCGCCCAGACCACGCACCTTGCGCGATTTGTCGAAAGCCGCGCGGATTTCCGTCTCGGCCGTTGCCGGCGCGTAAGCCAGCACCGGATTGACATTTCCATTCTCCAGAGCCTTCTGCGCTGCCTTCGCGACGGGCCCGTCTACAGCGTCGCAATGAGCTTGTGCGCTCGTGGCACCGAACAACAATCCGGCAGCAACGATAGCAATGAGCATCTTGTTCATGACCTTCTCCTGAGCCGGGGCGTCGGTTTCTCCATGCTTTGTTTTGTAGAATATCATTCAGCTTGGACGGTACTTTGATGGGGATCAAACAAGCACCTGATCGGGCCCACCGCCAAATGTCTGATAGTCCAGAAGTTGCTCATGGCCTGTCTTCTTTCGCGCTGAGCGACCTCTTCATCTCTTGGCTCTAGCTGGAAGGCTGTGCGCGTAGAGCTACCCGGATCTCGGCCCGTCGGCGCGGCCTATGCGCGCTTCTTCCGCTGCACTGTCGAATACCCGGACAACCGCTGTTACGATTTTTAGAAGTCTATCCCCAACGCTGGCCTCGGCGTCGAGGAAGTCCGAACTGGCTGACGGAATCGTCGCGATAAATGACGAGACTGCAACTCATCGCCACCGCGTTTAAGAGGAGCCTCCGTCGAGCTCTGCCAGCGCGATTGTGGAATGGGCCACCGCTCCACCCGCGCGCATCTCGGCGGCGACCCAGATGGCCTCCATGATTTCCTGAGGTGTCGCGCCTTCTCTGGTCGCACCTTTGGTGTGGCCTTGAATGCAGTATGGGCACTGCGTCACATGGGCAACCGCGACAGCGATCAATTGCTTCGTCTTTCGAGACAACGCACCGTCCTTGAACACGGCCTGGCTGAACGCGCGAAAGGCCGCTTCGGCTTCCGGTGCCAGTTCATGACGCTTGTCTGAGAGTGCCTTCGTCGCCTTGGGATATAGGGATTCGCTCATGATCGTAGCGCCTCCTTTTAGCGCGGGAACAAAAGAAATGGATGTGCTGGATTAGATCCTCCGCAAGCCTCTGATTGCCCGGAGATACAATGCTGATCGGGGTGAACATCAGGGCCAACATTTCATATCTAAAGCGAAATAAGGTGCATTGTATATGCATATTTAAAGAGCGACGAAGTCACTCGCGGCGACATAAGTGAAGCGCCAGGCCCTTCGGTGCTGCGTATTGCCTTCACTGAGTTGCAATGCAAGGCTGGAGCGCCCTGGATTGCAACACATGGAGAAGATCATGACCGAGTGGGACCGGCGAGGCCTTGTATCGACCGATTGGCTCGCGAAACATCTTCGCGACCCGGACTTGCGGATTTTCGACACGACCGTTCACCTAAGACCGGCAACGCCGGGGCCATATGTAATCGAGAGCGGACGCGCGGACTACGATGCCGCTCATATACCCGGTGCGGCATTCATCGATCTCGCCGGCGAGTTGTCCGACGCAGCCGCGCCGCTGCCCTTTACGATGCCTCCTATCGATCGGCTAGCGCATGCGCTCGGAGCGGCTGGTATCGGACGCGGAACGCGCGTCGTCGCCTACACCACAACGTCGCCCATGTGGGCAACACGGCTCTGGTGGATGTTGCGAGCTTCCGGTTTCGACGACGTCGCCGTTCTTGACGGTGGGTTTGAAAAATGGACAGCCGAAGGCCGACCGGTGGAGGTCACGCCGCGGCATTATCCACCAACGGATATCTCCCTTACCGCCCGCCCCGGCGCATGGGCCGACAAGCGGGCCGTGCTTGCAGCGATCGACGACGGCGCGGTGTGCACCATAAACGCGCTGTCGCCGAGCGTGCATAGTGGCGAGTCGCCCATGAGCTATGGCCGCAAAGGTCATATAAAGGGAAGCTGCAACGTGCCTTATGCGTCGCTGCTCAAGGCTGATGGAACGTATCGTGATGAGCCCGAACTGCGTGCGCTTTTTACAGCCATCGGCGCGTTGGAAAAGCCTCGCGTGATTTGCTATTGCGGTGGTGGCATCTCGGCGACGATGAACGCCCTTGCCCTCACACGGCTCGGGCATCCATCGGTCGCTGTATATGATGGTTCGATGGCGGAATGGTCTCGGGACCCCGATATGCCGATGGAGATCGGCAAATAGAGGGCGATGCTCTTCTCGGATGGCCGAACCTCCCCTCGCCCTCAGCCCGGCTTTGAAGCCGCTTCGCGCGACCTCGAGCGCCCTCTCCCGCGATGGCCGATCGCGTCGTTGCATCGGAAATCATGGACGGCCAATCAGGTCGATAGCAAGCAGCACTCAGAAAGCGATCTTTACGCCGGATGAGACGGTGAAAGACTCGAACTTCATGCCGGCGCCTTTCTTGCCGGCTCCGAGATGCTCGCCCGTATTGATGTCGTAGTACTCGGAGTTGCCGATTTTGCGAAAATACTTGTCGTAATTCGCCGCAAGGAAGATGTGCGTCTCGCTCCGTACGCTGTAATCCACCCTCGCGCCCAGCGACAGAAATGAAATGGCGCCGTATTCGTCTTCGAAGCGCAGATCACGCAGCCAGTGATGGTCCGTGTCTGTCGCGCCGACCGTCATGCCTCCGCGCAGCAGCCCCGTGAACACCCACCGGCCGCCGGTGACGGTCGTTTCAGCTCCGAGGAAGACGCCCGGATAGCGCTGTTCGAATGTGATGTTCCGCGTGCCATTGGCGAGATTGAAGACATCGTCCCGGAAGCCGTTGGTGCTGTAGATGAAGGAGCCGCCATAAGCGGTCCATTTCACATCGGTGTATTTGAGACCACCATGCAGATTGATCATCGCGTTGTCGCTGATCGCGAAATCCCGGCCGACGGCAACGCTGAGGTCGATATAGCGATCCAGCTTCGTCTCCGAATGGATCGAGAGATCCGACCAGTCGTCGAATTCGAAGCTCGGTGAAAACGGCGCCAGCCAGTCGCGGTCTTCCATATGGCTGTCGCCGGAAAAGCCGATCGTTGCGGCGCCCGAAACCGTCCAGAAGTCGCTCAGCCTGCCTTTCACGGTCCCGGTCAGTGCCGGAGCCTGCGTTTCCCAGTCCAGTTGGCTGATCCGGTTGCCCGCTGACGAATAGACGAGCTCGGTGCCCTTGAGCCACGTATAGCCAATGCCGCCGAGCAGGACGATGCCCCCGCCCGCTTCGGTGGCTACCATATCGTCCGCGCGGTCGGCGGCGATTGCAGGATGGAAGGAAGCCGCAAGCAGGCTGAAGGCAATCATCGGCAGCCGTTTGAATTTCGTCATGGTTTCCGGTAAGCGGCAGAAGCAACAGACAAAGTTTGGAGGCCGTCGACCGTGGATCGCTCAAGGCAGAACCTTGGCGCTCATTTGGTCATCACAGCGCTGCACACCCATTGGCAAGATTCGTCTCCGATGCCAACCGGCAATTACAGGCGACGGGCGCGCTCGGCGGTGATTTCTTCCATCTGACAGCGGATGGCGGGATCATTGAGGAGTTCCGACAGGTCCCGCGAAAGACGCCGACGCCAGTTCGGATATTGGGTCGTGCTGCCCGGCAAATTTGCCTGATGCTCTTCGCCTGCAAGATCATCGAGCTGCACCATGACGAGACAGGCCGGCGTCCGCGCAAGATAGAGATGAAGCGCGGAGCCGAGTTCCGGCGACCAGGCAGTGCGATCCGCGTCGGAGGGGTCGGCGCCCTGCGGCAGCAAGCCTTCATCCGCGAGCGCCTGTAGCAGAAGCCGCTTGTCATGCGCCCTCTCCGCCCGCGCCCTTGCCTCTTCCTCCGCCGTCGCCAGCGCTCCGAGCTGCGCCTTTGCCGCTATGTCGTCGCCGGTCCAGAAGCCGTGCAATGTCGCCAGGTCATGTGTCGAGGCGGAGACGGATGCGAGCGCGGGATATTCCTCGGGCTGGTGAAAGCGGTCATGGCCGCGCTCAAAATAGAGAACGCGGCATGAAAGCATGTTGGCGCCAGACATGCGCTCGCGAAAGCCCGCGGGAACGGTGCCGAGATCCTCGCCAATGATGAGGCACTCGTTGCGCTGGCTTTCCAGAGCGGCGATCGCCATCAGCTCGTCCAGCGGAAATCTCACATAGGCGCCATCCGCGGGCGAAGCTCCGGCCGGGATCATGAACAGCCGTTGCCAGCCCATGATGTGGTCGATGCGCAAGGCGCCCGCATGCCGCATGTTGGCGCGCAGAAGCGCTATGAAATGGGCATAGCCGGTGGCCTTGAGCCGATGCGGAATGAGTGGAACGACGCCCCATTCCTGCCCAAGCTCGTTAAACGGATCGGGCGGCGCGCCGACGCGAGCCTGACCGGCAAAGAGATCGCGATTGGCCCAGTGATCGGCGCTGGAAGCATCGACGCTGATGGCGAGATCGTTGCATAGGCCGACCGCCATGCCGCGCGCGCGCGCGAGTTTCGCCGCCCCGGAAAATGCCTCTTCGCAGAGCCATTGAAGATATTTGAAGAAGGAAATTCGTCCCGACTGAGCCTCCTGAAAGACGCGCACCTCGCGCGAGGCGCAATCTCTATAGCCATCGGGCCATTGCCGCCAGTCATGCGTACCCAGATGTTCGGCCAGGGCCTGATAGGTCGCGAAGCGCTCGAGCGCTTCCTCCGCTCGCTCGACATAATTTCGATATTCCTGCCCCCGCCCGTTTTCTTCGGACAGGTGCTTTTCCTCGAAACTTCGGCGCATGAGCTGAAGCAGCGCGAGCTTGAGAGCGGCTACCGCCTTGTAGTTGACGAGCGGCCCGTCGCGCGCAATCGAGAGCGCGCGTATCATGTCCGGCATGTCGAAGAGCGCGCGTGCCTCGCTCGATTCCGAAAAATCCGGCATGGAGCTTGGGTCGAGATAAAGCGGATTGCGGAAAAGGCGACTGTTCGGCGAATAAGGACTTGCTTGCTCCGGCGTGTCGAGAAAGAGCGCGTGCAATGGATTGAGACCGATTGCATCGACGCCGAGAGGTGCAGTATTTTCGATCAGCATACGGATGTCGCCAAAATCTCCCATGCCCCAGTTCGCCTGCGTATTGAGAGAATAGAGCTGCGTAGTAAGGCCCCAGCACCGCGCCGACGCGAACTTTGCCGGTAAATGGCAGCGCAATGGCGCAACGATGAGCGTGGTTGCGGCCTCACCCGATGCCTCCATATGAAACTCGTGATAGCCGGGCGGGAGCGGCGGAAGCCGCAAGCGGCGCAGGTTGATCGGCGCACCATCCACCGTTCCGGTTTCCTCGACCGGCATGTCGGCGAGGGCCGCTTCCCCCACTTCGATCTCGCCCGTTTCGAGTCTTATGCGCCACCTGATCGTTCTGGCGGTTTCCGCGGCCGGCAATCTGAACGGCACGTCGATCTCGCCATGTTCGCGCGCGACGATCACCGGAGCGAGCACGCTTCGCCACGGTTCCGCGATCAGGCGGGACAGGCTCGCCGCCGCTTCCGCATTGGTCTGCGCCGGAATTCCCAGCGCTTCGAGCAGCGCGCGCAGCGTCTCGGATGTTGCCTCGTGCAAGCGCCCCTGAATATCCCAATAGCGCGGCTCTATGCCCGCTTCATCGGCCAGACGGATCAGGGTTTCGTCAGGGTGCATGAGGAGAGATCCTCAGTTTTCGCTGGCGAGAAGCGCAAGCGAGTGGGCGGCGAGAGGAAATGCCGAGCCCGGATTGAGGCGGGCGCTCGGTGGTTCTTCGTTCGACCTTGTGTCGAGCAGGCAATCCCAGATCCTGTCGGGCTGCGCCTCGGGCAGCACGAAGCTCGCCGCGCTGTCCTGCGCATTCATCAAGAGCAGGAATGCGTGCCTGTCCGCCGGTTCTTGGTCGGCGGCTGTTCTCTGATCGGGCGGTATCGCATAGAGAACACCGAGGCAGCGAAGGTCGGCCTTGCGCCAATCATCGTCCGCCATTTCAGTTCCCGCGGCTGAGAGCCAGGTAATGTCCCGCATGCCGCCGCCGTCGATGTGATCACCATGAAAGAAGCGATTTCGCCGGAAGACCGGGTGCGCAGCACGCAGCGCTATCAACTTCTGGACAAATGCGAGGAAGGGCCGGCCCTTGTCGAGCTTCGTCCAGTCGACCCAGCCGATCTCGTTATCCTGGCAATAGGCGTTGTTGTTGCCGTGCTGGGTTCGCCCGAATTCGTCGCCCGCGAGAAGCATCGGAATTCCCTGCGAGAGGAGAAGCGTCGCCATCAGATTGCGCTTCTGCCGCTGGCGCAGTTCGACAATCGCCCGATCTTCGGTCGGCCCTTCCACACCGCAATTCCAGCTGTAATTGGCGTTCGTGCCGTCGGCATTGTCTTCCCTGTTGGCGAGATTGTGCTTCCGCTCATAGGTAACGAGGTCTTCGAGCGTGAAGCCATCATGCGCGGTGATGAAGTTCACGCTCGCGGTCGGCCGGCGCCCTCGCCCGCCGAATATGTCGCTCGAGCCGGACAGACGGAATGCGAGATCGCCGACGACGCCCGGCTCGCCGCGCCAGAATTTCCGCACGCCGTCGCGATATTTGTCGTTCCACTCGCTCCAGGGCGGCGGGAACGCGCCGAGCTGATAGCCATCCGTCCCGAGATCCCAGGGCTCCGCGATGAGCTTCGCATGCGCAAGTGTCGGGTCTTGCATCACCCAATCGAAGAACGGTGCTTGTTGCGAAAAATGATGATGCTTGCGCGCAAGGCTGACGGCGAGATCGAAACGAAAGCCGTCGACATGCATCTCCTTCACCCAGTAGCGAAGGGAATCCAGCACCATTTGCAGAACGCGCGGATGCTCGAAATTGAGTGTGTTGTGACAGCCGGTGACATCGACATAGCGGCGCTTCTCTTCCGCAAGGCAGTAATAGGAGGCATTGTCGATGCCACGAAAGGAAAGCGTGGGGCCAAACTCGTCTCCCTCGCCCGTGTGGTTCAAGACGACATCGAGTATGACCTCGATGCCCGCCTCATGAAAAGCGCGAACGGTTTTTCGGAAATCGTCGAGCTCGCCGTTCATCAGGAAGCGGGGATCGAGCGCGAAGAAGTTGATCGAATTATATCCCCAGAATTCGTGCAATCCGTTTCGCGCCAGAACGCGCGTCGTCGCGGCCGGATGAACTGGAAGAAATTCGACGGCCGTTATCCCGAGGCTGCGCAAGTGGCTGATGATCTCCGGCTGGCGCAGCGCCGCCATGGTCCCGCGCATGCTCTTCTCGATGGCGGGGTGAAGCATGGTGTAGCCGCGCGCATGAAGCTCATAGATGACGGTGCGCGCCGGTGGCGTAAGCGGTCCTGACTCGCTCGACCATGAGAAGGTCGGATCGATGATCCGGCACTTCGGCATTAGCGCCGCATTGTCGCGCGTATCGAATGACAAATCCTCGCGAGAGTCGCCGGGAATGCAGCCACAGTGAATGTCGTTCCACTCGAAAGAGCGGTCGAGCGATCGTGCATAGGGGTCGATCAGGAGCTTGTTCGGGTTGAAGCGATGACCGTTCCAAGGATCGTAAGGACCATATACGCGATAGCCATAGAGCAAACCCGGCCGGCCATCCGCGAGATGCCCGTGCCATATGTCCCCTGTGCGTTCCGGCAGGGGGAGTCGCGCCACCTCACGCTGCCCGGCACTGTCGAAAAGGCAGAGTTCGATCTTCTCGGCATTGGCGGAAAAGATCGCGAAGTTCACGCCGCGCCGGTCGGGCGTTGCGCCCAGCGGGTAAGCCTGCCCCTCTCCCAGCGCCAGACTTTTCTTCACGGCGTTCCGTCCTCCGGCTGCAATATGAGGACGCCAAGTGGCGGCAGGGTGAGCGACAGGGATGCCGCCATGCCATGCGCGGGCACATCGCGCGTCGCGACCCTGCCTGAATTTCCGACACCGCTTCCGCCATAGCAGCGGCCATCGGTATTGAGCACTTCCCGATAAGTGCCTCGTCGTGGCGCGCCAATGACATAGCCGCGGCGCACGACCGGCGTGAAATTGCAGACGATCACCATGAGATCGGCGGGGTCGGCGGCGCGGCGAATATAGGACACGACGCTCGCCTCGGCGTCGTTGCAGTCGATCCAGGAAAAGCCTTCCGCCTCGCAATCGCGTTCATGAAGCGCCCGCGCATTGCGATAAAGATGGTTCAGGTCGCGCACCAGCGTCTGGACGCCTGCATGCATCTCATCTTCCAGCAGGTCCCAGTCCAGACTTTCGTCATGGTTCCATTCGCGCACCTGCGCGAACTCGCCACCCATGAATAGAAGCTTTTTGCCCGGCTGCGTGAACATGAAGGCAAGATAGGCGCGCAAATTGGCGAATTTCTGCCAGCGATCGCCGGGCATCTTTCCGAGGAGCGAGCCCTTGCCGTGGACGACCTCGTCATGCGAGAGCGGCAGAATGAAATTCTCGCTGAAGGCATAGAGCAGACCGAAGGTCAGCCAGTCGTGATGATATTTGCGATGGACCGGCTCCTTCGACATGTACGAGAGCGTGTCATGCATCCAGCCGAGGTTCCACTTGTAGCCGAAGCCGAGCCCGCCGAGATATGTCGGGCGCGACACCATCGGCCACGCCGTCGACTCTTCCGCGATGGTGACGGCCTCCGGGTGCCGCTCATAGACGGCTTCGTTGAGGCGGTGAAGAAACCCGATCGCTTCCAGATTTTCAGGGCCGCCATGGATATTCGGAATCCACTCGCCCTCTTTCCGGCTGTAATTGCGATAGAGCATCGAGGCGACGGCATCGGCGCGCAACCCATCGACGCCATATCGGGATAGCCAGAAAAGCGCATTCGACAAGAGGTAGCCGCGCACTTCATTGCGCCCATAATTGTAGATATGGGTGTTCCAGTCCGGATGCAGCCCTTCCCTCGGGTCCTGATGCTCGTAGAGATGCGTGCCGTCGAAATTGGAAAGTCCATGCGGGTCGTTCGGAAAATGACCCGCGACCCAGTCGAGGATCACGCCGATACCTTCGTTGTGACAGCGTTCGACGAATTGCCTGAATTCAGATGGCGTTCCGTATCGGCTCGTCGGCGCGAAAAGGCTCGTCGGCTGATAGCCCCATGAGCCATCGAAGGGATGCTCGCTGACAGGCATCAGCTCGATATGGGTGAAGCCCATATCCTTCACATATGGAACGAGCGTATCCGCCAGTTCCAGATAGCTGAGGGAGCGAGCGCCCTCCTCCATCACGCGACGCCATGAACCCGGATGCACCTCATAGATCGAGACCGGGGCATGGCGGTCGGCGCGCAGCGCAGCATGCGGCGCGCGGCGCGGCTCAGGCAGCGCGGCGGAAATCACCGACGCGGTTTTCGGCGGGCGCTCGGCCTCGAAGGCAAACGGATCTGCCTTGAGGAGTGTGTCTCCCGCTTTCGTCCTGATCTCGTACTTGTAGAGCGCGCCCGCGCCGACACCGGGTAAAAATATTTCCCAGAGCCCCGCTCCCGGATGCAGTCGCATGGGGAGGCGCCGCCCGTCCCAATCGTTGAAATCGCCGACGACGCTCACGCGCCGCGCATTCGGCGCCCAGACGACGAAATTCGTGCCTGCCACGCCATCGACGACAAGCGGATGCGCGCCCATCTTCTCATAGGCCGAGAGATAGTTTCCTTCGGCATGAAGGTAGATATCCGTTGCGGTCAGGAGTGGCGCAAAGGAATAGGGATCGTCGATTGTGCGCGATGTCTTGCCCGTACTTACCCGTAATCGATAGGAGAAGAATGCGCACTCCGGGCTGAAGCTTGCCTCGAAAAAGCCCGCAGAATCTACGCAAATGAATTCGGCGAGTTCAGCGCCCGTTTTCCGATCGATGACCGAGATGGCGGTAGCGCCGGGGTGAAAGGCGCGCAGCACGAGTTCGCCGCTCTCCTTCCTGTGCATGCCCAGGAAAGAGAACGGATCGCATTCATCGCCGTTGACGAGCGAGGCGATCCGATCGCAATGTGATGCAAATAAAGATCGGGATCGCCGCCTGCTCCGTCGCATGGGAATTCCTGACTCTGGAAAGACGGGCATATCGAGCCTCGTGCGCGTGCGGCATTCTACGATCAGAAAATTTCAACTGGACATGATTTCGATCAATCGCGGGGGGACGACGGCCGCTTAAGCTGAGCAACCCAAACCTGCGCGGTACAGACATGCGAGTGCTTTTCGTCACGTCAGAAGTTTGTTCATTGGCGAAAACTGGCGGCCTTGCCGATGTTTCAAGAGCCCTTCCAATAGCTCTCAAGAAGCAAGACATAGATGTGCGATTGCTTCTGCCTGGCTACCCGAGCGCGCTGGCGCAGATCGAAAGGCCGCGCACAGTCGCTAGGCTCGCGCCCCTGCTTGGCATTTCCGACGCGACGCTTGTTGCGGGGCGCCTTCCAAACTCGGATGTTCCGGTCTTTCTCATCGACTCGCCTTCGCTCTACCGGCGCGAAGGCGGCCTCTATCAGTGCGGCGACGGGCAGGAGTGGCCGGACAATGCGCTGCGCTTCGCCTTTCTCTCCCATGTGGGCGCCGAACTCGCGATGGAGCGAACGCGTCTTGGCTGGCAGCCGGATGTCGTGCATGCGAATGACTGGCATACGGGGCTTCTGCCGCTCCTGCTCTCCCTTGAAAGCGGCGCGAGACCAAAAACGGTATTCACCGTGCATAACATGGCGTTCCAAGGAAATTTCTCGCCGGAAATCCTGCCCGCCATCGGCGTGCCCGCCGACTGCTTCCTCAGCGGCGACATCGAGTATTACGGGCAGGCATCATTTCTGAAAGCGGGTCTGCGCTATGGCGACAGGCTGACCACCGTGAGCCCGACCTATGCGAAGGAGGTCATAACGCCAGAATTCGGCTGCGGGCTCGATGGGCTTCTGCGCACGAGATCCATCAGCTTTTCGGGCATCCTCAATGGCATCGACGACGCGTCATGGGATCCCGCGAGCGATCCCTATCTGCCTCACCTGTTCCGCGCGGGTGATATTGCGGGCAAGAAAATCTGCAAGGCAGAGCTACAGCGGGAATTCGGCCTGCCCGTCCGCGCCGATGTGCCGCTGATCGGCTTCGTGAGCCGCCTCACCCACCAGAAAATGGCCGATGTCATTCTGGACGCCCTGCCCCGGATCGTCGAGTGGGATGCGCAGTTCGTTCTGCTCGGTCAGGGAAACCCCGAACTGGAAAAAGCATTCGCGATCGCGGAGGCGAACCATGCCGGACATGTCTCGGCGCATGTCGCCTATGACGAGGCGCTGGCGCATCGCCTTCAGGCCGGCAGCGACATCCTGCTTGCGCCGGCGCGCTACGAGCCTTGCGGCCTCACGCAGCTCTACGCGCTGCGCTACGGAACTCTGCCTGTCGTCCGGCGCACCGGCGGGCTTGCCGACACGGTCGTCGATACAAATGCCGCCACGATCATCGACCGGACGGCGACAGGCTTCGTTTTTGATAATGCGAATCTAATCAGCCTCATTACAGCGCTTGATCGCGCTCTCACCTGCTACCGGGAGCCGCTCATCTGGCGGCGGCTTCAGGCGCAGGCGATGCGTCAGGACTTCAGCTGGCGCAATAGTGCCGCGCAATATGCGGCCTACTACAACGACCTTGCCGGCGCGCCGGCGCCCCGCCTGCGTTATGATGTCCGGTCGGAAGATAGCGCTTTGCAATCTGTTCGACAGGTTGCAAGCTAACTGGGCGCAGTTCGTTTGTCCGGCGCCGCTGAAGGGGTGATGTCAGCGAATGGCTTGATGGGGGCAATGGTTCGAGTTCATCCAGAGGAGCGCCCCATGGCCCGCTTCGACCTGACCGATATCCCCGAAGAAACCATCAGAATGCGCAGCTACCTGATCTGGAAGCGCGCAGGTTGCCCGCAAGGCAACGAAGCCGAACATTGGCGGCGCGCAAGAGAAGAGATCGAAGCCGAAATGCGCTGCGCCCAGGCGCTCGACAAGCCCGCGGCCTATGTCATGCCGCGCGTGCCGGTCTCGTCGCCGCCGTGCAAGAGCATCTCCGTGCGGATCTCTCACCGCACATCGCCGCCTAACGCTGCCAGGAAATGAGCGGCAATTCGGACGGGAGAAAAACGTCCGGGTGATGAGGCACCACGCGCACGGTGTAATCATCCGACGGGCGTGATGTCGCTACGGCGCCCGCATAAACGTAACCATTGTTGGAACCGGGGATTGCCTGCTCCTGATGCAGGAGCACAACTTCAGGATCGAGCCCGTTGCTCGCATCCGCGAAAAGTTCGACCTGAACCGATGACGGTATTACCTCGCCCATGTAAACCGGCACGATCACGTTCCAGGATTCGCCATTCCGGTTGATCGTCACATTTCCTATGTGAAGCGTCGGCCAGCGCATGTGAAGCGAGCGCGACCACTGGTTCATGGCCTTCGCGTTCGCGCAGTGCTCATTCATCCGGCTACGGATGCTTCTGGAGAGAGGAAAATAGGCCTTCTCCACATATTCCCGGATCATGCGGGCGCCGTTGAACTGGGGGGTCAGCTCATACATGCTCCGCCTGATCCTTTTCAGCCAGTTGCGAGGAAGGCCCGTCGCATCGAAATCGTAGAATTCGGGGATGATCTCCCGCTCGAGCAGGTCGTAAAGGCTTTCCGCATCTAACGCATCGACGCGCCCGATGGCTCCACCGCCTCCATCGCCAATGGCCCAGCCGAGGCCATGGTCATAAGCCTCATCCCACCATCCATCGAGGATCGAGCAGTTCAAGCCGCCATTGACGAGAACTTTCATGCCGCTCGTGCCGCAGGCTTCCCAGGGCCGGCGCGGCGTATTGATCCAGACATCGACGCCCTGCACCAGATGCTGCGCAAGGTCGAGATCGTAATCCTCTAGATAGATGACATGGCGGCGGAAGCGCGGCTGATGCGCAAAGTCGATCCATTCCCGGATCATGCTCTTGCCGGCAAGATCGGCGGGATGCGCCTTGCCCGCCACGATGATCTGCACGGGCTGGCTTTCGTTCAGGAGCATCCGGCCAAGGCGTTCCTGATCGCGAAGAAGAAGGTTCGTTCGCTTGTACTCGGTGAAGCGGCGCGCGAAGCCTATCGTCAGTACATTCGCATCGAGCGCGGCATCCGCCATCTGCACGGTTTCCGAGTCCGCTCCGCGTTCCCTGAGCTGTCTGGCCAGATTGCGGCGCGCGATCTTCACCACGCCTTCGCGCCCCTTGCCGCGCATTGCCCACAGTTCCTCGTCCGATACGCTCGTCATGTTCTCGCAGCGGGCAATTAGCGGCGCGCGCCATCGCTCCTTCCCGCAGGCTTCGGTCCAGATGCGATCGGCCTCGGCGGAGTCCCATGTGGGAACATGAACGCCATTGGTGATGTAGTCGACAGGCACTTCGCAGGAAGGCCAGCGCGGAAAAAGTGTCTGAAAAATTCTGCGGCTGAATTCGCCATGAAGGCGGCTCACCCCCATGCACATGCCCGATCCCCGCAATGCGAGATAGGCCATGTTGAAGGGTTCATGGTCGTCATTCGCATTGGCGCGACCAAGCGCCAGCACGTCATTCATCCTGACGCCGCGCCCGGCCACATCGCCCTCGACATAGGGAAGATATTTGCGCAGAAGTCCCGCATGGAACTGGTCGAAGCCTGCGGCCACCGGCGTATGCGTGGTGAAGACATTGCCGGCCCTCGTCGCCCACAGTGCTTCCCAGAAATTGATGTTTTCCTTTACGGCGAGCTGGCGCGCGCGTTCGATGATCGCGAATGCGGCGTGACCTTCATTGACATGGCAGATCTCGATTTCCGGATGCAGCCTGTCTACGACGCGCCAGCCGCCGACGCCGAGCGCTATTTCCTGCATGAGGCGGATTTCCGTGCCGCCGCCATAAAGCTTCGCGGTGATGCCTCGATCGGGGGGCGTGTTGAGGAGATCGTTGCTGTCCAGCAGATAGAGCTTCACACGGCCGACAGCCGCCTGCCAAACGCGCAGCAGCACCGTGCGTCCGGGCAGTTCGAGCGAGACGCGCAGCCATCCACCTTCCGGCAGGACGACGGGCTCGATGGGCATCGCGGCCGGTTCGTTAAAGGGATAGAACTCCTGCTGCGCGCCTTCGGTGTCCACGATCTGGCGGAAATATCCTTCCTGATAGAGCAACCCGATGCCGATGGCCGGAATGTCGAGATCGCTCGCCGTTTTGAGAAAGTCGCCGGCAAGTACGCCCAGGCCGCCCGCATAAAGCGGCAAGGCCGCTCCAAGGCCAAATTCCATGCTGAAATAGGCGACGCCTCCAAGGTCCGACGCGGCATGGGTCTGGCGGAACCAGCCCGGCGTCTGCAGATAGCGCTCTCTCGCCGCGACAAAGGTCGAAAGCTCGTCGAGGAATTTCTGGTCGCAGGCAAGCGAGTTGAGCCGCTCCGCTGGCGTGCTCTGGAGAACGACCCAGGGGTTATGCGTCCGTTCCCATAAAGGCTCGTTGACATAGGACCACAGGGCATCGCCCTCATGGCTCCATGTCCAGCGCAGATCGAGCGCGAGCGACTGCAGGATGGAGATTTCGCTCGGCAATTTCGGCAAGGGAAGCGCGACCATTGTCTTGATCCTTCCCATTACGCATCGCCCGGCTGACGTCCGGGTTACGGTTCAGCGCAGAGGCTTCAGCGTAGCACTATCAGGCACCGCGTTAGAAGCTGTTGCAGCGCGGGCGCCGATCTTTATGGCTCTACTTCTTTCGCATCGTTGCACTGGTCCGATCCTCACGAAAGCATCCTCGCGCCGGTTACAGGTGAATTGTCCGGCGTCCCTCACCCAGGCAGAAGGCCGGGCGCAGCGGGCCCACACGACGCGGAGGCGCACATAAGTCCGTATAAGGACTTATTGTTCGGCGAGGCACTGCACCCGACATTCCGCCTACGTGGCTTCGTACCCCCTCGTTCTGCCGGGGCCTCCCCGCCGTCCAATTCGCCGCGGCACTTACAAAACTGAGTACCCTCATTTTATTCTTGCGCTTTCGATGGCCAGGTTTACAGTTAGCTACCGAGGAAACCCGGACGCCGAGGGCCGGTCAGGCAAGCTTTGCCGACGGATCGGACAACCGGGATGGGATATGGGAGGACGCGCAGATGGTTCAGGTCACTGAACTTGGCTATATGGGGCTCGGGGTCAAAAATCTCGCCCAGTGGAAAGACTTCGCTTCAAAAATTCTCGGCCTGGAGGTGACGGACGAAGGCGAGTCCGGCCGGTGCTATTTCCGCATGGATTACTGGCATCACCGCTTCATCGTCGATGAGGACGGTACGGACGATCTCAACTATCTCGGCTTTCGCGTCGCCGGCACGGAGGAATTCCGGCAGATGCACAGGCAGCTCACCGAAGCCGGGATCAAGGTACACATCGGCTCGCCGGAGGAAGCGGACGAACGCCGCGTTCTCGAGGTGATGAAGCTCAACGACGCGAGCGGATTTCCCATTGAGATATTTCATGGGCCGCAGGTTCAGGCGGACAAGCCGTTTCACCCCGGGCGGCGGATGCATGGCCGGTTCAAGACCGGCGATGGCGGCCTCGGACATCTGATCCAGCGCGAGACGGTCGGCTTCGAGAAGACCTATGAATTCTATAGGCTGCTCGGCATGCGCGGCGGCGTGGAATACAAGATCGCCCTTCCCGGCCTGCCCCGGCCCTTCGAACTCATGTTCCTGCACTGCAACAGCCGCGACCACACGCTCGCCTTCGGCCCGCCCGGCGAAAAACGGATCAACCATCTCATGATCGAGGTGGAGAATTTCGACGATGTCGGGCTCGCTTATGAAGTCGTGCAGCAGAACAATATTCCGATCGCCATCGCGCCTGGACGCCACGCGAACGACCATATGTATTCGTTCTACTTCCTGAACCCGTCGGGCTGGATGTGCGAAATCGGCTGGGGCGCGCGGGCGGCCACCCACCAGTCGGAATATTACCAGCGCGACACTTACGGGCATGAGCCGGTGCTGGGCGTCATGAAGGGCGCGATGGAAGTCGCGGCCGAATAGGCGCCGGGCCTCGCCCAAGCGTGCGCAGGACTCTCGCGCCTGCGCGCGCACCAACACTCACAGATGAAATCAATGCGCCCTGCTTCGGCTATCGCCGGCAGGCGAACGGGAGAGGAGTCGCTCGGCAAGGAGCGGCAGGGAGAGAACATGACCGCACGCACGGGAAAGCAATATATCGAAGGGCTGCGCGACGACCGCACGGTGTGGCTCGGCAACGAGAAAGTGGACATTCTGAGCCATCCGGTCTTCGCGGGCTCGGTCAAGGGCATGGCCGGCTATTTCGACTGGCAGAACAAACATGCAGACGACTGCCTCGTGCCCGATCCGGAGACGGGCGCGCCGATGAGCGCGAGCCTCATCGTGCCGAAGAACGCCGACGACCTGAAGCACCGCCACAAGGCTTTCGACCGCTTCGCGCGGTATTCCGCCGGCATGCTCGGCCGCACGCCGGACTATGTGAATGTCACGCTCGCCGGCTTCGTGGCGCGCAGCGACATTTTCGAGTCGAGCGGCGACAGGACCTATTCCAACAGGCTCAGGCGCTTCTATCGCGAGGTCGTCGAAAAGGATCTCTCGCTGACGCACACCATCATTCATCCCGTCGTCGACAAGGCGATTCCCGATACGCAGGGCATCAATCGCGAGCTTGCGCTCAAGGTCGTGCGCCGCAACAAGGACAGCATCGTCGTGCGAGGCGCCAAGATCCTCGCGACGCTCGGGCCGTTCGCGGACGAGCTCTTCGTCTATCCGGGCCAGCCGCAACCGGCCGGCACCAATCCCGACGTGTTGCTCGCCTTCTCGATCCCGATGAACACCAAGGGCCTCATCACGCTTTGCCGCGATCACTGCGGCGTCACCGCGCCTGTGGGCGACCGGCCCTTCTCCAGCCGCTTCGATGAGCAGGACGCCTTCATGATCTTCGACGATGTCGAGATCCCGAACGAGCGCGTCTTCATCGACGGCGACCTCGATGTCTATAACGGGCTGATGCGGCACGGATGGGCCGCGAACATCATGCAGCAGACGGCCATTCGCGCCGCGGTGAAGCTCGAATTCGCCTATGAGCTTTGCACCCGCATGGCGCGGGCAACCAATTCGGAGATGCGGCCCGACGTCGCCGCCATGCTCGGCGAACTCTGGGGTTATGCGACGCTTACCCGCTCGGCGATCATGGCCGCCGAGGCGGGCGCGCGGGATTGGGGGAATGGCGCCTTCTTCTGCGATGACCGCCCGCTGCGCGCCACGCGCTCCATGATGCCTGGCTGGATGGTCAGGGCGAACGACTGCATCAAGACCATAGGCTCGCACAACCTCCTCGCCACGCCTTCTCTCGACGCCATCGACAATCCCGAGATCGGAGATCTGATCAGGACGTTCATGCCGGGCGCGAACGGAATGAGCGCGCGCGAACGCGCCACGCTTTTTCGCACGGCCTGGGACTTTGCGGGCTCGGCTCTCGGCGGCCGCGTGGAGCTTTACGAGCGCTTCTATCTGGCGAGCGCGCCGCGCAATCTGGCGCTCGATCACATGATGGCGCAGATGGAGCGGCCCTGGGACGAGATACCGGCCCTTCTGAAGTCGGCAGGCGTCGAATAGTAAGATGGCAACGCTCCGGCGCTGGATCAAATCAGGCGCCGGAGCGATCGCCGCTTGGGTCAGCTCGTCACTCTCCAGACAATGCCTTCGTCATCTCGCGCCGTGATGAGCTTCAGATTGCGATTATGGACCGCGAGCGCTCCTTCCCAGAGCCGGTTCCAGGCATCGAAGGCGTCGGCATGCGGCTCGATCCCGTCCATGAGGCGCCAGCCGCTCTGGCGGATGATCACCTCGTTCCCCTCCTCCGCGATCTCCACCTGCTCGCCTTGCGCGGCAGCCATTGCAGCAAGATAGGCGGCGAAGGAGCGTGCTTCTCCCGGCGCAATGCCCAGAAGCTCCGCAGTCTCGTCATAGAACTGCATGCCGATGAGCCGCGCCGCGCGGCCGAGATGCGCGCGCGTTTCCTCGGGGCCGAAGAGCGAGAGCATGGTCGGCACCAGCGAGCGGACATATTCCATCGCATAGGCGCGCTCGACCTTCTTCAGCCTCTCTTCCGGCCAGCTTGCGCTATCGAGCTTCGGCGCCTTCGCCGCATCGAAATCGGGAGCGCGCTCATCCGGCGCGAAGCGCACGCGCTCGCTCTCCGAAATCTCGCGACCATAATCGTAGTAATAGCCCTCAAGCCCCGGCGCGCCCTCGACGGTTTGTCCGGTGCAGACGAATCCGAGGCGGGGATTTCCGAGCGAGACGCCATTGTGCCCATGCCAGCCATGCAGCATGGCTTCATTGACCTTGGCCGGAACGGCGCAGATCGACGCGCCCTGCCAGATCCAGCGCGGCGGCGGATAGCGCACCCAGGCCTTGCGATCCGACTCTGGCATATACTCGGTTTTGACGCCGCCAAGCGCGTTGGAGAAGTAGTGATATTGCGCGCAGGCCACCGCGTCGGGAAGTCCGTCCAGGCCGAGTTTTTTCAAGCCGGGCAGGAATTTTTCAAGATGCTGTCGGCGGAAATGACCGAGGACGAATTGCGCCGCCGCATCTTCGCCCTTGCGCGTGACGAGTGTCAGCACAAGTCCGGTCATCAGCGCATTATAGATACGGGAGACGGCCTTGTAGCCGGCAAGCGAGGGAACAGTTTTCATTCGGGATTGCATTCCTGAGTTCGTTGCATTCCCGCAGTCTATCGCAAGCGCATGCGCAAAGGCATCGGCGGTTTTCGTTCCGCCGATGCGCTTGCCTCTTCGATTTCCGTCTCAGAATTGCCCCAGAGCGACGCGACGAACGGCGTCGGAATCCGTCGGCTGGTGACCGACCTTGTGCGCCGGAGCCGGAACGCTCTGCACCGTGTTGGTGAGCTTGCCGACGCCCGTCACCTCGATCTCGACGACATCGCCCGGGTTCATCGGCCGCGAATTGGCGGGCGTGCCGGTGAGCACGATATCGCCCGGCAGAAAGGTGATGTGCCGCGAGAGGTCGGCGAAGATGTAGTCGATGGGAAACACCATCTCGCTGACCGGCCCATCCTGAACGACCTTGCCATTGATATAGGTGCGCACGCGCTCCTTGCGGATATCGACACCTCTGACGATGCCGGGCCCGACGGGACAGAAGCCGTCCTGTCCCTTTACGCGCAGCATGGAACCTGCGTCCGTATCGCGGAAATCCTGCGCGCCGACATCGTTTGCGGGGGCGAAGCCCGCGAGATGATCCCAGACATCCTCCCGCGCGACATTGCGCATCGGCTTGCCGACGATCGCCGCGATCTCGCCTTCATAGTTGAGATACTGGCAGTCGGCGGGGCGATTGAGGAAGCCGCGATGAGAATTGAGCGTCGTCAGCGGCTTCTGGAAATAGGTCGGCGTGACGAGCGGCGGCGCCTTGAACTCGACGCGGCGGCTGTCGTAGTTCAGGTGAATGCAGATGATCTTTGTCGGATCGCAAGGCGGAAGGTAGGTCGCGTCGGCCTCCGCCACCGTCCGGCCGTCGCCAAGCCGCAGCATGTCGCCTTCGGGGCGAACCCAGACGGGCGTTCCTTGATAGAGGATCCGGCGCCATTCCTCGCGTGGTCCGTTCAAAACCGACATTCACATCTCCCCTGGTTCATTCTTGTTCTGAAATTCATTTCCGCGCGCCCCGTCAGGCGAAGGAGCCCTTGCGCACCGATATGTTCTTGATGTCGGAATAGAAATCGAAGCTCCAGCTCCCGCCTTCGCGCCCGATTCCGGAATCCCGGCTGCCACCAAATGGCGCTGCAAGATCGCGGATGAAGAAGCAGTTGACCCATACCGTGCCGGCGACGACCTGCGAGGCGATGCGCGTGGCGCGTGCCTCGTTGCGGCTGAAAAGCGTCGCGGCAAGGCCATACTTCGTATTGTTGGCGAGTTCGATCACCTCGTCGTCGGAGCTGAAGCTCTGCCAGGTAAGAACCGGGCCGAAAACCTCCCGCTGCGCGATCTCGAGAAACGGATCGACATGGGCAAAGAGCGTGGGCTGGAAATAGAGATCGCCGAAATTCGCGCGCGAGCCGCCCCAGAGCGGCACCGCGCCATCCGCCTTCGCCCTTTCGACAAAACCCGCCACGCGCTCGAAATGCTCCTTGTGAATGAGCGGCCCGACGCGCGTGTCCTTGTCGCGCGGATCGCCGACGATCATGTGGCTCGAAGCGGCGCGAACCTTTTCGAGAAAGCCTTCCTCGATGGACTTCTCGACCATGATGCGCGTGCCCGCGAGGCAGACCTGACCGGCATTCATGTATTGCGCGGCGACTGTCTGCGCGGCCGCGTCGAGATCGGCATCGGCGCAAACGATGAAGGGCGACTTGCCGCCGAGTTCCGCGCTCAGCGGCGTGATGGAGCGCGCGGCCGCCTGTCCGATGATCTTCGCCGTATCGGTCGAGCCGGTGAAGCTGATGCGGTCGACATCGGGATGGTTGACGAGCGCGTCGCCGGCCTCTTCGCCGATGCCCTGCACGACATTGAGCACGCCGGCCGGAATGCCGGCCGCATGCGCGATATCGGCCATGAGCGAACAGGTGAGCGGCGCCCACTCCGGCGGCTTCACGACGACTGTGTTGCCGGCGGCGAGCGCCGGGCCGACCTTCCATGTGGTCAGCATGAGCGGCGCGTTCCATGGCGTGATGAGTGCCGCAACGCCCGCCGGATCGTATTTCACATGATTGACGACTTCGGGCGAGTCGATGGAGTGCCCCTCGAGCGTCAGCGCCCATTCGGCAAAGAATTCGATGTTCTGCGCGGCGCGCGGGACAACGCGATGCACATTGCCGAGCAGCAGCGAGCCATTGTCCATGGTCTCGACCGCGGCAAGCTCGTTCGCGCGCGCCTTGATGCCTTCGGCAAAGCGCTTGAGGATCGGCAGCCGTCCCTTGGGGCCCAGGGCTGCCCATGCCGGAAAGGCCTTGCGCGCCGCGGCGACAGCCTGATCCACTTCCGCCTTGCCGCCAGCCGCGACGTCGGCGATATGCGAGCCGTCGATCGGCGAGATATTCGCAAAGCGCCGCGGCGAGGAAACGCGCCGCCCGTCGATCCAGTGGTCGGTCGAAACCTCAACGCCTGCGACCGTTGCCATATTGCCGCTCATCATGCCTTCTCCGCGATACGCTGGTTTGTGTTTTCCTCGGTGCCGGTCTTTTCCGTCATAAAGCGGTCGACCAGCCGGTCCGCCCGCGCACGCTCAGCCAGCAGATGCGCCAGTTGCTGGTTGCGCGCGCCGGAGGCCAGATAGAAGCGCTCATATTGCTCGTTGCGGCTGGCAAGCGCGCTGCCGACGAAATCCCATGCAAGGCGGAAGATGCGGCTGCGCGCCTCGGCGCTCACATTGCCCGCGCCATGCATGAACTGATCGATGAGCGGCCGCAGCTCGGGGTCTGCGAGCTGTGCCTGTGTCGGCGCCGCGAGCAGATTGTGCGACCCAAGAAGGCGGATAATCTCGTTCACGCGCGGGAACCATGTCGGCAATGTCGCGCGGAGAGCGACAAGCGGCGCGCCTTGCGGGAACCAGACGCCGTTCCCGAATTCATGCGCATTCGCTTCCGCTGTCTGAATGCAGGCGCGGGCAAACTCGCAAAATGTCCACATTTCGCCGAGCATCTGAACGGCGGGTGGCTGCAGGCCGTTGATGGCCTCCGACATGCGCGTGGCCACACCCCAGGCGAATTCGAGCTTGGTCTGTGCCCGGATCATCGTCTGCTGCATGATGTTCGGGAACCAGCCTGTCGTCATCACCTGATTATAGACAGGCAGGTTACAGTTGATGTGCAGTCGGTCCCAGGGCACTTCCACATCGTCGAAGATGACGAAGGCGTCCTGTTCGTCGAAGCGCGCTGAAAGTGGATGGTCGTGAATGTTGCGCGTTCCGGCGCAGCTGTCGCGGCAGATGAACTTGAGACCCGGCGCCGACATTGGAATGCAGAAGGCGAGCGCGTAGGCATCGGCGCCTTCTGGCAAGGGCGCGGCCGGATAGACGGCAAGCTCGTCGGCAAATGGCGCGAGCGTCGCGAGGATGCGCGCGCCGCGCACGATGATACCGTGCTCCGTCTCGCCGACCTTGTGGAGCGCGACCGTGTTTCCCGGGCGGGGCGCGTCGCCCTGCGCCTTGTCGATCGTCGGCTGGATGATCGTATGGGTCAGCGCAATGTCGTTGCGGCGAAGAAACTTCTGATAATTGACGAGGTTCTCGGCCCCCTCCTCGTTGCCATTGGCGCCCCACTCGTCGGCGCGTCCGGCAAACCCGGCATAGGTCACGTTCATGTAGTCGGGCGAGCGGCCCATCACACCGACGGTGTATTCGGCAATCCTTTCAAGCCCCTTGTGGCGGCGAAGGATGTCATCCTTCGAGCGCGGGATCATGTGGCTGACATTGATCGGTTCGCCCGTTTCGGGATCGGGCATCAGGCAATCGTCGGCGAACTCGTGCTGAAGATCGAAGATCTTGGCGAGGCCCTCCGCCGCGCCTGCGAAGGCCGGGTGGCACGTCACATCTTCAACCTTGTCCGAGCCTACCCAGATGTTGCGCGCGCCTTTCAGGCCACGCAAAAACTGCTCTGCCGTGCGAGCTGGCATATGAGATCCCTCCCGTGATCTGGCCCGATGGTCCGGGCTTCTTCCGTCCCGATGCCTCCCCGGCATCTGGCGCGATTATGACCGAGCGCCAATAATGACTACACTCAGTTTATATTCCGGCGGCGACCTGTCAAGCGAAGCCGCATGAGGCTCCCGATGTTCGTTTTGCCCACGACCGGAACCGGATTGACAAAGCCTTCCCAAACGACATGTTCTGTCTTCAGCCCGATCGGGACATGAATGGAGAGGTAACGGCCGGTGACGGAACAGCGGAAAAGGAAGCCAGCGGCGGCACGCTCCCAGGCAGGCCGCGAGCCCGCGCCCATGGGCCGGCGCGAACGCAACAAGCTGGAGAAGCTGAGACGGATCACCGCCGCAGCGAAGGAGCTGTTTGCCACCAAGGGCTTCGCCCAGACGACCACGCAGGAGATCGCCGAGCGCGCCGACATCGGCACCGGCACGCTCTTTCTCTATGCGAAGTCGAAGGAAGACCTTCTCATCATGGTCTTCAAGGACGAGATGATCGAGACCTCGCAGGCGGCATTCCGGAAGATTTCCGCGACGCCCTCGTTCATAGACCAGCTCATGGAAGTCTTCGGCTCCATGATCGCCTACCACAATCGTGATGTCGGCCTCGCAAAGGTGCTGATCAAGGAGATCACCATTCTGGCGAGCCCCGAGCGGCGCAACGATCTGCGCGAGCTCATGCAGACCATCTATGACGGCATCGGCGAGCTCATCGTCTCCGGACAGAAGGCGGGCAAGATACGCGCGAATGTCGATCCGCAGCGCGCGGCGGAGAACCTGTTCGGCATCTATTACATCAACCTGATCGGCTGGCTCGGCGGCTTGACGACGAAGAGGCAGCTTCTCGCCCGCCTGCGTCCCATGCTCACTCTCGCTATCGAGGGCCTGGCCGCGGACCGGCGAGAGGCACCGGCGCCGCGAGCCAAGGCGTCGCGCAAGGCGTAGCGCGGCCCGCGCATATTGTTGACTTTCATCAATTATGATGACACTCATTTATATGCATGAAGCCGCGCCGAATGATGCGCACACGCCACAAGGGAGTTGTCGATGAGCGTTTCCCTGAAATCCCGTTGGGCTTCGGGCGAGGTTACGCTCGGCGCATGGTGCATGATCCCCGAGGCCTTGAGCGCCGAGGCGCTCGCCCGGAACGGCTTCGACTGGGTTCTCGTCGATATGCAGCATGGCTGCATGGATTACGAGACGGCGCTCGCCATGATCCGCGCGATCGACCTGACGCCCGCCGTCCCCATCGTCCGTGTTCCCTGGAATGATCCCGGCATTATCGGCCGGGTGCTCGACGCAGGCGCCCTCGGCGTCGTCATTCCCATGATCCAGACGGCCGAGGATGCGCGCCGGGCCGTCGAGGCTTGCCTCTATCCGCCGGCGGGCCGTCGCAGCTTCGGCCCGGTGCGCGTCGGCATGCGGGACGGCCCACGCTACTTCTCCGAGGCCAATGGCCGCGTGGCCGTCATCCCCATGATCGAGACGGCGGAGGCGCTGGCTTCCGTCGAGGAGATCGCAAGCGTGCCCGGCGTGGACGCGCTTTTCGTCGGCCCCTTCGATCTTTCTGTCGCGCTTGGCCTGCCGCCCGGTGACAATGACGGGCAACCGGCCTTCGACGAGGCAATCGCCAGGGTTGCGGCCGCCGCCAGGCGCGCGGGCGTTGCCACGGCCGTGCTGTCGAACGCCAGGGTCGCCCCAACGCGCATTTCCCAAGGTTTTCAGATGATTTCCGTGACCACGGACATTGCTGCCTTGACCGCAGCCACGCGCGCCGACCTCGACGCCGTTCGCGCCAGACAATAGGGGCCGGCTCATGCTCGATCCATCAATCCGTACAAAGATCGTTGACGACCTTCTCGGCGCCTATGAGAGCCGAAAGCCCATCGCTCTGCCGACAGCGACCTATCCCGGCATGAACATCGAGGATGCGTACCGCATTCAGGAGGAATTTGTCCGCCGCAGGGTCGCCGCCGGCCGCTGCATCAAGGGCTACAAGGTCGGGCTCACATCGAAGCCCATGCAGGAAATGGCCGGTTCGAGCGAGCCGGATTTCAGCGCCATCACCGACGATCTCTTCCTGCCGGAAGGCGACAGCTATCCGATGTCGCGCTTCTTCACGCCGATGATCGAGATCGAAATCGCTTTCGTGATGAAGCATGCCCTCAAGGGTCCGGGTGTCCTTCCGGTCGATGTCATCCGAGCGACGGATTTCGTGCTGCCCGCGATCGAACTCGTGGATATGCGGGTCGCGCGCGCCCCCGGCCTCAACATCATCGACAGCGTCGCCGATCTCGCCTTTTGCGGTGCGGTCGTACTCGGCGCCAATCCGAGGCCGCTCGATGCCATCGACGTGCGGCGCGTGAACGGCTCGGTCATCCGCAACGGCAAGACTGAACTGACGGGAGAAGCTTCGGCCGTTCTCGGCAATCCTGTCACCTCGGTCGCCTGGCTCGCGAACAAGCTCGGCGAGTTCGGCGTCACTTTCGAGCCCGGCCATGTGATCCTGACGGGATCGTTCGTGCGGGCGATGCCCGTGCAGGCCGGAGACAACATCGTCTGCCGCTTCGATCAGGGGCTTGGCGATGTCGAGGTGAGCTTCGTCTGACGTTCGGGCGGCGGGGCGGTTGCGCAGGCCCGCCCCTTCAGAGTTTCGTCTCAATCCAGTCGAGCATGAGCGCGGCGGCGCGGTCGCGATGTGCGTCGCTGTCCTCGAAGTAATGAGCGCCGGGAACGAATTCGAGCCTCTTGTCGGCTGAGGCGACGGCATCGAAGATTGCGCGCGCATCACTCGGGAAGACGCCCATATCTCCCATGCTCTGGACCACGAGCGCCGGCAGCGCGAGCTTTGCGAGCTGCTCCGTTCCCTGACATTTCGATGTTTCGAGGCTCCACATCGAAAGCCAGGTGCGGATCGTATTGGCGCGCCCGATGACCAGCGGGTTGCGGTTGGCGATTGCGGGCAGTCCGGCATAGCAGCCGGGGCATGGCCTGTCCGAAGGGTCGAGCGCGGGGTCCATGAAACGCAGATCGGCCCAGACGCGGAAGAGCGGGAAGACGCGATCCGGGATACCCGCCGCATTGAGACGCTTTAGCTCCTCCTTCGCCCAGTCGGTGATGCGCTGATTGCGGGCGCGCTGCGCCGCCCTGTAGCGGCTCACGAAGTCGGTCGAATAAGGCGGCCCGTTTTCCGGATTGAAGGGGTTGAGCGCAGCATCGGTCGCGGCCGGGTCGCGCTCATCGACGACCGAGGCGTCCATCCAGTCGGTCAGAACCTCCGGCCGCCCCTTGTGCGCGTTGAGCGAGATATAGAGATCGCCCTGCCCCAGAGCCTCGAGTGCCCTTCGCGTGGCCTCATTCGCGCCTGCGGTGAGCGTCGGCTGCGACGCTTCGGCCTGATAGGCGGCCATCAGCGATCCGCCGCCCGAATTGCCGAGCAGCACGACGGTCTCGACGCCCGCCTTCTCGCGGAGCCATCTGACGCCTTCCCCGATGTCGATCAGGGCATGCTCGAGGATGAACTGATCCTCGGCGCCGCGATAGCGCGTGTTCCAGCCGAGAAAGCCGATGCCCCGCGCGGCAAAGAGCGGCGCAAGATAGTGCTCGCTGAAATCGACGTTGTAATGCGTGGCGATGGCGGCGACGCGAGGCCGCTCGCCGCGCCTCGTCCAGTAGAGGCCCTGGCAGGGATGCGTTCCATGCCGGGCGCGCGGCGCCGTGGGCGACGTCAGGCCAACGAAGCGGCACTCGATATCCGAAAAGCTCTCCGACACCGCCATGCCCCCCTCCCCGGATGGTCAGGGGTGCGATTGTGGCCGATCAGATTGCAGCCGTCACCTGCACTTCGGCTTTCCACTCCGGCTTCACCAGCGGCGACTGCACGCAGGCGCGGGCCGGCGGATTGGCCGGATCGATCCAGGTGTCCCAAACCTCGTTGAAGGCGGCAAAGTCGTTCATGTCGGCAAGCCAGATCTGCGCGAAGAGGAGCTTCGACTTGTCCGTCCCCGCCTCGGCGAGCAGCGCATCGATCTGCCCGAGAATCTGCTCCGCCTGCCCGCGAATGGGCTGCGAGGCGTCTTCCGCCACCTGCCCCGCGAGATAGACGCGATCGCCATGCACCACGGCTTCGCTCAGCCGCTTGCCGATGCCAATTCGCCTGATCGTCATCTTCCGTTCCTCCCTGTACGACGCAGTGCCAAGAGGCGGATTTGATAGCAGCGCGGAACAGGCACCCGCAAACGAAAAGGCGACCCCTAAGGATCGCCTTTCGCGACAACAGACGAATGCTGCCGTGTTTCTTTACACTCCGTACCAGCCGGATCGTGGAAGCGGAATCAGATGGCTTCCTTGAGATCCTTGGCAACGCGGAAGGCGACCTTCTTCGACGCCTTGATCTTGATCTGCTCGCCGGTGGCCGGGTTACGACCCATGCGGGCAGCGCGCTTCTTGACCTGGAGGATGCCCAGACCCGTGAGACGGACCTTGTTGCCCTTCTTCAGGTTCTTCACGGTGATACCGACGAAGTCCTCGAACAAGGCAGCCGCCGCCTTCTTCGTGAGGCCGTGCTTCTCGGCGAGCTCCGCGATGATCTTCGACATCGGAATGGTGGCTTGGGCTGCGGTTTTGGCTGCGGGTTTTGTGGCCATGATTCGTGATTCGTCCTTAGGTGGAACCTGACGTTATCTTTCACAAGTTTGCGGAAAACGCCAAGAGTTTGCTGCGCCCCAAGGCTTATTTCGCCCGCCCTGTCGATTTTATGCACAGATTTTCGACCGCATGAGACGAAGATGCCCGTCACCATTGGACATTCCGCCCCCTCGTCCCTACCTTTCACGGCATATCGAAACTCATAAAGCACCAGTCACATGAGCCTCAAAGCAGCGATTCTCCCGGTCACACCCTTCCAGCAGAACTGCACGCTGCTCTGGAACGACGAGACGATGCGCGGCGCCGTCAGCGATCCGGGCGGCGATCTCGACCGGATCATGCAGGCGGTGGATGAGCTGGGCGTTACGCTCGAAAAGATCCTCCTCACCCACGGCCATCTCGATCACGCGGCCGCCGCGGGCGATCTCGCAAAGCGGCTCGGCATACCGATCGAAGGCCCGCATCGCGACGATCTCTTTCTCATCGAGGCGCTGCCGGAGCAGGCGCAGAAATACGGGTTCCCATCCTGCGGCGCCTTCGTGCCCGACCGCTGGCTCGAGGATGGCGATAAGGTCGAGGTGGCGGGGCTGACATTTCTTGTCCGCCATTGCCCCGGCCACACGCCCGGCCATGTCGTCTTCTTCAATGAGGAGGCGCGGCTCGCCATTGTCGGCGACGTGCTGTTTCAGGGCTCGATCGGACGCACGGATTTTCCGCGCGGGGATCATCAGGCGCTCATCTCGTCCATTCGCGGCAGGCTCTGGCCGCTTGGCGACGATGTGACCTTCGTGCCGGGGCACGGGCCGCTTTCGACATTCGGGGCCGAGCGGCGCGGCAATCCCTTTGTGGCGGACGAGCTCTTCGCCTGAGTACTGATCTTCGGGAGGCTCCATTGAGCATGGGCGAACTCGACCGGATCGAGGCGCTGCTTCGGATCATGGCGCGGCTGCGCGATCCCGATGGCGGCTGCCCGTGGGACCTCGAACAGAATTTCTCGACCATCGCGCCCTACACAATCGAGGAAGCCTTCGAGGTCGCCGATGCCATAGAGCGCGGCGACATGGCCGATCTGCGCGAGGAGCTTGGAGACCTGCTGCTTCAGGTCGTCTTTCATGCCCAGATGGCAAGCGAAGCGGGGCTCTTCGGCTTTCCCGATGTCGTGCGCGCCATTTGCGAGAAGATGATCCGCCGTCACCCGCATGTCTTCGGCGATGAGGAAGCGCGCTCGGCCGGCATGGTCAAGGGCCGCTGGGACGAGATAAAGGCCGAGGAACAGGCCGCCAAGGGCAACGCCGCCCAGAAAAGCATTCTCGACGATGTGCCGCTTGCGCTGCCCGCTCTCGCCCGCGCCGTCAAGCTGCAGGCGCGCGCCGCCCGCGTCGGCTTCGACTGGCCAAGCACCGCCGAGGTCATCGACAAGCTCAACGAGGAAATGCTCGAACTTTCCGAGGAGCTGGCAAAGGGTGGCGAGCATGACCGGATCGAGGACGAGCTCGGCGACCTGCTTTTCGTCTATGCGAATCTCGCCCGCCACCTCAAGGTCGATCCGGAAGCGGCGCTACGTCGCGCCAATGCCAAGTTCCGCCGCCGCTTTTCACGCATAGAGGAAAAGCTCGCGGCCAGAGGCTCGACGCCCGAGCAATCGACATTGGAAGAAATGGACGCGCTCTGGAACGAGGCGAAGCGCGAGGAGCGCGGTGAGATGGGCTAGAGCCTCCGCTTTGACGGGCTCGAAACCAGCGATCACTTCTTGAGTTGTCGCGTTTCCGAGCCGCAAAAGCGTTTTCGCTTTTGCGGCGAACGCTTTAGGCCCGCCTGATCGCTTCGGCGATGCGCTCCCAGCTCGCCGCGTCGCGCGCGACGAGATGCGGGCCAGCAAGCAGGCGCGGCACGTAGTCTTCGCCGTTTCCGAGATCGCGGATGACGCCGCCCGCTTCGCGCAGGATCAGCGATCCGGGCACATGATCCCAGGGCATCATGCGGTGATAGGTCACGAAGTCCTTGAGGCCGCGTGCGACCGATGTGTAATCGACCGCCGAGCACTGATCATTGGCGATGCGGCCGACACATCCGGCGAAAGTCTCGATGCGGCGGCGCCATTCGTCGGGCATGAAGCGCACATTGAATGCGCCCGTGACATCGGCCAGCGAGGCGGGCGAAGTGCCGGCGCTGATGCGCTCGGTCGCGCCGTCGGAACGCCACCATGCGCCGCCGCCGCGCTCCGCCATGGCGAGCCCACCGCTTGCGGGCAAGTAGATCCAGGCGCGCAGCGTCTCGCCCCCCTCCACCAGCGCGACCATGATTCCGAACGCTTCGTCACCGGCGATGAAATTCGCCGTGCCATCGACCGGGTCGAGCGTCCAGACCGGCGCGTCGCCCTCGATGAGCGTCATGCGGCGCGGATCGGCTGCGCAGGCTTCCTCGCCCAGCACATGCGAGCCGGGAATGAGCGCCTCGAGATAAGGCGTCAGCCACAGCTCCGCCTCGCGGTCGGCGATGGTAACGAAATCGCCCTTCGACTTTTCCTCGATCTCGCCTTCGCGCAGCATGCGGAAGCGCGGCATGATTTCGCGCGCCGCCGCCTCGGCCATCAGCGCCGCCACATCTTCGGAAAGGTCGGCCATTTTCTATTCCGCTGCCTTCGCCAGCCGCGCGACGACGCGCCCCTTGAGAGCGGGGAAGCGCTTCTCGAAGCGACCCGCCGCCGCAGCCGGCAGATTCACATCGAGCGTCGTCGAGCCGTCGTCGCCCGTCTCTCTCTTGCGAACCTGCCCGTTTTCATAGAGCCATGCAATGACGTCGCCCTCGTCGGGGCGGAGCGTGGCGTGGAGGAGAATGCCTCGGTCGACGACGAGGCGGTCGATGAGCGAAAGCAGTTCATCGACGCCCTCGCCCGTCAGCGCCGAAACGGCAACGGAGAGCGGGTTCCGCGCCGCCGCGTTCATCACTGCGTCATGACTCTCGTCGGGCAGCAGGTCGATCTTGTTCAGGACTTCGACGATGGGGCGCTGCGGCTCCGTCGCCTTCTCGCCCGCAAGGCCGAGCGATGCGAGGACGGCCTCGACATCCGCCTTCTGGATCGCGGTTTCCTCATGCGAAGCGTCGCGCACATGAAGAATGACCTCCGCCTCCAGCACTTCTTCCAGAGTGGCGCGGAAGGCGGCCACCAGATGCGTCGGCAGGTCCGAAATGAAGCCCACCGTGTCCGACAATATGATCTTGCGTCCGCTCGGGAGCGAGACGGCGCGCATGGTCGGATCGAGGGTTGCGAAAAGCAGGTTCTCGGCGAAGACACCGGCCTCGGTCAGCCTGTTGAAGAGCGTCGATTTGCCGGCGTTTGTGTAGCCCACCAGCGCGACCACGGGATAGGGCACCTCGCGGCGCGTCTTGCGGTGCAGCTCGCGCGTGCGCTTCACCGTTTCGAGCTGGCGCTCGATCTTGGTGATGCGCTCCTGGATGACGCGCCGGTCGGCCTCGATCTGCGTTTCGCCGGGCCCGCCCAGAAAGCCGAAACCGCCGCGCTGGCGCTCGAGATGGGTCCAGCTGCGCACGAGCCTGCTCTTCTGATAGTTCAGATGGGCAAGCTCGACCTGCAGCGCGCCTTCCCTCGTATGAGCCCGCTCCCCGAAGATTTCGAGAATGAGGCCCGTCCGGTCGAGAATCTTGAGATTCCAGGCTTTTTCGAGATTGCGCTGCTGAACGGGGCTCAGATGCCCGTCGACGATGACGAGTTCGACCTCGAGTTCGGCGAGGAGGCCCTTCAGCTCCTCCACCTTGCCATCCCCGATAAGCGTCGCCGGGCGCGGCTCCGCGACCACGGCGACCTGCTGGCCGACGACATTGAGATTGATGGCGCCTGAGAGCCCGACCGCTTCCTCCATGCGCGCCGACTGGGAGCGATAGGGCTTGCCACGGCGCCGCGCGTCCTGCTCGGCTGTCTTCAGCCAGGGCACGAGCACAAAGGCGCGCGTCGGTTCCTTGGGGTTCACCTGGAACGTCGGCTTTGCGGAACGGCGTTGTGCGCGGCGGCTGTCCTCGCCGCCGCCATCGTGCTGATCACTCAAGAAACGGTCTCAAGCCTCCTCCCCGTTTCCCGGTTCAAAAAGCTGAACGGGTTGTGCGGGCATGATCGTCGATATGGCGTGCTTGTAGACCAATTGCGAGTGGCCATCCCGACGCAACAGCACACAAAAATTATCGAACCAGGTCACGACGCCCTGAAGCTTGACACCGTTCACGAGGAAAATGGTCAGTGTTGTCTTGTTCTTGCGAACATGGTTCAGGAAAGTGTCCTGCAAGTTATGTGTCTTCTCACTCATGGGTAAGCCCCATTTGTCAAATTTGATCGGGTCGGCCCGACCGCCCGGCCGATCCAAACGGATTGCCCCCGCCCCGGACGCGGACGAAGGAGACGGTCCTCATACAATCTGTTCTTTTTTCTTCATGCTGCAAGTGCGAAATCTCATTCCGGAGAGGTTATCCGCACTATTTTCGCCGGCCTTCCATGTCGAAGCCCGCTCAGGTCAGTTTTCCGTATGTCAGATAGGCATCCCTGAGACGCATGGTAAGCGAGCCCGGCGCGCCATTGCCGATCGCCGCATCGTCGATCCGGACCACCGGAATGATGATCGCGGACGAGGCGCTGATGAAAGCCTCGCGCGCCGCCCTCGCCTCGTCCGCCGTGAAGAGACGCTCGACCACTTCCACGCCTTCCTGCCGCGCCGTTTCGAGCAGCACATGGCGCGTGACGCCGCTCAGGATTTCGTGGCCCGCAGGCCGGGTCACGAGGCGGCCCTGCTGATCGACGATCCATGCGTTCGTCGATGAGCCTTCGGTCACATATCCGTCCGTGTCCAGCAGCCAGGCTTCATAGGCCCCGGCCTCGCGCGCGGCCTGCTTGGCGAGGATGTTCGGCAGCAGCGCCACCGATTTGATGTCCCGCCGCGCCCAGCGCTGATCGGGCATGGTCACGATGGCAACGCCCTTCTCGACGGCGTTCCGGACGCGCGCCTCGTTGATCCTCTTGGCGGTCACGACAAGAGCGGGCTTCACGCTGGCGGACGGAAACGGATGGTCGCGCGGCGCGACGCCCCGCGTCACCTGGAAATAGACAAGGCCGTTCACGATGCGATTGCGGCGCACCACCTCGCGCAGCACATGGCGCAGCGAGGAGAGCGGCATGGGCAGGCCGATTCGGCTTTCGTCGAGCGAGCGCCGGAGCCGGGCGAGATGGAGTTCCTCATCCATGAACCGGCCGTCGCGTATGCCGCAGACCTCATAGACCCCGTCTGCGAACTGATAGCCGCGATCCTCGATATGCACGCACGCCTCCGCATGGCGGACATAGCGGCCATTCACATAGGCGATGCGGGACAAGCGGGCCTCCCGGAGTTCATGTCACATGGGCATGTCGGGCCGGCCGCCCGTGGCGACGCCCAGAGATTTCAATTTGCGGTGAAGCGCCGAGCGCTCCATGCCGATGAAGGCGGCGGTGCGCGAGATATTGCCCCCGAACCGGCTGATCTGCGCCACGAGATATTCGCGCTCGAAAGTCTCGCGCGCCTCGCGCAGAGGCAGCGCCATGATGTGCTCGCCGCCCGAACCGTTGACGGTGATCTGCGCCGACGAGCCCACTTCCGCCGGAAGCATGTCCGCGGTGACGACGGCCGTGGGATCGCCAGACGTCAGGATCAGCAGCCGCTCAACATTGTTGCGAAGCTGGCGCACATTGCCGGGCCAGTCATGCGCCTGAAGGGCCGCCATCGCATCTTCCGAGATGCGCCGTGGCGGCAGTCCCGTCGCCTTGGAAATCTGCGACATGAAATATTCCACGAGAGAGGGAATGTCCTCGCGGCGGGTGGAAAGCGGCGGCACCTGGATCGGCACGACATTGAGCCGGTGAAACAGATCCTCGCGAAAACGGCCCTTGGCGATTTCATCGGTCAGGTCACGGCTCGACGAGGACACGACGCGCACATCGACCTTGACGCGAGGACCGCCGCCGACGCGCTCGAAGGTCTGATCGACCAGCACGCGCAGGATCTTGCTCTGCGTCTCGATCGGCATTTCGGCGACCTCATCGAGAAAGAGCGTGCCGCCATGCGCCTGCTCGAAGACGCCGACCTTGCGCGGCCCGTTGGACGAGACTTCGGTGCCGAAAAGCTCGATCTCCATGCGTTCGGGCGCCATGCTCGCCGCATTGATCGCGATGAAGGGACTTTCCGCGCGGCGCGAGCGCGCGTGAAGGAGCCGCGCCACGACCTCCTTGCCCGAGCCCGAAGGGCCGGAAATGAGAACGCGGCTTCCGGTTGGCGCCACTTTCTCGATCGTCTGGCGCACATGCGCGATGGCCGGCGACGAGCCGATCAGCGCCATGTCGTCGCCGATGCGCGTGCGCAGATCGTCATTCTCGCGCCGCAGCCTGTAAGCCTCGATGGCGCGGCGGACGACGAGGATCAGCCGGTCGGCCTTGAAGGGCTTTTCAATGAAGTCATAGGCCCCCTTCTTGATCGCCGAGACGGCCGTCTCGACATTGCCATGGCCGCTGATGATGACGACCGGCAGGTCGGGATAGCGCTCATGCACCACATCGAGCAGTTCCAGGCCATCGAGGCGGCTTCCCTGCAACCAGATGTCGAGCACGACGAGGCCGGGGCGCCGCGCTTCGATCACGGCGAGCGCGCTGTCGCTGTCGCCTGCGACGCGCGTGTCATAGCCCTCATCGTTCAGAATCCCCGCTACCAGCTCACGGATATCGGCTTCGTCGTCGACAATCAGAATGTCAGATGCCATTCATCGCCTCGTCTATCTTGCTCGTCTTAGTCTGCTGCGCCTCGTCGGTGCCTTCGCGCATGCGCGGAAAGATCAGCTTCACGCGCGCTCCGCTCTCCCATCCTTCCGAGGCCGGCGCGTCCTCGAGGATGAGCGTGCCTCCATGGTCTTCCATGACCTTGTTCACGATGGCGAGCCCGAGGCCGGTGCCCTTTGTGCGCGTGGTGATATAGGGCTCGGTCAGGCGGGTGCGGTCCGTCTTCGGCAGGCCGCAGCCTGAATCCGTGACGACGATCGCGACGGTTGAGGGCGTTTCTTCAAGCGCCACCTGAATACGTCCGATCATGCCTCCGGCGCCGCTCTCCTCCTCGCCCTCGTCCAGTAGGCGAGCCTCGTGCTGGCCGCGAATGGCCTCGGCGGCATTCTTCAGAATGTTGGTCAGCGCCTGGCTCACAAGCCTGCCGTCGCATTCGATCAGAACCGGATCGGCGGGCATGTCGCTCGCATAGTCGATATCGGGATGAGCCACGCGCTGAAGGAACACGCCCTGCCGCACGATCTCGTTGATCTCGACCTGCTTGATAACGGCGGTGGGCATGCGCGCGAATGAGGAGAACTCGTCCACCATGCGGCCGATATCGTTCACCTGGCGGATGATCGTGTCGGTGCATTGTTGGAAGACTTCGGGGTCGGTCAGGATCTCCTTGCCGTATTTCCGCCGCAGGCGTTCGGCCGAAAGCTGGATCGGCGTCAGCGGGTTCTTGATCTCATGCGCGATGCGCCGGGCGACATCCGCCCAGGCGGAGGTGCGCTGCGCCCGCACCAGTTCGGTGATGTCGTCGAAGGTGAGCACGAAGCCGCCGACGCCCGAATCCCGGACCTCGCTTGTCACCCGGATGCTCAATGTGCGCTCCTGCCCGTCGCGCATGATGACGCTCTGGCTCTGGGCGCGGCGGTCGGGGTGGTTCTGCGCCTCGTGCACGACCTCGGCCATTTCCGGAATGGCGACGAAGATGTCGTGGCCGACCAGTTCGTTCTCGCTCTTGCCGAAGAAGCGCAGCGCCGCGCGGTTGGCGTGGTTGATGTGTCCCTCATTGTCGAGGCCGATGACGCCCGCGCTCACGCCTGAAAGCACCGCCTCGGTGAACTGGCGGCGCAGATCGAGCTGATGGTTCGCGGCGACCAGCTCGTTGCGCTGGCTTTCGAGCTGGCTCGTCATCCGGTTGAAGGCGTTGCTCAGAACGTCGAGTTCGTCGCCCGTCTCCCCCGGTTCGACGCGCACCCCGAGATCGCCGATGGTGATGCGCTCCGATGCCTGGACGAGCTTGGTGATGGGATCGACGATGCGGTTCGCCGCCCAGAGGCCGAGCCAGATCGCCGCAAGCAATGTGACGAGCGCGACGGCGACATAGATGAGGGCGAAGGTCACCTGAAAGGTGATGCGGCGCTGCTCTAGGCTTCGATATTCGTCCGCCGCTTCGCGCGTCTGCGCCAGATGCTGGAGAACCCGGGCATCCACGAAGCGGCCGACATAGAGATAGGTGTCCTCGATGGCACCGAGCTTCACCAGCGCCCTGATCTGGTTGTGGGCCTGAACGGTCCAGAGCACCGCCTCGCCCTTCTGGGCCTGCGTGAATTGCTCGGCCGTGGGGAGCCCCATATCGGGCGCGACGCTCGCCGTGACCTTGGCAAGGATGCGCCCTTCCGAATTGATGAGATAGGCCGCCGGCAGTGACCGCAGCGCGGCCTGGGTCGCCACGAGCTGCTGGAAACGCTCAGGGCTCGTCGCCAGATAGGGGGCCGCCCGGTCGAGGTCGGTCGCCATGGCGAGCACATCGCCCCGCAGGACGTGGTGATGCTCATCGAGATAGGCTTCGGCGACCGTCTGGGCGTTCGAGATGATGATCTGCGTGCGCTGGCCGAACCAGAAGTCGAGGCCGCGATTGAGCGTCACGGCGGCGAAGACGGCCACGATGATCGCCGGCATGACGGCCACGACCGCGAACATGGCGATGAGCCGCGCATGGAGCTTCGCGCCCGCCACGCCGCTCACCCGGGCGATGATGATGCGCACCACGCGCCAGCCGATCAGCGCGAACAGGACCAGAACGACGGCCAGATTGCCGATGAGCAGCGTGATCACGAGCCCGCGCGTCGGCGCCAGAGGCGTCAGGCCGGTCAGGATCATATAGGTGAAGGAGCCGAGGAAGATCGCGGCCATCACAAGGCCGATCGCGAGCGTCCCCGAGAATCCGCGGCGAGAAAACAGTCCCCACAGATGGCTGTCCCAGCTCGCCCTCTCCATTCGGTCGCTCGTTGCCATGCCCTCTTCCTGGCGACGGGCAGGGGGAGATCGCGATCCGCCTCCCGACGCCGGTGTCATTGTCGCTATGTGCCCAATGCGCCACGCAGGCGCGGCGGGACCGTCATTCTGGCGTGAGGGGCGCGGCCAATCAACAACAATGTTGCCGCATTACATCACCTTCGTGGCAGCTATCTGATGCCGCGGATGACCTGAACATCGAGTTCTTTCAACTTCTTGCGCAGCGTGTTGCGGTTGATGCCGAGAAGGTGAGCCGCCTTGATCTGATTGCCGCGCGTCGCCGCCAGCGCCATTCCGAAGAGCGGCTTCTCGACCTCCCGAAGGATGCTGTCATAGAGGCCGGGCGGCGGCAGCTCGTCGCCATGGGCCGCGAAGAGCCGCGTGAGCGTGCGCTCGACCGCGACGGAAAGAGGTTCGTCGGCCGGCGCCTGCTCCAGCGTATTCTCGAACTCCGGCTCGGCGAGTTCGGCCGCGAGTATCGAGGCGCCGATCGTTTCCTCCGTATAGAGCGCGGCAAGGCGCCGGACGAGATTTTCGAGCTCGCGCACATTGCCCGGCCAGCGGTAGCGCTTCAGAAGCTCCATGCCCTCACTGTCGATGGTCTTGGGCGGCAGGCCCTCCTGTTCGGCCTGCGCGAGAAAGTGGCGCACGAGGTCGGGAATATCCTCGGTCCGCTCATGCAGCGGCGGAAGGCGGATCGGAACGACGTTGAGGCGATAGAAGAGGTCTTCGCGGAAGAGGCCGAGATTGATGAGCTGCCGGAGATCGCGATTGGTGGCGGCGACGATGCGGACATCGGTCTTGATGGGTGTCCGCCCTCCGACCGTCGTGTATTCGCCTTGCTGGAGAACGCGAAGCAGCCGCGTCTGGGCTTCCATGGGCATGTCGCCGATCTCGTCGAGGAAAAGGGTGCCGCCCTCCGCCTGCTCGAAGCGGCCGGTCGCGCGCTGGCTCGCGCCGGTGAAGGCGCCCTTCTCGTGCCCGAAAAGCTCGCTCTCGATCAGCTCGCGCGGGATGGCGGCCATGTTGATCGCGACGAAAGGCCCGTTGCGCCGCTTGCCGTAATCGTGAAGCGCGCGGGCGACGAGTTCCTTTCCGGTGCCGCTTTCGCCCGAGATCATCACGGTCAGGTCCGTCTGCATCAGCCGCGCCAGCACGCGGTAGATGTCCTGCATCGCCGGCGAGCGGCCGATAAGGGGGATATTCTCGTCCTCATGCGCGGCCGGAAGCGGCGATGCCCCCTCGCGCTGCGCCTTCATGGCGCGATCGACGACGCGGATCAGCTCGTTCAGATCGAAGGGCTTGGGGAGATATTCATAGGCGCCCCGTTCGGCGGCGGTGATCGCCGTCTTGAGCGTGTTCTGCGCGCTCATGACGATGATCGGTATCTTGGGCCGCAGCCGCTTGATGCGGGGAATGAGATCGAAGGCGTTTTCATCCGGCATGACCACATCGGTGATGATGAGGTCGCCATCGCCCTGGCTCACCCAGCGCCAGAGCGTCGCGGCGTTGCTCGTCGCCCGCACATCGTAGCCGGCCCGCCCCAGCGCCTGATTGAGCACGGTGCGGATGGCGGCATCGTCATCGGCCAGAAGTATCGTTCCGCTTGGCATTGGCTCCTCTTACTCGGGCTCGCCGGTATGCATCGGCAACAGGACGCGCAGCACCGTCCGGCGCGGCTGGCTCTCGCATTCCACGATGCCGCCATGGTCGCCGACGATCTTGGCCACCAGCGCAAGGCCGAGGCCCGTGCCGCTGGATTTCGTCGTCACGAACGGATCGAAGAGATGCGGAAGCAGGTCCTCGGGCACGCCCGGCCCGTCGTCGATGACGCAGATTTCGAGCGGCAGGCTCACCCTGTCGCGGCTGCCGGGCATGGAGAGGCGGACGCCCGGCCTGTAGGCTGTCGTCAAGAGAATTTCGCCTTCTGTTGTCGTGGCTTCGGCGGCGTTCTTCACAAGATTGAGGAAGACCTGGATGAGCTGGTCCTTGTCGCCCAGAACGGGCGGAAGCGAGGGGTCGTATTCCTCGACGATCCTGATGCCCCGGGCAAAGCCCGTCTGCGCGAGCTGCTTCACGTGGCCGAGCACGAGATGGATGTTCACCGGCTCGCGCGGAACGGGGCGCTCGTCGGAAAAGACCTCCATGCGATCGACCAGCTTGCAGATGCGGTCCGTCTCGTCGCAGATGAGGCGCGTCAGCGTCCGGTCCTCGGCGGGGGCTGAAAGTTCGAGAAGCTGCGCCGCGCCGCGAATGCCGGAAAGCGGGTTCTTGATCTCATGCGCGAGGATCGCCGCCATGCCGGTCACGGAGCGGGCGGCGCTTCGATGGGTGAGCTGCCGATCCATCTTGTGCGCCATGGTGCGGAGCTGAAGGATCAGCAGCACATGGTCAGGATATTCGCCGACGGGCGTGACCTGAATATCGACGGCGCGGTCGCCGCCGCGCGGCGTGCCCACCTCGATGCCATATTCGTTGACCGATGCGCCATCCTCCAGCACCTGCTGGATGAGCGAGAGAACCGGGCTTCCGAAGGCGACGAAATCGCTGAGTCGGTGGCGCAGCAGAACGGCGGCGCTCGCGGCGAAGAACTGCTCCGCGCTGTCGTTCACATAGCCGATCTGCAAATCCCGATCGATCATGATGACGGGATGTGGAAGCGCGTCGAGAATGGCTGCCGCCTCCGGCTTTCTTGCGACCTGCGCGGAGCCTGCGGCGCTTGCCATCATGCGGCCTCTCTGGCTGCCGCATCGGACCTTGCGGCGGCCGTCTCGTAGAAGCGGGCAATGACGGCCAGCACCTCCTCCGGATCGCTGAGGCGGACGAGCGCGTTCTTCGCCGCGATCGCTTCTTCGGGCAAGAAACGGGCGGCGTGCTCCAGATACCAGACGAGATGCTTGCGGGCGACGCGCACGCCGAGCGCGACGCCGTAATGCTCGATCATGCCGCGATAATGGCTGATGACGATGCGCTTCTGTTCGTCCCATGACGGATCGGGAACGCGCTCGCCGGTCTGGAGGAAATGGGCGACCTGCGCGAGAAACCAGGGGCGGCCTTGCGCGCCGCGCCCGACCATCACGCCATCGGCTCCCGAGGCATCGAGAATGGCGCGCGCATCTTCAAGGCTCGTCACATCGCCATTGCCGATGACGGGAATGGACACCGCCTCCTTCACCCGGGCGATGAAACCCCAGTCGGCGCGGCCCTTGTAGAACTGGCAGCGCGTGCGCCCGTGAACCGTCACCATGCTTACGCCGGCCTCCTCGGCGCGGCGTGCAAGCTCGGGCGCATTGCGGGTCCCCTCGTCCCAGCCCGTGCGCATCTTGAGCGTGACGGGCACGGAAACGGCGGCGATCGTCGCCTCGATCAGGCTCAGCGCGTGATCGAGATTGCGCATGAGGGCGGAGCCGGAAAGGCCGGAGGTCACGGTCTTCGCCGGGCAGCCCATATTGATGTCGATGATGTCCGCGCCGGCGGCCTCGGCAATGCGCGCGCCCTCGCCCATCCAGCGCGCCTCGCGCCCGGCAAGCTGGATCGTCAGCGGCTCGACCTCGCCCGCGCCGGCTGCGCGGCGCACGACATCGGGACGCGCCCTCACCAGTTCGTCGCTTGCGACCATCTCCGAAACCACGAGCCCCGCGCCCAGCTCATGGGCAATGCGGCGAAACGGCAGATCGGTGATGCCCGCCATGGGCGCGAGGAGCACGTTGGTCCTGAGGCGATGAGGGCCGATATCTATGGACAAAATTTAGGCACTTTCCGGAAATGCTTAATCATTGGTCAGTTTAGTCGCATGCTTTATAAGCTGCAAGACGCTTGATTCCGCTTTCCGTAACGAGCCTGCTCATGCAAAACCAAGCCATGACCGTCGTGGCACTCATCGTTGCGGCTGGCCGGGGCACGCGCGCCGGGCCGGGCGCTCCCAAACAATATCGTCAGCTTGCCGGCGAGCCCGTGCTGCGGCGGACGCTGCGGGCCTTCTGCCTTCATCCCGAAATCGACCTCGTCATGGCGGTGATCCATCCCGATGACCGGGAAGCCTATGAGGCCGCCTCGGCCGGCCTTCCCCGGCTCGCACCCGCTTGCGAAGGCGGGCCGACGCGGCAGGCCTCGGTCCTGCGCGGGCTCGAGGCGCTCGCCGCTCACAAGCCCGGCCGGGTTCTCATCCATGACGGCGCCCGGCCGCTGGTGAAGCCGGACATCATCTCGCGGAGCATCCAGGCGCTCGATCGCCACAAGGGCGCGCTCGTCGCCGTGCCGGTGACGGATACGATCCGCCGCGTATCCGATGGCATGGCGGGCGAGACCGTTCCCCGCGACGGTCTCTGGCGCGCGCAGACGCCGCAATCCTTTCATTTCGATGCGATACTCGATGCGCACCGCAAGGCGGCGGGCGGCGAGCTGACCGACGATGTCGCCGTGGCGGCGGCGGCGGGCATGGCGGTCGCGACGATCGAGGGGGACGAAACCAACATGAAGATCACGAGCGCGGAGGATCTCGCGCGCGCCGGGCGCCTTCTCGCGGCAGGCCGCGAAAGCAGGACAGGCTCGGGCTTCGACGTTCACCGCTTCGGCCCCGGCGATCATGTCATGCTCTGCGGCGTCCGCGTTCCGCATACGCATGGGCTGGTCGGACATTCGGACGCCGATGCCGGTCTTCATGCGCTCACCGACGCCATTCTCGGCGCGCTTGGCAATGGCGACATCGGACGGCACTTTCCGCCGAGCGATCCGCAATGGAAGGGCGCATCCTCCGACCGCTTTCTCGCGCATGCCGCGCGCCTCGCCGATGAGGCCGGCGCCCGGATCGTCCATGTCGATGTGACGCTCATCTGCGAGCAGCCGAAGATCGGTCCCCATGCCGATGCCATGCGCGCGCGCATCGCCGGCATTCTCGAGATCGACCTGTCCCGCGTGAGCGTCAAAGCCACGACGACCGAAGGGCTCGGCTTCACGGGGCGCGGCGAGGGGCTTGCGGCGCAGGCTCTCGCGACACTGAGCTTCGGCTGACGGGAGCGCGGCCGATGGGTTTCCTTACTCCCCTCCCCGGTTCCCTCCGCCTCAGCGATCCGGCTGCCCTTGCCGCAACCTGGTTCGGCTCGGGGCTTCTGCCCAGGGCGCCTGGCACATGGGGCTCGCTTGCGGCGCTGCCGCCCGGCCTCGCCCTCGCCTGGCTCGGCGGGCCATGGGCGCTTGTCGCAGGTGCCGCCCTCGCCTTCGCGCTCGGTCTTTGGGCCGCCGCCAGCTATGCGGCCGCGGCGGCGAAGGACGATCCTTCCGAAGTCGTCATCGACGAGGTAGCGGCGCTGTGGCTGGTGCTGGCGATCCTGCCTCTCACGCCAGTTGCATGGCTTGCCGGGTTTCTTCTCTTCCGCTGCTTCGATGTCATCAAGCCGTGGCCCGTGGGCCTTGCCGATCGCAGGCTCAAGGGCGGGCTTGGCATCATGGCCGATGATATGGTCGCCGCGCTCTATGCGATCCTCGTCATCCTCATCTGCCGCAACTTCACCGAGGTTCTGTGATGTCGCTCTTTCCCCGTCCGCTTCTGCAACGCGCTGAACTCCTCCTCGCCGATTGCCGGGACGCGAAGCTCAAGATCGCGACGGCGGAATCCTGCACGGGCGGCCTCATCGCCGCGCTGCTCACCGAAATTCCGGGCTCGTCAGATGTGGTGGAGCGCGGCTTCGTCGTCTATTCCAACGAGGCCAAGCGCGACGCGCTGGGCGTGCCCGGCGATCTCATCGCCGATTTCGGCGCGGTGAGCGAGCAGGTGGCACGCTCCATGGCCGAAGGCGCGCTCAACAATTCCCGCGCGCAGATTTCCGTTTCGGTCACCGGCGTTGCCGGCCCCGGCGGCGGAACGGCGATGAAGCCCGTCGGGCTCGTGCATTTCGGCGCGGCGCGGCGCGGCCGCAACATCATTCACGAGGTGCAGCGCTTCGGCGATATCGGGCGGGAGGAAATCCGCCTCAAGAGCGTCGAGGTCGCGCTCGATCTCCTGCGGCGGATGATCTGACCGTTCAGCCTGCTTGCGTGCGGTCTTCCGCTTCCGGCAGCGGCGCAACCGCCGCCAGCGCAGGCGCGGGCTTGCCGTAAACTGCGTCCGCCCGGTCGATGAAGGCCTGCATCATCCGCGCAAAGGCCTTGCTGAAGACACCGTTCATCAGTTTTTGCAGCGTCGCGCTTCGGAACTCGAAATCGATGAAGAAGTGGATGCGCGTGCCGCCTTCCGGCAAGGGCTCAAAATGCCATTTGTTCGCCAGGTGACGAAACGGCCCCTGCACATAATGGACATCGACCGTACGGGTCGCCCGGTCGAGAACCACACGGCTCGTGAACTGTTCGCGGAAGACCTTGTAGGAGACGATGAGGTCGGCGATCAGAACCTCGTTCTGGCCGTCCGCCTCGCGGCGGCGGATGCGCGCCCCGGCGCACCAGGGCAGGAATTCGGGATAAAGCTCGACGCCCGCAACAAGCGCGAACATCTCATCCGCGGCGTAGGGAACATCCTGCGTCTGGTGAGTGGCGGGCATGTCTATCCTTGACCCTGGGCGTGAAGCGCATTGCGGGCGGCGCGCAGCCGCGCGAAGTCCGCATCGGCGTGATAGGACGAGCGCGTCAGCGGGCTCGCGGAGACGAGCAGGAAGCCCTTCGCGCGCGCGATCCCCTCATATGACTTGAATTCATCCGGCGTGACGAAGCGCTCGACGGCGGCGTGCTTCCGTGTCGGTTGCAGATATTGCCCGATCGTCAGGAAGTCGACATTGGCCGAGCGCATATCGTCCATGACCTGCAGCACTTCCTCGCGCGTCTCGCCAAGTCCGACCATCAGGCCCGACTTGGTGAAGATCGTGGGGTCGATCTCCTTCACGCGCTGGAGAAGGCGCATGGAATGGAAATAGCGCGCACCCGGACGAATGTTGAGATAGAGCCGCGGCACGGTTTCCAGATTGTGGTTGAAGACATCTGGCTTCGCCGCCACGACCTTTTCGAGCGCGCCTTCCTTGCGCAGGAAATCCGGCGTCAGGATTTCGATCGTTGTTGCGGGCGAGCGGCGCCGGATCGCGCCTATCACATCGACGAAATGCTGGGCGCCGCCATCCTCGAGATCGTCGCGATCGACCGATGTAATGACGACATGCTGAAGGCCGAGCTTCTCGACGGCATTGGCGACATTTTCGGGCTCATGCGGATCGAGCGCGCCGGGAAGTCCCGTCTTCACATTGCAGAAGGCGCAGGCGCGCGTGCATGTATCGCCCATGATCATCATGGTGGCGTGCTTCTTCGACCAGCACTCGCCGATATTTGGGCAGCCCGCCTCTTCGCAGACGGTGACGAGATGGTTTTCGCG
>NZ_JBATUH010000024.1:0-22108 GCF_049671045.1 Parvibaculum sp. | reverse complement strand
ACATCATCTCCCGCGACCGCGCCTATCATGGCAGCACCTATCTGACGGCATCGCTGAGCGACCGGAGCTATTGCGATGGCTGGCTCAGGGAGGCCGGCTTCATCCATCATCTTCGCGCGCCGGGGCTTTATCGCCGCCCCGATGGCATGACGGAGGCCGAGTTCGCCGACAGCCTCATCGAGGAGTTCGAAGCGAAGATCTCGGAACTCGGCGCCGAGAACATCGCCGCTTTCATCGCCGAGCCGATCCAGGGTTCGGGCGGCGTCATCGTTCCGCCTGAGGGCTATCTGAAGCGCATGCGCGAGACATGCCGGAAATACGGCATCCTCTATATCTCCGACGAAGTCGTGACCGCCTTCGGCCGCCTTGGCCACATCTTCGCGTCGGAGGCAGAATTCGGCATCGTGCCGGACATCATCACATCCGCGAAGGGGCTGACCTCGGGCTATATTCCGCTCGGCGCGGCCATCATCTCGGATGAGATCTACGAAGTGCTGCGCGGCGCGCGCTCCTACTTCAACACCGGCTTCACCTATTCCGGCCACGCGGTCGCCTGCAGGGCGGCGCTCAAGAGCCTCGAGATCATCGAGCGCGAGAAGCTCTGCGATCACGTGCGCGCGATCGGTCCGCGTTTTGAAGCCGCTCTCGCCGGTCTCGGGGATCTGCCGCTCGTCGGCGATGTCCGTGGCCGCAGGCTGATGATGTGCGTCGAATATGTGGCCGACAAGGCGCGCAAGGAGCTTTTTACCGACGAGACGCGCATCGGAAAGCGCATCTGGCGCCACTGTCAGAAGAGAGGGCTTCTGGTGCGTCCGCTCGCGCATCTCAACGTGCTCTCGCCGCCGCTGACGCTCAACGAAGGCGAGATCGACTTCATCGCGGAGGTGCTGCGCGCCGCTATTCTCGACACGGCGGACGAACTCGTTCGCGAGGGTGTGCGCGTCGCCTGACCAATATCCCATCTAGGCCATTTTGTTCTGGCCTGATGGCTTTAGTCTGGCAGCCTCGGCTTCCATGCCGGGATGTTGTGAAGGGCCGCTCGGGAGGCAGGCCCGCATGAACCAGGGGGGCTTATGCAGGGGGAGTACGGAAATCGGAAGGCGGGGCTTCTGGCGATATTCGTCGGAGCGGGCCTCGTCTTCGCGACGGCCACGCCGGAAACGGCCATGGCCATGAAGTTCAAGTCGGGTGCATTCGATATCGCCATCGACACGACGCTCTCCGCGAGCGCGATGGTGCGGACCTCGGAACGAAACTGCGCCTTCATCAGTTCCGCCAATCCGCAGGGCTGCGCCTCGGACGGGCTCACGGACAATTACGATGATGGCGATCTCAATTTCGACCGTTGGGACATTGTCAGTGCGCCACTCGGCGGCCTCACCGAGATCGAGGTGAAGTCGGGCGACTATGGCGTCTTCCTTCGCAGCAGCTACTTCGTCGACGCGATCCTCGCCGATAGAGATTCGACGAGACGGACCGACCTCAGCGACACGGCGGTTCATCGTGAAGGCCGCCGCATCCGGCTCCTCGACGCCTATGTCTATGGCGAGGTTCCCGTCGGTGACATGTCGATGAATGTGCGCCTCGGCAACCAGGTGCTGAACTGGGGCGAAAGCCTCTTCTTCGGCGGCGGTATCGCGGAAACCAATTCCTACGATACCTCGAAGCTGCGCGGCGCTGGCGCCGAGATCAAGGAGGCGTTCCTCCCGGCGCCCATGGGCCTCGTGCAGTTCTCGCCCTTCGATGGGCTCGATATCTCTGCCTATTATCAGGTGCGGTGGAATCCGACCGAGCTTGATCCGGTCGGCACTTTCTTCTCTCAGGAAGACATTATCGGCCCCGGCCATCAGGGCATTTTCTACGGGCCCGCTCTTGGCGGCATCGGCGATCCGGGTGCGTCCGGCGTTCCGGCCGATACGCAGTTCCTTCTCGGCACCGCCATCCCCGATGTCGGTGGCGGCGAGCCGCGCCATTCCGGCCAGTGGGGCGTTTCGGGTCGTTATTTCGCCGACGCGCTGCAAACGGAATTCGGCCTCTACTACATGCGCTACCACCAGAAGGTGCCGGCGCTCGGCGTCAACGCGCAGTGCTTTGGCACGCCTGTTGATTGCTATCCCATGTCCTATTTCCTCAATTATGCCGAGGACCAGAACCTCTATGGGGTGACGGCGAGCTATGTGTGGCAGGGCGTCTCTTTCGGCGCCGAGGTCGCGCATCAGCCGGGCTATGCCGTGCCGCTCGCCGACCCCTTCACGCCCGCCGCGATCAAGGCGATGGAGGCGGACCCCGTCACCTTCTTCGGCAGTGCGAGGGATGAGGGCTTTGCCCGCGCGAACCGTACACAGACGATCCTCAACGCGATCTATATCTCGCCGCCGACGGACCCCGTTTTCGGACCGCTGATCCGCGGGCTCGGCATGGACGATCTGACCGTGATGGCCGAGGCCGCATGGACGCATTTCGACCGGAAGCCTGCCTACACATTCGGCGATGTCAACGCGGCCGGATACGTGCTCGATGTGACGGGCAGCTATCAGGGCATCTGGGGCACGCCATGGGTTCTCTATCCCGGCGTGAGCTTCAAGCACGATGTGCGCGGCACCGCGCTCGACTACGCGCTCACTGATACGCATATCGACGGGCGCAAGTCCATCACGCTGCGCCTGACGGCGGACTATCAGTCCGTCTGGAGCATCGGTGTGGCCTACACCAATAATTTTGGCGGCGGGATGATGAACTTCGCGAGCGATCGCGACTTCGCCTCCGTCAGCGTCTCCTATTCGTTCTGAACGCGGCACGATCCAGAAATCTGAAAGGGTCAAAAAATGTCGAAAAGGTATTTCGCCGCCGCGACTCTGCTCGCCTGTGCGGTCGCCGGTAGCGCCTTGGCAAGCGATGCGTCGGATCTCGGCGGCAAGCTCACGCCCGTCGGCGCGGAGCGCGCCGGCAATGCTGCCGGCACCATTCCGGCCTGGGATGGCGGCATCACCACGCCGCCGGCGGGCTACAAGCCGGGCGGGGACTATGTCGATCCCTATGCCGGGGACGCGAAGCTCTTCTCGATCGAAAAGAGCAACGTCGATCAATACAAGGACCAGCTGACCGCCGGGCAGCGCATGCTCTTCGCGCGCTATCCGGAATACAGGATGGACGTCTATCCGACGCGTCGCAGTTGCGCCCTTCCGGCCAGCAATTACGAGAAGACGAAGCAGAATGTGGGCGTCGCGAAGCTCGATCCCGCAAGCTCCGATCTCGTGAACGCTGTGCCGGGCGGGCTTCCCTTCCCGCTGCCGCAATCGGGCGCCGAGGCGATGTGGAACCACCGCCTTGCCTTCGAGGGAGTGGGGCGCAACGTGGCCGGCACATCGGCCGTGGTCGATGAGAGCGGCAATTTCGTGCCGCAGAAATGGGAGGAGGTTCGCCTCTCGACCTACTACAACCCCGCGAACACGACCTTCGACGCGCTCAACAACGTGCAGCTCAAATACTTCACGATCTATACCGAGCCGGCGCGGCTTGCGGGCGAGGAATACCTCGTGCACGAGACGCTGAACGGCGAGCGCAACGCCTGGATCTACACGCCCGGTCTTCGCCGTGTCCGCCGCGCGCCGACGCTCGCCTATGACAATCCCTCCTCGGGCTATGAGGGGCTTGCGACGAACGATCAGCTCTACATGTTCAACGGCCGGCTCGATCGCTACGACTGGAAACTTCTCGGCAAGCAGGAAGTCTTCATTCCGTACAACAACTATGCCTTCGCAAGCTCCGCTCATCGCGTTCGTGATCTGACGAAGAAGAACTTTCCCAACCGCGATCTCGTCCGTTACGAGCTTCACAGGGTCTGGGTGGTCGAGGCAAATCTGAAGCCCGGCATCAGGCACCTCCTGCCCCGCCGCGTGTTCTACATTGACGAGGATAGCTGGCGTGTCGTCGCGACCGATATCTATGACAGCCAGGGCGCGCTCTGGCGCTATCAGGAGGAGACGACCGTAAACGCCTATGACGTCCCCACTTGTTTCAGCTTCGGCCAGACCTTCTACGATTTCCAGGTCGGCCGCTACATTCTCGACCTCGCCTACAATGACGACCGCCGCCCAGATTTCCATGCCGAGGCAACGGGCGGCGCGACGGATGACATGTTCACCATCGGCTATCTGCGCAAGCGGGGTACGCGCTGATCCTTCCTCCCGTCGCATGCGCATGCATGTTGATCCTCCTACTTGGGGCGGGATTTCAGGATCCCGCCCCATTTTCTTGTCATCACGTGTAAGCTCGCCTCGGTGGCGGCGGATAGGGAGTTGAACGGTGGAAGCAAGCGAGGGATCGGCGCAAGCCTGGTGGGCGTCCATCGATCATCGCCGCCCGGCGGTGCTCTTCCTCGTCGCGCTCGCAGGCAGCTACGGCATGCTCTTTGCCTCCATGCTGCCCGCGCTCGTCAACACATGGCTCGTGCATCTGAAGCTCACGGAACAGGTGGCGGGTCTCATCGCGACGGCCAATATTCTCGCGGCGACCGTCGGCCTTGGCGTTTCGATCGTCCTCGTTTCCCGCTGGCCGCTCGTTCGTATCGCACGGGTCGGCATCGCCGTCGCGGCGACAGGCGACATCGCCTCGATCTTCGCCGCATCCGCCGCCGAGCTTGGCGCATTGCGCATCCTCGCTGGCTTCGGCCTCGGCCTTCTCGCTGGCGCCATGACCAACTGGTTCGGCCGTCACGAACATGCAGAGCGCGGATTCGGCATCTCGGTCATGCTTCAATTCGTGCTGACGGCCGTGCTCTTCGCACTTATTCCGGTGATCGAGCCATGGTTCGGCGATGCCAGCATCTATGTGGCGCTGCTGGCGCTCGGTCTTGCCGCCATTCTTCTGTCTCCCTTGTTCAATCTGAATGGCGGCTTCGCACCGCTTGCCGAGATGGCGGACGGGGGCGGTGCCGCGGGCGGCCGCACATCGCTCCCGCTCATGGTCCTTGCCGTGCTCGCCTTCGCGCTTTTCGAGCTCGCGGTCGTTGGACTGTGGAGCTACATGCTGCGCTATGCCGAACTGAGTGGTCTTTCGTCCGCATCGGCGGCGCGTGTCCTCGCGCTTTCCTCGCTCTGCGGCATTCCCGGCACTGTTCTCGTTCTCGTCTTCGGGAGCCGCTATGGGCGCTGGCGGCCGCTGCTCGCTTCGCTCGCCGCCTATGTCCTGCCGACGCTCGTGCTCGCGCTGTCGAGCGCCTCGAGCCTCCTTCTGATCGTCGGTCTCGTGCTGCAGAATATCGCCTGGGCGATCGCCGTCCCCTATTTTCAGGCGGTGCAGGCCTGTCTCGACAGGTCGGGCCGCCTTGCGATCTGGGGCATGCTCGTCGCATCGGCGGGAGCGGGATTGGGTCCGGCGTTACTCGGCGCGGCGATTGATGGCGGCTCCTTCGCCGTGGCGTTCGGCGCGGTCGCCATGATGCTTGCTGTCTCGGCGCTCTTCGCCGCCCGGCCGGCGATCGTCGCCGACCGGATCGAGCCCTGAGGTTCAGTTTCGTCCGCGAAAGTCAGGAAAGGCATTCCCGCTGAAAAGCGGAGGCGCCACGCGCTCATAGGCGGCGGCGAGCGCGAATGCCGTCACATCGTCATAGCGGTTGGCGATGATCTGGATCGAGGTCGGAACATTGTTCGATGCGCGCCCCGTCTGCGCCACGATGATGGGGTGCAGATAGAGCAGATTGAAGGGATGCGTGAGCCACCAGCCCGTCAACCCGTCCACCTTCACGCCATTGATGACGAGTTCGTCGACAAAGGCTTCGTGCTCCGCCGGAACGGAAGGAACGGCGGTCGTCGGACAGACGATCGCATCGAAGCCGGCGCTGTAGATGGCGTCGATCTCCCGGTTCATCCCGGCGACGAGATCCGCCGCGCGCTCCACCGTGCCCTTCGGCAGTGCGGTGGCTATGGCGTGCATGTGCCTGAAATGATCGGACACATCGTCCGACTGCGTCACGAGATCGACGACATTATCGATGAAGTTGCGCCAGTAGCTCGTGAGCGCCGTTCCGACGAAAGCGTCGTAAACCATGTCCGCCGTCCAGCCGATCCTGACCTCTTCGACAGCAACGCCCAGAGCCTCGAAGTGGCGGAGCGCGGCTTCCGTGTTGCGGCGAACTTCCGGATCGACCTGCGCATAGCCGAGATCAGGGCTATAGGCGATGCGCATCCCCGCGGGATCGGGAAGGCGCGTCGGCAGGCTGCGTTTCGCAAGGGCGGTGTGGTCGTAAGGCGCAGGCCCGTTGCCGAGGTCGTACATCATGGCAAGGTCGCCGACGCTGCGCGCCATCGGCCCATAGACCGATTGCGGCGCCAGCGCCCATGGCACCACTGTCGGAAAGCGGCCGTAAGGTGCCTTGAAGCCATAGACGCCATTGACGCTCGCAGGCAGCCGGATGGAACCGGCAGAGTCGCTGCCCGTCGCAAGCGTGCACATGCCCGCCGCGAGCGCCGCGCCCGATCCGCCCGAGGAACCGGCCGGCGTATAGTCGAGGTTCCACGGATTGCGCGTGACGCCCCAGAGCGCCGACTTCGTGACGCCCGCCATGCAGAATTCAGGCACGGTCGTCTTCATATGGACGATCGCGCCCGCATCGACATAGCGCTGCACCATAGGGTGCGAGACGGGCGCCACGTAATCCTTGAAAAGGACGGAGCCCGATGCGGTCACCTTGCCTTCGACATCCGTGTCGTCCTTGACCGCGAGCGCGATCCCTTCGAGCGGCCGCGCCTCGCGCTGCATGTAGCGATCTTCCGCGCGCTTCGCCGCCTCGCGCGCCTCGTCGAAGAATTGCCAGGCGATGGCGTTGACCTTCGGCTCGACCTCGTTGGCGCGCGCGATCTGCGCATCGAGCATTTCAACGGGAGAGAGCTTGCGTTCTCTGAAGAGGCGCAATTGCGCCGCCGCGGACGAATAGACAAGGTCGAGATCGGCGGCCATTCTGCATTCCCCCGGAATTTGCATCAGCATGGAGAATAGGCCGGAGGCGGACGCCCTGCCCATGTCCCAAATAGGGCAGCGAGCCCTCAGACCATGATCACGGCCTTGACCTCGGTGAACTCCTCGATGCCGAAAATTCCCTGCTCGCGGCCATTGCCCGATTGCCGGTAGCCGCCGAATGGCGCCGACGCCTCGAGCGCCGCGCCGTTGATATGCACATTGCCCGCGCGGAGCCGCGCTGCGACGCGGAGTGCGCGTTCCGTATCGGCCGAGGAGACATAAGCCGAAAGCCCGTAGCGCGTGCCATTGGCGATGGCGACTGCTTCTTCCTCGTCGCAATAGGGCATGACGGCGAGAACAGGCCCGAAGATTTCTTCCTGCGCGATCGACATGGAAGGGCGGACGGCGCCGAATATGGCCGGCGCCACGAAGTATCCGCGCTGCTGACCTGCCATGTCGCCGCCCGTGACAAGGACCGCGCCCTCGCGGCTACCCGCGCCGATATGACCCCTCACTCGATCGAACTGGATACTGGAGGCAAGCGGCCCGATTTCGGTGGCGGGGTCCTGAGGGTCGCCGACGATGAGTTTTCTCGCCGCGGCTTCGGCCATGGAGAGAACCTCGTCATGGCGCGCCTGCGGCACGAGGAGGCGCGTCGGCGCGTTGCAGGACTGGCCCGTATTGTCCATGCACATGGCGACGGCCTGCGGCACGGCGTGTTCGAAATCCGCGTCCGGAAGAAGGATGTTTGCGGACTTGCCGCCGAGCTCCTGGCAGACGCGCTTCACCGTCGGCGCGGCCCTGATCGCAACCTCGATGCCCGCCGCCGTCGAGCCTGTGAAGGAAAGCATGTCGATATCGGGATGGGCGGCGAGCGCGCTGCCGACCGTGCGGCCATCGCCATGCACGAGGTTGAAGACGCCCTGCGGCACGCCCGCCTCTTCGAGCACCCGCGCGAAAAGCTCCGCCGAACAGGGCGTCATCTCGCTCGGCTTCAGCACCATGGTGCAGCCTGCGGCAAGCGCGGGCGCGACCTTGCACACGATCTGGCTGATCGGCCAGTTCCAGGGCGTGATGAGCCCGCAGACACCGATGGGGTCGCGATGGATCGCCGCATTGCCGATGCGCCGGACAGGTTCCATCGCGGCGAGCGCGGCGATGGTCGCTTCGAGCTGGTCCGGACCTGCCGCGGCCTGCGCCTCGCGCGACAGGGTGACGGGCGCGCCCATTTCGAGCGTGATCGCGGCGACGAATTCGTCATAGTGTCGCCGATAGGCGGCAAGGATGCTTTCGAGGAGCGAGAGGCGCTCTTCCCTGCGCGTCGCGGCAAAGGACGGAAAGGCGCGTCGCGCGGCGGCGACCGCCCGCTCGACATCTTCATCCGTACCGAGAGCGACCTGTCCGTAGATTTCCTCGGTTGCGGGATTGACGAGCTCGCGAATATCTCGCCCGCCGGCGTCGATCCACCGGCCGTCAATGTAGCAGGGCTTGATGCGGATCAAGGGGGCGCTCCGTCCGAATTTGCAACCGGGCTAGGGTCCGGCACCGCGCCCGGCGAGGAAATAGCCCGCTGAGGCTAGGCAATGCGGGAGGCCGGACAGGCCTCAGACCAGCCGCACGCCCTTGGTCGTGAATTTCTGCGTCTTGTGCTTCTGGCCGAAGCGCTTTCCCTCGCCGCCGCTCCTGCCCGTGCCCGCGGGCTGCCAGGCGGGGACGAGCTGATGCTTGCCCGGCCCGATGAGGTCGGCGCGGCCCATGCGCTTCAGCGCCTCGCGCAAGGTGGGCCAGTTCTCCGGGTCGTGATAGCGCAGGAACGCCTTGTGCAGGCGGCGCTGCTTCAGCCCCTTGACTGTCTCGACGGCTTCCGACGCGCCCCGGCGCACGGGGCGGAGCGGGTTCTTGCCCGAATGATACATGGCTGTTGCGAGCGCCATGGGCGAGGGCAGGAAGGTCTGCACCTGGTCGGCGCGGTACTTGTTGCGCTTGAGCCAGAGGGCGAGGTTCATCATGTCCTCGTCCGTCGTGCCCGGATGGGCGGCGATGAAGTAGGGGATGAGGAAATATTCCTTGCCCGCCTTTTTCGCCGCCTCGTCGAACATCTTCTTGAAGCGGTCATAGGCGCCGATGCCCGGCTTCATCATCTTGGAGAGCGGGCCGTCCTCGGTGTGCTCCGGCGCGATCTTGAGATAGCCGCCGACATGATGCGTCACCAGCTCCTTCACATAGGCCGGGCTCCTGACCGCAAGGTCGTAGCGCACGCCCGAGGCGACCATCACGCGCTTGACGCCCGGAATCTCGCGCGCCTTGCGGTAGAGATTGATGAGCGCCTCATGGCTCGTGTTGAGGTTCTTGCAGACATCGGGATAGACGCAGGAGGGGCGGCGGCACAGCGCCTCCGTCTCCTTGTCCTTGCAGGCCATGCGATACATGTTGGCCGTCGGCCCGCCAATGTCGGAGATGACGCCGGTGAAGCCTTCCACCTTGTCGCGCACCTCCTCGATCTCCTTGAGGATCGAGCCTTCGGACCGGCTCTGGATGATGCGTCCCTCATGCTCCGTGATCGAACAGAAGGAGCAGCCGCCGAAGCAGCCGCGCATGATCGTGACCGAGAAGCGGATCATCTCCCAGGCAGGAATTTTCGCATCGCCATAGGCGGGGTGCGGCGCGCGGGCATAGGGAAGCTCGTAGACCGCATCCATCTCCGGCGTCGTCAGCGGAATGGGCGGCCGCGTCACCCAGAGTTCCTGGCGCCCGTGCCGCTGCACCAGCGTGCGCGCATTGCCGGGATTGCTCTCGCGGTGAAGCACGCGCGAGGCGCGCGCATAGGCTTCGGGGTCGGATTCCACCTGCTCGAAGGAGGGAAGCCTGACGACGGTGTTCTCGCTGCGGATGCGCCCGCCCTCATCGCCCGAAGTGAGATCGTCGGCATGCGCCTCCGTCCAGCCTTCGGGCACGGCGGGCTTCATCAGCGCGACGCCGCGCACATCGTCGAGTTCGGCGGGCTTTGCACCTTTCGCGAGCCGATGCGTCACCTCGACGATCGAGCGCTCCGCATTGCCGTAGAGCAGAATGTCGGCCTTGGCATCGACAAGGATCGAGCGGCGCACCTTGTCCGACCAGTAGTCGTAATGCGCGATGCGCCTGAGCGAGCTTTCGATGCCGCCAAGCACGATCGGCACGTCCTTGTAGGCTTCGCGGCAGCGATGCGCATAGACGATCGCGGCGCGGTCGGGCCGCTTGCCGCCTTCGCCGCCCGGCGTGTAGTTGTCATTATGGCGAAGGCGCCGGTCGGCCGTGTAGCGGTTGACCATCGAATCCATGTTGCCGCCCGTGACGCCGAAATAAAGCGCGGGACGGCCCAGCGCCTTGAAGGGCTCGGCGCTCTGCCAGTCGGGCTGGGCAATGATGCCGACGCGGAAGCCCTGCGCCTCGAGCAGCCGGCCGATAATGGCCATGCCGAAGCTCGGGTGATCGACATAGGCATCGCCCGTGACAAGGATCACGTCGCACTGATCCCAGCCGAGTTCGTCCATTTCCGCGCGGGACATGGGCAGAAAAGGCGCCACGCCAAAGCGGTGGGCCCAGTGTTTCTTGTAGGAAAAAAGCGGCTTGGGATCGGTCATGCCGGGAAGATGCGGGTGAACGGCTCCCCCGTCAATGGCAGGCGGCTCAGGCCGCGCTCATAGCCGCCGCCTGGTCCGAAACGATGCGGTCGAGCCCTTGCAGCATCTCGCTCCAGGCCCCGTCGAATTCGGCCGTCCAGTCTCCGCCCGCGATTTCGCGAAAGGTCTCCATAACCGTTCTGAAGAAGGTCGCGAAAACCTCGGGCGGCACGCCCAGATTGTCGTGATTGCGCAATTCGCTCGAAATGAGATTGGCGGCATAGGCGCGCGGACCCGCATAATCGAGAAAGCACTCGATGACGCGGAAGAGCATCTCGCCCTTTGCGAGATTGCTGGTATCGCTGAGGAAAAGCGGCTTCATCTCCGGGCTCTGCCGGAAAAGCCGCTCATAGACGAAGGGCGCGGGATCGCCGCATTTTTCGGCGACGAGATCGAGGCTCCGCATGATCGCTTCGCCGTTCACGGGGCTGTTCAAGGATCGCTCTCCGCTCTTTCGCGATGCCGCCTCCCTCGAAGCGGGTGGAAAGGTCCGCTTCGAGGGAGGTCAGGCGTCGGTGTTCCCGATGGGAAAACCCTCAGGCGGGCGTCAGGCCGGGATTCTCACCATCATGCGCTCATAGCCCTTCACGAAGCTCGAGAGCACGCGGCTCGGTTCCTCCACCACTTCGATATGGGTGGTGGGCCAGCGCTTCAGGATCTCTTCCCAGACGATCCGGAGCTGCATTTCCGCGAGCCGGTTGCCGACGCAGCGGTGAATGCCGAAGCCGAAGGAGAGATGCTGGCGCGGACGCGGACGATCGACGATGAGTTCGTTCGGGCGCTCGATCACTTCATCGTCGCGATTGCCCGAGACGTACCACATGACGACCTTGTCGCCCTTCCTGATCGTCTTGCCGCCAAGCTCCGCATCGGCGAGCGCCGTGCGGCGCATATGCGCGAGCGGCGTCTGCCAGCGGATGATTTCCGGCACCATGTTGGGAATGAGGTCCGGATTGTCGCGCAGCTTCTTGTACTGATCCGGGAACTGGTTGAGCGCGTAAAGCCCACCCGAGATCGAGTTGCGCGTCGTGTCGTTGCCGCCGACGATGAGCAGGATCACGTTGCCGAGATATTCCATCGGCTCCATGTTCCGCGTCGCATCCGCATGCGCGAGCATGGAGATGAGATCGCCCTTGGGCTCGGAATTGACGCGCTGGTTCCACAGATCGGTGAAATAGGCGCCGCATTCGAGCAGCTCCTTCTCGCGCGCCTCTTCCGATTCGACGATGTTGGAGTTGAGATCGGCGGTTGCCACGTCCGACCAGCGCGTGAGCTTGCGCCGGTCCTCGAAGGGGAAGTCGAAGAGCGTGGCGAGCATCTGCGTCGTCAGCTCGATCGAAACCCTGTCCACCCAGTCGAAGGGCTCGTTGCGCGGCAGTTCGTCGAGAATGCGTCCGGCGCGCTCGCGGATCGTGCCCTCGAGTCGCGCGAGATTCTCCGGCGCGACGATCGGGCTCACCACCTTGCGCTGCGCGTCATGTTTGGGCGGGTCCATGGCGATGAACATCGGCAGGCGGAAATCCTCGCGCCCGTCGCGAATGGTGATGCCGCCGAGCGCCGCTTCCGAGGAGAAGACGGCATGGTTCGTATCGACCGCCATGATGTCGTGGTACTTGGTCACCGACCAGTAAGGCCCGAACTGGCTGTCGGCGCAGTAATGCACCGGGTCCTCGCGGCGCAGCCGCTCGAAATGCGGCCACATCGCGTTGGAGCGGAACAGCTCCGGATTGGCGACGTCGATTTCCTCGATCGGAATCGAATAGGGGTCGAACACTGCTTTTCTAGGTGTATTGGGCGCGGCTTGGCTCATCCGCTGTCCTCCCGATTATTGTACACCGGCCCTTTTTCCTCGGGCCGTTTCTGGCGCGATGGTAGCCGTTGGGGCAGGCTGTGGCCAGCGTCTGCATGCAATGGCGGATTACTGTCGGTTTGCCATCATCGTTGGCGTCGCGCGCGTGGGGTTCGGCGCCAGTGCTCGGCACTTGCGATGCGCGCGCCGCTGGCCCATTCTCCGCCTCTTCAAGTTCCTGAACACGAACCCGCGAGATGCCGATGACCGAGAATGCAACCGCTCAGGGCGCAAAAGCCAAGTGGCCGGCAATGACGATTGCCGAAGCCCATGCCTTTCTGACCGCGCCGGGAATTCCTTTCGAGATGGAGGAAAAGGTCATTCGCGGCGTCAAGATGCGCGTCTGGAAGAACGCGCCGCCGACCTTGCGCGAGGCATTCATCGCGGGCCGTGCGCATGGGGCCAAGGATTTTCTCATCTATGAGGACGACCGCGCGACATTCGAGTCCTTCGCGCGTGCCGCCCTGACCTTCTCGCATGAGCTGATCGCGCAGGGCGTGAAGAAGGGCGACCGCGTCGCCATCATCATGCGAAACCTGCCCGAATGGCCGGCGGTCTTCTATGGCGCGGCGCTCGCAGGCGCCATCGTCACGCCGCTCAACGCCTGGTGGACGGGGCCCGAGCTTGAATATGGCCTCACCGATTCCGGCGCCAAGGTCGCCATCGTCGATGCCGAACGGCTGGAGCGCATCAGCGAGCATCTGAAGAACTGCCCCGATCTCAAGCGCGTCTATGTCACGCGCCAGAACGAGGAAGTGACGGACCCGATGATCGTCAGGCTCGAAACGGTGCTTGGCGCGGTGAACGACTGGGGCAAGCTTCCCGACAGGCCACTTCCCGATGTGCCGCTGGAGCCCGAGGACGACGCCACGATCTTCTACACCTCCGGCACGACCGGAAAGCCGAAGGGCGCGCTCGGCACCCATCGCAACATCGTTTCGAACATCATGGCGTCGGGCATTTCGGCCGCGCGGACCTATCTGCGCCGGGGAGAGATGCCGCCCCAGCCCGATCCCTCGGCGCCGCAGAAGGCGACGCTCATTTCCGTGCCGTTCTTCCATGCGACCGGCTGCCACGCCATCATGTCGCCCTCGCTCTTCGGTGGGGCGAAGCTCGTGATGATGCGCAAATGGGATCCCGAGCTTGCCATGCAGCTCATCGAGCGCGAGCGGATCACGGGCGCGGGCGGCGTTCCGACCATCGCCTGGCAGCTCATCGAGCATCCGAACCGGCCGAAATATGATCTCTCCTCGCTCGAGGGCATCTCCTATGGCGGCGCGCCTTCCGCGCCCGAGCTTGTACGCAAGATCAAGGAAGTCTTCCCCAAGTCGCAGCCGGGCAATGGCTGGGGCATGACGGAAACCTCGGCCACCTTCACCAACCATCAGGGCGAGGATTACGAGAACCGCCCGTCGAGCTGCGGTCCGGCTGTGCCGGTCTGCGAGCTCAAGGTCGTCGGTCCCAATGGCGAGACGCTGCCTCCGGGCGAGGTGGGCGAGCTTTGGGGCAAGGGGCCGAATGTCGTGAAGGGCTACTGGAACAAGCCCGAGGCGACGGCGCAGACCTTCGTCGATGGCTGGGTCAAGACGGGCGACCTCGCGCGCCTCGATGAGGAAGGCTTCTGCTACATCATCGACCGCGCCAAGGACATGCTGATCCGCGGCGGCGAGAACATCTACTGCGTCGAGGTCGAGAACGTTCTTTACGAGCATCCGGCGGTCATGGATGCGGCGCTGGTGCCGATCCCGCACAAGACGCTGGGCGAGGAGCCGGGCGCGGTGGTGCATCTGAAGCCGGGTACCACGGCGACGGAGGAGGAGCTTCGCCACTTCGTGGCCTCGCGCCTTGCCGCCTTCAAGGTGCCGGTGAAAGTCGTCTTCTGGCCGGAGACGCTGCCGCGCAACGCGAACGGAAAGATCCTCAAGACCGAACTTAAGAAGATCTTCGCCGAGCCCTCGGCCTGAGGTTTTCTGACCTGAACTCCCGTCTCCCGGCTACGGCCGGGAGATTTGGAGCGTCAGCCTGTTTCGCCTGATGACTGTCCCGCCTGACGGACCGCCCGTCACCGCCGCCTTACGGGAACGGGCGCGAGGCGAAGCGCCGGTTTTTCGACCGGAACGAGCCTGCCGCCGCGCGGGCCCTTGTCCTCATAAGGCACGGTCATGATCGCCGTGGCGCAGACCACGCCGCCAAATGTCGTCATGAAGCCGCCGAAGAGGAGCACGAGCCCCGCCCACATCTGGTCGGAGCCGAAGAGCAGGCCGCGCACGCCGCCAATGTCGAAGCCGAGCATGACCGCGCCGCAGATGACGCCGACCATTGCGCCGAGAATCCAGTTCATGACGACGAGCCGCACCACCGATTTCTCGCGGTGCTTGCCGTTTCCGCCGGTACCCGTCCACCCGGTCATGACGCGCCTCGTGACATTGTTGCTTCAATCTCAAGCTTAGTCCCCGCGCGCCCGCCCCGCTAGAGGGCAGAGCGTCGCGCAGGTTCTGAGCCTATTTGCCGCGATCGGGGCTGAGGCCCGCCCGGCGCAGTGCCTCCGCCATGGCGCCGCCAATGGCGCTTTCGCCCTTGCGCTCCTGCTGCGGCTTCGGAGCTGGGCGTCCGCCCCGCTGTCCGCCTGCGCTTGTGCGCGGCTGGCGCGGCTCCGCCGCATCGTCGAGCCGCATGGTAAGGCCGATGCGCTTTCGCGGCACGTCCACCTCGGTCACCTTGACGCGCACGATGTCGCCGGGCTTCGCCACGTCGCGCGGGTCCTTCACGAAGTTCGTCGACATGGCCGAGATGTGCACGAGCCCGTCCTGATGCACGCCGATATCCACGAAGGCGCCGAAGGCGGCGACATTGGTGACGACACCCTCGAGCACCATGCCGGGCTCGAGGTCGCTGAGCTTCTCGACACCCTCCCTGAACGCCGCTGTCTTGAAGGCGGGGCGGGGATCGCGGCCCGGCTTCTCCAGTTCCTTGAGAATGTCGCTCACCGTCGGCACGCCGAAATTCTCGTCGGTGAAATCCTGCGGCCTGAGCCCGCGCAGCGTCGCCGTGTTGCCGATGAGGTTCCTGAGTTCGTCACCGGTCTTTTCGATGATGCGGCGCACGACCGGATAAGCTTCCGGATGCACGCTCGATGCGTCGAGCGGATCGTCGCCGTTCGGAATGCGCAGAAAGCCCGCGCAAAGCTCGAACGCCTTGGCGCCGAGGCGCGGCACCTCCTTGAGCGCGGCGCGCGTGCGGAAGGGGCCCGTCCGGTCGCGATGCGCGACGATCGCCTGCGCCAGGCTCTCGCCGATCCCCGACACGCGGGCAAGCAGCGGCACGGATGCCGTGTTTGCATCGACGCCGACGCCGTTCACGCAATCCTCAACGACCGCGTCGAGCGATCGCGATAGCTTGTGCTCGCTGATGTCGTGCTGATACTGGCCGACGCCGATCGACTTCGGGTCGATCTTGACGAGTTCGGCCAGCGGGTCCTGAAGCCGCCGGGCGATCGAGACCGCGCCGCGCAGCGACACGTCGAGTTCGGGAAGCTCGCTCGAGGCATAGGCGGAGGCGGAATAGACCGAGGCGCCCGCCTCCGAGACCATCACCTTGGTCAGCCGCAATTCGGGATGCTTCTTGATGAGTTCGCCCGCGAGCTTGTCCGTCTCGCGCGAGGCCGTGCCGTTGCCGATGGCGACGAGTTCCACCTTATGCGTGCGCGCAAGGCCCGCGAGAATGGCGATCGCCTCGTCCCAGCGCCGCTGCGGCTCATGCGGAAAGATGGTCGATGTGGCGACGACTTTGCCCGTCGCATCGACGACCGCGACCTTGACGCCGGTGCGGTAGCCGGGGTCGAGGCCGAGCGTCGGCCGTGTGCCGGCGGGGGCGGCGAGCAGCAGGTCGCGCAGATTTCCGGCGAAGACCTTGACCGCCTCGTCCTCCGCGAACTGGCGCAGCCTCGTTCGCATGTCGACATCGATGTGAATCTGGATCTTGGTACGCCAGGCCCAGCGCGCCGTGTCGAGGAGCCAGCGGTCGGCTGGCCTGCCCATGTCGGCAATGCCGAACTGATGCGCGATGCGCCGCTCGAAGGTGCTGGGCTGCCCCTCCACGGGCTCTTCCGGCACGATCTGAAGCTGGAGCACTTCCTCCTTCTCGCCGCGATAGAGCGCGAGAATGCGATGGGAGGGAAGTTTCGTCAGCGGCTCGCTGAAGTCGAAATAGTCGGAGAATTTGACCCCTTCCGCCTCCTTGCCCTCGCGCACGCGCGAGACGAGCCGGCCGCGCGTCCACACTTCCTCGCGCAGCGAGCCGATGAGTTCGGCATGTTCCGCGAAGCGCTCGACGAGAATGGCGCGCGCGCCATCGAGCGCCGCAGCGACATCGGCGACACCCTTGTCCGCATCGACATAGGCCGCCGCCGTTTCGGCGGGATCGAGCGTCGGCGTCGAGAGAAGCGCGTCCGCCAGCGGTTCGAGCCCCGCCTCGCGCGCGATCTGGCCCTTGGTGCGCCGTTTTGGCTTGAAGGGGAGGTAGATGTCCTCGAGCCGCGCCTTGTTGTCGGCGGCCTCGATCGACTGGCGCAGCGCGTCGGTGAGTTTCCCCTGCGACGAGATGCTTTCGAGAATGGCCTTCCGCCGTTCCTCCAGCTCGCGCAGATAGCGCAGCCTTTCCTCGAGCGTGCGGAGCTGCGCGTCGTCGAGCGCGCCGGTCACCTCCTTGCGGTAGCGGGCGATGAAGGGCACCGTCGCGCCACCATCGAGAAGATCGACCGCCGCCGTGACCTGTCGTTCCTGAACGCCGAGTTCCTCGGCAATGCGCTGCTGGATGGATTTCATCGGACCTGTGGAAAACCTGACGCGGGGGGTGAAAAGGGAGAGGCGGGTTTTACCCGCGCCCGCGCCGCCGGTCAAAGCGCCCGGGGCGCTACTCCATCCGCTCGATGAGGCGCGCGCGCTCGCCGGCCGCGTCTTTGAGGTGATGCGAGCGCAGTTCCCTCACCTCCACTTCGCTATAGGGCGCAAAACTCTCGGGCATATGCGCCGCGTCGAAATGGGTGACGAGCCAGTTCAGGAGATCGGCGACCGCCTTGTCGGAGAGCACGGATTGGCGCGTCCCGGGCACCTGCACGAGATAGGCCCGCCCGCCGTCGATGGAGAGGAAACGCGCGACGTGATCCTTGAGCGGCGGCACCTTGCCCGGCGTCTCCGCGCCGTCGGGCAGGTGGCAGCCCATGCAGCGCAGCATGTAATCTGTGCGCGGGGAGGCAAGTGCCGCCGAAGCGCCGAGGCAGAGAAGAAACGCGAGCGCCGCGAGCCGCAAGGTCACTCTCCCGTGGCCACGCCCATGAGCACGGCGGTCGAGCAGTTATAGACGATATCGGCGCCGCTTCCCGCGCACCAGTTGATGTCATTCGCCGTGTCGGTGCGATAGAGCGGCCGGTCGCCTTCGTCGCGCTGGCATGTGCAGCGGCCGCAGCCGCTCCGCCCGCAGCAATCATTGTAGGAAATGATGTAGTCCTTGCCGTCGTTCGGGTTGCGGCATGTGCCGACCCATGTGATGGCCGAGGCGACCGTTCCCGGCGGGCAGGTGCTCGTGCTGCCGCCGCAGCAGCTGCACAGAAAGCCGTCAATGGCGCAGTAGCGCCAGTAGTCGCAGCGCGTGGGATCGCCGTCATCCTTCGCCGCCGCCCCGGCGCGCGAGACGGGCAGGAGCGGCGCGACGCCGGCGCCGATGAGAAGCGCGCCCGCCCTTGCGAGAAAGCCGCGCCGTGAGGAACGCCGCGCGAGCATGCGTGCCGAGCGTTCCGTCCATCTGTCGATCGCCCCCATCACTCACCTCCCCGCGCGGCCTCGGCCGCGGTCCTGTCGCGTTTCATGTAGTCCTGGATCGAGGCGACGCCCTCGCGTTCCGCTTCGATGAGGCTTTCGAGATGTTCGCGCGTATTGACGAGCCCATGCGCGCGGACGATGCCCTCGCCGTCGATGAGCACCGCATAGGGAAGCTTGCTCACGCCGAAGCCGAGACCGAGCTGTTCGGAGAGCACATAGGGCAGGTCGCCGAGCCCCTTGCGGGCGATGAAGGCCTGGTGCTCCGCCGCATCGCCGTCGCTTGCGAGAACGAGCCGGAGGCCCGGCGTCTGCCGCGCAAGGGCGCGCGCCGTTGGCAGCAGCGTCGCGCAGACGGGGCAGGTCGGCGAGAGGAAGAAGGCGAGCGTGCTCTCGCCATCCGCCCTCTTGCCGCCAATCGTCACCTCGCCGCCCGTGAGGCTCGCAAGGCGCAGGAGCGGTGCCGCCTCGCCCACGCGCACGGATTTCGCCATCATCAGCGCGCCGACAGGCGTGATGCGCTCATGCAGAACGCCCACCTGCCGCGCGAGCAGGATCACCGCGCAGCCAAGTCCGATGACGACAAGCCAGAGCAGGATGTTCGAGACGATGAGGGTCTGTTCCATGTGCTCAGGCTTTCAGGCGCGTCTGGGATGAGAGATTGGCGATGAGCGCATTCACCGCCTCGTAAAGCGCGAGAAGCGCGATGCCCGCGAGAATGCCGACCGCGTAATCCGCGATGGAGAGCGCGCGCCCCGCGAGCGGTAGCTGCGCCGTCGCCGCGGCGATGGCGAGGACGAGATTTCGCAGCACGAGCGCCGGATGGAGCATCTGCTTGCGGCCGGGGCCGCCACAGCCGCAATCGATGTCGCGCCGCCCCCGCGCGAGATTGATGCCGATGGCGCCCGCATAGGCGATGAAGATCGCGGCAGAGAGCAGGGCGGCATGTTCCGACCGCGCCACGAGAAAGAGCGCCGCCGCACCCTCGATGAGCGGGAGCGCGCGCGACATGGGGTGAACGAGCCCCTCTGGCAGCAGCGCATAGGCCGCGAGCTGCGCCTCGAATGTGGCGCGGTCGCGCAGCTTGTGAAAGGCCGCGATCGCCAGTATGGCGGCGAGCGCCAGACGGAGCGCGAGATCGGCGACGGGATCGATCGTCAGCATCGCCATGCTCATGGTTGTTGCAGCGATGTCGCGAAGGACGCGACATGATCGACGGTTCTGAGATGCGTTCCGGCATGCGCGTCGTAAACATCGAGCGCCGGCTTCACGAGATCGAGTATATCGCCGATCTTGCCGAGAACCGAAAGAACCGCGAGCGACCAGTAGGGAATGACGGGCTGCATGGAGGCGGCATAGACGATCGGCTTTTCGTCCTGGCTCACCTCTATGGCGAGGGTCGGGTTTGCGAGATCGAATTTCGCCACGCGCTTTTTCGCCGCTATGTCATAGACCCAGACCTCGTCGCCCGGTTCCTCATAGGTGCTTTCCGGCCCCTTGCGCATGAGCGCATAGAGGCGGCCGTCCCGCCGGCCGATGGCGAGCGGCTGATAGCCGCCCGTGCGCCAGCCCTTCTTCCGCTCGCTGTCGCTGAGGAGCGACCATTTCGTCCGAAGCGTCACCTCCGCTCCCGATGCGTCGAGCTGGTAGATGTCGCCGTTGAAGGAAACGAAAAGCCAGTCATGGCCGATCCTCGCCGCATGGACGATGACGGGATCCTCGAAGGGATCGAAAAAGGCCTTGCCGTCCTTCTGCCCGGTGACCTTGCCGCTGTCGTCAAGCGTCAGAACCTTGATGCCGCCATCCCCGCATATGAGGAACAGGCGCCGCGCATCCATTGGATAGATCTGCCCGCAACCCGGCGTGTCCACTTCCTCCACGAAGCGGTTCTCGCCGAGATCGACAATGCTCACCGATTGCTTCGGCGTGAAATTGGTGATCGCGAGGAAGCGGTCGTCATCGGTCATGCCGGCCATGCGCGTCTGCACGAGCGCCGTCATGCGCCGGGGCGGTACCTCGATTTCATGGAGCGGCAGCAGCGTACGCGGATCGTACACGGTCACATAGTCGTGGCGGGCTCCGCGCGTGCCCTTCTCGAAATAGGTTTCGAGCGCGACGATATTGCCGGTCGATCTTTGCGGCAGTACGCCCGAACTCCAGAAGCCGGTGCTCAGCATGCCGAGCATCTTGCCCGTGTCGGCATCGACGAGCACAGCGCGGGTATCGGGATTGTGCTGGGCGCCGAGATCGCCGACCCAGACCCAGTGATCCCTGGGCCCGTCCGGTAGCACCTCCACACGGAGCGTTTCCGGCTCGAGATCGGCCGCAAGCGCGGGCGCCGCCGTAAGCGCAAGAACGGCCGCCGCAATCGAAGCCAAGGCGCGCATGTGTCCTCCCCCCGCGATTCCCGCCGGACCGGCAGGCCGGTCCCTTCGCCTTATTTGGCGTCAGATTTGGGTTTCGGGAAAGCCCTGATTGGGGCTCAAGCCGCCTTTCAGCCGACCGGCCGGTCGGGAAAGGCGAGTTCGTGGCGCGCCCGCCACTCAGGCTTCACATAGTTGACGATGACCGACTTGCGCACGCCCTTGAACCGGCGCTGCTCGACGCCATGCCATGTGTCCGGACCCGGAACGAAAATGAGCCCGCGATTGAAGCCGCCGGGCGCCGAGCCCGCATGGCGAAGCTCGCCGTCGTAAATATCCGTGCCCCAGCCCGCCGCCTCCGGGCTCTCCGAGAGATAGATGAGCATGGTGAAGAGCTTGGCGCCGATATCTGTATGGGGCGCGAGCCAGAAACCGTCCGTGTCCTGGCAATATTCGATGCGCAGCGAACTGCCGGCGAGCGTCGCGCCTGTCGCGCGCTCGATCTGCCGCACGGTTTCAGGTGCCTGAAAACAGTCCGCCATCGCGCGCGCGACCGGAAAACGCGAGAGGTTTTCGCCCGCGAAGAAACTCCGCGTCGCATTATGCGTCTCGCGCTTTCCTTGCGTGTCGTCGATCGCGGGCGGCGCGATGGGAAGCGCAGGGATGGCGTGCGCCGCATCGGCGGGCAGCGCATCGCGCAGCAGCCAGTGGCGGAAGGGGAAGCCTTCCCCCGCCGCTTCGCCGAGCGCCTCGAGGAAATGACGGCCGATCGTCTCGCCGCTTGCGGAAGTTTGCGTCATGGCCGTGCCTCCACCCTGTCCGCTATTCGCCCGAGACCGAAAAAGCGTTTCAGCCTTTTGACATTGCCCGACACGCGGTGGCGCGCTTCCTCGCGCCTCAGCACGTCTTCGTCGCGGCAGTAGTTGAGCATCACATAGCGGCGCGGGCCGACGAACGGCGCATGTCCGTGCCAGGAATTCGGCTGCACCTTGAAGCAGACAAGCGTGCCCCCGTCGGGCGGCACCTCCGTCGCATAATCGTCGAGATCGTCCGGCCCGCGCAGCACGCGCAGCCGCCCGCCCGTGGGCGCCCATGCATTGTCGAGAGATGGCTCGTTCAGATAGAGGAGCAGCGTCGCGAGCTTGAAGGACGAGTCTGAATGGATCTGCCCGTCCTGCGCCTGGCAGCAGCTTCTGATCGTGAGGAGCGGCGGCCGGTCTTCGAGATCGAGGTCGAGCTTCTCGCCGATGATGCGGGCGAGCTCCCCGCTTCTCAGTTCCTCAAGCAGCTTGTTGAAAACGGGTCCGCCGCCTGCAGCTTCGGGAAGGAAGAGTCCTGCCATGTCGAGATCGGGAAAATCCCGGATCACTTTCCTCAGCATCTCGCCCGGTATGAAATCGCGCACGACGAAATGCGGATAGGGGTCCGGTTCGACCTTTGCAGCCTTGAGAGCTTCGTAATCGA
>NZ_JBATUH010000023.1:0-36788 GCF_049671045.1 Parvibaculum sp. | reverse complement strand
GTGGCACGCCGCGCGTCGCGGGGCGCCTCCTGCGCCGCGTGCGCGACTTCGCCGCCGTCGATGGGTTGAGCAGCATTGACGCGAAGGCGGCCGACCGCGCCTTGCAGCGCCTCGAAGTCGATGAGCGCGGGCTTGACGCGCTCGACCATCGCTATCTGCGCTGCATCGCGGTGAGCTTTTCGGGCGGTCCCGTCGGCGTCGAGACTGTGGCGGCGGCGCTTTCGGAACCGCGCGACGCGATCGAGGAAATCATCGAGCCCTATCTCATCCAGCAGGGCTTCGTGAACCGCACGCCGCGCGGCCGCGTGCTCACGGCGGCCGCCTTCGCGCATCTCGGCCTGCCGCTGCCGGCCGGCGGCGCGGCGGGGCAGGGAGCGCTCTTCACGGGCGAGGATGGCGAATGAGCGATCGCAGCTGGCCCGATCTTGCGGGGCGCATCGAGGGCAGAACGCATATCCTCCCGGTCCGCGTTTACTATGAGGACACGGATTTTTCCGGCATCGTCTATCACGCGAATTATCTACGCTTCGCGGAGCGCGGCCGTTCGGATTTCCTGCGTCTTGCGGGCGTCAACCACACGGAGTTGTTCGAGGGCGACGATCCGCTCGCCTTCGCCATTCACCGCATGGAAATCGATTTTCTGAAGCCCGCGCGGATCGACGACGAGCTGGAGGTCCACACGATCTATCGCCGCGCGAGCGGAGCGCGGCTCGAGGCCGGTCAGAAGATCTTGCGCCGCGCGGGCGGCACGCTCGATGAAATCTGGCGCGCCACCGTCTTGGCCGCCTGTCTCGACAGCAAGGGGCGTCCCCGCCGCCTGCCGGAAAAGGCGCGCATCGCGCTCGCGCCTTTCGTCGAGCCTTCATCGTCGCCATGACGGCGGCTTGATCGCCGTTGTGCCCGGCCCGCAACATCGCTCCGCTAAGCTCTTGGAATTCGTGAGATATCCCTTAATGTGCCACGGTTTCGACATAATTCGTGGACTAACTTCGCATTCAAATCGGGGGTACGTGCATCTTCGCGCGACCGACGGGGCCCTGCGGGCTCGGGCGGCGGCTGCGTATTTGCGATGTGCCGCTCCGACAAGGACGTGATTTCGGAGAGGCTACCGTAGATGAATCCGACGACTCACATCGAAACCGGCGTGAACACCGCGCAGGTCATTGCCAATCAGACGGTCAACGCCGCGCCGGTGGATTTCTCCATCTGGGGCCTGTTCATGCATGCCGACTTCATCGTGAAGATCGTGATGCTCGGACTGCTTTTCGCGTCGGTCTGGTCCTGGGCGATCATTTTCGACAAGTGGTGGCGCTTCAACCAGGTCGAGCGCCGCGCCGACCAGTTCGAGCGCACCTTCTGGTCGGGGCGCTCGCTGGAGGAGCTTTATCAGGAGATGGGCCATCGCCCGTCGCACCCGCTTTCCGCGCTCTTCATCGCCGCGATGCGCGAATGGCGCCGCTCGGCGGACATCGCCGCCGACAGCTTCCTCGGCCTCAAGGAGCGCGTCGACAAGGTGATGCAGGTGACGATCAACCGCGAGATGCTGGGGCTCGAGAGCCGGCTTCTCTTCCTCGCGACGGTCGGCTCCGTCTCGCCCTTCATCGGCCTTTTCGGCACAGTCTGGGGCATCATGAATTCGTTCCAGTCGATCGCCATCAGCCGCGACACCAATCTCGCGGTCGTGGCGCCGGGTATCGCCGAAGCGCTTTTTGCCACCGCGCTCGGCCTCCTCGCCGCCATTCCGGCCGTCATCGCCTATAACCGCTTCTCCAATCAGGTCGGGCGCTTCGGCACACGTCTTGAGAGCTTCGCCGACGAGTTCTCGGCCATTCTTTCGCGTCAGCTCGACGAGCGGGGTTGATCATGGCGTTTTCCGTTCAGGGCGGGCAACGCGGGCGCAGCAAGTACAGGCGCGCGCCCATGTCCGAGATCAACGTGACGCCGATGGTCGACGTCATGCTGGTGCTGCTCATCGTGTTCATGGTGGCCGCTCCGCTCCTCACGGTCGGCGTTCCCGTCGATCTGCCGAAGACGCAGGCCGCGCCCCTTTCCGAGGACAAGGAGCCGCTGACCATCACGATCAAGTCGACCGGGCAGATATTCCTGCAGGAAACCGAAGTCGAGGCCGATGCGCTCGTGCCGCGGCTTGAGGCCATCGCGCAGAATGGCTATGAGCAGCGCATTTTTGTCCGCGCCGACAGCTCGATCGATTATGGCCGCGTCATGGATGTGATGGGCCGTATCAACGCTGCCGGTTACAGCAAGGTGGGGCTCGTGACGGATTCCGTGCAGCAGGCGCCCGCCGCAAAGGCTCCGGCCAGATAGTCAGTCAGGTATGCGCAGGCCGCTTCTTTATTCCGCCGCGCTTCACGCCGCGGTACTGATCGCGACGATCGTGGTGCTTCCTTCGCCGAAGGAGCTTGCCCCGATGCCGACGCGCGTGCTGCCTGTGGAGCTTCTCACCGTCGCCGACGTCACCAATCTGAAGCGGCAGGCGAAGAAGAAGGTGGAGCAGCCCAAGCCCGTCGAGAAGCCTTCGCCGAAGCCCCAGCCTGACAAGCCCAAGCCCGTGCCGCAGCCCGAGCCCGAAAAGGCCGCGCCCGCGCCGACGCCGCCCGCGCCCGAGGCGAAGCCCGAGCCCATTCCGGAAAAGAAGGCCGAGAAGAAGCCGGAAGAGAAAAAGAAGAAAGAGCCGCCGAAGCCGGAATCGAAAAAGCCGGTCGTCGAGAAGAAGCCCGAGAACAAGAAGCCGGCCTTCGACCCGACGAAGATTGCGGCGCTTCTGAACAAGATTCCCGATCAGGCGACGCAGCCCGACGAGGCCAAGCAGACCGACGAGAAGGCCGACGCCTCCGAGACGGACAATCCCGACTTGCCCATGACGGCGAGCGAGGTCGATGCCGTGCGCCAGAAGATCCAGCAATGCTGGAACATGGGCGACCTCGCCGGCAGCCCCGATGCTGACAAGCTTTTCGCCACCATCAGCTTCTCGCTCAATCAGGACGGCTCGATCGTGGGCCGGCCCTCCATCGAGAAGTCGGGCGGCGGCAGCATATCGAGGCTCTTTGCCGAGCGCGCGGTGCAGGCGGTTCTCAAATGTGCGCCTTATGATTTTCTGCCAGCGGACAAATTCAACAGCTGGCGCGACATAGAACTCAACTTCTCGCTCGCCGGAGCGCTGTGACGCGAAAGGCGCGCTGGATCGGCGAGCGGCCCGGGGCGAGTATGTGCTAGAAGGAACGGGGTGGGTGAATGACCCTATTTGCAGGAGAGACGGCGATGTTTGATTTCCGCTGCTTTGGTCGCGTTGCATCAGGCAATCTCGCCCGGCGCGTCTTGACGAGGTTTCATCTCGCGCTGGTTCTCGTCGCCGCGTGCATGTTGGCCGTGCCCGCCGAAGCCGCGCTGCAGATCGACATTAACCAAGGCAACACCGAGCCCATGCCCATCGCGATCACCGATTTCGTCGGCGCGCCGGGGCAGGAGGCATCGGCCGGCTCGGACATTGCGGGCGTCATCACCAACGATCTCGAGCGGTCGGGCCTGTTCAGGCCGCTCTCCAAGGCGTCCTTCATCGAGAAGATCGCCGACATCAACGTCCCGCCGCGTTTCGGCGACTGGCGCGTCATCAATTCGCAGGCGCTCGTGACCGGCCAGACGAAGCTCGAGGCCGATGGAAGGCTGCGCGTCGAATTCCGCCTGTGGGATGTCTATGGCGAGCAGCAGCTCACCGGGCTTCAGTTCTTCACGACGCCGGAGAACTGGCGCCGGGTCGCGCATCTCATCGCCGATGCGATCTACCAGCGGCTGACCGGCGAGCAGGGCTATTTCGATACGCGCGTCGTCTATGTGTCGGAGAGCGGGCCGAAGAACCGCCGCGTGAAGCGCCTCGCCATCATGGATCAGGACGGCTACAACCCGCACACGCTGACGAGCGGCGCCGAACTCGTGCTGACCCCGCGCTTCAGCCCGAACTCGCAGGAGATCACCTATCTCTCCTATCACAACAACAATCCGCGCGTTTACCTGCTCGACATCGAGACGGGACAGCAGGAAGTCGTCGGCGATTTTCCCGGCATGACCTTCGCCCCGCGCTTCTCTCCCGACGGCCAGAAGGTCATCATGAGCCTTCAGCGCGGCGGCAATTCGAACATCTACACGATGGACCTGCGCAGCCGTAAGGTGACGCGCCTCACCACCACGGCGGCGATCGACACCGCGCCGAGCTATTCGCCCGATGGAACGCAGATCACCTTCGAATCCGATCGCGGCGGCTCGCAGCAGATCTACGTGATGAATGCCGACGGCTCGAACCAGCGCCGCATCAGCTTCGGGCAGGGCCGCTACGCCACGCCCGTCTGGTCGCCACGTGGCGACCTCATCGCCTATACCAAGATGATAAGCGGCCAGTTCGTCATCGGGGTCATGAAGCCGGACGGCACGGGCGACCGCATCCTCACCGAAGGCTTCCATAATGAAGGCCCGACATGGGCGCCGAACGGCCGCGTCATCATGTTCTTCCGCGAGACGCGCGGCACGCAGGGCGGCCCGGCGCTCTGGTCGGTCGATCTGACCGGGCGCAACGAGCGCCCCGTGCCGACGCCGACCTTCGCTTCCGACCCCGCCTGGTCGCCGCGAATCCAGTAAGGTCCATATCGGTCGATTCTCCGGACCTCCCGCCCGCGGCGCGAGGTCCGGTTTCGCCGCTCCGGTGGCGGCAAGACAATGTGGCGTGACATAAAACGATGCAAAAATGTCACGTTCAGCATGCGGAAAAGTCGCAGACTTCCCAATGTTCTTGCCACCCCACAATGTCGTGGCTAGTATTTTGTTGCGGTACGGCAACCCCAGCGTCGGCCAATTGCGGGCGGCGTGTCATGGTTCGGATGAACTTCGGGCCACTTTGTAGAGCCTCGACTTCCAGGTAGAAAGGGACACCTTTTTGCTTGGCTGTTTGGCATGCATCGGTAATAAGGGAACGCTGAGGCACGTTAGGCCGCTTGAGATTAAAAGGAGAGCACCCGAATGAAGTCCCCGTATGCAGGCCTGCGGTTCGCCGCCGTGGCCGCAGCCTTCCTGATGGTCGCCGCGTGCAGCTCGAGCTCCGAGACTGGCGCTGCCTCGACCACCCCGTCCTCGTCTTCCTCCGCCATTCAGCCCGGCACCCAGCAGGACCTCGTCACCAATGTTGGTGATCGCGTGTTCTTCGACCTGGACAAGTCGGTCCTGAAGGACGAAGGCAAGGCCACGCTCCAGCGCCAGGCTGCCTGGATGAAGCTGTATCCGAACCTCACGTTCACGCTCGAAGGCCATGCCGACGAGCGCGGCACGCGTGAGTACAACCTCGCGCTCGGCGCCCGCCGCGCCAATGCCGCGAAAGATTACCTCGTCAGCCTCGGCGTCGACTCCGCCCGCGTCAAGACGATCTCCTACGGCAAGGAGCGTCCGGTGTGCCTCGAGTCGAACGAGGAGTGCTGGGCCCAGAACCGCCGCGCTGTGACGGTGGTTGCCGAGGGCGCCGGCAGCTAATCGGCTGACGTTGAGCCATCGATCGGGAGCGCTCTTCCGCTGACGCGGGAGAGCGCTTCTGTGTTTCTGGCGCAGCGCCGGGCCCGTATTGCGGCAGGGGCGGTTTTCGTGCCCCAATTTGGTCGCAGTTCTCTTTTCTCATCGCCATGTGTTTTATTGCCATGCGCGGCGCTGGCACGCATACATACGCGGCGACGTGAATCTCTGTTGGGGCGGAGCAAGTGATAAAAGCGAAATTCCTCGTTGCGGCAGGGGGCGCCGCGCTGATCACGCTTCCGGCGCTTCTTCCATTGGGCGCCTTTGCCGCCGATTCGGACCTGCGCGCCGTCAATAACCGCCTCGATCGCCTCGAACGCACGGTCACGGACATTCAGAGCGGCGCCTATTCCTCGTCGCCCGGCTCCTACAGCCCCGATTCGGGCGGCGGCGGTGGCGGCCTTTCAGCCGACACCCAGGCGCGCCTCAGCGAAATGGAAGATCAGGTGCGTGTGCTGACGGGCCGCGTGGAAGAGCTCTCGCACCGCATCGAGCAGACGAATCAGGATCTCCAGAACTTCAAGAGCGATGTCGATCTGCGCTTCCAGGATCTGCATCAGGGAGCGGGCGCCGCGCCTTCCGGTGCCGGCGCGCCCCAGCAGATCGCGCCGGCGCAAGGGGCGGGCAACGCCGCCGGGCAGCCGGCATCCGCGCCCGCGGCCGCACCCGCGAAGCAGGCCGAGGCAAAGCCGACGGTGACGCTCCCCAACGGAACGGCGCAGGTTCAGTATGATTTCGCGATCGACCTTCTGAAGCGCGGCCAGTTTCCGCAGGCGCGCGACGCGCTGAAGCAGTTTCTGGCCCAGCATCCGAAGGACCCGCTCGCGGGCAACGCCCAGTATTGGCTCGGCGAAACCTATTACGTGCAGGGCCAGTACAAGGACGCCGCCGACTCGTTCCTCAAGGGCTACACGACTTATTCCAAAAGCTCCAAGGCGCCTGACAGCCTGCTGAAGCTCGGCATGACCCTGTCGCAGCTCGGCCAGAAGGACGCGGCCTGTGCCACCTATGGTCAGCTCAAGCAGCAGTTCCCGCAGGCGTCGCCCGCCATCGTGGCTCGCGCCAAGCTCGAACGTCAGAAGGCGGGTTGCTGAGCCGCCGATCTTCCGTCCCTTCTTCCGGTGGCTTTGGCGCGCGCCGGAGGCGATGATCGCCGCATGATCACTTCACGCGAATCGACCGGCCCTGTCGGCGCTGCGGAATTTGCCCGCGCGCTGTGCGCGCTTGAGCCCGCGCCGCGCCTCGCCGTCGCCTTTTCCGGCGGCCCCGATTCGCTTGCCCTTCTTTTCCTCGCCGCCCGCTGGGCGAGGGCGCGCAAGCGCGTCCATCTCATCGCCCTGACGGTGGATCACGGGCTTAGGCCCGGCTCGGCGGCCGAAGCGCGGGTCGCCGCGCGCATGGCGGCGGCTCTGGGCGTTCCCCATCGCATACTCAAATGGAAGGGCGAGAAGCCGAAATCCGGCATCCAGGCGGCAGCGCGCGCCGCCCGCTACCGGCTCCTCACCGAAGCCTGCCGGAAGGAGGGAGTGGAGGACCTGCTCGTCGCGCACCATCTCGACGATCAGGCGGAAACCTTCCTCCTGCGCCTCGCACGGGGGAGCGGCGTCGACGGGCTCGCCGCCATGGCGCCCTCGCGCAGGTTCGATGCGCCGCCGCCCCTGAGCCAGTGTTTGAGATTGCTGCGGCCGCTCCTCGGTCTTCCTCGCGCCCGCCTCGCGGCGACGCTCGAGAAGGCCGGGCTCGAAGCCATCCACGATCCGAGCAACGAGAATGAACGCTTCGACCGCGTGAAGGCGCGGCGGCTTCTCGGCGAACTGGGCACGCTCGGCCTCGATGCGCGCCGCCTCGCCGACACGGCCGCCCATATGGCGCGGGTGCGCGCCGCTCTGGAAGCCGATACGCGCGCCTTTCTCGCCGCCCATACGCGCCCGGCGCCGGAGGGCTTCATCGCCATTGCGCCGGAATGTTTCGGGCTCGTGGCGGACGAGATCGCGCTGCGCGCGCTTGCCGAAATCCTCAAGGCCGTGAGCGGCGGCGACTATCCGCCCCGCTTCGAGGCGCTGAGGACGCTTTACGACGCGCTCAAGGCGGGACAGCTCGGCCATGGGCGCACGCTGCATGGCTGCAAGCTGTCGCTCGATCGGGGGCTCGTCTTCGCGGTTCGCGAGCCCGCCGCCGCGCTCGCCGCGCCCGCGATCGAGCTGAGGCGCGGGCGGGAGAGGGCATGGGACGGGCGCTTCGCCGTCAAACTCACGACGGCCCCCGCCGGCGCCATCTGGCTGCGGGCGCTCGGCGCGGAAGGGCTGGCGCTGCTGAAGAAAGCGGGGCTGCCCATGCCCGAGGCGCCGCGCGCCGCGCTCCTTGCGCTACCCGCATTATGGAAGGAGGGCGCGCTCCTCGGCGCGCCCCATATCGGCTTCCCCGGCAAGGACGTCAGGGCGGAGGTCCGGCTTCTCAAGGGACGGCTTCTCGATTCGCCGTAACGGGAAACTTACACCCTGCTGCGACACTTCACTTTCGTGTTTCGGGGAAACGGGGCTTGGTAAACCCTTGGAACGACCCTATCTTCTCGAATTAGAAGCACTCAAGAGGATGATCGGCCCCGATCTGGCACGCCCCGTGCTAGACGAGGGACGGATGCTCACCAGGTGACAGAAGGTCAAGCCGTTGTCCAATTTCAAGAATTTCGCTCTGTGGGTGATCATCGCGCTGCTGCTCGTGGCGCTGTTCAACCTGTTTCAGAGCCCGGTTCAGCAAGCCGCGTCCAGCGAAATCAATTTCTCGCGCCTTCTCTCCGAGGTTGATGGCGGGAATGTGCGCGATGTGACCATTGCCGGCGAAAACATCACCGGTCATTACACGGATGGCCGGCCGTTCCGTACCTACGCGCCGTCGGATCCGAGCCTCGTGAACCGCCTCTATGAGAAGGGCGTCCAGATCACGGCGAAGCCTTCGGACGAGAACGTGCCGTCGATCGTCGGCGTGCTCGTTTCCTGGTTCCCGATGCTGCTGCTCATCGCCGTCTGGATCTTCTTCATGCGCCAGATGCAGGGCGGCGGCGGCAAGGCGATGGGCTTCGGCAAGTCCAAGGCCAAGCTCCTGACCGAGCGCCATGGCCGCGTCACTTTCGATGACGTCGCCGGCATCGACGAGGCCAAGGACGACCTGACCGAGATCGTCGAATTCCTGCGCGACCCCGCGAAGTTCCAGCGCCTTGGCGGCCGCATCCCCAAGGGCGTGCTGCTCGTCGGCCCTCCCGGCACGGGCAAGACGCTGCTTGCGCGCGCCATCGCGGGCGAGGCGAATGTTCCCTTCTTCACCATTTCCGGTTCCGACTTCGTCGAGATGTTCGTCGGCGTCGGCGCGAGCCGTGTGCGCGACATGTTCGAGCAGGCGAAGAAGAACGCGCCCTGCATTATCTTCATTGACGAAATCGACGCGGTCGGCCGTCATCGCGGCGCCGGCCTCGGCGGCGGCAATGACGAGCGCGAGCAGACGCTGAACCAGCTGCTCGTCGAGATGGACGGCTTCGAGCCGAATGAGGGCATCATCCTCATCGCGGCGACGAACCGGCCGGACGTGCTCGATCCCGCGCTGCTGCGTCCCGGCCGCTTCGACCGTCAGGTCGTGGTGCCGAACCCGGACGTCGTCGGCCGCGAGAAGATCCTGAAGGTCCACATGAAGAAGGTCCCGCTCGCCCCGGATGTCGATCCGCGCACGCTGGCGCGCGGCACGCCGGGCTTCTCGGGCGCCGATCTTGCGAACCTCGTCAACGAGGCCGCGCTCATGGCCGCGCGCCGCGGCAAGCGTCTCGTCACCATGTCGGAGTTCGAGGACGCCAAGGACAAGGTCATGATGGGCGCGGAGCGGCGCTCCATGGTGATGACGGAAGAGGAAAAGCGCCTCACCGCCTATCACGAGGGCGGCCATGCGCTCGTCGCGCTCAACATGCCGGCCTCCGATCCCGTTCACAAGGCGACGATCATTCCGCGCGGACGCGCGCTCGGCATGGTCATGCGTCTGCCGGAGCGCGATCAGATCTCGGTCACGCGCGAGAAGCTGCAGGCCGACCTCGCGGTCGCCATGGGCGGACGCATCGCCGAGGAAGTCATCTTCGGCCATGAGAAGGTGACCTCCGGCGCCTCGTCTGACATCGCCATGGCGACGAAGATGGCGAAGGCCATGGTCACGCGCTGGGGCATGAGCGACAAGCTCGGGCCGCTCGCCTATCACGAGAACGAGGAGGAGGTTTTCCTCGGTCACTCCGTGTCGCGCCAGCAGAACATGTCCGAGGAGACGCAGCGCGCGATCGACGGCGAAGTGCGCCGCATCGTCGAGGAAGGCTATGCGACGGCCAGGAAGATCATCACCGATCATCTCGACCAGTTGCACGTCATCGCCAAGGGGCTTCTCGAATACGAGACGCTCTCGGGCGACGAGATCAAGGGGCTCTTGAAGGGCGAGCCGCCCGTCCGCAACATGGGCGAGCCCGTGGCCGCGGAGACAGGCCCCGTCTCGTCCGTGCCCAAGGCCGGACGCCCCGCCGAATCCGGGCCCGGTGTCTCGCCGGAGCCGCACGGCGCCTGACCGGATGCCCCATGGCGGTTGAAACCGCCATTGCAGACAGTGAAAAGGGAGGCCCCGCGGCCTCCCTTTTTCATTGTTCCGCTGGCGCAGCATGCGCCTCTTGCTTAGCCTTTCGTTCAGTCGAGTTTGCGCGTTCGATCCTGTAGCGACCATCTGCCAGGGAGAACCTTGCATGACACTGACGAAACGCATTTCCGCGGAATTCATCGGCACCTTCTGGCTCGTACTGGGTGGCTGCGGCAGCGCGGTGCTCGCCGCCGCGTTCCCGGAACTCGGCATCGGTTTCGCGGGCGTGGCGCTCGCCTTCGGCCTCACGGTGCTCACCATGGTCTATGCCCTTGGCCATATCTCGGGCGGCCATTTCAACCCGGCAGTGACGGTTGGATTGACAGTAGGCGGACGATTTGCGGCGAGAGATCTCGTGCCTTATGTGGTCGCGCAGGTTCTGGGCGCGATTGCCGCCGCCGCCGTGCTCTATTTCATCGCGACGGGGAAGGCGGGCTACGACATCGCCGTCAACGGGCTTGCGGCGAACGGCTATGGCGAGCATTCGCCCGGCGGCTACAGCCTCCAGGCCGGCGTCGTCAGCGAAATCGTCATGACCTTCGGATTTCTGGTCGTGATCCTCGGGGCAACGTCCAGAGCCGCGCCATCGGGTTTCGCAGGCATTCCCATCGGCCTTGCGCTGACGCTCATCCATCTCGTCAGCATTCCGGTCACCAACACTTCGGTCAATCCGGCGCGGAGCACGGGGCCTGCGCTCTTCGTCGGCGGCTGGGCCATCGAACAGCTCTGGCTCTTCTGGGTCGCGCCCATCGTCGGCGCGGTGCTGGCGGGGCTCGTCTATAACTGGCTCGGCAGCGAAGACTGACGCGCGCCCGATGATGCCGAAGGGAAGCGTGGACGCGTCCTACGCCTCCTTTTGCCTTTCGCTTCGCCCGCCCGCCGCTCCATGTGATAGAACCGCCGCATGAACAGCGCGGCTCCCAGAATTCTCGGCATCGTCAACATCACGTCGGATTCCTTTTCCGACGGGGGCCGGTTTCTCGCGCCCGAAGCCGCGATCGCGCAGGCGCTGAAGCTCGCTCGCGACGGCGCGGATATCGTCGATCTCGGTCCCGCATCGAGCAATCCGGATGCGGCGCCCGTTTCCGCCGAGGAGGAGATCGCGCGCCTCGCGCCGGTTCTCGACCGCCTGCTTGCCGAGGGCATCGAGGTTTCGGTCGACAGCTACCGGCCCGAGACGCAGGCCTATGCGCTGAAGCGCGGTGTCGCCTGGCTGAACGATATCAAGGGCTTTCCGGATGCGGGGCTCTATCCCGCCATCGCCGAGGCGGATTGCGGCCTCATCCTCATGCATTCGGTGCAGGAAGGGCAGGCGGACAGGCGCGCGGCGCCCGATGGCGACATCATGGGCCATGTATGCCGCTTCTTCGAGGCGAGGCTCGCGGCGCTGGAGGCGGCAGGCATCGCGCGCTCACGCATCGTGCTCGATCCGGGCATGGGGTTCTTCCTTGGCGCGGCCCCGGAAACCTCGTTCAGCATGCTGGCGCGTCTCGGCGAGCTCAAGGGCCGTTTCGGCCTGCCGGTGCTCATCTCCGTGTCGCGGAAATCCTTCCTCCGCGCCGTGACGGGCCGGGGCGCCGGCGAAGCGGGCGCAGCGACGCTTGCGGCGGAACTCATCGCTGCGGTGAACGGCGCCGACTATATCCGTACACATGAGGCGGCCCCGCTCAGGGATGCGCTTGCGGTCTGGGCCAATGTGAAAGATATCGCAAGAAATCGTTAACTGCGAAAACACGAACAGGCCTTATATTTGCAGCGCGGAAACGGGGAGGCCCGCGCGAACGGCATTGGCCATTTTTGAAACAGACCGGGGTTCGATCTTTCATGTCGCGTAAGTATTTCGGCACCGATGGCATCAGGGGAACCGCCAATCAGGGCGCAATGACGGCGGAAACCGCGCTGCGCGTCGGCATGGCGGCAGGCCGCGTCTTCCGCCGCGGCGAGCATCGCCATCGCGTCGTGATCGGCAAGGACACGCGCCTTTCCGGCTACATGCTGGAGCCCGCGCTCACCGCGGGCTTCACCTCGATGGGCATGGACGTCTTTCTCTTCGGTCCGCTGCCGACGCCCGCCGTTGCGATGCTCACGCGCTCGCTCCGCGCCGATCTCGGCGTCATGATTTCCGCCTCGCACAATTCCTTCGAAGACAATGGCATCAAGCTTTTCGGGCCCGATGGCTTCAAGCTTTCCGACGAAGTGGAACTCGAGATCGAGCACCATATGGACAACGGGCTTGCCGACAATCTCGCCGGCGCGCGCGATCTCGGCCGCGCGAAGCGCATCGACGATGCGCAGGCGCGCTATATCGAGCATGTGAAGCACACATTCCCGAAGGATTTCACGCTGGAAGGTCTTCGCATCGTCATAGATTGCGCGAATGGCGCGGCCTACAAGGTGGCGCCGGCCGTTCTCTGGGAACTCGGTGCCGATGTCGTCGCCGTCGGCACGGAGCCTGACGGTTTCAACATCAATGCCGATTGCGGCTCCACGGCGCCGCAGCGCATGTGCGCGACGGTGCGCGAACGGCGCGCGGATATCGGCATCGCGCTCGATGGGGATGCCGACCGCGTCATCATCTGCGACGAGAACGGTCATATCATCGACGGCGATCAGATCATGGCGCTCGTCGCGCGCTCATGGAAGGAGGCGGGCAAGCTCTCCGCGCCCGGCATCGTCGCGACGGTCATGTCCAATCTCGGCCTCGAGCGCTTTCTCGGCGGGCTCGGGGTCGAACTCGTCCGCACACAGGTCGGCGACCGCTATGTCGTCGATTGCATGCGCCAGCACGGCTACAATGTCGGCGGCGAGCAGTCCGGCCACATCGTGCTGACGGATTTCTCGACGACGGGCGACGGCCTCATCGCCGCGCTTCAGGTGCTCGCCGTGCTCAAGGCGGGCAACATTCCCGTGTCGGAGCTCTGCCACCTCTTCGATCCGCTGCCGCAGCTTCTGAAGAATGTGCGCTTCCGCAAGGGGGAGCCCCTCTCCGAAAAGGAAGTGATGCAGGCGATCCGCGAGGGCGAGGAGAGGCTTGGCGCGAGTGGCCGTCTCGTCATCCGCAAATCGGGGACGGAACCCCTCATCCGCGTGATGGGCGAGGGCGATGACGCCGCGCTCGTCAAGGCGGTGGTCAACGACATCGTTTCCGCAATCGAAAGACATGCAGCGTGAGCGACGAATTTCAGGGTCGCGTCCTCATTATCGCGGGTTCGGATTCGGGCGGCGGCGCGGGCATTCAGGCTGACATCAAGACGGTGACGGCGCTGGGCGGCTACGCCATGACGGCGGTGACGGCCATCACCGTGCAGGACACGCTCGGCGTTCACGGCATCCATGAGATCCCTGTCGACATCGTGCGCGCGCAGATCGCGGTCACGCTCGCGGATATCGGCGCCGACGCCGTCAAGACCGGCATGCTTCATTCGGCGGAGATCATCGAGGCGGCGGCTGAAGAAATTTCCCGCCTTGCGCCCGACGCCGCGCTCGTCGTCGATCCGGTGATGGTGGCGAAGGGCGGGGCGGCGCTTCTCAAGAGCGAGGCGGTCGATGCGCTGAAGAGCGGGCTCATTCCGCTGGCGACGATCATCACGCCCAATGCGCCCGAGGCGTCGGCGCTGACGGGCCGCAGGGTCGAGACGCTGGAAGACCAGAAGGCGGCAGCCGACGCGCTGATCGGCCTTGGCTGCGAGGCCGTGCTCATCAAGGGCGGACATATTCCGGGCGACACGATTTTCGACGTGCTGGCGACGGAAGAGACGATCGAAGTGATGTCGAGCCCGCGCATCGACACGCGCCACACGCATGGCACCGGATGCACGCTCGCCTCCGCGATCGCCGCCTTTCTCGCCCAGGGGGCGGAGCTGCGCGAGGCAGTGGAGGCCGCGCGCGACTATGTGCATATGGCGATCCTCACCGCGCCGGGCTTCGGCAAGGGGCATGGGCCGCTCAATCACGGCTGGACGGTGCAGGCGCTCGAAGACGAGGAAGAGTAGGGGCCTCTCTCCGCCTTGCCCGCGCGCATGTGAGGGATCAGAAGCGCAGTTCCATCAGCGGTATCGTCCGGCCGGGCGCCGAGCCCGAGGCAACCTCGCCGCGGCGGCGGAAGCCCTCCTTCTCGTAGAAGCCAGTCGAATTGGGATCGGCCTCGACGCGCACGAGGGAGAGGCCGTGGCGGCGCGCATATTCGAGCAGTTCGCCGACGAGGCGATGGCCGAGCCCCATGCCGATATAGCGCGGGTGGATGAAGAGATATTCGAGCGAGGCGCTGCCCTCATCGACCCTGAGGGCGGAGAAGCCCGCGATCTCGCCCGCCACCTCGGCCACGCGAACGCGCTGGCGGGCGATCTTGCCGTAAGTGATGGTGAGTTCGGAGCGGCACTGTTCCAGGAATTCGTCGTCATAGCCCCAATGGGCTTTCGCCTCCATGGCGAGCGCGGACAGTGCGGGGCCTTCGTCGGACCAGGCGGGCCGAACGAATATGGCCTTCGAGGGACGAGCGGACGATCCCATCTCCACCTCCATGCACTGCAAGGATAGCACGGATGCGCGCCTCCGACGATTCGCTTCGCCGCTGTGGCGCGGGCGCTCTATCCAAACCGGCGAAATGGCCTCAGGTTACGCGCTTCGTCAGATGCTTGCCGGATGCGAACATGAGAGCCACGATTTTTCAGGTTGATGCCTTTGCGGACAGGCCCTTCGAGGGCAATCCAGCGGCTATCGTTCCGCTCGAAAGCTGGCCGGACGACGCGCTCATGCAGGCGATCGCGGCGGAGAACAATCTCGCCGAGACGGCCTTCTTCGTGCCTGAAGGCGAAAGCTTCCGTCTGCGCTGGTTCACGCCGGCGATCGAGGTGCCGCTTTGCGGCCATGCCACGCTTGCAAGCGCGCATGTGCTCTTTGCCCATCTGGGTCATGCCGCGCCCGAGGTTCATTTCGAGACGTTGAGCGGACGGCTCACGGTGAAGCGCGAGGGCGATCTTCTCGCCATGGATTTCCCGGCCGCGGAGGCCAAGCCTTTCCCCGAGCCCGAGGGGCTTGCCGCCGTCATCGGCGCGAAGCCCGTTCTCACGCTGAAGACATCGAACATTCTCGCGCTCTTCGGCAGCGTGGGGGCGGTCGCAGCGCTCGATCCCGACATGCCGGCGCTGAAGCGGCTCCTCGTCTCGCTCGGCGGTCCGGGCCTCATCTGCATGGCGGAAGGCGAGGCGGGTTCGGGCATCGATTTCGTCTCGCGCTTCTTCGCGCCCGCGCATGGCATCGACGAAGACCCGGTGACGGGCTCGGCCCATTGCAGCAGCGTGCCCTACTGGGCGAAGAAGCTCGGCAAGAAGGACCTTGTCGCGCGGCAGATTTCGCGGCGCGGCGGCACGCTCTGGTGCACGGATGCGGGCGCGCGCGTGATCCTGCGGGGGCGCTGCGCGGACTACCTCAAGGGAGAGATCGTGGTCTGACGAATGCGGTGGGGCCGGGCGGCAAAATCGCCATTTGACTCCGCTGCGCCCCGGTTCTATATCGGCGGCGGGCCACCTCCCCCCACCGGGAGGCATCTATCTGGAAGGGTAGGTTACATATGACCGCCACAGAGCGTCCGGCCGCACGTCCGGCCAATCCCCACTTCTCCTCCGGTCCCTGCGCCAAGCGCCCGGGCTGGTCCCTCAAAAATCTCGAAAAGGCACTCGTCGGCCGCAGCCATCGCTCCAAGCCGGGCAAGGCGCGCCTCGTCGAAGCCATCGAGAAAACCCGCACCATTCTCGGCGTTCCGGCCGACTACAGAATCGGCATCGTGCCCGCCTCCGATACAGGCGCGGTCGAAATGGCGCTCTGGTCGCTGCTCGGCGCGCGCGGCGTCGACCTCCTCGCCTGGGAAAGCTTCGGCGAGGGCTGGGTCACGGACGTCGTGAAGCAGCTCAAGCTCAAGGACACGCGGACGCTGAAGGCGCCCTATGGCAAGCTTCCCGATCTCGCCGACGTGAATTTCAAGAACGACGTCGTCTTCACCTGGAACGGCACGACCTCGGGCGTGCGCGTGCCGAATGGCGACTGGATCCCCGCCGACCGCGAGGGGCTGACCATTTGCGACGCGACGTCCGCCGCTTTCGCGCAGGACCTTCCCTGGGCGAAGCTCGATGTCGTCACCTTCTCCTGGCAGAAGGTGCTTGGCGGCGAGGCCGCGCATGGCATGCTCATTCTGAGCCCCCGCGCCGTCGAGCGTCTGGAGAGCTACACCCCCGCCTGGCCCATGCCCAAGATCTTCCGCATGACCAAGGGCGGAAAGCTCATCGAAGGCATCTTCAAGGGCGAGACGATCAACACGCCGTCCATGATCTGCGTCGAGGACTATCTCGACGCGCTCAACTGGGCGGAATCGATCGGCGGCCTCAAGTCCCTGATGGCGCGCGCCAATGCGAATGCCGCGGTGATCGCCGAATGGGTCGAGCGTACGCCGTGGGCCGCCTTCCTCGCGGAAGACGTCGTCACGCGCTCCAACACATCCGTCTGTCTGCGGATCGTCGATCCGAAAGTGGCCGCGCTGAGCGATGACGAGCAGGCTGCCTTCGCCAAGAAGATCGCCGACATGCTCGACAAGGAAGGTGTCGCCAACGACATCGGAGCCTATCGCGATGCGCCGGCCGGCCTTCGCATCTGGGCGGGCGCAACCGTCGAGGTCGACGACATGCGCGCGCTGATGCCGTGGCTCGACTGGGCTTTCGCCGAGGCGCGGGCCGCTCTCGCTGACGCCTGACGTTTTTCGATTTTTTAATCCTCTCGTCATTGCCGGGCCGGTGCACAAGCGCCGTGGCCCGGCGATCCAGAACCGGGGGTTTTGAACGACCCTCTGGAAGCCCGGACGAAGCCCGGGCATGACGAGCCAAAACAGACGGAGGCTTTCATGCCCAAGGTTCTGATTTCCGACAAACTGTCGCCGGCTGCCGTGAAGATCTTCCAGGATCGCGGCATCGAGGTCGATGTGAAGACCGGCCTCGATCGCGACGAACTCATCAAGATCATCGGCGACTATGACGGCCTCGCCATCCGCTCGAACACCAAGGTCACGCCCCCCGTGATCGCGGCAGCGAAGAAGCTCAAGGTCATCGGTCGCGCCGGCATCGGCGTCGACAATGTCGATCTTCCGGCTGCGACCGGGAAGGGCATCATCGTGATGAACACGCCCTTCGGCAATTCGATCACCACGGCCGAGCACGCCATCGCCATGATGTTCGCGCTGGCCCGCGACATTCCGCAGGCGAACGAATCGACCCATGCGGGCAAGTGGGAAAAGTCGAAATTCATGGGCGTCGAGCTGACGGCCAAGACGCTCGGCATCATCGGTTGCGGCAATATCGGCTCGATCGTCGCCGACCGCGCTCTCGGCCTCAAGATGAAGGTCATCGCCTTCGATCCGTTCCTGACGCAGGAGCGCGCGGCCGATCTCGGCGTGGAGAAGGTCGATCTCGACGAGCTGCTGAAGCGTTCCGACTTCATCACGCTGCACACGCCGCTGACGGACAAGACGCGCAACATCCTCAACAAGGACAGCTTCGCCAAGACGAAGAAGGGCGTTCGCATCATCAACTGCGCGCGCGGCGGACTTGTCGTCGAGGCCGATCTCAAGGCCGCGATCGAGGCGGGTCACGTCGCTGGCGCGGCGCTCGACGTCTTCGAGGAAGAGCCGGCCAAGACGAACATCCTCTTCGGCATGGAACAGATCGTCGCGACGCCGCATCTCGGCGCCTCGACCAATGAAGCGCAGGAGAATGTGGCGCTTCAGGTCGCCGAGCAGATGGCCGACTATCTGCTCACGGGCGCAATCACCAATTCGGTGAACGTGCCGTCGATCTCGGCGGAAGAAGCGCCGAAGCTCACGCCCTTCGTGGAACTTGCGCAGCTTCTCGGCTCCTTCGCCGGCCAGCTCACCGAAACGGGCATCCATGAGGTGACGATCGAATATGAAGGCACCGTCGCGGGGATGAACACCCGCGTTCTCACCAATGCGGCGCTGACGGGCCTTCTCAAGCCGCAGCTCGTTGATGTGAACACCGTCTCCGCGCCGGTCATCGCGAAGGATCGCGGCATTCAGGTCTCCGAGGTGAAGCGCGAGCAGCGCGGCGCCTATGAAACCTATATCCGCCTCACGGTGAAGACCGATCGCCAGGAACGCTCGGTCGCGGGCACGGTCTTCTCCGACGGCCGTCCGCGCCTCATCCAGATCAAGGGCGTCAACATGGATGCCGCTCTCGGCGCGCACATGATCTATGTGACGAACCAGGACAAGCCGGGCTTCATCGGCGCTCTGGGCTCGATCCTCGGCAAGTCGAATATCAATATCGCCAACTTCAATCTCGGCCGCCAGGAGACCGGCGGCGCCGCCATCTGTCTCGTCGAGGTGGATGGTCCGGTGCCCGCCGAGGTGCTGAACGAGATCCAGGCGCTGCCGCAGGTGGTGCAGGTCAAGGCGCTGAGTTTCTGATTTCGTCAGGCTTGCGCCGGTCCGATCGGATTTCGATGCATGAGAACGAAACGGCGTCCCGGAAGGGGCGCCGTTTCAACTTTCGGGCAGCGGAATGAATTCCGTTTCGCCGATGACTTTTTCGAAGCGGCCGTTCTTCCAGTCTTCTTTCGCCTGCTCGATGCGCTCCTTGCGCGAGGAGACGAAATTCCACCAGATGTGGCGCGGGCCTTCGAGCGGCGCGCCGCCGAGAAACATGAGCCGCGCGCCGCGCGTCGCCTCGATGGTGATCCGCTCGCCGGGTCTGAAGACAAGAAGCTGCGGCGCCTCGAAGCGCTTGCCCACGATTTCGACCTCGCCCTCGGCAATATAGACCGCGCGTTCCTCGTAATCGGGATCGAGCGGTGCGCGGGCGCCCGCGGCAAGCGTCACATCGGCATAGAACCAGTCGGAAAGTGTGGCGACCGGAGACGCGGCGCCGAAGGCGCGCCCCGCGATCACGCGCGCACGCACCCCGCCATCCTCGATGACGGGCAGGCTCCCGGCGCTGAAATGCTGGAAGTTCGGCGCCGTTTCTTCGTGCCGCTCGGGGAGCGCGACCCAACTCTGGATGCCGAAGAGGCGCTGACCCTCGCGCCTTTGCAGGTCGGGCGAGCGTTCCGAATGCGCGATGCCGCGCCCCGCCGTCATCAGGTTCATCGCGCCGGGAAGAATCTCCTGCACATTACCTTCGCTGTCGCGATGGAGGATCGCTCCCTCGAAGAGATAGGTAACAGTCGCAAGCCCGATATGCGGATGAGGCCGCACATCCATGCCGGTGCCCGGCGTCATCTCGGCCGGACCCATCTGGTCCAGAAAGACGAAGGGCCCCACCATGCGGCGCTTCACATAGGGAAGGGCGCGATAGACAGCCAGCGAGCCGACATCGTGCATGCGCGGCACGACGGCCATTTCGAGCGCATCGCAGGATTTTCTGTCGCCGGGCTCGGGTTCGCTCGAAGGCAGTCAGCTCATGGTCATCCTCCCTTGTCCGGTATCCGAAGGACGCAAGGATAGGCAATCCGGCGTGGCGGCGAAACCGGCCCCGAAGCCTCGCGCCGGCGCCGCGACGGCCGGATTTCTTCCTAAAGCGCTTTCCTTCGGGGCCCCCCTCGGCTACAACCTCTCAAAGCCCCCCGCCGAAAGGCCCGGGGGCTTTTGGCTTGTTCAGACGCCTTGCGTTCATCTCCTAAGGTATTGATCGATATGGCAAATGTGGTTGTTGTCGGCTCCCAGTGGGGCGACGAGGGCAAAGGCAAGATCGTGGACTGGCTCTCCGAGCGCGCCGATGTGGTGGTGCGCTTTCAAGGTGGACACAATGCCGGCCATACGCTCGTCATCGACGGCAAGACCTATAAGCTCTCGCTCCTGCCTTCGGGCGTCGTCCGCCCGGGCAAGCTCTCGGTCATCGGCAATGGCGTCGTGGTCGATCCCTGGGCGCTCTGCGACGAGATCACCCGCCTGCGCGAGCAGGGCGTGGAAGTGAGCCCCGACAATCTCCGCATCGCGGAAAATGCGGTCCTCATTCTGCCGCTTCACCGTGAACTCGATGAAATCCGCGAGACGTCGAATACGGGCACGCGCATCGGCACGACGAAGCGCGGCATCGGCCCGGCCTATGAGGACAAGGTCGGCCGCCGCGCGCTGCGCGTGATGGACCTCGTCGATCTCGACGCGCTCGAGGACAAGGTGGAGAAGCTCCTCGCGCATCACAACGCGCTCCGGAAGGGCCTCGGCAAGGACCTCATCGACTGCAAGGCGCTGACCGCGCAGATCAAGGACGTGGCGCCAAAAATCCTGCCTTACATGGACACGGTGTGGCGCCTGCTCGACGGGATACGCCGCCGCGGCAATCGCATTCTCTTCGAAGGCGCGCAGGGCACGCTGCTCGACATCGACCACGGCACTTATCCTTATGTGACGTCGTCGAACACGGTTTCGGCGCAGGCGGCGACGGGCGCGGGCATCGGCCCGTCCTCGATCCACACGGTGCTCGGCATCACCAAGGCCTATACGACGCGCGTGGGCGAGGGGCCTTTCCCCTCCGAGCTTCACGACGAGGTCGGCCAGCGGCTCGGCGAGCGTGGCCGCGAATTCGGCACGGTGACGGGGCGCAAGCGCCGCTGCGGCTGGTTCGATGCCGTGCTCGTGCGTCAGGCGATCAAGACGAGCGGCATCACCGATATCGCGCTGACGAAGCTCGACGTGCTCGATGGCTTCGACGAGGTGAAGATCTGCGTCGCCTACAAGCTCGACGGCAAGGAGATCGACTATCTGCCCGCTTCGGCGGCGCTGCAGGCCCGCGTGGAGCCCGTCTATGAGACGCTCGAGGGCTGGAAGGAAACGACCTTCGGCGCGCGGAGCTGGGGCGCGCTTCCCGCGCAGGCGATCAAATATGTCCGCCATGTCGAAGAGCTGATCGAGGCGCCGGTGACGCTGCTCTCGACCTCGCCCGAGCGCGACGACACGATCCTGATGAAGGACCCGTTCGCGGATTGAGGAACGAGCAGGCGGGCGCTCCGCAAAGGAAGCGCCCGTCCGCCGGTTTCAGCCGGTGATCAGCGCGTAATAGATCAGCACCGTGCCGATGACGCCCGCGAAATAGGCGAGCGTCCTGATTGCGAGGAACGTCCAGCCGCCCAGATAGACGACGGCGTGGATGATCCGTGCAATGAGGAAGATCTGCGCGCCGAGCACGGTGAGCCCCGTATGCGTGCCCGCTATATGCGCAGGTATGACGGCCGCGCCGAACACGACCAGATTTTCCATCAGGTTCAGATAGGCGCGGCGTGCGCGTCCGGCCCATCCCTCTCCCTTGGCAGGCACTTCGCGATTGCCGATGCCCCATTCCTGGCCCATCGCATTGACGTTGCCCACAGCCGACGCAAGGATCAGCACGAGAAGCAGCAGGCCGCTCCAGACCAGCGCCCAAAGTTCGATCGTCATTGCCTCATTCTCCCCTGACTTGCGGGCAGCCCGAATCGGCCGCCCGCAGCAAGGTTAGTGCCGAGCCGCCTTGCCGCGCCAGTGGAGCAGGGGGTGTCCGGAGCAATTTCAGCGCCCGAGAAGCTCTCTCGCGCCCTGCATGAGCCGGGCGACCTTTTCGCCCGCGGGCTCGGGCGGCGACAGCCTTGCCGCCTGACCGGACCAGAGAGACAGGAATTCCGGCTTGTTCTCGCGTGCGCTGGCGGCAGCGAGTGGGGCCGCCATTCCGCGCTGGGTGGGGAAGGGGGCGGTCCGGTTCTCGAAGGCCGCCAGTTCCTCCGTCATGCGGTTGCGGATGGCGCGGGCGGGGCGTCCCGAAAAGAGTCTGGTCACGGTCGTTGCGTCATCGGCTGTTTCGGCGAGCGCCTTGCGGTGGACGGGGTGAACCTTCGCCTCCGGACAGACGAGGAAGGCCGTGCCGAGCTGCACGCCGGACGCGCCGAGCATGAAGGCGGCGGCGATGCCGCGCGCATCCGCTATGCCGCCCGCGGCGATGACCGGCACCTTCACCGCATCGACCACTTGCGGCACGAGCGCCATGGTGCCGACCGTGCCGCGATCGATGCCGCCAAGGAACGTGCCGCGATGGCCGCCCGCCTCGTGCCCCTGCGCGATGATCGCATCGGCGCCTCCGGCATCGAGCGCGCGCGCCTCCGCCACCGTCGTCGCGCAGCCGATGACCTTGATGCCGGCGGCGTGGAGCCTCGCCACTGCGTCGCCATGCGGAAGGCCGAAATGGAAGCTGACGACGCGCGGCGCGATTTCAAGGAGCAGGGCGAGCTGTTCGTCGCTGAAGGCGGGTGCCGGCGATGCGGGTTCCGGCACGGCGCCAAGGCCGAACTCGCTGTATAGCGGCGCGAGCGCCTGCTGCATCGGCTTCGCGTCGTAGCTCGCGAGATCGGGCTCCTCATGCACGAAGAAATTGAGATTGAACGGCTTGTTCGTGAGCTTGCGGAGCTGGCCTACCGCGTCGCGCAACTCCTGCGGCTTCATCATCGCCACGCCGAGCGAGCCGAGGCCGCCCGCATTGGCGACCGCGGCCGCGAGTTCGGGGGTCGCGCTGCCCGCCATGGGCGCCTGAATGATCGGCTGGTCGATGCCGAGAAGTTCCGTCAGTCGTTGCTGAGCCTGCATTTTCGATCTCTCCGGCGTGTTTTGCTGTCCCTTTACCTTACTCCTCATAAGGGGCACACTGGCAGACATTCCGAGGGGTGTCCGGGCGAAAGATCGAAATCCGTCCCGGGCTGAGATGGCAAAAGGCCGAACTCTTAGAACCTGATCCGGGTCATGCCGGCGAAGGGACGGGAAAGACCGCACCCACGCTATCCCGGATTTCCGAAACCTCGACTGGACGGAGATCCTCGATGAGTATTCACGCAAAACCGAGCGTCACGACAGGTTCCTTGCCCGCTTCGCGCAAGGTCTACACATCGCCCGCGGGTTTTCCCGAACTCAACGTGCCCTTCCGCGAAATCGCGCTGCATCCGAGCGCGAAGGAACCGCCGGTGCGCGTCTATGACACGTCGGGCCCCTATACCGATCCCGATGCCGTAATCGATGTCGACAAGGGGCTGGCGCGCATGCGCGAAGCCTGGATCGACGCGCGAGGCGGCACGGAGCGCTATCAGGGCCGCGCGGTGAAGCCCGAGGACAATGGCAATGTGAGCGACACGCATCTCGCGCGGAGTTTTCCGATCGCGCATGCGCCGCGCCGCGGCATTGCGGGCCAGCCGCTGACGCAGCTCGAATATGCGCGCGCGGGGATCGTCACCGCCGAGATGGCCTATATCGCGGAGCGCGAGAATATGGGCCGCAGGCAGGCGCTCGAGAGCGCCGCGCACAGGATCGCCGAGGGCGAGAGCTTCGGCGCGGACATTCCCGAATTCATCACGCCGGAATTCGTCCGCCGCGAAGTTGCCGAGGGCCGGGCCATCATCCCGGCCAACATCAACCACCCGGAAATCGAGCCGATGATCATCGGCCGCAATTTCCTCGTGAAGATCAACGCCAATATCGGCAACTCGGCCATTGCCTCCTCGGTCGCCGAGGAAGTGGACAAGATGGTGTGGGCGATCCGCTGGGGCGCCGACACGGTGATGGACCTTTCGACGGGGCGCAATATTCACAACACGCGCGAATGGATCATCCGCAATTCGCCCGTGCCCATCGGCACGGTGCCGATCTATCAGGCGCTCGAAAAGGTCGACGGCATCGCTGAAAATCTGACCTGGGAGGTTTTTCGCGACACGCTGATCGAACAGGCCGAGCAGGGCGTCGATTACTTCACCATCCATGCGGGCGTGCGGCTTGCCTATGTGCCGCTCACCGCCAGGCGCGTGACGGGCATCGTCTCGCGTGGCGGCTCGATCATGGCGAAGTGGTGCCTCGCGCATCACAAGGAAAGCTTCCTCTATGAGCATTTCGAGGAAATCTGCGACATCATGCGCGCCTATGACGTCTCCTTCTCGCTCGGCGACGGGTTGCGTCCGGGCTCGATCGCGGATGCGAATGACGAAGCGCAATTCGCGGAGCTTGAGACGCTGGGCGAACTGACGCAGATCGCCTGGAAGAAGGGCTGTCAGGTCATGATCGAGGGGCCGGGTCACGTGCCGATGCACAAGATCAAGGTCAACATGGACAAGCAGCTCAAGCATTGCGGCGGCGCGCCTTTCTATACGCTCGGGCCACTGACGACCGATATTGCGCCCGGCTACGATCACATCACGAGCGGTATCGGCGCGGCGATGATCGGCTGGTTCGGCTGCGCCATGCTTTGCTATGTGACGCCGAAGGAGCATCTGGGCCTGCCGAACCGCGCCGACGTCAAGGAAGGCGTCATCACCTACAAGATCGCGGCGCATGCGGCCGATCTCGCCAAGGGGCATCCGGCGGCGCAGCTTCGGGACGACGCGCTTTCCCGCGCGCGTTTCGAATTCCGCTGGGAGGATCAGTTCAACCTCGCGCTCGACCCCGAGCGCGCGCGCGATTTCCACGACCAGACGCTTCCCAAGGACGCGCACAAGACGGCGCATTTCTGCTCCATGTGCGGACCGAAATTCTGCTCGATGAAGATCACGCAGGACGTGCGCGACTATGCCGAAAGCGGCATGGCCGAGATGTCGGACAAGTTCCGCAATTCGGGCGGCGAGATCTATGTCGAGGAAGAAGCGGCAGCCGTGAAGGAGGCGAACAGTGCGCTTGGCGGCGCGCGGCGGGAGAACCCGATCCCCTGAACGGGCGTGAATGGCGGAGCTTCAAGGCCGGAGTGACGGCGGAATTTGTGGAACGGCCTCGCTTCAATTTGTCATCCCGGGCTTGTCCCGGGATCCAGGGCCGCGCGCTCCGTACCTGCCGCTCTGGGCCCCGGCCTGAGCCCGCGCGCTCAGACAGCCTTCGACAGGATCTCGAGCGCGGCGGCGTGAAGCTCCGGCGTCGCCGCCGCGACGACCGAGCCGCCCATTTGCGGGTCGTCGCCCGTCCATGTGGTGACGATGCCGCCCGCATGCTCGATGACCGGCATCAGCGCCTGAATGTCGTAAGGCTGAAGGCTCGCCTCGATGACGAGGTCGATGCAGCCCGCCGCAAGCAGACAGTAGAAATAGCAGTCGCCGCCGAAGCGCCGGAGGCGCACGCGCGAACTGATCTCGCGGAATGCCGCTCGCGCGCGCTCCTCCTTGAACATGCCGGGATCGGTATTGCCGAGAAGCGCATCCTCGAGCTTCGTGCACTGGCTCGTGCGGAGGATGCGCCGGCCATGCTTGCCGATGAGTTCCGAGCCGCCGGGCCGGCCGAGAAAGCGCTCGCCGATATAGGGCTGGTCCATGAGGCCGATGACGGGGCGCGCACCGTCATTGAGCGCGATGAGCGTGCCCCAGAGCGGAACGCCGCTGATGAAGGAGCGCGTGCCGTCGATGGGGTCGATGACCCATGTGAGCGGGCTCTCGCCTTCTTCCCGTCCGTGCTCTTCGCCGAAAATCCCGTGTGACGGGTAGTGGCTCTTGATCAGTTCACGGATCGCCGTTTCCGCGTCGCGGTCGGCGGCCGTGACGGGATCGAATGTGTATTCGCCCCGCTTGTTGTCCACGGCAAGGCCCGAACGGAAATGCGGCAGCGTGACCGCGCTTGCGGCATCGGCGAGACGCAGGGCGAAAGTCGAGAGTTCGTCGATATCCTTGGGCGAAAGCATGTCCGGGCCTCATGGTGGAACGGGCCCGCATAATGGGGCCCGCCCGATGGCTAGTCCAGCCGGTAGACGCGCTTCGCCGTGTCGTGGAAGAGCGCGGCTTTTTCATCGGCGCTTGCGCCCTTCGCGATCTTCTTGAAGGCGTTCCAGACCACCGCATAGGAGCAGGAGAGCTTGTCCACCGGGAAATTGCTCTCGAACATGCAGCGCTCGGGGCCGAAGGCGTCGATCGCATGCAGGTAGTAATCCTGCGTTGCGGCGACGAGTTCGTCCGAGGTCGGCGGCAGCGCGCGCTTGTGCCAGCCGAAGCCGTTGACCGCCATGTTGATGCCGCCGAGCTTCGCCACCACATTCGGACATTCCGAAAGCTCGACCACATCCTTCATCCACTGGGTGAAAATCTCCGCGCGTCGGCCTTCATAAGGGCCGATGCCGATGGGTCCGCCGAAATGGTCGAAGATGATCGTGACCTCGGGATGGGCGCGGGCGAGCGCCGTGAGTTCCGGGATCTGGTGGTGATAGAGCCAGGCATCGAAGGTGAGATTGAACGCCTTGAGCCGCGCGAAGCCCTCGCGGAATTTCGGCAGGCCGAAAAGCCCCTTCGGCGGATTGGTGTGCGTCGGCCGCACCTCGGGGCTGTCGTCATAAGCGTTGGCGTGGCGGATGCCGCGGAAGCGCTGGGGCGCGGCCGCGATATGCGCCTCCAGCACCTCGTCCACCGCGTCTCCGAGCAACAGATTGGCAAAACCCACAATGCCCTTGCAGGCGCGCATCTCGCCATAGATGCCGCTCGCCGACTGAGCGGCGATGCCGTTCACGAATTCGGTTTCGCCGACGGGCCGCAGATGCTCCGGACCCTCGGCGCGATACATGGACTTGCACTCGACGAAGACGGTCGCGCGGATATTGTGGCCCGAGCCCGTATCCGCATTGAGCTCGTCGAGCATGTAGCGGCTTTCGGGATAGTCCCAGAGATGGTGGTGCGGATCGATGATCGGCAGATCGGGCTCGATGATGTCCTCACGCACCTTGCCGAGCCAGTCCTCATTGGTTGCCATGATTTTCTCCCTCCGGATTCGTTTCCGAGAGAGTGGCATTCGGAAGGGAAGGGGGCAACGCCCGGCTGGCTCAGCTGGCCTTTGCGTATTTCTTGCGGTCGTTCGGGTCGAGCCAGCGCTTGCGCAGGCGGATCGACTTCGGCGTCACCTCGACCAGCTCGTCCGGCTCGATATAGGCGATGGCCTGTTCGAGCGTGAGCGGCCGGGGCGGCGTGAGCCGCACTGCCTCGTCCTTCGAGGTGGTGCGGATATTGGTGAGCTGCTTGGCCTTGAGGGGGTTCACGTCGAGATCGTCGGGGCGCGCATTCTCGCCGATGATCATGCCACGATAGACCTTCGTGCCCGGCGTGATGAAAAGCGAGCCGCGCTCCTCGATGTACCAGAGCGCATAGGCGACCGCCTCGCCATCGCCGGTGGAGATGAGCACGCCGTTGCGCCGTCCCTCGACCTCGCCGCGATAGGGCTCGTAAGCCTTGAAGATGCGGTTCATCACGCCCGTGCCGCGCGTGTCGGTGAGGAATTCGCCGTGATAGCCGATGAGACCGCGCGAGGGGCAATGGAAGATGATGCGCGTCTTGCCCGCGCCTGTCGGTCGCATGTCGACAAGCTCGCCTTTGCGCTGCGAAACCTTTTCGATGACGACGCCGGTGAATTCGTCATCGACATCCACCGTCACTTCCTCGACGGGTTCGAGGCGCGCGCCATCCTCGCCCTCGCGATAGAGCACGCGCGGGCGCGAGATGCCGAGTTCGAAGCCTTCGCGGCGCATCTGTTCGATGAGAACGCCAAGCTGCAATTCGCCACGGCCGGCGACCTCGAAGGCGTCGCCGCCTTCCGTGTCGGACACGCGGATGGCGACGTTCGATTCCGCCTCGCGCAAGAGCCGCTCGCGAATGACGCGCGACTGCACCTTCGAGCCTTCGCGGCCCGCAAGCGGACTGTCATTGATCGAGACGGTGACGGAGAGCGTCGGCGGGTCGATCGGCAGCGCCTCCAGCGGCTCGGCGACGAGCGGATCGCAGATCGTGTCGGCCACCGTGCCTTCCTCGAGACCGGCAACGGAAATGATGTCGCCGGCGCGCGCTTCTTCGACGGGCACGCGCTGGATGCCACGGAAGGCGAGCACGCGGCTGATGCGCCCGCGCTCGACGACGCCCGCATCCTTGCGCAGAACCTGCACGGCCATGTTCGTTCTCGCGACGCCCTTCTCGATCTTGCCGGTGAGGATGCGGCCCAGATAGGGGTCGCTCTCGATCGTCGTCACCAGCATGGCGAAGGGCTCGTCGGCCGAGCCGTCCTCAAGCGCCTTCGGCGGCGGAAAATGCGAGATGATCTTATTGAAGAGCGGCTTCAGCCCGTGCTCCCTGGCGTCGGGCGCGGAGAGGTCTTCCGTCGCCCAGCCCTGGCGGGCAGAGGCGAAGATGCAAGGGAAGTCGAGCTGTTCGTCGGTCGCGCCAAGGGCCGCGAAAAGGTCGAACGCCTCGACGTGAACCTCGTCGGGCCGCGCGTCGGAGCGGTCGACCTTGTTGATGAGCACGATGGGCTTCAGCCCAAGCGCCAGCGCCTTCGAGGTCACGAACTTCGTCTGCGGCAGCGGTCCTTCGGCCGAGTCGACGAGAAGCACGACGCCATCGACCATGGAGAGGATGCGCTCCACCTCGCCGCCGAAATCGGCGTGGCCCGGCGTGTCGATGATGTTGATGCGGGTGTGAACCCCTTCATCGTCGACCCAGTCGACACTGGTCGGCTTCGCCAGAATGGTGATGCCGCGCTCGCGTTCCAGATCGCCCGAATCCATCACCCGTTCGGCAACCTGCTGGTTTTCCCGGAATGTGCCGGACTGGCGAAGAAGCTGGTCAACGAGTGTCGTCTTCCCATGATCGACATGGGCGATGATCGCGATATTACGAAGTGACATGGGTACCGCCGGGGCCTTGGGAGGCCCGGCCGCGCGGGAGGATCGCGCGCGGGAGCCACCTAATCTGGGCCGCCTTATATCGCGGCAAGGGGGTTTTCCACAAGTCCGGGAAGGGGCGCCGGCCCGGGGGAGGGGCTCCGCCGGGCCGGCAAATGCCTTATTTGCGAATGAATTCGCTCGAAATGGCGATCGTGACCTCGTCCCCGATCATCGGCAGATAGGTCTTGATGCCGAAATCGGAGCGCTTGAGCTTGCCGAGGGCCGAGAAGCCCGCGACATAGCGGCCCTTCTTCGCCGGGCTCTCGCCGGCCTTGTTGAGCTTGACGACGAGGCCCACCGGCTTCGTCACCCCGTGGAGCGTGAGATCGCCGGTGACATTGGCCGTGTCCTTGCCGGTCAGTTCCACCTTGGTCGATTTGAACGTCATGGTGGGGAAGGTTTTGACGTCGAAGAAATCCGGTCCTTTCAGGTGCTCGTCGCGGGCTTCGCTGGCGGTGTCGATGCTCGCCACGTCGATGGTCACATCGACCTTGCTCGTCTCGGGCTTCGCCTCATCGAGCGTGAGCGTGCCGGAAACGTTCTTGAAGACGCCATAGGTTTCCGAAAATCCCATATGGCTGATCTGGAAGCCGACATGGGTATGGGATGCGTCGATCTCATATTCATCGGCGTGCACGGGCGTGGAAAGCGCAATCGCAGCAAGAAATGCGAGGGCGAGATGTTTCATGAAGGATGTGCCTCCTGGAAGCTGACGGAAGTCGGATTTGAGGCCAGTTTCCGCCCCGGCACAAGCCGGGGGATCAGGCCGCGCCCGGAAGCGCCGGTTCGAGCGCGAGATTGACAAGGAACTGGCGCATGCAGGCATCCCACGAAAAGCCGAGCGCGTGGTCGCGGCACGTCTCGCGCGGGATTTCGACAGCCTTGATGCAGGCGGAGCGAAGGTCTTCGTCGAGCGCCCCGGCGTTCGCCGCACCGATGACATCGAGCGGGCCTTGCACCGGAAAGGCCGCGACCGGCGTGCCGCAGGCGAGGGCCTCGATCATCACGAGGCCGAACGTGTCCGTCCGGCTCGGAAAGACGAGGCAATCGGCCGCCGCGTAGCTTCGCGCAAGTTCCTCGCCGGAAAGCGCGCCCGTGAAATGTGCGTCCGGATAGCGCCTGCGGAGGTGTTCGAGGCGGGGGCCGTCGCCGACCACCATTTTCGAACCGGGAAGATCGAGATCGAGGAACGCTTCGATATTCTTTTCCACCGCGACCCGTCCGACATGAAGCCAGACGGGACGTTCGAGCCCGAGGTAGTGCCGCCCGAGAAGTTCCGGCTGCGGATGAAAGAGCGCCATATCGACGCCGCGCGACCAGAGTGCCGTCCGGCCGAAACCGCGCGCGGCAAGCTCCGCCTGCAAGGAAGAAGTCGCCACCATCACGGTCGAGGCGCGGCTGTGGAACCAGCGCAGCACCGCATAGCTGAGGCATTGCGGAAGGCCGATGCGCGCATTGAGATATTCCGCAAAGCGCGTGTGGAACGATGTGGTGAATGGAAGCCCCCGCCGCACGCAATAGGCTCGCGTCGCAAGGCCGAGCGGCCCTTCCGTTGCGATGTGGATGGCGTGTGGATCGGCGTCGGCGATCATCCGCGCGAGCCTCCGCCCCGGAAAGAGCGCGAGGCGGATTTCGCGGTAGCCGGGCAGAGGCACGGTTCTGAAGAGGCCGGGCGTGATCGCGATGACCTCATGCCCCATCCGCTCGAGGCTTCGCGTGAGTTCGGCAAGCGTGCGGACGACGCCGTTCACCTGGGGTGGAGCGGCATCCGAAACGATGACGATGCGAAGGCGCGCGGCCTCGCGGCCGAGCGCGCGCGGGCAGGCATGAAAGGGCGGAAGCGGGTGTGCCCGCTCCCGTCGTGCCGTCAATGTGTCCCGGTGCAACATCAGGCCGCGTTCAGCACGCGCCGGCCCTCGCTCTCCAGGGCGTCGGAGCCTGCAAGACCGGATTCCCAGGAGAAACGGTGCCAGGTGATGATGCTGAGCGTGCCTTCCTCATCCTCGGCAAGCGCGGTGCAGCTTTCCACCCAGTCGCCGTCATTGCAGTAGAGAACGCCATCCATGGCGCGTATTTCGGCGTGGTGGATGTGACCGCAGATGACGCCATCGACGCCGCGCTCGCGCGCCGAACGCGCCACGGCGGCCTCGTAGCTCGAAATATATTCGACCGCGTTCTTCACCCTGTGCTTCAGATAGGAGGAGAGCGACCAGTAGGGCAGGCCGAACAGGCGGCGGATCTCGTGCAACCAGTTGTTGAGCGCGAGAGCGGCGCCATAGGCCCTGTCGCCGAGATGGGCGAGCCATTTCGCATATTTGACGACGCTGTCGAACTGGTCGCCATGAATGACGAGAAATCGCCTGCCATCGGCTGTTTCGTGGATCGCCTCGCCCATGATGTCGGCGCCGCCGAAATTGAGGCCCGTATAGTCGCGCAGCGCCTCGTCGTGGTTGCCGGGAATGTAGATGATGGCCGCGCCCTTGCGCGCCTTGCGCAGAAGCTCCTGCACGACCGCGTTATGCGCCGCCGTCCAGTACCATGAGCGCTTCAGCCGCCAGCCGTCGATGATGTCGCCGACGAGGTAGATCGTTTCGGCGTCGTTATGGCGCAGGAAATCGAGAAGGAGATCCGCCTTGCAGCCGGGCGTGCCGAGATGGATGTCGGAGAGAAAGAGGGTGCGGTGCTTGCGGCGATTTTTGGGCCGGGGTCCGGTCAGCCTTTCATCGAGCCCGCCCCGCCGCCTCGTGGCGTTGCGGCTCTGGTCGCGTTTGCGGGGTGGCCTCTTGGCACCGGTTTCCGTGATCGCGGGATGAACGCGGCCCGCCATCCGGAAGGGCAGGGCCGAGGAGAGGCGTGTCCATCTGGTGTCGCGCAACATCATGTCCTTGTCGGTTCCGCCGGCGGAGCCTCGCTGGCGGTCGCCATATTCGGTGCAGGCGCACAAGGTTTCGTGACAAGCGAATGACGTTTCAATGACAGATGGGGTGCTCTCCATTCCGGACACGGAGCAAGGCGCGGCCGCGCCAGTTCCGCGCATATGCGCGGAGCGACAGGCTGGTGACGGGTGAGAAGATTAGAGCGCGGGACCGTGCGAAGCGTCGGCGAGAATGGTCGGCGTGTCGATGACGCGCGGCGCCGGTCGTGCTTTGGCGGGCGATGAGGCGCCGCCATCCTCCGCGATCGAGAGGCGCAGGCCCACCATGGCGACCGCGCCCTCGCGCACATCGCGGGTCTCATCGGAGCTGAGAACTTTTGGTGCCGGGCGCGATGCTGCGGCCACTGCCTGAGCCAGGGCTTGCGAGCCGCCGGACGCGGGCGCTGCTTCCGTTGTGCCGCGGAGCGACTTCGTCACTTCGGCCGCTTCCTCCTTGAGCATGCGGGTCAGAACGGCGACGCGGTCGCGCTCATTCGCCCAGATGCGGATCACGCGGGCGAAATAGGGTTCGTTCCGCGCGGGCGATTCGGAGTGATATTGCGCCACGGCCTTGGGCCATGAGCCCGTCTGCTTTTGGAGCCGCTTCAGGAAGCTGGCCGCATAGGCCGCGTTGGTGAGCGGATCGAAGGCTTCGTTGAGATCGGCGAAGGCGTCCGGGTGGTAGCGCAGATTGACCTGCATGCAGCCGACATCGATGCTGCGGATACCCGCCTTGAGGAGCTGGCGCGTCGCGGCGACGGCCTCCTTCTTCGTATCGAAATAATAGGACTGACCTTCGGCATTGATGGTCCAGGGCCAGGCGCGCGCCTTGCCGCTCTCCCGCTCGTAGCGGCCCGATTCCGCCGTGGCCACGGAGAAGAGCAGGGCGCGGGGGAGCTTCTGCGTCTGCTCGATGGCGATGGCGGCCCGCTCGCAATAGCTCCAGGGGGTCGCGGCTTCCGCCTCTATCCGTGTCTGCGGTTTGGCCGTCCCGGCCAGTGCGCCCTCGGGGATGAGGCTCAGGAGCGCCAGGGCGAGCATCGCCGCGAGCACCAGCCCGGAGCCGCTCACATGGCGGCCCTTCCCGGCAGCGGCTCCTGACCGCGTGCAAAACCCTTTGCGCATCGATTGTGCCCCGTGAGCGCGAGCCTCGACCCGAAAGGGCGCCGCCTCGCGCATGTGTCCCGAATTTGCCCGGATGACCTTTTCCGGGCCCCCCATTGTCAGGGCGTGGCGTTAAGGAAGCTTTGATGGCGGGATGACGCAACGGACCGCGACGTTTTGTTGCGCCGCACACCGCCCCCGCCCATGGGAAAAAATACGTTTCAAAGTAGTGGTTTAGACGAAGGTGTGTAGGTCAAATAGCCGCAATGAAAGCTGACGTTTCCGCTTGTTTGTTGTGCGGCGCAATGTATATTGTGCATTGCGTCATCGGTTGAGACTTCCTCCCGGCGACGCAAGCCCTTCCTGGGCGTTTCCTCCCTAAACTTGGGCCCTGGTTCGCCAGGGCCCCTTCTTTTTGTGCTGCTGAAACGGGCGTGCGGGTTCGCGGGCCTAGAAGGCGGCTCCTCTGGCGCTGCTCTCGATGCTGGCGAGATCGAGCGTGGCGAGATGGGCGGCAAGCGCCGTCATGTCGGCCTTGAGGCGCGCGAGGCCGGCCCCGCGCTCGAGGCGCGCTTCATCCATGTAGAGCGCCCGGTTGATCTCGATCTGGAGGGCGTGAAGCCCCCGATGCGGCCGCCCGTAATGCTCGGTGTTGAAGCCCCCGGCATAGGGATTGTTGCGGGCGACGCTGTAGCCGAGCTTTCTGAGCTTGTTCTCCACCTCGGAGGTCAGCTCGCTGGCGCAGGAGGTTCCATAACGGTCGCCGAGCACGATGTCGGGCCGGTCCGCGCCCCGGTCGTCATCCGCCGGCCCGCCGACCGAGGGCATGGAATGGCAGTCGATCAGGACGGACCAGCCGAAAATCGTGTGCGCCTCCTCCAGTAGCCCGCGCAGAGCCTCATGGAAGGGCATGTAGAGCTGGCGGATGCGCCGCTCCGCTTCGGCATAGGGGAGGGGCCCGCGATAGATTTCGGTCGAATCAGCGACGACCCGCGCGATGGTGCCGAGGCCGCCCGCGACGCGCAGCGAGCGCGTGTTCACATGGGGCGGCAGAGGATCGGCGAACATGCCGGGGTCGAGTTCATAAGGCTCGCGATTCGCATCGAGATAGGCGCGGGGAAAGCGCGCATGGATGAGCGGCGCGCCGAGGCTCTTCACGCCGCCGAAGATCTCCTCGACGAAGCTGTCCTCCGACCGGCGCAACGTCACCGGATCGAGATTCGACGCGGTCACGAAGGATCGCGGATAGATCCGGCCGCTGTGAGGCGACGAGAAAACGAAGGGAAAACGGATGCGATCGGGCCGTTCGATGGCGACCGGGTGCGCAAAAAGGTCGTCCTCGTCGCCCGCGGCGCCTGCCTCGTCCTTGTCGTCGATACGCTGTCGGGGAGTGATGGCCATGGAGATCAGATATTCGGAAGGCCTGGACGATTTCAAGGGTGCCGTCGCAAGGTCGAGCCCTCGCGCCGACATCGCTCAGGCTAGCACGCCCGCGCCGGCAGCGCGAAACGCTCAGGTGTTCCGCCGGTCTTTGTCCCCAATTCGCGCAGGGGATAAGGCCGTCTTTCATGTCCTGTTTACGGGTCCAGACCTAAAGTGAGACATCACCGTCCCGGCGGCAAAACCTTGCCGCATGGGTGCAAAACCGGGCTGCTTAACTGAAGAGATGGGCTTGAGCGATGGCGCGCATTCTGCTCGCGGAAGATGACGAATCCATGCGCAAATTTCTGGCGAAAGCGCTGGAAAATGCGGGGCATGAGGTCGTTTCCTATGGGAATGGCGTCGAGGCCCACAAGAAGCTCGGGAACGACGTCTTCGACATCCTTCTCACCGACATCGTGATGCCGGAAATGGACGGTATCGAGCTTGCCCGCCGCGCGGCGGAACTCGACCCGACGATGAAGATCATGTTCATCACCGGCTTTGCCGCCGTCGCGCTCAGCCCCGAAAGCGCCGCGCCCAAGGATGCGAAGGTCCTTTCCAAGCCCTTCCACCTCCGGGACCTCGTGGCCGAGGTCGAGCGGATGATGGCCGCCTGAGAGCTTGTTCGGGAAGCCGGGGGATGGCCCGAACGGACCGGCCATGCCGATCAGGCATCAAGGCTCGTCAGGCGATCGCTTCAAAAGGGCTCGGGGGCGTTCCGGCCCGGCATTTCCGATTGTCTTTCGGGCCTGCGCTTTGCCATCTTGTCTTTGAGGAATAACCTCGATATACGGACTGCCTCTGGCCGGGATCGAGGGATCCGCATCCCACGAATTTCCGGCCGTCCGCACTGGCAATGGGCGTGTAGCTCAGCGGGAGAGCACTACGTTGACATCGTAGGGGTCACAGGTTCAATCCCTGTCACGCCCACCATTGCCTCCGACGATCCGGCAGCCGCCGTTTTTCCCCAGATCCGCTCAGAGGAGCGCTGACACATCCGTGGATCGCGCTAGGCTTGTCGCTGTTCCGGCTCCGCATGACCGGGTCCGGGGTTCCGAGGGGGTGTCTTGCCGATGGATTTCGAATCCCTGAAAAACGAATACGGCCTGCCCATGGTCGTCGCCTCCGCGCTTTACCGGAACGGTGCGCGCGTCGCCGATCTGAAGCTCGAGGAGGTTCGGTACGAGGCGGCGCGCGACGGCGCCTTCTTCTGGATCGGCCTGCACGAGCCCTCCGAAGCGGTGCTCGAGCGTGTGCGCAACGAATTCGGGCTGCACCCGCTCGCCATCGAGGATGCGCACAAGGCGCATCAGCGCGCGAAGCTCGATGTATATGGCGACGCCATTTTCCTGGTCGTGAGGACGGCGCAGCTTTCGCATCCCGGCATCGTCTATGGAGAGACACATGTCTTTGTCGGCAAGGGCTACGTCATCACCGTGCGCCACGGCCCGTCGAGTTCCTATGGCGAGGTGCGGCGGCGCTGCGAGAGCGATCCGCGCATGCTCAGGCATGGCGAGGACTACATTCTTTATGCGCTGCTCGATTTCGTCGCCGATCACTACTTCCCGGTGATCGATTCGATCGTCGATGAGGTGAGCGAGATCGAAAGCCATATCGTCGATCAGTGCTTCACCGGCCAGGAGATCGACCGGCTCTATCAGTTGCGGCGCGAGCTGAATGTGTTCCGCCGCCGCGTGTCGCCCATGCTGGAAGTGTGCAGGCGGCTGGAGCGCCTCGAGTTGCCCATGATCGATCCCGAAGTGCATCCCTATTATCGGGATGTGCAGGACCACGTCATGCAGGTGAACGAATCGATCGACAGCCTGCGCGATGCTCTCGCCTCGGCCTATGAAGCGGCGATGATGATCTCGGCGGCGCGCCAGAACGAGGTGATGAAGCGGCTTGCGGGCTGGGCGGCGATTCTCGCTTTTCCCACGGCCATTGCCGGCATCTACGGCATGAACTTCGAGAACATGCCGGAGCTCAGATGGCACTATGGCTACTTCACGGTGCTCACCGCCATTGCGGGCGTCTGCGGCTACCTCTTCTACAGGTTCCGCAAGGCCGGCTGGATATGACGGGGAAGCACGGGTTTCCGGGCCCGAACGGCCCGGCCGGCCACAACGGCCCCTGGCAGGCCGCTGAAAAACTTGGTCGGAGTGAGAGGATTTGAACCTCCGACCCCCTCGTCCCGAACGAGGTGCGCTACCAGGCTGCGCTACACTCCGTATCCAAGCTGCCGCGCGTTATAGCTCCCCGATCTGGCCCTCGCAAGGGGGCAAAAGCCCGCGCGGCCGGGCGGCAGGCCGGTTGCGCCCACCCCCCGATGCGGCTATGTTCCGGCCCGTTTTCGCGGGTCGGCTAGGCACCTCATGGCCCCCTGCTGGGGCGTCGCCAAGTGGTAAGGCAACGGATTTTGATTCCGTCATGCGGAGGTTCGAATCCTCCCGCCCCAGCCAAAC
>NZ_JBATUH010000022.1:0-20774 GCF_049671045.1 Parvibaculum sp. | reverse complement strand
GCCGGATTTGAGCCGAGGATCGGTCATCAATTCGCGCTCGCCGTCGAGGTCGCCTTGAAGGCGGCATCCTTGCGAACGCCGTTCAGCAGGTCGATCGCATAAAGAAGCTGCTTGTCGTCCTTCTTGTCCGCCGGGACGAAGGAATCGGAGCCGGCGACTTCCTTGGCGCCGTCTTCCGCGGCCAGATGGCCGGGCAGCTCGGCCTCTCCGGTGATGAGAAGTTTCTTTTTCTTCTGGTCGCCCGACTGCTCGACCTGAATGTCGGGCTCGATGCCCTTGGCCTGGATCGAGTGGCCGGACGGCGTGTAGTAGCGCGCCGTCGTCAGGCGCAGCGCGCCGTCGGAGCCCAGCGGAATGATCGTCTGCACCGATCCCTTGCCGAAGGAGCGCGTGCCGAGGATCGTCGCGCGCCGATGATCCTGAAGCGCACCCGCGACGATTTCGGAGGCAGAGGCCGACCCGCCATTGATGAGCACGATGAGGGGCTTGCCGTTCGTCACGTCGCCGCCGCGCGCATTGTAGCGCTGCGTGTCGTCCGGATGGCGGCCGCGTGTCGAGACGATCTCGCCCTGGCTGATGAAATCGCTGCTGACGACGATCGCCTGATCGAGCAGGCCGCCGGGATTGTTGCGGAGGTCGAGGATATAGCCCTTCACCTTCGCGGCGCCGATCTGCTTCTGCAGCGCGCGGATCGCCTCGTCGAGAAGCTCGCCCGTCTGCTCGTTGAAGGAGGTGATGCGGATATAGGCGATGTCGCCCTCGCGGTGATACTTCACCGACTTGATGGTGATGATGTCGCGCGTGAGCTTGACGTCGAAGGGTTCCTCGACGCCCTTGCGCACCACGGTGAGGGTCACGGAGGTGTTGACCGGCCCACGCATCTTGTCCACCGCGTCGCTCAGCGTCAGGCCGAGGATCGGCTTGCCGTCGATATGGGTGATGTAGTCGTTGGGGCGGAGCCCGGCGCGGCTCGCCGGCGTGTCGTCGATCGGCGTCACGACCTTCACGACGCCGTTCTCCATCGTGACCTCGATGCCGAGCCCGCCGAACTCGCCGCGCGTCTGGACCTGCATGTCGCGGAAGTTCTTGGGGTTCATGTAGCTCGAATGGGGATCGAGCGAGGTCAGCATGCCATTGATGGCCGCCTCGACGAGCTTCGCGTCGTCGGTCGGCTCGACATAGTCGGCGCGCACGCGCTCGAACACGTCGCCGAAAAGGTTGAGCTGGCGATATGTGTCGCTGTTGGCAGCGTGGGCCGAGCCGTCGAATGTGCCCGACTGGAACGCGAACACGGTCAGCGCGGAAACGATCGTACCGACCGCGAAGCCGGCTATCACAGACTTATTCATTTATCCACGAGCCTTCTTGTCACTCATCATCAGCCAGGGGCGCGGGTCTATCGGATCGCCGTTTCTTCGGAATTCTATATATAGCGAGGGGTTCCGACCGGATTTTCCGTGCAGGCCCGAATTGTCATTCCATTCGGTCGATACATTCGCTTCGGCCAGACTGTCGGGAGAAGGCGATGGGCCCATGGTGCCGACAGGTTCCCCGGCGAGGATGTTCTGGCCCACAGTCCCGTCGATCTTCGTCATTCCTGCCAACAATACATGGTAGCCTTCGCCGACCGATATGATCAAGAGTTGCCCATAGCGGCGGAACGGCCCGGCGAAGACGATATGTCCATCGAAAGGCGCGATCACCTGCGCGCCCGGCCGCGTCGCGATCAGCATACCCTGCATCCGTCCGCCGATGCCGTTCGGCCCGCCGAACTCCCTGAGGACGGGGCCCGTGACCGGCAGCCGGATAAGCCCTTTTGCCGCCGAAAAAAGGCGCGAAGAAGGCGAGCCGGCGAGGGGGGCCGAGGGGCGCGGCGGGGTGAGCGCCGCCATCTCTGTGCCTGCGGGCTGGCCGGCCGCGCCGGGGGCGGAGGAGGCCGGTTCCGAAGCCAACTGGCCCGGCGGCTCGGGCTTCGGCCGCAGCGCCGGATCGGGTCGTTTCATGGGGATGCGTTCGGCCGCGCCCGCTTCCAGCCTCGCGATCAGGTCCTTGAGGTCGGTCGCTTCGCGCGAGAGCCGCTCGGCCCGCGCCTCCTCGCTTTCGACGGCCCGGGCCAGGCTTTTCTGGCGCGCCATCTTCTTCCTGAGCAGGGTTTCGAGTTCCGCCCGGTCGCGCTCGAGCGAGGCCTTGGCGTCGGCGAGCGTCGCGCGTTCGGCGGAGATGCTCTGGCGCAGGCGGGCAAGTTCCTCCAGCCTCGTTTTCAGCGCTTCGGCCTCCGCCCGCAATTCGGGCACGGCCGAGCCGAGCAGGATCGCGCCGCGAATGGCGCCCAGCGCGTCATCGGGCCGCACCGCCAGCGCGGGCGGCGGATTGCGGTCGAGCCGGGTCAGCGCGGCAAGGAGATCAGCCATTTCGCCGCGCCGGTGCTCGAGCCTGGCGAGTACCTCCGATTCCGCCGTCCTGAGCGCGGCAAGGCGCTCCTCGGAGGCCGAGACCTCGCGCTCGCGCGCCTGCACGCTGGCGGCGGTCTTTATGAGCTTGCCGCGGATTTCCTCGGTTTCGAGACGCGCCTTCTCGGACTGGGCTTCGAGCGCCTTCTTGCGGGTGACGCTCGTGTCGAGTTCCTGCTTCAGGCTTTCGAGCATGGTCGGGTCGGCGATCTCCGCCCGTGCGGCCGGGACCGCGATCATCAGCGCGGCCAGCGCGAGGGCGGCGAAGCCTTCAGGCCGTGACACGGTCTGCCTGTTCGGGATCGAGGATAAGGGAGCGGCCCGTCATCGCCTCCGGCACCGGCACGTCGAGAAGCCCGAGGATGGTCGGCGCGACATCGGCCAGCGTGCCGAAGCGCAGTTCCCTCCGCTCGCCAGCGGGAAGGCCGGCCAGCGTGAAGGGCATGTTGGAGCGCGTCGGCCCGCGCCAGGGCTTTCCCGTTTCCGCGTCGATCATGATTTCGCCCTTGCCGAAGGCGCCGGTGATCGCCATGACGCCGCCGCGCTTCTCGATCTGCGCGGCGAGCTTTCCGAGGGTCTTGTCGACCGCCTCGGCCGCCTCGATCGTCGCGCGCAGATTGCCGGTCCGTCCAAGCACGGCGACATTGGGCAGGTTGAGCACGAGAAGGTCGCGGTCGGCCTTCTTGATTGCGGCGATCGCCTCGGCGACGAGGTCGGCCGCTGCCAGTTCGGGCCGCTTCTCGAGCTTTGCGAGCGGCGGCGTTTCGGCGACGCCGATCGTCTCGCCGTCGAAGATCGTGGACGTGCCGCCGCGCAGGAAGAGCGAGAGATTAGCTTCCGTGATGCTTTCGGTGAGAAGGAGCTGCGAGCGTCCCGCGCGCGCGAGCGTCTCGCTGAGCGTCGGCCGGGCGGGTGCCTCGCTGAAGAGCGGCTCGACACGCTCTCTTGCCGGGCCACTCAGTTCGCAGAGCGAATAGGCGCCCGCCAGAAGGCGCGCGGCGGGCGACGCCAGCAGCGCCTCCATGAGCCCCCGGCCGAGATCGGGCCGCAGATTGACGAGGAAGACCGCGTCGTCCTGCCTGATGCCGCGATATTTCTGGGTTACGACGGGCGCGATCCGGTCGTCGGAAATGCCCTTGAGATAGCACTGGTCGAGATGGGCGGATGGATATTCCGTACGCGGCGCATCGGCGTCGGCAATCGCCTTCACGGCGGCGGCAAGCGCAGCGGGCTCGGCCGGATCGTCGAAGGCGAAGGCGCGGCCCATGAGGCTGCCAAGCGCCGCGTGCTCGGCACCGGCGGTGTCGTCGAGCAGTTCCGAAAGACAGTCGATGCCGTCCTGAGGGCCAGTGTCCCGGCCATCCGTCACGGCATGGATCCAGACCTGCACGCCCTCATGGCTCAGCAGCGCGGCAAGGACCGCCAGATGATGCTGGTGGCCGGCGATGCCACCCGGCGAGGCCATGCCGATGAGATGCACCGCGCCGCCCAGCGGCCTCACGCGCTGAACGATCTGCCCGAGGACGGGATGTGCGCCGATCGATTGCGCACCGTCCTCCTGGATCGCGCGATTTATGTGCACGAGGCTTTGCGTCACCGGCCTCCCTGCGCCAAGGGTCATGTAGCCCGCCTGCGCGTTGCCGGGCCGGCCCGCGGGCAGACCGACGGCTTCGCCCGATGCGGCGAGCACTGCATGGGGCGATGTACCGGCGAGCCGATCGTAAATCGGCGTGCGCGCCTGGGCGAGCGCATTTCCTTCGCGCTCCGCGCAAATGCCCCATCCGTCCAGGAGAACCAGGACGAGAGGTTTGACGCCGATCATGCCGCTCTCAACTTCCGAAAAAACAGTCAGCCCAATCACTGTGCGCGGTTCGCGCACCCCCGGATGAAGCTAATGGAAGGCTTGAATCGTGTCCACGCCGCGTTGACCGATTAAGGCGCATGGCGACGCATGAAAACGTGGCGGTCAGGCGCGATGATAGGGATGGCCGGCGATGATCGTCACGGCGCGGTAGATCTGTTCGGCGAGCATGACGCGCACCAGCATATGCGGCCAGGTCATGGGGCCGAAGGCGATGAGGTGGCTCGCCTCGTCGCGCAGCGAAGGCGCGAGACCATCGGCGCCGCCGATCACGAAAGCGAGATCGGAAACGCCGCTGTCGCGCCAGCGCGCGAGCCGCCCGGCAAAGGCCTCGCTCGGCTCGGCGCGGCCGCGTTCGTCGAGCGCGACGAGGAGCGCGCCGCGCGAAAGCGAGGCCTTGAGTTGCACCGCCTCGCTTTCCTTCAGCGCCGCGCCTTCGAGCCGGCGCTTCTCCTCGACTTCCCTGAGCGTGAGCGCGGTGATGCCGATGCCGCGCCCGGCAGCGGTGATGCGCGAAACATAGCCGTCGAGAAGCTCTTTTTCGGGCCCGGCGCGAAGGCGGCCAACGGCGCATATCTCGATGCGCATCGGTGTTCTCCCTGCCGGGGCGGGCGCTCGCCGCGTGCCGGTCTCAGATGGCGACCGGCTCGGCCGCCTGCTCCGCCGGAATGTTCGCGGCCCACATCTTCTCGAGCTTGTAGAACTCGCGCACCTCGGGGCGGAAGACATGCACCAGCACATCGCCCGCGTCGATCAGCACCCAGTCGCCCTGACGCAGGCCCTCGACGCGCGCCGTGCCGAGGCCCTTCTCCTTCAGCCGGCGGATCAGGTGTTCGGCGACGGCGCTCACATGGCGCTGCGAGCGGCCGCTGGCGATGACCATGCAGTCGGCGATCGGGGTCTTCCCGGCGAGATTGATCGAGACGATGTCCTCGGCCTTGTCGTCGTCGAGGCTCTTGAGGATGAGAGAGAGCATGGCCGAGAGTCTGGCTTCCTCGGCCGAGGCTTTCTTCCTCGAGGCGGCAGCCTTCGTTGCGGAAGGCTTGCGCGGGGCCTTGGCGGCGCCGGTTGCCTTCGTCGCCCTGGCTGGCTTTGCGGCCTTCGTCTCCGGTGCTTTTGCTTTGGGCGCTTTGGGCGCTTTCGCCGCGGGCGCCTTCGCGCCGGCCGGCTTCGCCTTGGGCTCCTTTGCCTTCGGCGCTGTTGCCTTCGGCTCCTTGGGCTTTGCCGCCTTTGTCGCGGGCGCCTTTGCGCCGGATGCCTTCGCGCCGGATGGCTTCGCCTTGGTGCGGGGGACCTTGCGGTCCGGTGTCTGACTGCTCAGGAACTGGCTCCTTCCACATGAACTCGACGGCCTGCCGCCGAAGCGGTCTTGGCATGACCAAGGATAAGTGTCCTGCCGCCCGAGTTCAATCTATCCCACATCGGGCTTGCCGCCGGAACTAGCCGCTTGAACACGTCACTCGCGCCGCTCTCTGGCGGCAGCGCGGATGGCGGTTGCCGATGCGCTGTGCTCGGGCCCCTCGAGAAACACGAGAGCGGGCGGCGTCCTTTCGGCGAGAAGCGCCGCATTGTCCGCATTGAGCGTCGCCGGCTTCAGCCATTCGGCCGCCGGGCAAACGCGCGCTTTCAGCGTGTAGCCGGGGCGCGGATAGACGGCGATGGGCACGGCTTCGGCAATGTCGCGCCAGCGCGCCCATTGGGGGAACTGGATCAGATTGTCTGCGCCCATGAGCCAGACGAAATGGACGCCCGGATGCCGCGCCTGCAGCGCCTCGATCGTGTCGATCGTGTAGCGCGTGCCGAGCCGCGTTTCGATGTCGGTGACGACGATGCGTGGATCGCCTGCCTTGTCGACGAGTTCGCGCGCATCCGAAAGGCGCTTGGTGAGCGGCGCCATCTCGGCGTCGCTCTTCAGCGGGTTCTGCGGCGAGACGAGCCACCACACGCGGTCGAGCGCCAGCGCCTTCAGGCACATGCGCGTCACATGGAGATGGCCTTCATGCGCGGGATTGAAGGAGCCGCCCAGAAGGCCGACGCGCTGGCCGGGTGTGAGCAGTTCGGAATGCGTCATGGATGCCATGTCATGGGGCGGGGCTCAAATCCGCCTCTCAGGGCCGGGTCTGGCCGGTGCCGCGCACGACATATTTGAAGCTCGTGAGCTGCTCGACGCCGACGGGTCCGCGCGCGTGGAACTTGCCGGTGGCAATCCCGATCTCGGCGCCCATGCCGAACTCTCCGCCATCGGCGAATTGCGTCGAGGCGTTGTGGAGCACGATGGCGCTGTCGACGGTGGCGAGAAAACGGTCGGCCGTCGCCTGGTTCGCGGTCACGATGGCCTCGGTGTGGTGCGAGCCGTGAGTGGCGATGTGGCGCATCGCCTCCTCGACGCCCTTCACCACGCGCACGGCGATGATCGCTTCGAGATATTCCGTCGACCAGTCCGCTTCCGTCGCCGCTTTCACGCGCGGATCGGCGCGCTGCGCGATGGCATCGCCGCGCACCTCGCAACCGGCCTCGATCAGATCCTTCACCAGCGGGCCGAGATGCGTTTCCGCGCAGGCCTGATCGACGAGCAGCGTTTCGGCCGCGCCGCACACGCCGGTGCGGCGGAGCTTCGCGTTCATGACGATGTGGCGCGCCATTTCGAGATCGGCGTCCTTGTCCACATAGACGTGGCAGATGCCTTCGAGATGGGCGAAGACCGGCACGCGGGCTTCGGCCTGCACCCGCGCGACGAGGCTCTTGCCGCCGCGCGGCACGATGACGTCGATGGCGCCGTTGAGGCCCTTCAGCATTTCTCCGACGGCGGCGCGATCGGTGGTCGGCACGAGTTGGAGAGCGGCTTCGGGCAGGTTCGAGGCGAGCAGGCCCTCGACGAGCGAAGCGTGAATGACGCGGCTCGAATGGGTGCTTTCCGAGCCGCCGCGAAGGATCGCGGCATTGCCGGACTTGATGCACAGCGCGCCCGCATCCGCCGTCACATTGGGGCGGCTCTCATAGATGATGCCAATGACGCCGAGCGGCGTGCGCACGCGCTCGATGTGAAGGCCGTTCGGGCGGTCCCATTCGGCGATCTTCGCGCCGACGGGATCGGGCAGGGCGGCAATTTCCTCGATGCCTTTCGCCATCGCCTCGACGCGCTTCTCGTCGAGCATGAGGCGGTCGAGCATGGCGCCCGAAAGCCCCTTCTCCCGCGCGGCGGCCATGTCCTTCCCGTTCGCTTCGAGAATGTCGTCGATATTGGCGCGCACGACCATGGCGGCGCAGAGAAGGCCCGCATCCTTCTGCTTGGTCGGGATACCGGCAAGCGTCACGGCGGCGGCGCGCGCCTTCTCGCCCATCTCCGCCATGAGCGCGGCGATGTCTCGATTTGCAGTGCCGATTTCTGCGATGGTCACGGGATTTTCCTGTCTCATCTCAAGCCGCCGATCCGTCGAACTTACCGTATTCGTCGCGGCATGGCTATTTTCAGCCCTTTTTCAGAACGAGGTCGTCGCGGTGGATCATCTCCGCGCGGCCGGCAAAGCCCAGAAGCTCCTCGATCTCGCGGCTGTTGTGGCCGAGGATGCGGGCCGCATCCTCATTGGAGTAGGCCGAAAGGCCGCGCGCGATCTCGCGCCCTTCGCTGTCGCGGACGCTCACCGCATCGCCGCGCTCGAACCGGCCCTGAACGGCCGTGATCCCCGCCGGCAAAAGGCTGCGGCCATGCAGCAGCGCATCGACGGCGCCGGCATCGACGACGATCGTGCCCTTCGTCTTGAGGCCGCCCGAAATCCAGCGCTTGCGCGCGGCATAGGGCGTCGAGCGCGCGGTGAACCAGGTGCAGCGGCCGCCTTCCTCGAGCACCTTCAGCGGGTGAAGCGTGCGGCCATTGGCGATCGCCATGTGGCAGCCGCCCTCGGTCGCGATGCGGGCGGCGGCGAGCTTCGTCTTCATGCCGCCGCGGCTCATCTCGCTCGCGGCATCGCCCGCCATCGCCATGATCTCGGGCGTGATGTCGGAGACTTCGGGAATATGCGTCGCGCCGGGCTCGGAGGGCGGCGCGGTGTAGAGCCCGTCGACATCGGAAAGCAGGATGAGGCAATCGGCAGAGATCATGCTGGCGACGCGGGCGGCGAGGCGGTCATTGTCGCCATAGCGGATTTCGCTCGTCGCCACCGTGTCGTTCTCGTTGATGACGGGAACCGCGCCGAGCCGGAGGAGCGTATTCAGCGTCGAGCGCGCATTGAGGTAGCGCCGCCGCGTCTCTGTGTCGTCGAGCGTCAGCAGGATCTGCGCGCAGTTGCGGCCATGCGCGCTCAGGCTTTCCTGAAAAGCCTGGGCGAGGCCGATCTGGCCGACGGCAGCGGCGGCCTGGCTTTCCTCGAGCTTCAGCCTGCCGGAGGGAAGGCCGAGCGCGCGGCGGCCGAGGGCGATCGCGCCCGAGGAGACGATGAGCATTTCCTGGCCGCGCGCCCGCATGGCCGCGACATCCGCGACGAAGGCTCCGAGCCAGTCCCGATTGAGCTTGCCGGTCTTGCTGTCGGTGAGAAGGGCGGAGCCGATCTTGACGACGACGCGCTGGGCATTGCTGAGACGAGCGATGGTCACGGCTGCCAGCCCTCTTCGGTTTTGCCTGTGGCGCGCAGATGCGCCTCGCGTTCCTCGGCGCGGCGCCTCTCGATCTCTTTCGCGACGAGGCGAAGCACCTTGTCGACGCCCTCGCCCGACACGCCGGATATGAGCTGCACGTCGGCGCCGCTCGCCTTCCTGAGCGCGGCGCGCTTTTCGGCGCGCTCCTCGTCGCTCAGCGCATCGCATTTGTTGAGGCAGACGATCTCCGACTTTTCGTCGAGCCCCGCGCCATAGGCTTCAAGTTCGCCCCTGATGGTGCGATAGGCGCCGGCGACATCCTCGGATGTGCCGTCGATGAGATGGATCAGGATGTGGCAGCGCTCGATATGGCCGAGAAAGCGGTCGCCGAGCCCGGCGCCCTCATGCGCGCCTTCGATGAGACCGGGAATATCGGCGAGCACGAAGGTGCGGCCGTCGATCCTGACGACGCCGAGGCCGGGCGTGAGCGTGGTGAAGGGGTAGTCGGCGATCTTGGGCTTTGCCGCGCTCACCTTGGCGAGGAAGGTGCTCTTGCCCGCATTGGGCAGGCCGACGAGGCCGGCATCGGCGATGAGTTTCAGCCGCAGCCAGATCCACATCTCCTCGCCCGGCTGGCCGGGATTGGCCCGGCGCGGCGCGCGATTGGTGGAGCTTTTGAAATAGGCGTTGCCGAAGCCGCCATTGCCTCCCTTGAGCAGCACGATGCGCTGGCCGACCTCGGTGAGGTCGGCGATCAGCGTTTCCCGGTCCTCGTCGAAAATCTGCGTGCCGACAGGCACTTTCAGCACGGCATCGGCGCCATTATAGCCGTTGCGGTTGCGGCCCATGCCATGCATGCCCGTCTTGCCCTTGAAGTGCTGCTGGTAGCGATAGTCGATGAGCGTGTTGAGGCCGTCGACGCATTCGACGACGACATCGCCGCCCCTGCCGCCGTCGCCGCCATCGGGACCGCCGAACTCAATGAATTTCTCACGGCGAAAACTCACAGCCCCGGCGCCGCCGTCGCCGGAGCGGATATGGATTTTCGCCTCGTCGAGAAACTTCATCAGGCGCTCCTTGCGCGCGTTCAGGCCGAGCGGGACCCGGTCAGCCGCGTGGCCAGCATGCGGCTTTCAATAGTCGAACCGCGCCCGGACGCAAGCCCGCTCTCCGTTCCTGCCGAATTCGTGCCGGCGGAAGGTCTTGCGAACCTCATCAGCAGGCAATGCACTTTTTCCCGGCGCGCCTCGCACCAGCGGCGATCCTCGCCAGTATAGCGGAAGCCGAGTTTCGTCAGCACCCGGCCGGAGGCGTGATTGTCGGCATGGTGGACGGCGGTGACGGCATCCGACCCCAGCCGCTCGAAGGCGAATGCGATGGCCGCGCGGGCGGCCTCGGTCGCAAAACCCCGGTTCCACCAGGGCTCGCCGATCCAGTAGCCGATCTCGCTCTCGCAGTTCTCATGCACCATGACGCCGGTCGAGCCGATCAGCTCGCCCTCCGATTCGATCGCAAGCGGAAACTCGCGTCCGGAGGCGCGCGCTTCCTCATGGCTCGCGAGCCAGGCGACGGCGTGCTCCTCTGTATAGGGGTAGGGCATGCGGCTCAGCCTGCTGGCGACGTTCCAGTTGTTGCAGAGGGCCTGAACGCGCCTTGCATCTTCCATGCGAAAATGCCTCAGCGTCAGGCGTTCCGTTCTTGCGATTTCCTGCATCGGGGGCTCCTCATCCCCGAGAAGGCACTAAAAAAGGGAGATGGCGGCCCATCTCCCTCTCGATTCCGATGGTCGCCACCTTGCGAGGTGGCGGGCCCTCGCAATGTTTAATCCGCCGCCGCGGCCGGGGCGCAAGCCGGCATCACGGATACGTAGGTGCGGCCGCCTTTGCGCGCGCGGAAAGACACGACGCCCGCGGCGGTCGCGAAAATCGTATGGTCCGTGCCCATGCCGACATTCTCGCCCGGATGCACCTTGGTGCCGCGCTGACGAATGATGATGTTGCCGGGGATCACGTTCTCACCGCCGAACTTCTTCACACCGAGGCGACGGCCTGCGCTGTCGCGACCGTTGCGGGACGAGCCGCCTGCTTTTTTATGAGCCATTTGCCTCTACTCCTGTCAGAGCGCTTTACCGTGCGCTCAAATCCTTCAATTCAGGCTGTCAGCGATCCGGATGGCGCCTTGCCTTCCGGGCCGGACGCCTTAACCCGCGATCTCGACGATCTTGACCAGCATCAGATCCTGACGATGGCCGTTCTTGCGGCGATAGTTCTGCCGGCGGCGCTTCTTGAAGACCGTCAGCTTCGGGCCGCGGGTGAGTTCCACCACCTCGGCCTTCACGCTCGCGCCCTCGACCAGCGGGGCGCCGATCTTGGTCTCGCCGCCCTCCGAGCCGATCATCAGGACCGGAAGGTCGATCTTGTCGCCAGCATTCGCGCCGACCCTCTCGACCTCGAGAAGCTCGTCTTTCGCGACCCTGTACTGCTTGCCGCCGGTCCGGATGACTGCGAACATGGAAAACCACCATTTAGCGAATATAAGGCCCTGCGCAGCGCGAAAAACCGCGCTACGGGCCGGATTGGCGCGCAATATACAGGGGGAGGAAGGGCTGTCAAGGCAAGAAGGCCTTGTAATCAGTGGCTTTCAGCGCGTTTCCGCGCCCTTGAAGGAACGCCGGAGGCAAAGCCCCAGGAAATAGAGCGAGGTGGCAAGCCAGCCCCAATAGGCGGCGGGAAGCGTCTCGGCCGGGGGGAGGCCCGGCTCGCTCGTCCAGACGAGCACCAGTGTCAGCGCGCCCCAGGCCCCCGTCACGGCGATGGTGAAGGAGCGCAACGCCCTCACCCTGAAGGGGTGGATGAACTTGAAGGGCACGAAGGTGAGCGCGCCCATCGCCGCGATGACGGCGAGATTGGCCCAGGGGCCGCTCGCCATGAGATAGAAATAGAGAATGACGACGTTCCAGACCGCCGGAAAGCCTGAGAAATAATTGTCGGCGGTCTTCATGTCCTTGTTGCCGAAGCAATAGAGGGACGTCGTCATGATGTAGGCGGCGGCCGGAATGGCAAAGCCCTCGGGCACGAGGCCGAATCGGTAGACCACGAGGGCGGGAATCACCGTGTAATTCAGATAGTCGATGATGTGGTCGAGGATCGCCCCGTCGAAGCGGGGGGCGAATTCGGTCACGCGCACCTTGCGAGCCATCGGCCCGTCGAAGCCGTCGATGAGCAGCGCCACGCCGAGCCAGAGAAGCACCAGCCGCAGATCGCCCGCGATGAGCGCCGAAATGGCGAGAAGGCCGGCGACGGCGCCCGAGGCCGTGAAGGCATGAACGGCCCATGCGGCGAGGACGCGGCCGCTGGGGCGCCGGTGTCCGCGTCTCCTGCGGGCGGACGGCGCGATGCCGCCGGAATTGTGGCCGCCGGGATCGGGGCTCTCATGCGGGCCGTGTCCGGCGGGGCTTTGCGCTTCACTCATGGCGGAAGTCTAGACAATTTCGCCATTTCGCGGAAATGACGAAACCGCAGCCATCCGCGGGCAGGGCCGTTGGGGCGCGGCGGGGCGCGGCGGGGCGCGGCGGGGGCGCGAAAAGGCACAAGCACGCCCGAAAAAGGGCGGCGATCTAAAAGTACCCGCATAGCGCGATCAAGCCTTGTGCCGAGGGAAGGGCTCGGTCTACATTCCGCGCCGCTTCAACATGACGGGCAGGACCTCGGTCCAAACCCCGTGCCCCGCGGAGAGGTGGCTGAGTGGTTGAAAGCACCGCACTCGAAATGCGGCATAGGGGTAACTCTATCGGGGGTTCGAATCCCTCCCTCTCCGCCAACATCTCAATGCGAATCAATGAGATGGGCCTTCCGGGGCCAAAAAATCCCCAGCTTCCGCCCGGTTTTGCCCATGGCGACCGAACCCCAGAGACTGCCGGGGCGGCCAAAATCGGTCTCTAACGGCCTTTCGTCTCTTTTCACCTAAACCTTGTTGCGGAAAGTATAGGCCTAGGAAGTGACGGATTTCTGGGCTTTTCTGCCTCGCGCAAGTCTATACCTTTTCATGGCAAACCCGGCACCCAAAGCGATGTGAGAATCCGAGGTATCTGCAAGACAGGGTGATACCCGGCTATTTTCGTGAACTTTCATGCCTTTAGAAAAAGACTGATTTAGCGTTGCATTATGTGGCTTTAACCAATCCTGCGGCCTCCACATGCGTATCAACGGGCTCGTTTCGATCCTTGCGCTCCGAATAGCGGTCGACGAGCTGGTCGGCGTGTGGACGCAGTAGGACCGTGAAGCGAACCAATTCTTCCATCACGTCCACGATCCGGTCGTAGTAGCTCGACGGCTTCATTCGGCCCGCTTCGTCGAACTCTTCATAGGCCTTGGCCACTGACGACTGGTTGGGGATCGTGAACATCCGCATCCAGCGACCAAGGATCCGGAGCGTGTTGACGCTATTAAACGATTGCGAGCCTGCGCTGACCTGCATCACCGCAAGGGTGCGCCCTTGGGTCGGCCGCAAGCCTTTGTAGGCGAGCGGCAGGTGGTCGATTTGTGTCTTCATGATGCCAGTGATCTGACCATGCCGTTCCGGGCTGCACCAGACTTGCGCTTCCGACCACAGCGAATGCTCGCGCAGTTCATGCACAGCCGGGTGGTCATCATCCTTCACTTGATCGGGCAGCGGCAGATCGTAGGGATCGAAGATGCGGGTCTCGCATCCGAAGAACTGGAGAAGCCGCGCTGCTTCCTCGACGGCCAGGCGCGAATAGGAGCGTTCGCGCAATGAGCCGTAAAGAAGCAGGACGCGCGGTGGCGGATCGAGTTCCCCCAGACCCAGCGCTGGGCGCCGATGGGCATATTCCGGCTTGAGGGCCGGCAGATGCTCGAGATCGGTAAGCGGGCGCAACCGCTGGTAAACGGCCTCGGTCATGCGCGGGCCTCCGCGGGGACAGATTCAGGAAACCAGCGGCGTCCGAACCAGAAGGCGACGTTGACCAGCAGGATCAGCACGGGCACCTCGACCAGCGGGCCTATGACAGCCGCGAAGGCAACCGGCGAGGCTAGCCCGAAGGCCGCGATGGCAACGGCAATCGCCAGCTCGAAATTGTTGCCCGCTGCGGTGAACGCCACGGCGGTCGTGCGCGGGTAATCGCTGGCAATCAGCTTGCCCATAAAGAAGCTGATGGAGAACTGGACCACGAAGTAGATGGTGAGCGGGATGGCAATGCGGATCGTGTCGCCCGGCAAGGTCACAATCTCGTTGCCCTTGAGGCTGAACATGGCGGTGATGGTGAACAGCAGCGCGATCAGCGTGACCGGGCCAATCTTGGGCAGGAAGGTCTTCTCATACCATTCATCCCCCTTGGCCTTCGCCAGCCATTTGCGGGTCAGGTACCCGGCGAGGAACGGAATGCCGAGATAGATCAGCACCGCCTCGGCAATGGTCCAGAAGCTGACATGGATGACGCTGCCCTCAAGCCCGAACAGCGGCGGTAGAAAGGCGAGGAAAAACCAGGCGTAGACGCTGAAAAACAGGATTTGGAAGACGGAGTTGAATGCCACCAGCGCCGCCACATACTGGTTGTCGCCCTTGGCAAGCTGGTTCCAGACAATGACCATGGCGATGCAACGGGCAAGGCCGATCAGGATCAAGCCGGTCATGTATTCCGGCTTGTCGCTGAGGAAGATGACCGCGAGCGCGAACATCAGCACCGGCCCGATGATCCAGTTCTGGATCAGCGAGATCGCCAACACCCGCTTGTCCTCGAACACGCGCGGCAGCTCCTCGTAGCGCACCCGCGCCAGCGGCGGATACATCATCAGGATCAGCCCGATGGCGATGGGAATGTTCGTCGTGCCCCAAGAGAGGCTGTCGATTGCTCCAGGGAGCCAATTGAAAGTCGACCCCAAAGCGACGCCCAGCGCCATCGCCAGGAAGATCCACAGGGTCAGATAACGATCGAGGAACGACAGGCGTTCGCGCTTGGACTGTGCGGTCATGGTCTTTCCTATTCAGCCAGGGATTCGTTTGCCGGCGGCATCGATGACCTGTTCGCCGTCTTCCTTGGCAAAGGCACCGCGCTGCTGCGCCGGGATCAGATCGAGCACCTCTTCCGAGGGACGGCACAGCTTCACACCGAGTGGCGAGACGACTAGGGGCCGGTTGATCAGGATCGGATGCGCCATCATTGCATCGATCAGCTGCGTATCGGAGAGGTCCGGATTGGCGAGGCCCAGTTCGGCATAGGGTGTGCCCTTTTCACGCAGCAGCGCGCGCGGCGAGATGCCGGCGCGTTCGATCAGGCTTTCGAGCAAGGCGCGCGAAGGTGGCGTCTTCAGATATTCCACGACGTGCGGTTCAATCCCGGCATTACGGATCATGGCCAGGGCGTTGCGCGACGTGCCGCATTCCGGGTTATGGTAGATGATGATGTCGGTGTTCATTTGCTTGCTCCAGCGCTGGCGCCTTCGGCCAGGCCGATTTCTTTGAGCTTCTGCTTCATCGCCATTTCGTCGATGCTGGAATGCGGCAGCGTCAGAAACAGCGAGATGCGGTTCGTCAGATAGCGCAGGGCCTGAAGGAAAGCGTCGCGCTGGCCGCCTTCTTCAACGGCTGCCGGGTCCTCGATGCCCCAGTGCGCGGTCATCGGATGGCCGATCCAGACCGGACAGGTTTCACCTGCGGCGCTGTCGCAAACCGTGAAGATAAAATCGAACTCGGGTGAACCGGGCTTCGAGAACTCGCTCCAGCTCTTCGAGTACATGCCGGTGGTGTCGTAGCCCATCCCGTTAAGCACCGAGAGCGCCATCGGGTGAACCTCGCCCTTGGGCTGGCTTCCTGCACTGTAGGCTTTGAAACGACCTGCGCCGAGCTTGTTCATTACTGCTTCGCCCAGAATCGAGCGAGCGCTGTTGCCGGTACAAAGAAAGAGAACGTTGTAAATCTTGTCGGACATTTGAGGCCTCAGGCGGTCAGAGGTTAAGTGGCATTGCAGGTGAGGTCGCCAAGCAGGTCAGAACACATTTCAGGCGCACCCTGGCAGCAGTCCTGCATCAGGAAGGCGAGCAGACGACGCATGCCGGCAAAATCGGCGCGGTAATGGATCAGGCGGCTCTCACGCTCGGAGTGAACGAGGCCAGCCCGTTCCAGTGTGGCAAGGTGATGCGACATGGTGGATGGCGGCACACCCTGATGTTCAGCGATAGCGCCAGCAATCATGCCTTCAGGCCCCGCTTTCACGAGCAGGCGGAACACGGACAAACGTGTTTCGTGAGCCAATGCTCCGAGCGCATCGACTGCCCACACCTGAGCGTTCACATCAGCCATCATGATTCTATCCTTCCAGTTCTTTCAAATAATGACGCCAGTCATGTGCCGTCAAGTGATATTTCCAGGAGCATCGAAGGAAGGCTTGCCGGGTTTGCTCAGGGACTGGTTGTCGAATGGAAGGCAGAGTCTAGAGGTGCGAGCCCGCTTTCTTCAGGGCGCGTTTCGCTGCGAAGGATCGCGGCTAAACGCAGGCGCTGCGGCTGGAATGCCTTCAACGGCCCGCTGCGCCCGGGCGGCTGCAGCCCACCAATCCAACTGGGCGAGTGTGCGTCCAAAATAGCCCTGCCAGGCCGCAGCATCGGTGCCCTCGGCAAAATCGCCAGTTTCGGTCAGGATATCCTGCGCTTTCGGGAGGTGGATCATTGCCGAGACTGGCAGACAACCCAGTTCCGACAAGAAGGTGCGCATGTTCACCGCTGCACGGGCACCGCCCCATTGCCCGGCCGAGTAAGTCACAATGGCGCTGGGCTTGTAGGCAAAGAGCGAGCTGCCGAAATGGTTCAGCAGATGCGCCAGAGCCGGGCTCATGGAGTGGTTGTACTCGGGGCTGACCATCACATAGCCGTCTGCCGCGTCGATCTTGCCGGCCAGGGCGTCCAGAGCCTCCGGGGCTGCCCCCTTCGCATAGGCGAAGTGAGGCTTGAACGCGGCCGGGAGCTCGATCGACAATGGGTCGATCAATTCGACGGCATGGCCCATGTTCTGGAGATGCCTCTCGCATTGCCGGGCAACCCGCAGGCCAAGTCTGGCTGGACGTGGAGGCGTACTGTCACGGGCGGACCCGAGGAATATCAGGAAGTTGTGCACGTCACCAAGCTCCTTAGAGTACAGGCCTGACGATCCACAACTTGCAGCGTTTGCGACCAGTGCCAATATTCTCGCTTTATAATCGAGACGCTCGAACGGTATAGTGGGGACATCCGACACCGCTGCGGCTTCCGCTCGCGTTCACTCACGCCATGGGAGCAGGCCATCTCCGAGATTTTCGCATGGTTGAATGATCAGTTGCTGCGCATGCAGTGGCTGTCTGATCTAGTCGCCTGGCTCGTTCGGGACGGATTCGGGCTTGACCCTGCCGGACGGCTTGGTGGGAGTATCCACTTCTTCATCTATGACGTCATCAAGATCTTCATCCTGCTCGGGGTGCTGATCTTCACGATCTCATGGGTGCAAAGCTATTTTCCGCCAGAGCGTACGCGGCGGATACTGGGGCAGCGCAAGGGGCTTGGCGCCAACATCATGGCAGCTTTGCTGGGTACCATCACGCCGTTCTGCTCGTGCTCGTCGATACCCTTGTTCATTGGCTTCACCAGCGCGGGCCTGCCAATCGGGGTGACGTTCTCCTTCCTGATTTCCTCGCCGCTGGTGGACCTCGCCTCGATCATTCTGCTCGCCAGCGTGTTCAACTGGACGATCGCGCTGGCCTATGTCGCAGTCGGCCTTGTGCTGGCCGTGCTGGGAGGCACACTGATCAGCCGGATGAAAATGGAGCGCCATGTCGAGGCGTTCGTGTTCAACAGCCCGGTCATGGAAAGCGACGATGGCCATTTGACGCGGCGCCAGCGCTTCGAGTTTGCGAGGGATCAGGTCGCCGAAATCTTCGGCAAGGTCTGGCTCTACGTGCTGATCGGCGTCGGCATCGGCGCCGCCATTCACAACTGGGTGCCCGAGGCCTTCATTTCTGCATTACTGGGGCAGGACAAATGGTGGTCGGTGCTCATAGCGACAGTGGTCGGGATCCCGATGTATGCCGACATCTTCGGTACCCTTCCGATTGCAGAGGCATTGGTCGGCAAGGGCGTGGGCATCGGAACCGCTCTGGCCTTCATGATGGCCGTGACCGCCTTGTCCCTACCGTCCATGATCATGCTCAAGCGGGTCGTGAAAATGCCGTTGCTGCTGCTGTTTGCCGGTATCGTTGCGACCGGCATCATCGTGATTGGCTATCTATTCAACGCCTTCGGCACCATGTTCCTGCGAATTGGAGACACGTATGATCATCAAGATCCTCGGTTCAGGCTGTAAGAAATGCATCGCTCTGGGCGAGAATGCGAAGGCGGCCGCAGATGCCGCCGGGATACCGGCGGAGATCGTGAAGGTCACCGACTACGCGCAGATCGCCGCCTACGGTGTGATGTCCACACCTGCGCTCGTCATTGACGAGAAGGTTGTTTCGACCGGCAAGGTGCTGACGGTGTCGGAAGTGGCTGAGAAGCTCGGAGCCGCCTGACGCAGGATCACCCAAAAACAGCCGCACCCTGTTCCGCCCAAGCCAGGGCGGCTGTGGTCTCAAGTTCCTTCAACGACACCGTCGGAGTCCTGCGCTCGATGAGCAGCCGCTCCAGCACGGCGGGCGCCAGATAAGCAAGCTTCAGCACCCGACCGGCATAGGCGGGCGTCACATCTTCGGCCATGGCGATGTCCGCGAGCGTTGCCGCCGCGCCGCTCTCCAGCTTCCGCCGCCAGCTCCACGCCTTGGCGATGGCTTTCAGCACATGGGGGTCCACCCCGCCGGTGTCCGGTACGATGTCGGCTGGCGGCACGATCTTCGGCCGCCCGTTGCGCTTGCGAATGGTGAGCGGGATGAACACCCGCATGGTGGTCGGCGCGCTCATGCTGCCAGCTCCTGTTTCGGGGTGACCATTTCCCGGATGACCGAACCGAGGCCCTCGGTGCGCAGGTCGACCGCGAGGCCATCGGCGCTGACGGTCACCCGCTCGACCAGAAGCTGGACGATGCGGGTCTGCTCCGCCGGATAGAGCGCCGCCCAGAGCTGATCAAACTCGCCGAGCGCCTGGACGACCGCCTTCTCATCGACCGTTGGGCTCTCTTCGCGAAGGGCCTTTATTGTCCGCGCCGCGATCTCGGGCGCGCGGATCATGCGGCGGATTTCGCCGACGACGGCATCCTCGACCATGCCGGCGGGCAAGCGCAGCGGACCCGAGGCGTCGCCGGTCGGGCGGTTTCGGATCAGGTCCATCGACGCGTAGTAGCGGTAGAGGCGCGTGCCCTTCTTCGTCGCGGTCGGCGTCATCGCTGTGCCCGTCTCGGTGAAGATGATCCCTTTCAGCAGGGCCGGCGTCTGGCGGCGGGTGTTCTTCGCCCGCAGGCGCGGGCTCTCCTGCAGGATGCTGTGAACCTTGTCCCAGAGGGCCTGATCGATGATGGCCTCGTGCTCGCCGGGATAGGCCGTGCCCTTGTGCACGGCTTCCCCGAGGTAGACCCGGTTGTTGATCAGTTTGTAGAGGAAGCCCTTGTCGATCGGCTTGCCGCGCTTGTTCAGCACGCCTTCAGCCGCGAGCGCTTTGGCCAGCGTCGTGGCGGAGCCGATGGCGACAAACCTCTCGAAGATCATCCGGACCGTCGCGGCCTCGGCCTCGTTGACCACCAGCTTGCGGTCACGCACGTCGTAGCCCAACGGGACGTGACCGCCCATCCACATGCCGCGCTTGCGGGATGCCGCGACCTTGTCGCGGATGCGCTCCCCGATCACCTCCCGCTCGAACTGTGCGAAGCTGAGGAGGATGTTCAGGGTCAGGCGGCCCATCGAGGTCGTGGTGTTGAACGACTGCGTGACCGAAACGAAGGTCACCTGATTGCGGTCGAAGATCTCGACCAGCTTGGCGAAATCCATCAGTGAGCGCGACAGCCGGTCGATCTTGTAGACCACGATCACATCGATCAGACCGGCCTCGACGTCCTGAATGAGGCGCTTCAGGCCGGGGCGCTCCAGCGTGCCACCGGAGAAGCCACCATCGTCGTAGCGTTCGCGAATGGTGGCCCAGCCCTCCGCCTTCTGGCTAGTCACGAAGGCCTCGCAAGCCTCGCGCTGGGCGTCGAGGCTGTTGAACTCCATCTCGAGCCCTTCCTCGCTCGACTTGCGGGTATAGATGGCGCAGCGCTGGCGGCGCGGAACGACCGCGAGGGCTTCCTGATGACGGCTCATCGGTCGTCCCTCCGTGCCTCGCGGAGGCCGAAGAAGCGGTAGCCGTTCCACTGCGTGCCGGTGATCGCCCTCGCCACCGCCGACAGCGACTTGAACTTGCGCCCCTGCCAGTCGAAGCCGTCCTTCATCACAGTGACGGTGTGCTCCACCCCGTCCCATTCACGCACGAGGCGGGTGCCGACCACCGGGTTGCGGGAATCCGCGATGATCGTCTTGCGCCCGACCCGGCCCTCGATTTCGTCGGCCAGCAGGTCCAGCGTCCGCCGCGTCTCGCGGGTCAGGCCGCCGAGGGTCAGTTCCTGGACCCGGTAGCCGAGCCTCAGCTCGAGGTAACTGCGGCTGTTGTTCGGAGCGGGTGTACCGAAGAGGCTTTCCCACTTCGCCTTCAGCTCGACCACCGTCATTCGCTTCAGCGCTGCAAGCTGCGTGACCACGCCCGCGTGCGCCGCATCGCGGTTGCCCGGTTGCCATGGTGCGGCGTCAGTCTTTCTCTTCGTTCCTGGCATTATTGCCCTCCAACTCGGTTGCTCGGTTTGCGACGACCAACACGGCGTTTGAGGGCGAGAATGTCGAATGAACTGTCTTCGCCAGGTGCAGATAAAGAACTGGACTGTTCCGGCAGGAT
>NZ_JBATUH010000021.1:0-59767 GCF_049671045.1 Parvibaculum sp. | reverse complement strand
TGGCCGTCCTCAGCGCCATCAAGGTCAGGGATCCCGTTCTCGGCGGCTTCTATCAAAACCTCAGAACGCGTGGAAAACCCTTCAAGCTCGCCATGATCGCCACCGTGCGAAAGCTCATCACCATCCTCAATGCCATCGCTCGCTCAGACCCCGCTTTCGCTCAATAACGTCCACGGTTGCTTGACCCGGCATCCATTTCCTCCGTGCCCGGCCTTATAGTCGTGGATGCCCCGCATGAAGCGGGGCATGACGCGTCCACATCGCCCGCGCTTGCGGGCTGCTACGCCGCGCCGAACGCGCCGCCGAACTTCGGACCTGACGGGAAGCCCTTTGGCGGCAGGCGGCCCGCCTGAGCGCGCTTGCCGACCCAGTCCTTGAGATCGGCGAACAGGCGCGCGCGCCCCGAGCGGTCATAGACGGTGAGCCCGTCCTTGAGGCGGAAGCATTTGACGTCGTCGAGGCCGCCATCCTTGTAGCTCTGCAAGCGCATACCCTTGCCGCGCGTCATCTCGTTGACCTCGGCGATCGGGAAGAGAAGCAGCTTCCTGTTCTCGCCGATGACGGCCACATGATCGCCCTGCACCACCGCGCAGGCGACCGCCTCGTCGGCGCCCGAAACATTGAGCACCTGCTTGCCCGCGCGCCGCATCGCCACGACCTCGTCCTCCGGCACGATGAAGCCATTACCCTCAAGCGAGGCGACGAGGAGCTTGCGTCCGGGCTGGTGCACGAAGATCTGCACGATCTCGCGGCCCTCCTCCATGTCGATGAGAAGCCGCACCGGCTCGCCATGTCCGCGTCCGCCCGGCAGCTTGTCGGCAGCGAGCGTGTAGAAGCGGCCATCGGTCGCAAAAAGGATCAGCTTGTCCGTCGTCTCGGCGTGAAGCACGAAACGCTCGCCATCGCCTTCCTTGTATTTGATCTCCGCATCGGGCGCGAGGTGGCCCTTCATCGAACGAATCCAGCCCTTGGCTGAGCAGACGATGGTGACGGGCTCGCGCTCGATCATCGCCTCCGGCGGTACAAACTCGATCGCGGGCGCGTCCGCGAAGGTGGTGCGGCGGCGGCCAAGCTCGGTCTTCGGACCGTACTTCGCCTTCACCTCCCTGATCTCCTCGCCGACCTTCGCCCATTGCGCCTGCTCGGACTTGAGAAGCGCGTTCAGCGCCTTCTGCTCGGCGATCAGCTCCTTGTGCTCGCCGCGGATCTCCATTTCCTCGAGCTTGCGCAAGCTCCTGAGGCGCATGTTGAGGATAGCTTCCGCCTGATTGTCGGTGAGCTTGAAGACGCGCATCAGCTCGGCCTTCGGCTCGTCCTCCTCGCGGATGATGCGGATAACCTCATCGAGATTGAGATAGGCGATGAGATAGCCGTCGAGAACCTCGAGCCGCTTGGCGATCTTCTGCAGGCGGAAGTTCGAGCGCCGGATGAGAACGACCTTGCGATGATCGAGCCATGCCTGAAGCGCATCGCGCAGCGACATGACGCCCGGCACCTGCTCGGCAGAAAGCACGTTCAGATTGAGCGGAAAACGGCTTTCCAGATCGCTCGCACGGAAAAGCGACTCCATCAGATGCTCGGGATCGACCGTCTTGCTCTTCGGCACGAGAACGAGCCGGATCTCCTCGGCGGATTCGTCGCGCACATCGTCGAGCAGCGGCAGCTTCTTCGCCACCAGAAGCTCGGCAATCTTCTCGATGAGCTTCGACTTCTGCACCTGATAAGGAATTTCGGTGACGACGATCTGCCAGTGCCCGCGCGGCAGTTCCTCGCGCACCCAGCGCGCGCGGACCCGGAAACCGCCGCGGCCGGTCGCATAGGCCTCGGCAATGGCCTCGCGGCTCTCGACGATGATGCCGCCGGTCGGGAAGTCGGGGCCTTGCACGAATTCGACGAGTTTATCCGTCCGGGCATTGGGATGCTTGATGAGATGGAGCGCCGCGTCGCAAAGCTCCGCCGCATTGTGCGGCGGGATCGATGTCGCCATGCCGACCGCGATGCCGGAAGCGCCATTCGCAAGCAGGTTCGGAAAAGCGCCGGGCAGAACCACCGGCTCCCTGTCCTCGCCGTCATAAGTCTCGCGAAAATCGACGGTGTCGTCGTCCATCTCGTCGAGCAGGAGCGCTGCGACATCGGTGAGCCGCGCTTCGGTGTAGCGCATCGCCGCCGCGTTATCGCCGTCGACATTGCCGAAATTGCCCTGGCCGTCGACGAGCGGATAGCGCACGGAGAAATCCTGCGCGAGACGCACCAGCGCGTCATAGACGGACTGATCGCCATGCGGGTGATAGCGGCCGATGACATCGCCCACCACACGCGCGGACTTCTTGAAGCCCGAGCCCGGATCGAGCTTGAGCTGACGCATGGCATAGAGGACGCGGCGGTGGACCGGCTTCAGCCCGTCGCGCACATCGGGCAGCGCGCGATGCATGATGGTCGAGAGCGCATAGGCGAGATAGCGCTCTTCCAGCGCGTCGCGAAGCTTGATCTCATGCTCGGGCCCATGGGGCGGCGGGGCAAGTTTGGTCATATCGGTTCAGCTTTCATCGGCACTTTTTACGGCGCAAGGATCGGCTTGCGACTCTTCGTTTCGGATCATCGTGCCGCTCCCTCGATGCCGGGCGGACGACACGAACGGCCCGGCGGGAACGGGCCATGACGATTGGATGTCGGCGGATGGCGATTATATCAGCGATTCGCCGTGCCCCGCCGTCTGGCCTCGGGACCGCGCCGCGATGCGCTCCTGAAGCCTGATCCGCGCATCGGGCAGGTGACGCTGCTGCGCGGAAAAGAGATGCCTGTCGAGAAAATGCCCGGTGATGCGAAGCCCTTCCAGCACATCCTCGGCCGTCGCCTCGCCCGCCTGCGAGCCGACGAGAAACGGCGGCAGACGAAAGAGGCGGTCCCGCCACGGTTCGCCCGCCGCGCGGCTGACCGCCGCGCCGCTTCTCGGCGAGACATAGACGAGATCCTCGCGCGCGCCTGTCGCGGCGCATTGGCCGAGATCGAGCCCGAAGCCAAGCTCCTGAAGCAGGCCAAGCTCCCAGCGCACATAGACGGCGGGCCAGATATCCGCATCCTCCATCGTGTCGAGCAGAAGCTCGAAGCCCTCATAGAGCGCGGGATGCGCCTCCCGCTCGGGAATGACGCCCGCCACCGCGCAAGCGGCGCTCAGCCCGAGAAGCGAGAAGCCATTTTCCATGATGAGCCCCGCGCGCGGCTTCTGCGTCTCCACCGTATAGGTGCCGAGATGTTCGGCGAGGCGCGCGCGCCAATGCGCCGCGAGGCTGTTTCCCGGTTGCAGCATGCTCTTGTGACGCCGCGCCGCGCCGCCGCGCACAAGGCCGAGATGGCGGCCATGCGCGCGCGTCAAAAGCTCGACGATCGCGCCCGTTTCGCCGTAGGGCCGCGCGGAGAGCACAATGCCTTCGTCACGCCATTCCAAGAGCGTTCACCTCACTTCGGCCGCCCCTGCGACGCCAGGATGGTCGCCAAGGGCGGACGCGGATCGCGCGCCCCTCAATCCTTCGGGAAATCGAGGCCCATCTCGCGATAGCGCTCGCGATCCTCACCCCAGTTCTCGCGCACTTTCACGAACAGGAAGAGATGCACTTTCGTTCCGAGCATTTCCTCGAGTTCGGCGCGCGCGAGCTGGCCGACCGTCTTGATCGTCTGCCCGCCGGCGCCGAGCGCGATCTTGCGCTGGCTCTCGCGCTGGACATAGATCACCTGCTGGATGCGGATCGAGCCGTCCTTCTTGTGCTCCCACTGCTCCGTCTCCACGGTGAGCTCGTAGGGAAGTTCATCATGGAGCCTGAGAAAGAGCTTCTCGCGCGTGACTTCCGCCGCGAGAGAGCGCAGGGGCACGTCGGCCGCCTGATCCTCCGGATAGTGCCACGCGCCCTTCGGCATGCGCTCCGCGATATGCCTCTTCAGATCGGCGACACCGTCGCCGGTGAGCGCCGAGATCATGAAGGTGTCGCTGAAAAGCCCCGTCGCATCGAGATCGCTCGCGAGCTTCAGCAATTTCTCGCGCCCCTTGTCGCTGGCGAGCGCGTCCGTCTTGTTGAGGACGAGGATCGCCTTGCGGCCTTGATCGCGCAGGCCCTCGAGCACGCGCTCGACGTCGGCGGTGCGGCCGCGCTCGGTGTCCACCATCACCACGATGAGGTCGGCGTCGCCCGCCCCGCCCCAGGCGGCTTCCACCATGGCGCGATCGAGCCGGCGCCTGGGTTTGAAGATGCCCGGCGTGTCGACGAAAATGATCTGCGCATCACCCTCGATGGCAATGCCGCGAATGCGGCTGCGCGTCGTCTGCACCTTATGCGTGACAATGGCGACCTTGGAGCCAACAAGCGCATTGAGCAGCGTGGATTTGCCCGCATTGGGCGCGCCAATGATGGCGACGAAGCCGCATCGCGTCTCACCGCTCCTGTTTGCCGTCTCACTCATCGTCGTTCCAGACACCTTCTCTGATCAGCATGGCGCCAGCGGCCGCCTGCTCGGCCTGCCGCTTCGATCCGCCCTCGCCGGTTACGGGCTCGAGCCCGGAAATCTCCACCTGCACCGTGAAGACGGGCGCATGATCGGGACCGGAGCGCCCGACTTCCCTGTATGTGGGGATGCCACGTCCGCGCGCCTGCGTCCATTCCTGAAGCGCGGTTTTCGCATCGCGCCTCGCGTGCGCCGGCCCCACGATGAGCCCCGCCCATTCCGTCCTGATGAAGCGCTCGGCCGCGCCAAGCCCGCCATCGAGATAGAGCGCGGCGATGACCGCCTCGCAGGCATCGGCCAGAATCGCCGTTTTTTCCCGCCCGCCCCCGCGCTCCTCGCCCGGGCCGAGCGCAAGGCAGGGACCGAGCGCGATCCTCTCGGCCACGCCCGCGCAAGCCTCCTTGCGGACGAGCGCATTGAGGCGCACGGCAAGCTCGCCCTCCTCCGCCGCAGGATACTCGCCGAGCAGCCATTCGGCGATGACGAGGCCGAGCACCCTGTCGCCCAGAAATTCGAGCCGTTGATTGCTCGCGCCCTCGGCCGCGCCGCTCACCGCGCTCGGATGGCTGAGCGCGAGATCGAGCAGGCTCTCATCCTTGAAGCTGTGTCCCAGGCGGGCCGTGAGCGCCCGATATTGGGAACTGCGATTCCGGCTCAATCGACCCACATTAAAATGCGGTTCCAGCGGATCGAGGACGGCCACCGCCAGAACTCCCAGAAATGCGCGCTGCCATCGGTGGAGAAGAAAATGATCTCGGCTTTTCCGACGAGGTTCTCGAACGGCACGTAGCCGACCACGCTCGGCACGCGGCTATCCATCGAATTGTCGCGATTGTCGCCCATCATGAAATAGTGACCGGGCGGCACGACATAGACGTCGGTGTTGTCGAGATCGCCGTTCTGCTGGAAATCCAGCGTCGTGTAGGTCACACCGTTGGGAAGCGTCTCGCGATATTGCGGCACGCGAATGACGCTGCCGAACTCGTCGCGCTCGACGAAATCCTCGATCCTGACTTTGGAAACCGCGGTGTCGTTGAGATAGAGCACCCCGTCCTTCATCTGAATCCGGTCGCCTGGAAGGCCGATCAGCCGCTTGATGAAATCCGTCCTGTTGTCGGTCGGCTTCTTGAAGACGACGACATCGCCCCTGTGCGGCTGGCGGGCGAGAATGCGCCCGTCAAAAATCGGCGGGCTGAAGGGCAGCGAGTGCTTCGAATAGCCGTAGCTGAATTTGGAAACGAAGAGGTAGTCGCCGACGAGCAGCGTCGGCACCATGGAACTCGACGGGATGTTGAAGGGCTGGAAAAAAAACGCCCTGATAATGAGGGCGATCAGAAGTGCGTAGCCTATGGTGCGGATATTTTCGCCTATAGCGCCGCCCCGGCCAGTATTTGCTTGTTCACTCATCGACATTATCCAGCTCCTGCGTCCCGGTCCTTCCATTCCCGTCCCGGGACAGGCGGACAATAGCATAGACCTCGGCCCGACCAACGGCTTCTATCGGCCGGCCATATTCCCCGCCGGAATAGCCGAAATTATGACAAAAGCCTGGGCGAGCGGATGATCATCCGTAATCGTTATATGGATGACGGCCTCCATGCCGGCCGGGGTGATCGCCTCCAGCCGCGCGCGCGCGCCGCCTGTCAGCGCCATGGTGGGCTGGCCGCCGCGCAGGTTGACGACCCCCATATCCCGCCAGAAGACGCCGCGATTGAGCCCGGTGCCGAGCGCCTTGGCGCATGCCTCCTTGGCCGCGAAACGCTTGGCATAGGAGGCGGCCCGGTTTTTCCGGCGGTCGGATTTCTGCCGCTCCACCTCGGTGAAAATCCGCTCGGTGAAGCGGTCGCCGAAACGCTCGAGCGTCCGCTCGACCCGCCTGATGTCGATCATGTCGTTGCCGATACCGATGATCATGCTCATGGCCATGCCCTCGAGATCATGCCTTCGGTGCGCAAAGCGCCTCCGCGCGCGCTTCCTCCATCAGGGCACGCATGCGCCTGATCGCCTGATCGAGCCCGGTGAATATCGCTTCGCCGATGAGGAAATGCCCGATATTGAGTTCCGCCACCTCCGGCAGCGCGGCCACGGGCGCGACATTGGCGAATGTGAGGCCATGTCCCGCATGGATCTCGAGCCCCATGGCACCGCCCTCGCGGGCCGCTGAGGTGAGGCGGGCAAGCTCGGCCGCGCGCGCCGCTCCCCCCGCATCGCAATAGGCGCCGGTGTGAAGCTCCACCACGGGCGCGCCGAGAGCGACAGCAGCCTCGAGCTGGTGGCGGTCGGGATTGATGAAGAGCGAGACGCGGATGCCCGCATCCCGCAGCTTCGCCACGTAAGGCGCCAGATGATCGCGGTGCCCCGCAACGTCGAGGCCGCCCTCGGTCGTCACCTCCTCGCGCCGCTCGGGCACGATGCAGCATGCATGCGGGCGGTGCCGGAGGGCGATTTCAAGCATTTCCTCCGTCGCCGCCATTTCAAGATTGAGCGGCAGCCCGATCGTGCCCATCAACTGCTCGATGTCGCGGTCGCGGATGTGCCGGCGATCCTCGCGCAGATGCGCCGTGATGCCATCGGCGCCCGCCGCGGCGGCGGTCTCGGCCGCCCGCACCGGATCGGGATGATCGCCGCCACGCGCGTTCCTGATCGTGGCCACATGGTCGATATTCACGCCGAGGCGCAGATGCGCCGCCTTCTGTCCGCTCATGTCTTCCATCTCCGCCGGCAGCGCGGATCGCGCGATCAATGCCGGATAATTCTATTCCTGCTCGTCGTTTTCGCTCTCATTGCCTGCCGCTGCCGGCACGGCGTCTTCCACATGCCGCGAAAGCGCCCGTTCCTCAAGCTGCTCGCGCCTGCGTAATTGATAGGCCGAGACGGCCGTCTTGACGAAGAAATAGGCGGCGAGCGCGCCCGCAAGACCGAGCGGCACGGCGCCGATCGCCATCGGCACCATGACCGGCAGGATCACGTCGAACGCCTTGCCGCCCATCAGCAGCTCGGTGAGGTTCACATTTGGCCGCCCCGACAGGCCGAGCAGCCGATTGCCGAGATCATAGGTGGCGAACCAGATCGGCGGATAGGAAACGGGGTTGCCGACCATCGTGCCGAAAACCGCCGCGATGAGATTGCCGCGCAGCACCCATGCGATGAGCAGGGCCATCATGACATGGAAGCCGAGAAAGGGCGTGAAGGAGACGAACGCCCCCGCCGCGACCCCGAGCGCGATCGCATGAGGCGTGCCGCTCAGCCGCCAGACGCGTCGCCAGACATAAAGGCTCGCACGCTTCCAGCCGATGCGGGGCCACAATGACTCCCGCATTTTCTGCAAGGCCGAAAGCTGGACCCTACGCCGGAACACCGATCATTCCTTATTTGAGGCCCCGGCTGCCTGGCTTGGTGGCCGGGATGTCCGCCAGTTCGGGCGGGAGTTCGCTTGCGGGATAGGCCGGAATGTCGATCTGCGCCAGAGAGACGAGCTTGACGCCGACATTGGCCCGGCCGCCCGAGCGGTCGATGAGGCAAGCCGCCGCGACGACGCGCGCGCCGGTCTTCTTGATCGCAGCGATGCATTCGCGGGAGGAAAGGCCGGTCGTCACGATGTCCTCGACCATGAGCACCTTCATGCCCTTCTTCAGCGGAAAGCCGCGGCGGACGACGAATTCGCCATCCTCGCGCTCCACATACATGGCGGGCACGCCGAGATGCCGCGCGGTCTCATAGCCCGGAATGATGCCGCCGACGGCCGGGGAGACGATGGCGTCGATATCGTCGTCCACCTCGTCCCTCACCTTGGCGGCGAGCGCCTTGCAGAGCCGCGAGGTCCGCTTCGGATTCATGAACACCAATGCCTTTTGCAGGAACATCGGGCTGTGCAATCCGGAGGACAGGATGAAGTGGCCCCTGAGCAGGGCTCCGGCCTTTTCGAATTCCTTGAGAACTTTCGCTTCTTTCATGGCGCCCCTCGTTATGGCGCTTCGGGATAGCAGATTTCGGCTGCCATGGCCCGAAAATTACGCGCCCTGCGCGGCCCCGGACAGGCTGATGCGAGCCCCCGCGCGCCCCTAGCGGCGGGGCCGGATGACCTTGCTCACGACGGAAAGTCCGTTTAGCGCCGACATGATCCGGGTCAGGTGCTTGAAGTCGCGGACCTCGAGATCGACCTGCATGTCGTAGAAATCGGAATCCCGCTGCGTCATGCTCAGATTCGTGATGTTGCTGCCATAGTCGGCGATGAGCGACGTGATGTGGCCGAGCGCGCCGACCTCGTTGCGCGCCGTGATGTTGAGGCGCGCGGGGAAGCTCTGCGGATGGTCGGGGTCGATATCCCATTTCACGTCGAGCCAGCGCGTCGGCTCGCCGTCGAACTCGGCCAGAGCGGGCGCGTCGATGGGATAGACGGTGACGCCTTCGCCCGGCGTGATGATGCCGACGATGCGCTCGCCGGGCAGCGGCTGGCTGTCCGGCGCCATGCGGATCGCAAGCCCGTGCCCGCGGCCCGTCAGCCGCACCACGGCGCGGTGGTCGCCGGCGCCATTGGCCTTGGCTGATTTGCGCGCCGGGGTCTTCTTCGCCGGAAGTTCCGGGTAAACCGTTTCGAGCACCTGCTGGCCGGTCAGCGTGCCGTCGCCGACAGAGGCGAGAAGGTCGCCGAGATCGTCCATATGCAGAGGGCCGATGGCGCGCTGGAGGATGACATCCGTCACCTCCTTGCCCGCCGCCTCGAACACACCCTTGATGATCTGCCGCCCGAGCCTGCCGAACTCGGCCTGCTTCGCCTGGCGGATGGCGCGGCGGATGGCCGAGCGCGCCTTGCCCGTCGCGACGAAAGCCTCCCAGCCCGGCGAAGGGCGCTGGGCCTGCGAGCGGATGATTTCCACCTCATCGCCGTTCTGAAGGATCGAGCGCAGCGGCATGTGCCGGCCGTTGATCTTGCAGCCGACGCAGCTATCGCCGACTTCCGTGTGGACGGCATAGGCGAAGTCGATCGGCGTCGCGCCGCGCGGCAGCGTGATGAGAAGTCCCTTGGGCGTGAAGCAGAAGACCTGGTCCGAATACATCTGGAGCTTGGTGTGCTCCAGAAACTCTTCCGGCGTGCCGCCATGCTCGAGCATTTCGATGAGCTGGCGCAGCCAGCGGAAGGTGCTCGCGAATTCCTCCGACCGCTCCGCGCCGCTCGAACCGTCCTTGTAGAGCCAGTGCGCGGCGATGCCGAGTTCGGCCACCTCATGCATCTTGTGCGTGCGGACCTGCACCTCGACGCGCTTGTTCTCGGGCCCGATCATGGTGGTGTGGATCGAGCGATAGCCGTTGTTCTTCGGCGTCGAGATGTAATCCTTGAACCGGCCCGGAACCATCGGCCAGTTCGTATGCAGAATGCCGACGGCGCGATAGCAATCCGCGACATCGTCGACGATGACGCGGAAGCCGAAAATGTCGGAAAGCTGCTCGAGCGAGATCGCCCGGCGCTCCATCTTGCGCCAGATCGAATAGGCGCGCTTCAGCCGCCCGTCGACCTTGCAGGCAAGGCCTCCCTCCTCCAGCCGCGCCTGAAGGCTCTCCGCGATGCGCTTGAGCGTTTCCGAGCTTGCCGAATGGAACTCGTTGAGCCGCTTCAGCAGCGTTTCGCGCGCCTCAGGATTGAGTTCCTTGAAGGCGAGGTCTTCCAGCTCCTCGCGGATTTCCTGAATTCCCATGCGGCCGGCAAGCGGCGCATAGATGTCCATCGTTTCCTGTGCGATGCGGCGGCGCTTTTCCGGGGACGGAATGAAATGCAGCGTCCGCATGTTGTGGAGCCGGTCCGCAAGCTTGACGAGCAGTACGCGGATGTCGTTCGACATGGCCAGCAGGAACTTGCGGAAATTCTCCGCCTGCTTGGAGCGCTCCGAGGTGATCTCGATCCGCGTGAGCTTCGTCACGCCATCGACGAGATTGGCGACCTCGCCGCCGAAGAGCTTGGTCAGCTCCTCCATGGTCGCGCCGGTATCCTCGATCGTGTCGTGCAGGATCGCGGTGACGATGGTCGCCGTGTCGAGCTTGAGATCGGTGAGAATGCCCGCGACCTCGATCGGATGCGAGAAATAGGGGTCGCCGCTCGCCCGCATCTGATTGCCATGCTGCTTCATGGCATAGACATAGGCGCGGTTGATGAGGGCTTCGTCCGCCTTCGGATCGTAGCCCAGAATCCGATCAACCAGTTCGTACTGGCGCAGCATCGCTCACCCGTTCGTCCACCCGATACGCCTCACGCACACAAAAACGCCGCCCTCACCTTCCGGCCGGGGCGGCGCTCGATTACGCTCGGCAGCGGAACCTCATCCTTCCGCCTTTGGCCTTCTCTCAGTCTTCCGCATCCATGTCGTCGGCATCGGCCGATTTCTGCTGCGGAGAGTCGATCTGGTTCTGGATCGCGCGCAGAAGCTCCTCCTCGCTCATCCGGTCGCCGCCGCCGGCCGCGCCGAACGTGTCGATCTCGGAGGCCGCGACCTCGCCGGAGGTCAGAAGCTGCAGGCTCTCGACCTCGGGCTCTTCCGTCTCGACGCGCTTCTGCATGCTGCCGATCAGGTCCTCGCGCAGGTCGTCCGGCGCGATGGTCCGCTCCGCGATCTCGCGCAGGGCCACAACCGGGTTCTTGTCGTTGTCGCGATCGACCGTCAGCTCCGCGCCAGCCGACATGGCCCGGGCACGATGGGCCGAAAGCAGCACGAGCTCGAAACGATTCGGCACCTTGTCGACGCAGTCTTCAACGGTCACACGCGCCATGTATCGGAACTCCGCAATAGGTCAGGGAAAGGGTTTTGCCGAGTATGTAGGGTCTGGCCCTCGGGGAAGCAAGAAAAAACAGGGCGTTAGGCCCCGGATTTGGCCCGTTCCACGGGTTTATCCGGGCGTCAGGCGCTCGATCCCGGCCGTCGCGGCCTCGCCCTGATCCGCAATGAGGCGCCCCAGGAGGGCCGCCGCTCCCTCGCCATTGACCGGATGGCGCCATTCCGGCGCGACCTCAGCCAGCGGAACGAGCACGAAGCCACGCTCGCAAATGCCGGGATGCGGCAGGCAGAGCGGAATGGGCCCCGTCCCCGCCTGAAGGCCCTGGGGATGCTGCGAGGGCCTCACGACGCCGCCATAGTCCAAAAGGTCTAGGTCAAGCGTGCGCTCCCCCCAGCGGACGAGCCTCACCCGCCCGAAATGCGACTCGATCCGGTGGAGCGTCTGGAGAAGTTCCTCCGCCGGCAAGGCGCTCTCCACCACGATCACGGCATTCACATAAGGAGGCTGCGCATAGGCAGCCATGGCGGGCGTCCGGTAGAAAGACGAGCGCCGGACGACATCGACGCCGAATGAAGGCATGGCCTCGATCGCCGCATGCAGCGTCGCAAGAGGGTCGCCATGCGCCGTGGGCAGATTTGCGCCCATTCCAACAAGGATCATTGCGGCCCGCTCAACACGATTTCAATATCCGTTCCCAAAACATGAGTACTTCTATAGTTTGGCGCTATTCACACGCGCAACCGAAGCTTGCGTGAAAAATGGATTTTCCGATCTCCGCTAGTACCGGGTTTCAAGGAGAGAAGTATGGGCTTTTACCCGCAGGAACGTATTGCCCTTTTCATCGACGGCGCCAACCTTTATTCAGCCGCGCGTGGACTTGGGTTTGACATAGATTACAAGCGACTTCTGGAGCTTTTTCGGTCAAAAGGCATATTGGTTCGGGCTTTTTATTACACGGCTCTTCTGGAGGATCAGGAGTATTCTCCGCTCCGGCCACTGATCGACTGGCTCGACTATAATGGTTACTCGGTGGTGACGAAGCCCGCCAAGGAATTCACCGATTCCACCGGCCGACGCCGCGTCAAAGGCAATATGGACATCGAGCTCGCCGTCGATGCCATGGAGCTTGCCGACAAGGTCGACCATCTCGTCCTCTTCTCCGGCGACGGCGACTTCCGCCGCCTCGTCGACGCCATCCAGCGTAAGGGGAAGCGCGTCACCGTCGTCTCGACGATCCGCAGCGCGCCGCCCATGATCGCCGATGAGCTGCGCCGTCAGGCCGACCAGTTCATCGACCTCGACACGCTGCGCGGCTCCCTCGGCCGCAATCAGGACAATCGCAGCCATGCGCCGCTCCACGCGCAGGATGACGACGACTATTACGACGACGAAGACGAGGACGACGACCTCCCCGCCCGCGCCTGAAATCCGGATTTGCACTCATGAAAGCCCTGCAGCAGTGGGAAGCGGAGCCACCGCATGACTGCCCGCTTTGCCCCCGCCTCGTCGCCTTCCGGCAGGCCAATCGCGCCGCGCATCCGGACTGGTTCAACGGGCCCGTGCCCTCCTTCGGCAGCGAAAAGGCGCGCCTCCTGATCGTCGGCCTCGCGCCGGGCCTTCAGGGCGCGAACCGGACCGGCCGGCCCTTCACCGGCGACTATGCGGGCGATCTTCTCTATTCGACGCTTATCGAATTCGGCTTCGCGAAGGGCGCCTATGCCGCGCGCCCGGATGACGGGCTCACGCTCATCGACGCCATGATCACCAATGCCGTGCGCTGCGTGCCGCCCCAGAACAAGCCGACCCCGCTCGAGGCCAGAACCTGCCTGCCCTTCTTTTCCGCACGCATCGCCGCCCTGCCGCGCCTCAAGGCCGTGCTCGCGCTCGGCCGCATCGCCCATGACAGCGTGCTCATCGAGCGGCAGGTGAAGCGCACGCAGGCCGCCTTCGCCCATCAGGCAAGCCACGACATAGGCGGCGGCGTGCGGCTCTTCGACAGCTATCACTGCTCGCGCTACAACACGAACACCGGGCGCCTCACGACGGAGATGTTCCACGCCGTGTTCCGCGACATCAGGGCCTTTCTGGACAAGGCCTGAAGTTCAGCTGTAGCGCTGCTCCGTCCACGGATCGCCTTCATTGTGGTAGCCGCGCAGCTCCCAGAAACCCGGCCTGTCGACGGCGCTGAACTCGATGCGCCGGACCCACTTCGCGCTCTTCCAGAAATACCATTGCGGCACCACCATGCGGACGGGTCCGCCATGCTCGCGCGTGAGCCGCTCGCCTTCCCAGCTATGGGCGAGGATCACATCGGGCGCCGCGAAAGCCTCGAGCGCAATGTTCGTCGTGTAGCCGTCATAGGAATGAAAGATGACATGCCGCGCCTCGGGCTTCGGCTTCACCATTTCGAGGATCGAACGCGACGACACGCCATCCCAGCGATTGTCATAGCGGCTCCAGGTGGTGACGCAGTGAATGTCGCTGACGAAATGCGACTGCGGCAGCGCCATGAACCGATCGAAGGTCAGCGTCAGCGGCGCTTCGATCGCGCCGTCGATGACGAGCCGCCATTCATCGAGCGGCACTTCGGGCTGGATGCCGAGATCGAGCACGGGCCACTTCTCGACCAGGTGCTGGCCCGGCGGCAATCGGCGCTCATGGCCGCGATCGGGGCTGCCGGTGATGTGCCGGCCCTCCGCCGCCGTCCTTTCCTTGGAACGGATCAGCCTGTCCTTGATCTGGCCAAGCAGGCCGGGCTTGCCCTCTTCGCTCATGGCCGCTCCCCGTGCATGTCGTCCGATCGAACCTAGCCGCGCTCGCGCATCACCCGCGCCTTGTCGCGCTCCCAGGTGCGTTTCTTCTCCGTCTCGCGCTTGTCGGCGAGCTTCTTGCCCTGCGCCAGACCGATTTCCACCTTAACCCGTCCCTTTTCGTTGAAATACATCTTGAGCGGAACGAGCGTCATCCCCTGACGAAGAACCGCCTGGGAGAGCTTGTCGATCTCGCGGCGGTGAAGCAGGAGCTTACGCGGCCGCCGCGTCTCGTGGTTGAACTGGTTGGCCTGGAGATAGACGGGGATATAGGCGTTGACGAGCATGATCTCGCCCTGCTTCGTCGCCTGCGCATAGGCCTCGTTGAGGCTTCCCTGCCCCACGCGCAGCGACTTCACCTCGGTACCCTTCAGCTCGATCCCCGCCTCGAAGGTATCGGTGATCGTATAGTTGAAGCGCGCCTTGCGGTTGTCGGCGATGATCTTCCGGCCGTCTCCGAGCTTCTTTTTCGCACCGCCGCTCTTGGAGGACATGGTCCTTCTGTCCCGATTGGCGTCAGTCAATCAAACCGGCATGCCGCATCGCACCGCGAATCTTTTCGCGCGTCTCCGCGGTAACGGGCACCAGCGGAAGCCGCAATTCCTCGCGGCAAAGGCCAAGCAGGCTCGCCGCATACTTGACCGGCGCCGGGCTCGGCTCGACGAAAAGATTATGGTGAAGCGGCAGCAGGCGATCCTGATATTCGAGCGCCTTTCCGTAGTCGCCGGCGAGCGTCGCCTTCTGGAACTCGGCGCAAAGCCTCGGCGCGATATTGGCCGTGACGGAGATGCAGCCCTGCCCGCCATGAGCGTTGAAGCCGAGAGCGGTCGCATCCTCGCCCGAAAGCTGGATGAATTCGGCGCCCATCGCCTGCCGCTGAAGGCTCACACGCGCCAGATTCGCGGTCGCGTCCTTGACGCCGACCACGTTCTTCAGGGCGAAGAGCCGGGTCATCGTCTCGACGCTGATGTCGACGATCGTGCGGCCGGGAATGTTGTAGAGGATCATCGGGATGTCGACGGCGTCATTCAGCGCCTTGAAGTGCTGATAGAGCCCTTCCTGCGACGGCTTGTTGTAGTAGCCCGTCACGCAGAGCGCGCCGTCCGCGCCAACGGACTTCGCATGGCGCATGAGGTCGAGCGCCTCGGCAGTGTTGTTGGAGCCGGCGCCTGCGATGACCGGCACGCGCTTGCGCGTGACCTCGACGCAGATTTCGACGACGCGCCGATGTTCCTCATGCGAGAGCGTGGGCGACTCGCCCGTCGTCCCGCAAGGCACCAGACCGTCCGTGCCCTCGGCGATCTGCCATTCGATCAATTTGGCGAACGCCTCCTCATCCACCTTGCCGTCACGGAATGGGGTGATGAGGGCGACGTACGATCCCTTGAACATTTTCTATAGCTCCAATGCCCCGCCACGGGGCTTGTTGACCGCCTTTGAGGCGGCGCGCACGATAACCATAACCCGCGAAAGCGGCAACAAATCCGGCAAATCCTTCGTCCATGACATGTTGCCCTGCTTGATAGCAGAAAGGTAATCTCGACGAAGGACAATCCGACGCGGAATAGCGTAAGTAGGGGTTGATGTTAAGGGGCTCGATCGTTCCACCGGGGAGCGTGAACGGCCGCAGAAGCATGAATTGGACCGCGCCGTTGCACGATCGGGGGCAGTTTCGCATGAGGGGCCTGAGTCTCGGCCGGCGTTTCGCCTTCGCCGCCGCCGTTCTGGCTTCGGTCTGTTTTTTTGTCGGCCCGGCCGGCACGCTTCTCGCCGCGCCCCTGCCGGCCGAAAAGCCCTCCGCGGCCAAAACCGCGCACAAGCCGGCCAAAACCACAAACAAGACCACAAAAAAGAGCGCCGCCTCCTCAAGCAAGGCCAAGCCGGCGAAGCACACCGCAACGACCGCGCACAAGAACACGACCACGCACAAGAAGAAGCATGCGAAGGCGCCGACCCGCCCGAAGCACAAGCTCGCCACCGTCACGTCCACCCTTCTCACCAGAGACGACATCGCGGCCCTGACTGATGCCTACGCCGAAGGCGACCGGAAGAACTGGCCGGAAGCGATGCGGCACATGAAGCGCCTGAAGGACCCGGTCGCCGCGAAGCTCGTTCTCTGGAACCGCCTCGTCGCGCAGGATTCCGGCGCAACCCTTGGCGAGATCGTCGCCTTCCAGGAGCAGAACCCCGACTGGCCGCGCCAGGCGCTCCTCTCGCGCCGCGCGGAGGAGGCCCTTCTTGCCTATGCCATCACGGATCAGGACCGGCTCGGCTGGTTTTCGGCCCACCCGCCGGTGACCGGCGAGGGCAAGATCCGCTTCGGTCAGGCGCTGATCGCCGCCGGGCGGGCGGAGGAAGGCAAGGGCTGGATCCAGCGCGCCTGGGTCGAGGACGATTTTACGCCCACGCGGCAGAAAGAAATCCTCGCCAGTTTCCGCCCCTATCTCACGGCCTCGACGCACAAGGCCCGGCTCGACCGGCTCCTCTGGAACGAGCGGACGGGCGATGCACAGACGACCGCCGCCCTTATCGGCGCCGACGCGCAGGCGCTCGCCAATGCCCGCATCAAGCTCATGTCGGGATCGAACGACGCGGGCAGCGCGCTTTCGCGCGTGCCTTCGCGCTTCAACGACGATCCGGGCCTCATTTTCGACCGCATCCGCTATGAGCGCCGGCGGGGCAATGACGAGGCATCGCTGCCGCTCATCCTGACCGCGCCGAACAAACCGCATGGCATGGTCGATCCGAACGCATGGTGGATCGAACGCCGGATCGCGGCCCGGAAGGCGCTGGCGCAGGGCCGCTACCAGGACGCCTATCAGATCGTCTCTTCGCATGGGCTGAAGAGCGGCGCGGACTATGCCGACGCCGAGTTCATGTCCGGCTGGATCGCGCTTCAGTATCTCAACAATGCCGGCGCCGCGCTTTCCCACTTCGCAAAGCTCAACGAAGCCGTGTCGACGCCGATCAGCAAGGCGCGGGCCGAATATTGGTGCGGCCGCGCCGCATCGGCCCGGGGCGACAAGAAGGTGGCGGAACTCTATTACCGCAAGGCGTCTGCCTACCCCACGACCTTCTACGGCCAGCTCGGCGCGGCGGCACTCGCGAGCATGAGCGGCGGCGAGCCACGCCTGCACCTCGCAAGCGACCCGAAGCCGACACAGGACATCAAGGCGGGTTTCGAGCGGCTCGAACTCGTGCATGCAGTACACATCCTGCACGATTTCAACCGCAACGATCAGATGTGGAGCTTCATGCTCCACCTCGCCGACATTCTGGACGAGCCGGCGCAGATCGCGGCGCTCTCCGATCTCGCCGTCAAATTCGGCGACCCGAAGCTCTCGCTCCGCATCGCCAAGGCTGCCGCGCAGAGAAACATCGTGCTCGCGCAGCGCGCCTACCCCGTTTCGCTGATGCCGAAATTTCCGGAAAGAGGGCCGTCGGTGGAAAAGGCGCTCGTCTATGGCCTCTCGCGCCAGGAAAGCGAATTCGATCCGGCCGTGGTGAGCCCCGCCGGCGCGCGCGGGTTGATGCAGCTCATGCCCGCCACCGCCAAGCAGGTCGCGCGCAAGATCAGCGTGCCTTACTCGCCGTCCCGGCTGACGACCGATCCCGCGTATAATGCGATGCTCGGCTCGGCGCATCTCGGCGACCTGGTTGAAAATTACACAGGCTCCTATGTCATGAGCGTCGCCGCCTACAATGCGGGCGGAACCCGCGTCTCCGACTGGACGAGCCAGTTCGGCGATCCGCGTTCGCCTGCGGTCGATCCGATCGACTGGATCGAAAACATTCCTTTCTCCGAAACGCGCAACTATGTGCAGCGCGTGATGGAAAATCTCGAAGTGTACAGAACCCGCCTCAGCGGCAAGGCCGAGCGCATCCGCCTGTCCAAGGACCTGCGCCGCAACACCGGCGCGCCGATCACGACCCCGGCGCCCACCCCTGGCAAGGCGCCGTCGATCTCGCCGTTGGAGGCAAGCCCCGCAATGGCGCCTGTCGTCGAGCAGGAGGACCGCCCCTCCACGGGCGATGGCGGCAGCGTAAATGACGCCAAACTCGCCGATGCCACGACGAAGACCTCCGCAATGGAGGTGCCGAGCCGCACGCCCCTCGCGCCTCGGCGCAGCTACTCGAAGCAGTGAAGCCGATGCCCTGCCGCGAACTGTTCTATACGTCGCAGGATGGCCTGCGCCTCTTCGCGAGAGATTATGGCTCGCGAGCGTCGAAGCGGGCGCCCGTCATCTGCCTGCCGGGCCTCACGCGCAATTCCAAGGATTTCGCGGCTCTGGCAGAACGCCTCTCCGCCTCGCGGCGCGTGCTCTGCCCCGATCTTCGTGGCCGCGGCCGTTCGGAATATTGCAGAAACGCCGCCGACTATACGCCCACCAATGAGGCGCTCGACATATTCGACCTGATGGGCGCGGCTGGCATTCACCGCGCCGTCTTCATCGGCACTTCGCGCGGCGGCATCGTGACCATGCTCATGGCCGCGCAGCGCCCCAACGCGGTGCAAGGCGCGGTGCTGAACGATATCGGCCCCGAAGTGGAGATCGCGGGGTTGAAACGCATAGCGGAATATGCGGGCGTCGGTGACGCGCCTGCAAGCTGGACCGAGGCCGCCTTTCGTCTCCGAATGATGAACGAGCGCGAATTCCCCGCGCTGACGAACGAGGAATGGTACGCCTTCGCGCACCGCACCTATGCGGAGGAAAACGGCGCACCTAAATTCGACTATGATGCGCGGATCGGCACCATGCTCCGCAAGACGCTGGAGGCCGCGAAGGGCGAAATCCCCGATATGTGGGCGCAGTTCAACGTGCTTACCGCCGTGCCCGTGCTCGTCATACGCGGCGAGAATTCCGACATTCTTTCGGCCGAGACGGCCCGGCGCATGGAGATGCGCCATCGCAATCTGCAATGCGTGACGGTGAAGGATCGCGGCCACGCCCCTTTCCTCGACGAGCCGGAAGCGCTCGCCGCCATCGACGCCTTCTTCGAGCAGTTCTGAAGGCGCATCACGCCCGCCTCACGCGCAGCATCTTCGTCGCGCCGATCTGAAATTCGAACGGCACGGACACGAGATCGGCGAAAAGGCCCGCGGCCTCGAGTTCGGCCATCACGGCCGGAAGATGGCTCGACGGGCGGCCATCGAGATTGACCAGCGGAAAGATGCGGACCTCCCGCGCCACGCGTGCAAGCTCGCGCACCGCCGCGACATGGAAATCGCAGTCGAGATCGTCGCCATAGAGAAACAGCAGATGCGACGAAAGCGCGAGGTCGAAGGCATCGTTTGCGAACGGCAGATGCGGCAGGGACGCCGGGACGTAGCGTGTTCCCCGCCGCGCTTCGTAATCGGCGAGAAAGAGTTCCAGCGCCTCGCGCCTGATGCGCTCGAGCGCCTCCGGCGAGCCGTAGCGGCTCCACCTGAAGCGATAGCGCGCAAGGCGCAGGCTCTCCATCATCGCAGCCCGCGTCGCCTCGAAACATTGCCGGATCGCTTCGCCGGGTAGCTCGTAGATCGGGTCCGCGGCGATGACATTTGCGCCGAGTGCACAGGCTTCGGCCGCAAAGGAAGCGGGCCCGCCGCCCGCGTCGAGCACGCTTACGCCGGGCGCGACATCATCGAGCGCGAAAAAGGCGCGATATTCCTCAAGCCGCCGCCCCCACGGGGCGACGCCCTCGAAAGCGAACTCCCTTGGCCGATTGCATTCCTTGATCATCCTGCACTCCATGTTCGAGCCGGATGCCGCTCCCCCGGAAGGGCGGCCTCGATCCGAACACGGAAACAAAAAGGCCGCCTCCAAATGGGGCGGCCGATCCGGCAGGTCGATAGACGACATGACTGGGCCACCCGTCAGGTGGTCCACCAGCCCTTCACGAAAAGAAATCCGTGCGTCATTTCCATCGTCCAGTCACGCTCGCCCGGCTTCTGCCGGGACGTCCGCAAATCTACGCCCGCGCGGGACACTTGCCAAGGCCCCTCACGCCCTTACGCTCGGCAGACAGTGAATCAGGAGGCAGGCATGAGCTACACCGACATCCTTTACGCCGAGGCGGACGGCATCGCGACCATCACCATAAACCGCCCGGACAAGATGAACGCCTTTCGCGCCCAGACCTGCGAGGAGCTGATCGACGCGCTCAACCGGGCCGCCTGGTCGAAGGAGATCGGCGTCATCGTGCTCGGCGGCGCGGGCGAGCGCGCCTTCTGCACCGGCGGCGACCAGTCGGCGCATTCGGGAAAATATGACGGCCGCGGCACGATCGGCCTGCCCATCGAGGAGGTGCACAGCCTCATCCGCGAAGCGCCGAAGCCCGTCATCGCCCGCGTGCAGGGCTATGCCATCGGCGGCGGCAATGTGCTCTGCACGGTCTGCGATTTCACGATCGCCTCGGAAAAGGCGATCTTCGGCCAGGTCGGGCCCCGGGTCGGCTCCGTCGATCCCGGCTTCGGCACCGCCTATCTCGCCCGCGTCGTCGGCGAAAAGAAGGCCCGCGAGATCTGGTATCTCTGCCGGCGCTATTCGGCCGCCGAGGCGCTCGCCATGGGCCTCGTCAACGCCGTCGTGCCGCATGAGGAGCTCGACGCCGAAATCGCTCGCTGGTGCGCCGAAATCCTCGAAAAAAGCCCGACCGCCATCGCCATCGCCAAGCGCTCCTTCAATGCCGATACCGATCACATCAAAGGCATCGGCGCCATGGGCATGCAGTCCGTCGCGCTCTATTACGACACCGACGAGGCGCAGGAAGGGACCAACGCCTTCAAGGAGAAGCGGAAGCCGGAATTCCGCAAATACGTCAAATAGGCAGCGCCCGGACGGTCCCGCCCCTCGCCCGCCATCCGCGCGGTCGGTCCCGAAGGCCGGGATCGGCCGGCGCCTGACGAACCAACCAAAAGCTGCGAAGGCGGCAGAGCCGATCCACCGGAGAAAGACAGTAAATCGACAGAAACCATATTTCCGCCCTTCTGGCCTCATCCACCCCCTTGCCCTGTATGCGGCGCGGACGTAGTAAATGTCCCCAACTATTTTTGGCGCGGCGGCGGCCTGCCTGTATCCTACGCCTCATCGGCCGCTCACCGCCCCTTTACGCACTCTCGGGTAGCCTTCGGTCTTTGCGAACGCGGAGAAGTCCATGATGACCAAGCGCATGGCCACCATGCTCATCGTAGTCGGCGTCATCCTGGCGGGCTTCGTCGGCTGGAAACTGTTTGTCGGCATGATGACCCGGAAGTTCCTCGCGGCCATGAGCCACCAGACCGCGACGGTTTCCGCCATGCCCGCCGAAGAGCTGGAATGGAGTCCGGTTCTGAAAGCCGTCGGCACGCTTCGCGCCGTCCGCGGCACCGACATCGCTCCCCAGCTTGCCGGCATCGTGGCCGAGGTTCCCTTCAAGTCGGGCGACGACGTGAAGGCCGGAGACGTCATTCTCAGGCTCGTCGACGAGGACGATGTCGCCAATCTGAATGCGCTCAAGGCGTCGGCCGAGCTTGCCCGCATCACCTATGAGCGCAACAAGCAGCTCGTGAAGTCCCGCACGGTGAGCCAGGCCGCGCTCGACAACGCTATCGCCACCTACAAGAGCGCCCAGGCCCAGGTCGCCGCCCAGCAGGCCATTGTCAACAAGAAGCGGATCGTTGCGCCCTTCGACGGCCGCGCCGGCATCCGCCTCGTCGATGTCGGGCAATATCTCGCCGCCGGCACCAAAGTCACGACGCTGCAGGCGCTGGACCCGATCTATATCGACTTCTCCCTGCCCCAGCGGAATGTGAGGCAGATCGCGGCCGGGCAGAAGGTTATGGTGAGCACGGACGCCTTCCCGGGCGAGAGCTTCAGCGGCGAGATCATCGCCCTCGACCCCAAGCTCGACCCGGAGACCCGCAACGTCGCCATTCGCGCCCAGCTCTCCAATCCCGACCGCCGGCTTCTTCCGGGCATGTTCGCCTCGATCAACATCACGACCGGCACGCCCGAAAAGCGCCTCACCCTGCCGCAGACAGCAATCACCTACAATCCTTATGGTCAATCCGTATACGTCATCAGCAAGGGCGAGCCCGGCGCCGACGGCAAGCCGGTCCTGACGGCGCGCGAAACCTTCGTCACCACGGGCGAGACCCGGGGTGATCAGGTCGCCATCACCGGCGGCATCAAGGAAGGCGACATGATCGTCACCACCGGCCAGCTCAAGCTCAAGAACGGCATGGCGGTCACGATCAACAACGAGGTGAAGCTGCCAAACGAGATCAATCCCGTCGTTCACGACCGGTAACCGGAGCAGGCCATGAAGTTCACGGACATCTTCATCCGCCGTCCGGTTCTCGCCACGGTCGTGAGCCTGATGATCCTCGTGCTCGGCCTCAGGTCGGTGTCGCTGCTGCCGGTGCTGCAATATCCGCGCACTGAAAACGCGGTCGTCACCGTGCAGACGGCCTATTTCGGCGCCAGCGCCGACGTCGTGGCCGGCTTCATCACGACGCCGCTCGAAACCTCGATCGCCCAGGCGAACGGCATCGACTACATCACCTCGACGAGTTCGCAGAGCCTTTCGCTCATTCAGGTGCAAATACGCCTGAACTACGACTCCGCCAAGGCGCTGACCGAGATCAACACGCGCGTCAACGCGGTCAAGAACCAGCTTCCCCCGGAAGCGCAGGAGCCGGTCATCAGCATCGCCGTCGGCGAGACGATCGACTCCATGTATATCGGCTTCTCGAGCGACGTGCTGGCCAACAACCAGATCAGCGATTATCTCCTGCGCGTCGTCACGCCGAAGCTGCAGGCGGTGGAAGGCGTCCAGCAGGCGGAATTTCTCGGCGAAAAGCGCTTCGCGCTCCGCGTCTGGATGGACCCGGACAAACTCGCCGCCTATGGCCTGACGGCGACCGACGTCTCGGCCGCGCTCGCCCGTAACGACTTCCTGTCGGCCGTCGGCACGACCAAGGGCCAGATGGTCCAGATCGACCTCACCGCCTCGACGAGCCTTCACTCGCTCGACGAGTTCCGCAACCTCATCATCCGCGACAAGAAGGGCGCTTCCGTCCGGCTGGAGGACGTGGCGAATGTGACCCTCGGCGCGGAGGACTACGAAACCGCCGCCGCATTCGACGGCAAGCCCTCCGTCCAGATCGGCATCAAGGTCGCGCCCACCGCCAACCTGCTCGATGTGATGAAGCGGGTGCGCAACATCTTCCCCGAGATCCAGGCGCAGCTTCCCGAGGGGCTGCACGGCGCCATCGCCTATGACGCGACGAAATTCGTCAACAGCTCGATCAACGAAGTGATCCGCACGCTGGTGGAGGCGCTCGTCATCGTCACCCTTGTCGTCTTCGCCTTTCTCGGCTCGCCCCGATCCGTGCTCATTCCGACGCTGGCCATTCCGCTGTCGCTTATCGGCGCCTTCACCTTCATGGTGGTGTTCGGCTTCTCGATCAATCTTCTGACGCTGCTCGCGCTCGTTCTCGCCATCGGCCTCGTCGTCGACGACGCCATCATCGTCGTCGAAAACGTGAACCGGCATCTGGAAGAGGGCCTGCCGCCACTCAAGGCATCCATTATCGCGGCCCGCGAACTCAGCAGCCCCATCGTCAGCATGACGGTGGTGCTGATCGCGGTCTATGTGCCCATCGGCTTCATGGGCGGCCTGACGGGCGCGCTCTTCACCGAATTCGCCTTCACGCTCGTTGCCGCCGTCACCGTTTCGGCCACCGTCGCGCTGACCCTCTCGCCCATGATGTGCGCGCGCTTCCTCAAGCCGCACGATGCCGAGCGCGCCCACTGGGAGCAGCGCCTCGTCGCCTTCATCGACGAGCGCTTCGAGAGGCTTCGCCACGGATATGCCCGGATGCTCCATGCGAGCCACGAGCAGATTTCGGTCGTTGTCGTCTTCGCGCTGATCGTGATCGGCAGCCTCTATTTCCTCTTCACCACCGCGAAGACGGAACTCGCCCCGCAGGAAGATCAGGGCATCGTCGTCAGCATCGTGTCGTCCTCCCCTTCGGCCACGCTTGCGCAGCGCCAGATCGCCATGCGCGAGATCTATGACATCTATGCGAAGCATCCGGAGACGGATCACGTCTTCCAGAACATCCTTCCGACGCAGGCTTTCGCCGGCCTTGTCACGACGCCGTGGGACGAGCGCACCAAATCGGCAACGAAGCTTCAGAACGAGTTGCAGGCTGAACTCAACAAGATCCCGCTCGCCCGCATCGCCGCCATCCAGCCGCCGCCCCTGCCGGGCGCGCGCGGCTTTCCCGTCAACTTCGTGATCCAGACGACGGAGCCTTTCGAGCAGCTCTATGAGGTGTCGCAGCAGTTTCTCGCCGAGGCCCAGAAGAGCGGCAACTTCATCTTCCTCGACACCGATCTGAAATTCGACAAGCCTCAGGCCGAAATCGTGATCGACCGCGACAAGGTGGCCCAGATGGGGCTCACCATGACCGATGTGGGCGCGGCGCTCTCCTCCATGCTCGGCGGCGGTTATGTCAATTATTTCAGCCTCTCCGGCCGCTCCTACAAGGTCATACCGCAGGTGCAGCAGCAGTTCCGTCTCAACACGGATCAGCTCGGAAACTACTATATCCGCGCGGCCTCCGGCGCCTCGATACCGCTATCGACGGTCGCGCATATCGAGACGAAGACCGTTCCGCAGACGCTCAACCATTTCCAGCAGCTCAACGCGGCGACGATCAACGGCGTGCCCAATCCCAGCATCACGACCGGCGAAGCCCTCAACTATCTGAGGGACCTCGCAGGCCGGACCTTGCCGACGGGCTACACGATCGACTTCGGCGGCCAGTCGCGCCAGTTCGTGCAGGAAAGCAGCGCGCTGCTCATCACCTTCTTCTTCGCGCTGGTCATCATCTTCCTCACTCTCGCCGCCCAGTTCGAGAGCTTCCGCGACCCGGTGATCATCCTCATCACCGTGCCCATGTCGCTCTGCGGCGCTCTCCTTTTCATCAATCTCGGCTTCGGCGGCGCGAGCCTCAACATCTATACCGAGGTCGGCCTCGTCACGCTTATCGGCCTTATCAGCAAGCACGGCATTCTCATCGTCGAGTTTGCGAACAATCTTCAGCTTCAGGGCCGGTCGAAGCGCGAGGCGATCGAGGAAGCGGCGGGCATCCGCCTGCGGCCAATTCTGATGACGACGGCCGCCATGGTGCTCGGCGTCATGCCGCTCATTCTGGCGAGCGGCGCGGGCGCCGTCTCCCGCTTCAATCTCGGCCTCGTCATCGCAAGCGGCCTCGCCATCGGCACGCTCTTCACGCTCTTCGTCGTCCCGGCCATGTACATGCTCATTGCCGAGGACCACCAGGCGATCGCGGGAGAGGAAGACGAGATAGGCGAGCTGGAGGCTGAAATCTGAGCGGCGTTGCGCGCCGCTCAAGCCCCTTGTCAAGCCGGGTCATTCCCTAAAGACCCGGCAGCCGCCCGCGCCTAGAATGATCCCGTTCGCATGGTTCCGCACCCGGCCGGCGAACCGGAGCCGCTCATGCCTGTCGTGGAAATTGACGGCCGCAAACTGGACGTAGCCCCCGGCACCACCGTTCTGGAGGCAGCGCGCCATATCGGCATCGACCTCCCGGCGCTTTGCCACGATCCGCGCCTGCGCCCCGCCGGCGACTGCCGCATATGCGCCGTGGAGATCGCCGGTGAACCGCATCCTCGCATGGCCTGTACGACAGCGGCAGCCGAAGGCATGGCCATCACGACCCGTTCGCCCGCGCTCGACGGGTTCAGAAAGACCATCCTCGCCTGGATAGCGGATCGTGTTTCACCGGCAAGCTACGACGCGCTGCCCGGCAAGGAGCTTCACATGCTCATGCGCCGCTACGGCGTCGAACCGCGCGGGCAACAATCGCCGAAGCGCGAGCGCGATCTTTCGCACCCGATCATCAAGGTTGATATGGCGCAGTGCATCGACTGCTTCCGCTGCGTGCGCATCTGCGACGAGGTGCAGGGGCAATTCGTCTGGCATGCGGTCGGCCGTGGCGCCGAAACCGAGATCGTGCCGGGCGACGCGCCCGATCTCGCCTCGAGCGATTGCGTTGCCTGCGGCGCCTGCGTCGACACCTGCCCCACGGCCGCGCTCACGGACATCTTCTCGGCGGCGTTCCGCGACGACGACAAATGGACACGCTCGACCTGTGCCTATTGCGGCGTCGGATGCGAGATCGAGATCCATAGCCGCGGCGCGCAGGTGCTGGAAATTCGGCCCGCTGCGGACAGCCCCGTCAGCAAGGGCCATCTCTGCTCCAAGGGGCGCTATGCCTTCGACTTCAACGCCTCACCCGATCGCCTGCGGCACCCGCTGAAGCGCGGCCGTGATGGATGGGAGCCTCTCGCCTGGGATGTCGCACTCGATCAGTGCGCAAACGAATTTTCCCGCATTGTCAGCACATATGGCCCCGATTCCATCGGCGTCCTCGGCTCCGCCCGCGCGACGAATGAGGAAAACTATCACCTGCAAAAATTCGCCCGTACCGTGCTCGGCACCAATAATGTCGATTGCTGCGCGCGCGTCTGCCATGCGCCGAGCGCCGCCGCGCTCAAGGCCATACTCGGCACGGGCGCGGCGACAAATTCCTTCGACGACATCGAGAAGGCGGGTGCGTTTCTCATCGTCGGCGCCAACCCGACCGGCAATCATCCTGTCGTCGGCGCGCGCATCAAGCAGCGCGTTCTCGACGGCGCCAAACTTATCGTGATCGACCCGCGCAGGATCGAGCTTGCCGATCATGCGACGCTGCATCTCGCGCCCCGGCCGGGCACGAATGTGCCGCTGCTCAATGCGCTCGCCAATGTCATCGTCGAAGAGGAACTGTTCGACGCGGCCTTCATTCGCGAGCGCGCCTCCGCATGGGACGAATTCCGCCGCTTCATTGCAGGCTCAACGCCGGAACGCGCGGCGGCGATCTGCGGCGTTCCGGCCGATGCGATCCGCGACGCAGCGCGCCTCTATGCAGCAACATCTCCCGCCATGGCGTTTCACGGGCTCGGCCTCACCGAGCACACGCAGGGAACCGAGGGGGTGATGGCGCTCACCAATCTCGCCCTCCTCACGGGCAATCTCGGAAAGCCGGGCGCGGGCATCAATCCGCTCCGTGGACAGAACAATGTTCAGGGAGCGGCGCATATGGGCTGCGAGCCCGCAAGCCTCACCGGCGCCATTGCCATCGAGGAAGGCCAAAGCCGCTTCGAAGCGATCTGGAAGACCGCCATTCCTGCGCGCCCGGGCCTCGACCTCATGGGCATGATCGACGCCGCCGCAGCCGGCAGGCTCAAGGCGCTCTGGGTCGTCGGCTACGATATTCTGGCGACCCTCCCCAACATGGACAGGACGCGCGAGGCCCTTTCCCGGCTCGAATTCATTGTCGTGCAGGACCTCTTCATCAACGAAACCGCGCGCCTTTGCGCGAATATGGTTCTTCCCGCCGCCTCGGCCTTCGAGAAGGACGGCACCTTCATGAATTCGGAACGCCGCATCCAGCGCGTGAGGAAGGCCGTCGCGCCGCCGGGCGAGACCCTGCCTGACTGGAAGATCGTTCAGGAAATCGCCGCGCGCATGGGGCATGGCTCTTCATTTTCCTTCGCGTCGCCCGAAGCGATCTGGAACGAGATCCGCGCGCTCTGGCCCGACGGTCGCGGCATCGCCTATGACCGGCTCGAGGCGGGCGGCCTCCAATGGCCCTGCCGCAGCGAAGCCGATCCCGGCACGGAGATCATGCATGTTTCGCAATTCGCCCATGCCCGCGCGGCGCCCCTGCGCTGCATCGACTACATGCCGAGCGAGGAAGTGACCGATGACGTGTTTCCGTTCCTGCTCATGACCGGCCGCGATCTCTACCAGTTCAACGCCGGAACCATGACCATGCGCACGGAAAATGCGAAGCTCCGGCCGGCCGACACGCTCGACATGGCGCCGGTGGATGCCGCCCGTCTCGACCTGCAAGCGGGCGCGCGTGTGCGCATCAGAAGCCGCCATGGCGAAGCGTGCCTGACACTGCGCCTTGATGAGGGAATGAAGACGGGCGAGGTCTTCGCCACCTTCCATGATCCGGAGAACGCTCTCAATCGCGTGACGAGCCCGCGTCGCGACAGGGTCGTGCATGCGCCGGAATACAAACTCACCGCCGTCGCGGTGGAGCGCCTTGAGGGCGACGCGCGCCGTTAGGCCGTCATGTGTCCGTCAGCACTGGTCCGGGAAATAGGACATGTGCTCGATCTTGCCGTGGCTGAACCAGAGATAAATGGTCTTGTGGCCTTCGCAATCGCCACAGCCATCCGGCGCGTCATAGACGACCGGCACCATCCAGCCGAAATGGCTTCCGATGACGCTGACATTGCAGGCGGCAATCTCGCTCGAGGGCGCGAGCACCGTCATATTTGCCTTGGGATCGTTGAGCTTCGCCCTCGTGAAGGCGACCGCCTGTTCGCGGTAGTCGGCAGGCAGCGCGCCGACATCCTCCGGCGCGTTCAGCCCCGCCGAGCGACCCAGATTCGTGTCACAGCCCGCGACCGCAAGCATCGCAAGGAGCGCCAGCCCCACCCTGTTCATCCGCATGATATTCCTTCCTCAGGCCCGGTATGCGAGATTACCCGCAACAGGCCCGCCGCTGCAATTGACCGCGAGCGGAAGGTCGCGACGCCGGCTAGCGGGTCCCGTCGGCCCCGTCCTCGCGGCAGGCGGGCATCGCGTCCTTGAGAAAGCTTCGGTGGAGATAGCCGCGCTCGGCGGAATTCACGACCTCGACCCAGCCCGATCTGGAATCGACGCGCTCCACCACCACGCGCGTGCAGCGGATGACGGTGCCCACGGCCGGGCTCGCAACCGTAGGCCCCTGCCGCAGATAGACGGACTTCGCCACCAACTTCGTGCGGGCAGGCGCTGATCGCTCCCTCACCGCATCGGGCGCCGCCGCGACAGGAGCAGCCACATCGGGTGCGGCCACCACTGGCGTCGCCGCAACCTTCTCTGCCTCCGGCGCTTTCGTCTCCACGGGAGCGGGAGCGGACGAAACCTCCACGGCGCGCGACTCCGGTGCAGAAGCTTGCGCCGACGCGGGGGCTTGCTCCGATGTGGACGCTTGCTCCGGTGCCTTATCGACAACCGCCTCTACCGTGTCGCCGCCAGCGACATGCACCTCGGGCGCGGCATCGCCGGCGCCCAGATAGAAGAGCAGTCCGCCGAACGCCAGGCCGATCATCAGTACCCAGCCTTGTGCGCGACGGAACAAGCTCGTGCTTTCGGGAACCTTGAATTCGGGCACCGTCTGATCGCGCTCGCGCCGCAGTTCCGCCGAGAGCGCATCGAGATCGTCGCCCATGTCCACGCCGAGCACATTCGCGTAGCTGCGCGCATGAGCGACGAGATAGAAGCGCGGAAAGCACGCCTCCGCCTCTCCGCGCTCAATGGCGTCGAGATGGGATTCCCTGATGTGCAGACGCCCGCTTATCTCGGCCAGCGTCAGATTTTTCTCGCAACGCGCTTCGCGCAATGCGGCGCCTATTCTCCGTTCCAGCATGTCCTGTCCCCGAACGCGCTCAGGCTCCGGATTTGAGCACAATGACCTTCGTCCATCATGTCGAGTTATGTGTGCTGATTATGTAAACGATTTGCGAAACTGATCCGTTTCGGTACATCTCGCGCGTTTTCGATCATATTATTCCGATATTTCCGGCTATCGGCCGTGGATGGGTGACGCCATAATCCCCCGCCTTTCCACAATGACGAGATGTCAATGCGCCGCAGCCTCTCGCCGATCATAGCCGCTCCAATCGCAATGGCGCTAAGCGCTTGCGCGACTTCGAACGAACGCGCAGCGCCTGCGGCCACGGCCGCGGCGAGCGCAGCCACAGACGAAATTGTGGCTGACATGACGACAACAAGCTCCATCGGCGAGAGCGACGCGCGCACGGCATTCACCTCCGCGCATGCGGCACCCGGGCTGCGAATTCCTCTCCCCCGTCCTCGATATCTCGGTTCGCGCGAGCATACATGCCTCGCCGCCGCCATATACTACGAAGCACATGGCGAAGGCGACGACGGCATGATCGGCGTCGGCCATGTGATCCTCAACCGGCTCGGCGCAAGGCCGGCCGGCACCACCATTTGCGATGTCGTCTATGAGCCGGGGCAATTCGGCTGGACGCGGCGCATATCGCGCAAACAGGTCGCCGTGGGCAAGTCGCGCCAGTGGCGCGCCGCTTCGGCCATCGCCGACAGGCTCATTGCTGGCACGATCGCCGACACGACGAGCGGCGCGACATCATTTTACTCCACGCTCCAGTTCCGCAAGTCGCCGCCGCAATGGGCCGAAAACAACGAGGAGACGGTACGCATCGGAAATCACGTATTCATCAGATAGGAAACGCCGCACATAAAAAAGCCGGCCGCAAGAGGGATTGCGGCCGGCAGGTCTACGAGCGGGAGGTCTCGCAGGAGGAAATCTAGCGCATGCCCGTTTGCCGCAGGCTGGAGGGCGTGAAACGCTCTCCATCGACGGAGGCACCGGCGAGATAATTCTCGGTCGCATTGCCGAGGATCATGTTGTCGGCGATGTAGCGTCCGGCCGAGAGGTCGAAATAGAAGTCCGCCGCCGTGACGCAGGCAGGCAGTTCCGACGCCACATAAAGGCTGTTCTCCTGCGTACGCCAGAGATTGCCCTTCGTGTCGTAAAGATCGGCCAGAACAATCGTCCAGCTATCCTCGTCCACATAGAATGTGCGGCGCGGAAGGACGTTGCGTATGCCGGGCTTCACCGTGGCCTCCACCACCCAGACGCGGTGCAGCTCGTAGCGGATGAGATCGCGGTTCGGGTAATCCGGCCCGACGATGTCCTTGAGCTTGAGCTTCTGATCCTTGAGCGCCCAGGCATTGTAGGGAACGTAGAGTTCCTTCTTGCCCACGAGCTTCCAGTCATAGCGGTCGCCATCGCCATTGAACATGAAGGTCTGGTCGAAGGTCCGCAGCCCGTCCTGCCCCGGCACCGGGTTGTCATAGGCGGCGTTGGGCGCCTGCTTCACACGGCGAAGTCCGGGGATGTAGCCCCATGACTCCTTCCGCCCGTTGTAATATTCATGCACGAGCAGCACGCCGCCGACCGACGCGGCAGGTTGGGTCTGCGTATAGATGAACTTGCCCCTGAAGCCCTTCGTATCGGCAAAGGATGTCGTCTTCGGATCGTATTGCGGCGTGTAGGACACCTGATCGCCCACATTGAGAATATAGCGATCGCCACCCTGCATCACGGCCATGGCCGGGGAGCTGATGACGCCATAGCCGCGATAGGCCGAGCGGTGGTTCTGGATGACTTCCCAGCCGGTCGTCGGGATAGGGAACGGGAAGCCGCCATAGCCAGCCGTTATGTGGCCGCTCTCGTCCATCTTCGTTTCGGCGACATTCGCTTTTGTGCGTTCATAGACGCGCTCGGGATAGGCGCAGCTCCGCCGCGTCGGATAAACGTCCATCCTGTAGCCGGGATAACGCTTGATGAGCGCTATCTGGCCTTCGGAAAGTTTATCCTTGTACTGATCGACATTGCTACCGTCGATGCTGAAGAGCTTCGCGTCGCCCGCGTAAGGATTGACGCGCGGTTGCCCGACCGTCCATCCCGCAGGCGGCGTGGTGATGCCGCCCGCCCATTCCGGAATGGTGCCATCGGCATTGCCTGCCCTCTCCGCTCCCACCGGCGTCAGCGATTTTCCGAGATCGTCAACGCTTGCCGCCTCGGCCATCGCGATGCAGGAAACCGACAAAAGACCGGCCGTCAGAACACTTCTCAGTTTGACTGAATAAGACATGATTTCTTTCTCCTGGCTCATTGATCCCTGTCGATGGCCGGTCAGAATGCGTAGCTCACAGCCACAGTGGCGTAGTCGTGATCGGAATTTCTGGACACGAGTCCGCCGCCCATATTGTTGGTATAGGCGACGCCAACCTTGAGATTGGCGTTGTACGTGCCATCAAGTCCGATGGTGACCGCCCTGCGCCCCTCGATGAAATTGCCGGTGGCAGTCCGATCGATGGGCGTGCCGTGAACGTCATGCGAGAAAGCGACATGCGGTGTCAGCGTCACGCTGCTTCCGAATGCATTGCTGTAGGTGGCGGATGCAGAGAGCTTGTATCCCCAGGCAAAGAGATCGCCCGCGGTGTCGATCGGCCGCTTGTCGAAAGACACAGCCCCGACTTCGACGATGGCATCGATGCTGTCCGCGCCGATGGCCGTGGTCGCAACGCCGAAGAACGGATCCGTCGGCCCCATCGAGATCGCGGCATTCGCAATCATGTTGAAGCGCTCCGCCTTGGGATAGGTGAAGACGGAAGCCGGCCGCAGGAACGGATCGACGGCAACCTTCATTGCCGCTTCAAGGAGCGAGTTCTCGTTGGTCGGCACCGGGAAGTCCGGCTGATAGCTCGCTTCCGCCGCGACCGAGAACTGACCGACCGGGAAGCTGACCGACGCGCCCCAGAGATCGATCGATTCAGGAAACGCCGCGAAGTAATTGGTCGGCACGATATCAATGAACGGAAAGACAACAATCGGAACAGCCTCCGCGGAGCCCGCGAAATATGGCAGCTTGGCGTGGTAGCGGACGAAGAACAGACCGAGTTCCGCCGACATGTCCTCGACGAAATAGCGCGCCGCAACGCCGAACTGACCCTGATCCTTCGGCGCCTTGTCTTCAGCCTTGGGAATGCCGAGGTCGAAGGCGAAAAGCGTCGCCGGATCGAGCCCAGATCCGCCGGGATCGGCAAGGTAGAAGAGGCCTTGCGCGCCGGGACCGAAGAGATCGTCGGTGGCGAAGAAAGTGCCCACGGGCGGAAGTTTGCCCTGCCGCCACTGGAACTGGTAATAGGCTTCGAGATTGAAATTCGGGAACAGGCCGATATTCCCGTAGATCATCGGCGATGGCAGATAAGCCTCGCGAATGTTCGTGCCCGGCGTGACGAGCTTGACGACATCGAGCGCATTTGTCTGCGAGATGCCGCCCGATGTGTAGAGCGCCTCGCCCCAGTTGATCACCTGATTGCCGGCACGAATGGAGAGCGGCGAATTGCCGATCTCGAAATTCCCGGACACATAGGCATCGAGCAGATCGACGCCGCGTCCGATCCGATGGCGCGCGGTCTTGCTCAGATCGGTTCGCCGCGTGCTCTCCGCATCGTTGTTGATGGCGTCATAGAAGGTGTTGACCCGGAGAAAGGCGCCGAAGTTTCCGGCTGTGATCTCCAGCTCGTTCAGAAGTCTCGTCGAGGCCGAATAGAAATCGCCCCGGCGATAATTGAGATTGCCGTCGTCGAAATTGACGCCGTTCGGATCCTTGCCGCCATTCGTGACGCCGACATAGTCGGCGTCCGGGTTTACGAGGCGCATACCCGCACCCGCCGAAACCGTCGAATTCAAGCGCATTTCGACATCGCCGAACGTCCATTCGGCCGCCATGGCCGGCGCGCCCAGCGCCGTTGCAAGGAGCAATGTTCCCCCGCACAGCAATCCCGTCCGATAGCGTCGTCTCGTCTCCCTCCGGAAATCCGTCATATTCATTTCCTCCCCTCCATTGAATTGAAATCGAACATTCCTTCCGCACTCCGCAACTCACCTCTCAAACCCTTCGTTGCGCGATGTGGCGGCCTCCCCTGATTCGATATCGAAGGCGCGAATTTCGTGGTTCCGTTCACGCCTCCGGTGTCATGACGACGACCGGCGCGAAATCACCCGCGAGCGGCCTCGTGAAGCCGAGGACGAGATCGTCCCCTTGCTGATGCAATGTGACGGGACTCCCGTCCTCGAGGCGCCTTGCGCGCCCGGCGAAATTGAAATTCCTGATCCGCAGTTCCTCGCCCGCGGGCCGCCCGAGCACGATCGCGTTGATTTCTCCGCCCTTGTCGGTAAAGCGGATGGAAAGGCCATCGGCCGTCTCGGCCTCGGCCTGCAACCAGGGCCGCGTGCCGTAGATCGCCTCGCCATTGCGGCGCAGCCAGCCGCCGAAATCCCTGAGGCGCGACAATTGCGCCTGCGGAATCTGCGCGTCTTCTCCCCGCGGGCCGATATTGAGAAGCAGGTTGCCGCCCTTGGAAACGCCATCGATGAAGTCGGACAAAAGCTGCTCCGAAGGCTGGTAGTCGGCTTCGCGATCCAGACGGTTGTAACCGAAGGAGTAGCTCATGCCGCGCGTCGCTTCCCACTTCTTCGACTGAATGGTCGAGAAGCGCACATATTCCGGCGTGCGAAAGTCGCTATGCGGAACGACGGGCGGGATCATGCCGTCGAGCGCGTCCGGGTTGCGCCTGATGTGACGTTTGGCGATCAGATCGAAAATCCTGCGTCCAACTTTCGTCCGCATCACCTTCGTGCCCCAGTTCACATGAGGCCAGCGATCGTTGACGACGCCATCCGGCACCGCGTTGTAGTAATCGGCAAAAAGCGGCAGAAGCTCATCAAGTTTGGTCGGCCAGGCAATATCGTTCCAGAGCACGCTCGGCTCGTAGCGCTCGATGAGTTCGCGCGTCTGCGCCATCGCATAGCGCGGATAGTCGCCGCCCGGCACGGAGCCGACGAAATCCGCGATGGTGCGCAAGGGCTCCGGATTGAAGGTCCAGTCGATGCCGCCGGAATAATAGACACCGAAGCGCATGCCGGCCGCCCGCACGGCGGCGGCAAGCTCGCCCACAATGTCGCGGCCGCTGTGCCAGCCATGACGATGGGGATTGGGAACCGCGCTCGGCCAGAGGCAGAACCCGTCGTGATGCTTCGTCACCAGCACGACATACCGCGCCCCGGCGTCGCGGAACGTCTCGGCCCACTGGGCCGGGTCCCACTGTTTCAGCGCCTCGAGAAACGGCTCCTTGAAATTCTCATACGGCGCATTGCCGTAATGCTCTTCATGGAACTTTGCCGAAGGCGTGCCCGGCACCTTGATTGCATTCGCATACCATTCCGTATAAGGCACCATCGCCACGGCGCGATCATATTCGAGCTTGAACGCATCCGAAATGCTTCCAAGCTGCGGCGCAAAAGCCGGGATCGAAAAAACACCCCAATGAATGAAAACGCCGAACTTCGCGGCATCGTACCATTCAGGCAGAGGCCGGTTGTTGAGCGATTGAAGTTCGGGCGCGTAAGTCATTCTGCTTTCTCCGTTCATCGCGCCGCCACTCCGGCAAGAAGACGTTCTTCGGCGCTCTCGGCGCGAACGGTCCGCTGCCGCTGCTCGCCGAGCCCGTCAATACCGAGACGCATGACCTGCCCCGCGCGCAGATAGACGGGTTCCGGCTTCATGCCGAGCCCGACGCCAGGCGGCGTGCCGGTGGAAATGATGTCGCCCGGCTGGAGGCTCATGAATTGCGAGATGTAGCTCACCAGAAACGGAATTCCGAAAATCATCATCCGTGTGCTGCTGTTCTGGACGCGGCGCCCGTCGAGTTCGAGCCAGATGGGCAGGTCGTGCGGATCGGGCACCTCGTCCTTCGTCACGAGCCAGGGGCCTATGGGGCCGAACGTGTCGGCGCTCTTGCCTTTCACCCATTGTCCGCCGCGCTCGAGCTGGAATTCGCGCTCGGAAAGATCGTTGATGACGCAATAGCCCGCGACATGGTCCATCGCCGTGGCCTCGGACACGTAGCGCGCCTCCTGCCCGATCACGACGCCAAGCTCGACCTCCCAATCGGTCTTTCTGGAATTGCGGGGAATGATGACATCGTCATTCGGACCCGAGATCGCGCTCGTCGCCTTGAAGAACAGCACGGGCTCGCTCGGCGTCTCCATGCCGGATTCGGCCGCGTGATCGGCATAGTTGAGCCCGACGCAAATGAACTTGCCCACATTCGCCACGCAAGGGCCGAGACGCGGCGTCCCGGTGACGATCGGCAGCGTCTCGAGATCGATCGATCGCAGCAGAGCAAGCTCCGCCGGAACGAGATAGTCGCCCTGAATATCGTCGATGAGCCCGGCAAGGCTGCGTATGCGCCCCTGCCGGTCGAGCGCCCCCGGCCTTTCCTTTCCTCGTTCGCCATAGCGCAAGAGTTTCATCGGCCTGTCTCCTATGTGTTTGTCCAGCCGCCATCCATGACGAGCGTGCTGCCGGTCATGAAGGCCGAGGCATCGCTGGCGAGATAGACCAGCAATTCGGCGACCTCTTCCGGCTTGCCGATGCGGCCCATGGGCTGACGGGAAATGAAGGCGGCGCGGGCGGCTTCGTAGTCGCCTTGCGCGCGCATGCGCTCGTCGAGAGACGGCGTATCGACCGTTCCCGGACAGATGGCGTTGCAGCGAATGCCCTGTGTGACGAAATCGGCGGCGATGGAGCGCGTAAGGCCGATGACGGCCGCCTTCGTCACGCCATAGGCGAAACGGTTCGGCACGCCGATGATGGAGGACGCGACCGATGACATGTTGATGATCGACCCGCCGCCCGCCGCGATCATCGCCGGCAGGAACGCGCGGCACATGCGGTACATCGAGCGGATGTTGATCGCGTGCGAGCGCTCCCAGTCGTCCTCGTCGCAATCGAGGATCGTTCCGTGATGAACGAAGCCGGCACAGTTGAAGAGAACATCGACCGCGCCGATCTCCGCCGCCAGCGCTTCGATGGCGCGCGCATCGGTCACATCGAGCGGAAGAAGTCGCGCCGCTTCGACCGTCGCGAGCTTTTCCGCGTCGCGGTCGGTTGCAATCACTTCCGCGCCCTCGCGCCGGAACGCCTGCACGGCTGCGCGCCCCATGCCCTGCGCCGCCGCCGTCACCAATATGCGCTTGCCCGAAAGCCTTCCGCCCGCTCCCTCAATCGACATGGAACACCTCCTCCATGCGCGCCCAGTGTTCGCCCGCCTCGCGGCTTGCAAGCGGCTGCTGGCAGGGGTCGGTCAATGCCCACCAGCGCTGCGTCGGCTCATGCGCCCGCATGCGCGCCATGTCCGCCTCGAAATCGGTGCCCACATAGTCCCAGCAGGAAAAAAGGAGGTTCTCCGGCTCGCGCAGAAAGATCGTGTAGTTGCGGATGTTGCAGGCCGAGATCATGTCCAGCACTTCCGGCCAGACGGCCGCGTGCAATCGCTTGTATTCGGCGATCTTTTCGGGCCTTACGCCAATGACCATTCCCATTCGCTGCATGATCGCCCCTAACCCGGCCGCCTGATGTCGAAATAGCTGTCCCGCCGCGCGTCTATCGCATCCCAGTCCCAGTCGATGCCGAGGCCCGGCTCCTCCGAGGGAATGGCGTGGCCGTTCTCGATCGTCATGCCGGATGCGGTGATGTCGTCGAGCTGCGGAATGAACTCGACCCATCTCCCGTTCGGCACGGCGCAGGCCAGCGCCACATGAAGCTCCATGAGAAAATGCGGGCAAACGGCGAGGTTGAACGCCTCTGCCGCGTGGGCAACCTTGAGCCACGGCGTGATGCCGCCGATGCGCGCCACATCGACCTGCACCACCGAACACGCGCCCTGCTGCATGTAGTCGCGGAAATGGCGGATCGAATAGATCGACTCTCCCACTGCCACGGGAAGCGATGTGAGAGCGGAGAGCCTGACATGCCCGGCAATGTCGTCTGCCGGCAGCGGCTCCTCGATCCATGCAATGTCGAGAGCTTCCATTTGGCGCGCCCGCCTGATCGCCTCGTCGACCCGGAAGGCCTGATTGCAGTCGGTCATGATCTCGAAGCGGGGCCCCACGGCGTCCCGCACAGCCTCGAGCCGCCTCATATCCTCGGCGATGGACGGCTTGCCGATCTTGATCTTCGCGCCCGAAAAGCCTTGGCGGCGCGCTTCGAGCGTCTCTTCGATCAGCGCATCTTCGGAAAGATGCAACCACCCGCCTTCGGTCGTGTAGAGAGGAATGCTCTTCCTGGCGCCGCCTGCGAGCAGATGAAGCGGCATCGCGGCGCGGCGCGCGCGCAGATCCCAGAGCGCCGTGTCGATGGCAGCCAGCGCAAGCGAAGTGATCGCGCCAACCGTGGTCGCATGGGTGTGAAACTTGAGGTCGGACCACATGCTCTCTATGGCCTCGGCCTCCGCGCCGATGAGTCTCGGCGCCAGATGATCGGCCAGAAGAGCGAGGATGGAAGAGCCGCCCGTGCCGATCGTGTAGCTGTAGCCCGCGCCGACCGCACCATCGGCATCGTGGATGCGCAGGATGATCGTTTCCTGACACACGAAACTTTGGATGGCATCGGTCCGGGCGGTCTTCGGCGCCAGAGGCACTTTCAGGATTTCCACGCGCTCGATCCGGGCCATGGTCATCGGGCTCCGTCTTGCGCGCGCGTGCCGCGAGGCGCCTCGGGCTGCGTGCCGGGCTGCAAGTCAAGGCGATACCAGCGCGCGGCCGTTGCGCCGAAGAAATTGCGCCGGTCCTCGGCGGATTTTCCCGCCGCCCATTCCGCGAAGATGCGGAACCAGCCCGCATAGCTGCCCTTGAGAAGGAGCACGGGCCAGTCGCTTCCCCACATCAGGCGCGCCGAACCGAAGACGTCGTAGAGATGGTCGAGATATGGCGCGAGGTCGCCAAGCCCGGCGCCGGGCCGCGCTTCCGTGACGAGGCCGGAAAGCTTGCAGGCGACATTCGGCGCCGTCGCAAGGCGCGCCATCCGCTCCGCCCAGGCGTCGAACCCATCGCCCTTCCCGCCTTCCCCCGCAATGTCCGGCTTCCCGCCGTGATCGACGATGAAGGAAAGCCCGTCATATCGCCGGACGAGAATGGCGAGATTGTCGAGATGCTCCGGCTTTACCAGCGCATCGAAACTGAGTCCAAGCTCCATCAGTGTGCGGAATGCCGGATCGAGTTCACTCTTCAACATCCAATCCCTGTCCGGCAGGTCCTGGATCATCGGCCTTATGCCCTTGAAGACGGGATTTTCAGCGAGGCGGCGGAGTTGCGCGCGGCACTCCCCGCTTTCCATGTCGACCCAGCCGACGACACCGCGAATGAAGCCATGCTCCGCCGCAAGCCCGAGCAGGAATTCCGTCTCGCGCATATCGGCCGCTGCCTGCACGAGCACGGTGCCGTCCACATTCGCGCCCATCATGTGCGGCAGAAGCTCGGCCGGACCGAAGTCCACATTGATCGGCGCAAGGTCCGGCGTCAGCCAGCCGTAATAGCCATTGCCGAGACGCCAGAAATGCTGGTGCGCGTCGATCCTCATGCAGCGGGCCCCGCCGGAACGGGTGCGCGAGGATGGATGAGCCCCCGCGCCGCGAGATCGGCCCAGAAGGCGCCGGGAATGACATGCGCCGCGAGCGCGAGGCAGCTTTGGAGATCCGCGACGCTCGCCATGCCGGGAATGACGGATGCCACGGCGGGATGCGCCAGCGGGAATTGCAGCGCGGCGGCAGCGAGCGGCACCCCATGCGCGCGGCACAGATCGTCAAGGCTCGCAACGCGCCGCAGCGTTTCCTCCGGCGCCCGCCCGTAATTGTAGCGCGCGCCTTCGCGCGGTCCGGTTGCGAGGATGCCCGAATTGAAAGGCGCGCCGATGATGATGCCGATGCCGTCCTTCTCGCAGCGTGGCAGGAAATGCTCGACCGGCTCCTGCTCGAGCAGCGTGTAGCGGCCCGCGAGAAGGAAGCAGTCCCAGTCGCCATGATCCATCGCCTCGGCGCAGACCTGCCATTCATTGACGCCGAGGCCGATCGCCTTCACGCGGCCGTCGCGACGCAATTCGTCGAGCGCGCGGTAGCCGCCTTCCATGGCGGTCTTCATCAGCGAGGGATGCGCCTCTTCGCCATGCGTCGCCACGCCGATATCGTGCATGAAGAGAATGTCGACCCTGTCGACGCCCAGCCGGACGAGGCTGTCCTCGAAGGAGCGCATGACGCCGTCATAGGAATAGTCGAACCAGGGTTCGTATGGCGCGGCATCGATGAAATTCTCGCGCTCCGCGTGCCATGCCGCATTGGGCCTGAGCCGGCGCCCTGCCTTGGTGGAAATGACGGCTTCGCCTGCCGGCACCCTGCGCAGGAATTTGCCGATCCGCTCCTCGCTCAGGCCGAAGCCGTAAAGCGGCGCCGTGTCGAAATAGCGGATACCGTCGCCCCACGCCTCCGCAAGCAACTCGCCCGCCGTTTCATCGCTCATCCGGCGATAAAGATTGCCGACCGGCGCGGCGCCGAACCCGAGTTCGGACACCTCGACCCCCGATTGGCCGAGCAATCGACTTCGCGCAAGCATATGCCCCCCCGGTCTGGCTTTTTAGCCACCCCTCTGGTTTTATATATACGTTGCTATTTTATATGTAAACTAGAGAGCGCCGAGCGCGGCGGATATTTGTGCGCTCGTTTCGCACAGCGCGTCCCCCACCGCCTCCGGGGTGACCGGATTGATAACGAGGCGGACATAGGGAACCGTAAGCGCCGCGACGGCGCTCTTGCCGTCGGGCCCGAGGATCGGGCAGGAGACGTCCCAGACCCCGTCCATGATGCGGCTCGGCTCGACGACCCGGCCCTGCTTGCGGATCTGCGCGAGGCGGGTTTCGAGCGCCGCCCAGTCGACGCTGTCATTCTCGGCCCGGATCGCCTCGAAGGCCCTGAGCCTGCTCGCTTCCGACATGAAGGAGAGCAGGCAGTAGCCGGAGCCTGTGACGAGGAATGGCTGGCGATAGCCGATGCGGACCGTCACGCCCACGAGGTCCGGCCCCTCCGCCCGCGCGATGACGACGATCTGGCCGCCGGTCGGAATGGCGAGATGGCAGGGATAGCGCGTCGCTTCCGAAAAGTCGCGCATGAGCGGCGTGGCGATATCGGCGAGCGCGCGATATTTCGGGCGCCGCATTCCGACCCGGAAGAGCTTGTCCGTCACCCGGTAGCGCTCGTCCTCGCGCTCCACATATCCGCGCGCCTCCAGAACGGCGAGCATGCGGAATATCTCGCCCTTGGTGCGCTCGATGCCGTCGGCGACCTGCGCCAGCGTCGAGCCATCGCCGCGTTCCGAAAGGTACTCCAGGATATCGAGCCCCTTTTCGAGCGCGGGGGCCGAATAGCGCCCCGTTTCCCTCGGGAACTCGGCCGCAGCCTCCGCCGCCGGGAGCTTTGCCGAGGTTTTCTTGGCCATGGTTTCAGTTTCCTGCTCGGATCACAGTGGACGAAGTGGTTTTATATATGACATACACATTCACTCATAAAACATTCATCGGGAGTGAACGTGCTCGACGGACTGAAGATCGACGGCTGGCAAAGCTACGACATTCGCTTTCCGACGTCGGCCGGACGGCATGGCTCGGATGCCATGAACGCCGATCCCGATTATTCCGCCGCCTACCTCACTTTGAAAACCTCGATCCCCGGAGTTGAGGGACATGGCCTCACCTTCACCATCGGGCGAGGCAATGAACTCTGCGTGCGCGCCATCGACGCGATCATGCCACGCTTGATCGGCCTTTCGCTGGCCGAGATCAAGGCCGACATGGCCGGCTTCTGGCGCCATGTCACGGGCGATTCCCAGCTTCGCTGGCTCGGCCCGGACAAGGGCGTGATTCACCTCGCAACGGGCGCCGTCGTCAATGCCGTATGGGACCTCTGGGCGCGCGCCGCCGGAAAGCCGGTCTGGCAACTGGTCGGCGACATGACGCCGGCAGAGATCGTGAGCTGCGTCGATTTTCGTTATCTCACCAATGCGCTGACACCGGAGGAAGCGCTCCGCCTCCTCGAAAATGTGCAGGCCGGCAAGGACGAGCGGCGGGCGAGGCTCCTCGCATCGGGCTATCCCGCCTATACGACATCCGCCGGCTGGCTCGGCTATGACGACGAAATGCTCCGTATGCTGAGCCGCAAGGCGCGCGCGGAAGGCTGGACCCATATCAAGCTCAAGGTCGGGAAGAACCTTCAGGACGACATCAGGCGCTGCCGCATCCTGCGCGAGGAAATCGGCCCGGACATGAAGCTGATGGTCGATGCCAATCAGGTATGGGAGGTCGATGAGGCGATCGGCTGGATGCGCGCGCTCGCCGAATTCGATCCCTGGTTCGTCGAGGAGCCGACCGCCCCCGACGACATTCTCGGCCACAGGGAAATCCGCGATGCCATCGCGCCGATCCGGGTCGCGACCGGCGAAATGTGCCAGAACCGCATCATGTTCAAGCAGTTCCTCCAGATGGAGGCGATCGACGTCGTGCAGATCGACGCCGCGCGCGTGGGCGGGCTCAACGAGAATCTGGCGATCATGCTTCTGGCGGCGAAGTTCGGAAAACCCGTGGTGCCGCATGCCGGCGGCGTCGGCCTTTGCGAATATGTGCAGCACCTGTCGATGATCGACTACCTTGCCATTTCGGGCACGATGGACGGGCGCATCATCGAGTTCGTCGATCATCTGCACGAGCACTTCGTGTCGCCCTGCATCGTCGAGAAGGGACGCTATCTCGCGCCGCTTGTGCCGGGCTTCAGCATCGAGATGAAGAAGGCGTCGATCGCGGACTATTCCGTCTGCGCGTGAATTGGCCCCTGGAGAGGTGCCGCAAGCAATAAGCGGAAAATGGCGGACCGAGTTTGCCAGGCAGTTTGCTCTCCCAGCCCTGCACCGCGATTTCGCCAGGCACAGAACACCACCATCACCTTTGGGTCTTTCAAACCCCAGTTCTGACCGATACGGCAGCCGGGATGAAGCCGCGGCGAGCTCTGGCCGCGCTGGAGTCCAGCCTGCGCGAAATCTGCGGCGAAGATCCTAATTACAAAAATACACTAAAGAAATTAGCACTCAGGATAGGTCTAGTGAGCGCTCCGTCGTCGAGTTGCGCAACAGCGTGTCTCATTTGGCACTTGCCTGCCAGGCATTGGCAGCCTTTGTATCGTCTCCAGCTCCCTCACGGCAGCCGCGATGAAATCATTTGCCACGATATTCACTATGGAAATTGGTCAATGCGGATAAAGCCATAGTGGCACGGAGCCATCTCGTAGCGCCACTGCCGTATTTTTCCTCATAGGCGATCAGAAGCCAAGTCTTCCGTTCTCCAACCAATCCAGACGATAATAGGTCAGCCCGAACGAGCTTCCTTCAGACACAAGCGATTTTTCATTATCCAACAAGTTGGCAATACGATCAGATTCACGTTGGCAACATGAAAGGCATCTTCAATCATGACCGCATGGGCAAAGCTCAAGAAAACTGCGGCAGGTATCGAAACTCATAGCCTCGTGGCTCATAGTGCCGACGTCGCAGCCGTCATGGAGCGCCTCCTTGAAATCCCGACAATAGCGAACCGACTCGCGCGGCTGCTAGAAATTCGCGAGCTCGATCCGGTGACCAGAGCCCGCCTCTGCCTCCTCGCCGGCATTCACGACGCAGGCAAGGCCAATCGGGGTTTCTGGAATAAACGATTGCTGGCTAGCGGCGGCACAGAGCGGGATATCAGCTTCAAGGCAGGGCATGTCGGACCTGTCGTTGATCTCATGCACCCCAAAAATATCCAGGGTTATCGAACAAAACCAAAAAGCCACACACTATTCGCCGATGCCCTGGGACTCGATCGCTTCTTCGCCTGGACCGCCGGGCAAAAAGCATTTTCTCCTCTTCTCGATGCAGTTCTCATGCATCATGGGAGACTCCCAGAATGCCACAACATTAATGATGGCTTATGGCGGGAGGCGGACGGATATGATCCGGCAACAGAACTTTATCGGCTGGGCTCAGCCCTCGACCACTGGTATCCGGAGGCGTTTACCTCTGGTCTCATGCCCTTGCCGATCAAGGAGCGCTTTCTTCATGCCTACGCGGGCCTCGTCATGCTCGCGGACTGGATCGCATCGGACGAAAAATTCTTCCGGTTCGAGGCTTTGCCAGATCCGAACCGGATCGACTTTGCACGCACAAAGGCGGACGAGATCATAAGGGCATTTCATCTCGATCCGACGACAAGCCGCCAGCCCGTACAACGTATCACCGATTTGATGACGCCGATCATCGGTGTCGGCCACTCGCCCAGACCCGCTCAGGCAGCCATTGCAAAAGCCGAGGTCGAGCCCGGCTCCGTCATTGTCATCGAAGCGGAAACGGGTTCCGGCAAGACCGAAGCGGCGCTTATCCATTTCCTCAATCTCTTCAGAGCCGGCCAGGTGGACGGCCTCTACTTCGCACTGCCGACACGCGCTGCTGCCGTGCAGATTCATCGCCGGATATTCGAGGCGCTCAAAGCCCTGCTGGGTGATCGGGCTCCACCGACCGTTCTGGCCGTGCCCGGCTATCTGCGTGTGGACGATCAGGACGGCATGAAGCTTGCTCCCTTTGATGTCCATTGGCCTGACGATCCCGCAGATTACCTCAAGGACCGCGCCTGGACGGCGGAACATCCCAAACGATATATGGCATCAGCCGTGGCTGTGGGAACCGTCGATCAGCTCATGCTCGGCGCACTCAATGTGCGCCACGCCCATTTGCGCTCCGGCCCCATGCTCCGCCAATTGCTCGCGATCGACGAGGTTCACGCCAGCGATCCGTATATGGAGCGTGTGCTGCGACATCTGCTGGAACAGCATCGTATGGCGGGCGGACACGCGCTTCTGATGTCTGCAACGCTGGGCACCGCCAGCCGATTGCGCCTGATGGGAAGCAGCGAGCGGGAAACAAATAACCTTCCGACCGTAGCGGAATTGGCTGCCGCCCCCTACCCCGCCATTCATGCCGCGAGCGCACACATTCCCGCCCTACCCGTATCGTCCATGCCGCCAAAGAAGATCGACATCGAACTGCTCGACACCGGGGATGCCAATCAGATGCTCGCAGAACGCGCCGTGGCTGCCGCTCTGTCGGGCGCACGGGTTCTCGTCATTCGCAACAGGGTTGACGATGCAGTGGAGACAGCGCAACTCGCCTCCGCCTTGGCCGAGGAGGGAGGCTGCCCGGACCTCGTTTTCCGGTGTCGGGGAGCCAGCACGGTCCATCATGGGCGCTTCGCACCATCAGATCGGCGCTTGCTCGACGCTGCACTTGAAAGTGCCCTCGGCCGCGCCAGCTCGCATCCCATCATCGCAGTTACAACTCAGACGGCTGAGCAAAGCCTCGATATTGATGCCGATATTCTTCTAACGGATATTTGTCCGGCCGACGTCCTTCTGCAGCGCCTCGGCCGATTGCACCGTCATGATCGGAAGCGGCCCGAGGGCTTTGATCGTGCTCAAGCGCTCGTTCTGGCTCCTGATGAGAACCGGCTCGGCACGCTGCTCGCGGCCGACGGCTCGATAAGAGGCACACTGCTGGGCCTCGGCAAGGTCTATCCCGATCTTGTCGGCATCGCCTCAACCCGCCGCACTCTCCAGGAACTCGGCACTATCGAGATTCCACGCCATAATAGATTATTGGTCGAACGCGCGACCCACAGACCATTTCTCGCATGCATGGCAGATGATCTCGGCGCATCATGGGTGGCGCATCATCGGCTCATCTCCGGGCTTTCGGCCGCCCAATCACAGATTGCCCGCCTGAATTTTCTGGAATTCAACGAGCGCATCATGCCGCCCGTGGACCTCGATGCCAAAATCGCGACACGGCTTGGTACCGGCAATCGCGCGGTGCGATTTGCCGTCCCCATGGCCGGCCCCTTCGGGGAGCCCGTGCATGAACTCACATTACCGAACTGGATGGTAAGGGAAATCCCGCTTGATGCCGTGCCTGACGACATAACCGAGATACCCAGAGGCTTCAGTTTTGCACTAGGGTACAGAGAGTTTCTTTACACGGAATTTGGCCTTTCTTTTTCAACAGGGCCCCAAAGATAGACTTTCAGTCCCGACTCAGTGTGAAGTACCTAAATTAGGGGCTTTTCATGCATGATTTACTGAGAGAGCCGGTTTTTCCGGTAGAGGGAATATTGGAGCCTGCGTTGAGCCTGGCCGGCATTCTTGCGACGTTGTCCGCCGGCCGGGAAATCACATTCAACGGGCTCGCTGCGCATCAGCGGCAGGCATGGTTCTGTTTTCTCGTCCAGCTTGGTGCTCTGGCCCTATCTAACGCAGAACGAAACGAACTGCCGGAGGACGAGGCCGGATGGCGTGATCTGATTTCAGCGCTTGCGGGCGACGACGCGGATACCGCCTTCACACTGGTAACAGAGGACACCTCCCGCCCAGCCTTCCTGCAACCGCCCATCCGCAGCGAAGGCGCATGGGACAAGTTCCGTGGGCCTGTCACAGAACCCGATTCGCTCGATATCCTGATCCTTGCCAAAAACCACGACTTGAAGATGCAGCGGGGCGCAAGCGCGGCGCCGCATCACTGGGCCTATGCGCTGCTCAATCTGCAAACGCTTCAAGGTTTCCTGGGTCGCGGAAATTACGGCATTGCGCGAATGAATGGTGGTTTCTCAAGTCGAGTTTTTATCGATCGCGTGAACGGCCCCGGCTGGGCCGCGCGCTTCAGGCGCGACCTCTCTATGCTGATCGAGAAACGAACCGGTTTGCTGCAGCGATATGCTCCCTATTATCAGGAGTGCGGCGGCCTCGGCCTCGTCTGGCTCGAAGCGTGGGACGAGGAAAGCCCAATCACGCTTGACCACCTCGATCCCTATTTCATCGAAATCTGCCGGCGCATCCGTCTCGTCACGAAGGACGGGGGAATCGGCGCCATGACGAGACCAAGCGAAAGTGCGCGCATCGAGGCAGCCGAGGCAAAAGGCGTGCTGGGCGACCCCTGGGCGCCGCTCGACACGCGGAAAGGAACGGCCATAACAGTCGGCGCCAGCGGCTTCGACTATCGCCGCATCGTGCAGATTCTGACCGATACAGCAGGCCTGCCGCCCTCGCTACGCGTATCTGACGACGACCCCGACAGTGAACTTGATCTTCAATTTTCCGTGCTCGTACGCGGCCAAGGTCGCACCGACGGCCTCCATGAGCGCATCGTCCCCGTTTCCCGCAGCATCGCTGACCGCCTCGACGATCCGGATTTCAACGAAAGATTGAAATATCTCTCGGCGCAAATGCTCGACGATGTTGGCAAGTTCGCCGTCAGTGCACTACGCACCGGCCTACGCGCCTATCTGCAAGGCGCACCGGAGAATATCGACTACACCGATGAGCGCGTGCAGCCCTTTGTGCAGGCATTCGACCGCGACATGGACAACGCTTTTCTGGACCAGCTTTGGCGGCGCGTCATGGCCGAGGACGAGGAGGCCGCACATGCCGCTTGGCAGTCGTGGCTGGCCCGGAGCGCCACGAACCGCTTCGAGGAAGGCATTGACGGTCTACCCGCCCCGGCGGAACGCCGTGAGCGCGCTCGTGTCGCCGCCGCCAGCATCTTCCACGCCATGCTACGGAAGAACCTGCCCAAAGCATTCGAAGTACAATCCACCCAGGAGGAGGACAGCGCTGCATGAATGTCGCCAATGAAGATACCTCCTTGCTGAAGGCAGAGGCGCCTCGGCCAACCCTCGCAACAACCATCGGCAGACTGACGGCGCGCCTTTCCGGCGAGCGCAATGATCCCGGCGAGCTTGCTGCCTTGCGGCGCCTTGTTACCGGCGAAAAGAATGCAGTCTTCTGGCGTGTGCTGACAAATGAGGTACCCGACGAATTCGCTTCTGGCCGGATCGAAGAGGATCTTTGGGCGGCGCTTCTTGCCTCATTTGCGCTGCTCGCTCCGCTCGGCAACGGGCGCGGAGAGACGATCGGAGGTGCACTTGCCACGACGGGTTATAGCGAGCCACGGCTTTTACGGCTGCTGCGCGCCGATCGAGAACGTATCGCCGATGAGGTCACCGCAGCGGCTCGTTGGCTTTCCGCGCATGGCCGGAGCTGTGACTGGCTTGAGTTGGCCAGATTTGTCTTCTCGCGAATCCAGTCAACAGAAGGCAGCGATCACAGAACCGCCCGCAAGATCGCCCGCGATTATTTCACCGCCATATCCCGCAAAGAGGTTGCCCAGTGATGACGGACCAAACACGCTTTCTGCAGATCCATACGCTGACACCCTATATCGGCGTTCTTCTCAATCGGGACGATGTCGGCCAGGCCAAGAGGCTCCCGCTTGGCGGCACAATTCGCGGACGCGTTTCATCTCAATGCCAGAAAAGACACTGGCGACGCGCCACCGGCGAATGGTCGCTAATGCCGCTCGGCAACCTGGCCATACGCTCCCGCCAGACTTTTGTGAAGCATGTCGCCGAACCGCTCACAAATGATGAGGGGCTGGATCCCGAGAAAGTCGCGGAAGCCGTCCTCGCCATCCAGGCGGAACTCCTCGGCGAGAGCAAGAAGGCGGCAGCCAAAAAGAAAGCGGAAGACTATGTCGCCGAATTGAAGACGAACCAGGTCATCGTGCTAGGCCACGCCGAGATCGAATATGTGAAATCACTGGTCCGTACCCTGGTCGCAGATACCGCTTCCATGAAGGAACTGAAGGCCGCCGTCGCTGCGCTTCTCAAGAAGGAGAAGCCCAACTTTGCCTCGATGCGAGAGGGAGCGGGCCTCGACGCCGCGCTGTTCGGCCGCATGATTACAGGCGACATTCTCGCCCGCTCCGACGCGGCCGTGCATGTCGCCCATGCATTTACCGTCAACGCGCTTGAAACCGAGCCGGATTATTTCACCGCTGTCGATGACATCACGCAGGATTCGGGCGAACAAGGCAGTGGCCATATCAACATCTCGGAGCTGACCAGCGGCCTCTATTACAGTTATGTCGTCATCGACCTGCCGCTGCTTGTATCGAACCTACAAGGCTGTCATCAGAGGGATTGGGCGAACGCCGACCGGTCGCTGGCTGGAAAGGTCGTCGAACAACTCATCGGCCTGATCGCAACCGTATCGCCGGGCGCCAAGCTCGGCTCGACAGCGCCCTATGGCAGCGCCGACACTGTGGTGGTGGAAGCGGGCAATCGTCAGCCGCGCAGCCTCGCCAATGCCTTCTACAAGCCGGTGCTTGCCAGAAACGATCTCCGTGAAGCCGCAAGCGGGGAGTTGCTCAAGCATCTGACTCGCCTCGACGGCATGTATGGCCGCGCCGAAATGCGGCAGGCATCGTCGCTCATCGACAACTTCTCCATCGACGGCCGCGCACCTGTGCCGCTCCCTGATCTCGCCGCCTGGGCGGGTGCCATTGCAGCAGGCACCCTGCCCTTCAAACCCGAAGCCTGAACCGTCATGGCAGTCTGGCTCGCTCTTATTTTCGACGCGCCGCTGATGAGCTTCGGCGGCCCCATGATCGACCAGCATGGCGTCACACGCGACATGCCCGGCCGCGCCATGCTGACCGGTCTGCTCGGCAATGCGCTCGGCTACGACCATCGTGAGGCGGACAAGCTCGAGAAACTGCAATCACGGCTCGTACATGCCACGCTCAGCCTCCGCCCCGGCGATCGTTTCACCGATTTTCACACCGTCGATCTCGGGCAGCCCTTTCTCCGGGCAGGCTGGACAACGCGCGGCATTCCTCAGGGCCGCGAAGGCGGTACTGCAGCGACGGGCACCCACATCCGCTATCGGCAATACCTGGCAAGCGCGCTGCGCCTTGTCGTATTGACGCTCGACCCGGCGGCGGAAAGCCCCACCATCGAGGAGCTCGGCAATGCTGTTGAGCAGCCCGCGCGCCCTCTCTTTCTCGGACGCAAGACATGCCTGCCCGCGCGCCCAATTCTGGCTGGGCGTTTCGAGGCTGGCGATCCGGTATCGGCACTCATGGAAGGCCACAGCTTGATCCTTCCTCAGCTGGAAAACGAGCCCGGTGACCTGGCAGACCTTCGTGCAGAATGGCCCTTGCCCACCGGCACCAGCCAGGCCCCCCTAGGCTGCCGCATCGAAACCGTCATAGACATGCGTGACTGGTCGAACCAGTTTCATGGCGGCGAAAGGCTGGTGGCACTCGGCCTCTTGCCAATCTCCCACCGCAGGGGTGTCGACGGATGAATGCTCCTCTCTACATGCTCAAACTGCCGATCGACGAGCGGCGTCTTTATGCCTTCGCCGCATCCCAAGGGTTATCGGGACGCGATCAGACGGATGAAGGTTATATATTGCACGCTCTGCTTTCTGCCCTGTTCGATGCCGCCGCGCCCAAACCCTTTTCCCTCCAGCGAAAGGGGCAAGATGCCAGCCTGCTTGCTTATGCCTCACAGCCTTGGGATGCGTTCGAGAAAGCAGCTCGGCTTTATGCCGCACCTGATGTCTATGAAACCGTGAGATGGGAGGCCGCGGCCTCGAAGCCCATGCCGGACAACTTTGGGCAGGATCAATGCCTTGATTTTTTCGTCCGCATACTGCCGATGTCTCGTGCGGGAAGACAACATCCGACGTTCAGGCCGGGGGCGGAAGTGGATGTGTTCCTTCTGAAAGCCGAGGCAGACCGCGCCGCGTCAAAACCGGACCGCGAAACCATTTATGAAAACTGGCTAAACGAGCGGCTTGCGCGCGGTGGGGCGGAGACGATCGCAATCGAGACTGTACGCCGGCGGCGCAGCGTCCTTCTACGTAAACGCGCCGACGGAACTCGGCACATTTCCACGCAGCAGCCGGATATCGACATGGCCGGCACCTTGATCGTACGCGACCCGGCAGCCTTCCGCGCCTGCCTCATGCGCGGCGTTGGCCGCCACCGTGCTTTTGGATACGGCATGATTTTATTGAAACCGTCGAACGGATGAACCGCCATGCTCAAAGGGCGGCTCGGCCTGGAAACTGCTCGCGTCCCGCATTCAGACCGGGAAGGGTTGCTCTGGCTGTCGCGCGGCAATCTTTATGTCGAGGACGGTACGTTACGATTCCGTTCCGCCGGAAGCGACAGCTTGCCGCAAGGTGATTACGCCATCCCGTTCCAGTCTGTCTCTCTCCTACTGCTCGGACCCGGCAGCACGATCTCGCATGATGCTCTGCGTCTGCTAGCGCGGCATGGCACGGGCCTTTCTGCAATAGGTGAGGATGGCGTGCGTATTTATACGGCCCCTCCCATCGGGCAGGACGACAGCAGGCTGGCGCGTCTGCAGGCACTGGCGTGGGCGGATATTCGGACAAGCACAAAAGTGACCGCGCGGTCTGGCCGGTTGGAAATAGCCCGGCGCCTCTATGCCTGGCGTCTGGGCGAAGTGCTGCCGCACAAAGATATCGCCGTACTCCGGGGCATCGAGGGTGCGCGCATGAAAGAGACTTACCGGTTGCTTGCACAAAAATTCGGCGTGCGCTGGGAAGGCCGCCGCTACGACCGGGCAAATCCACAGGCCGCCGACCTGCCAAACCAGGCCATCAATCACGCCGCATCGGCCGTTGAGGCGGCAGCCGCCATCGCGGTCGCGGCGACAGCAACGATCCCCTCCCTGGGCTTCATTCATGAGGATTCCGGCAACGCATTCATCCTCGACATTGCGGATCTCTACCGCGATCAGGTGACGTTGCCTGCCGCCTTCGAAAGCGTCCGGCAATATGAAAAACAGCCGTCGATAACGCTCGAACGGCAGGTTCGTCGGAATGTTGGACGTAGGCTGCGCACCGATACTGTCATCCCGGCGATGATCGAACGGATCAAAATCCTTTTCGAGCCGCAGGAGCGTGACGCCGGCGTCATGGACGATGGCGACACTGACGGTCCCACCGAAATCAGGCAGGGGCCAATTTAGCGGCGGAGCCTCCATGGTGATTGTTGTGACAAGAGATGTCGCCGACAGATTTCGAGGCTTCCTGTCATCTGTCATGCTTGAGATTGCGCCGGGCGTCTATGTGGCGCCAAGCATGACCAAGGGCGTACGTCTGCGCGTATGGACAGTACTGCAAGACTGGTTCACCGAAATCGGCAGGGGCGCAATCGTCATGTGTTGGCGCGACCGCAGCCAGCCCGGACACCTAGGCATCGAAACCCTCGGCTCTCCGCCTTATAGCCTATTTGACGCAGACGGCCTCTATCTTGGCTTTCGCCCCAGTTAGTGAAATTCAGGTGTGAGGGATGCTTGTTCTTTGACATGTGAAGCAAAATCCGGCACTTGACGCACAGAGGCTCCCCCGCGCACGCGGGGATCGACCATCGCATCGAAAAGCGGTGCAAGCGTCGTCCCGGGCTCCCCCGCGCACGCGGGGATCGACCTGCGGGTCCCCGGACTTATGAGCTTCGGCCACAGGCTCCCCCGCGCACGCGGGGATCGACCCAGGAACCCCGGTTCCTTGAAAAACCGGTCCTTGGCTCCCCCGCGCACGCGGGGATCGACCCCGGTTCGTTCTCGTCTCATTGGCTGGTGGCTTGGCTCCCCCGCGCACGCGGGGATCGACCGCCGACCGCCGAGCCCGGCGCACTGATGGTCAAGGCTCCCCCGCGCACGCGGGGATCGACCTGGGGCGGGCTTCGACCCGGTCTATTTCGGCGCGGCTCCCCCGCGCACGCGGGGATCGACCTCTCGCGACGATCGAGGCGCAGACCCAAGGAACGGCTCCCCCGCGCACGCGGGGATCGACCTGAGATAAAGACCGCTTATCGTGTCGGTGCGATGGCTCCCCCGCGCACGCGGGGATCGACCTGATGAAGTACTTGTACCGATCCCAATTAGCCCGGCTCCCCCGCGCACGCGGGGATCGACCCTGCCAGGTACTCGTTGGGCAAGGTTGCGCTTCGGCTCCCCCGCGCACGCGGGGATCGACCTGGACCGATGCGACGTGGAACCCGATCACGGGCGGCTCCCCCGCGCACGCGGGGATCGACCTTCACCGGCGAGGTGCGCTTCAACGCGATGTGGGGCTCCCCCGCGCACGCGGGGATCGACCCCGCACCCGCGCCTTGCGCTCTTTCTCGCGCGGGGCTCCCCCGCGCACGCGGGGATCGACCCCAGCCATTAGAACTTCGCCTTACGCGGGTTGCGGCTCCCCCGCGCACGCGGGGATCGACCCTGACGCGGGCCTTGCAGATTTCCCGTCACGAGGGCTCCCCCGCGCACGCGGGGATCGACCCAAGAGGGCATTCGCAAGGAAATTGCCGCCAAGGGCTCCCCCGCGCACGCGGGGATCGACCTCGTCGCGGTATGTGTACGAGCCCGGCACGCGCGGCTCCCCCGCGCACGCGGGGATCGACCCAAGCCCATAGCGGGCGTAACGAACGGAGCTACGGCTCCCCCGCGCACGCGGGGATCGACCCGGCTTGTCCCCGTAGAGCGCGAGCAAATCGCGGGCTCCCCCGCGCACGCGGGGATCGACCTTGGTTCGCAGCCTGGTTTGCCAGACTGCCAGAGGCTCCCCCGCGCACGCGGGGATCGACCTCGAAGAGCTGAAGACGAAGCTCGCCGCGTTGAGGCTCCCCCGCGCACGCGGGGATCGACCCATCGCGGCGGAGTTCCTGAAGACGCAATTCATGGCTCCCCCGCGCACGCGGGGATCGACCATAGAGATAGGTCGGCATGCTGGTCGAGCAGTTGGCTCCCCCGCGCACGCGGGGATCGACCCCCTTCGATGATTTTGAATGGAGCGCAACGCATGGCTCCCCCGCGCACGCGGGGATCGACCCTCGTCAAGATGGCGCTTGATCCGTCGTGGGTGGGCTCCCCCGCGCACGCGGGGATCGACCGTTCGCATGGTGCTAGGGTCCGTAGATAGGCGGGGCTCCCCCGCGCACGCGGGGATCGACCCAGCCCATAGCGGGCATAACGAACGGGGCTACTGGCTCCCCCGCGCACGCGGGGATCGACCCTCTATGAACTGTATCGGTCTTATCCCGGTGGCGGCTCCCCCGCGCACGCGGGGATCGACCCCTTTTCAAGGCGGTTGCCGATGTGCTTGTCGAGGCTCCCCCGCGCACGCGGGGATCGACCCTGGCCCGTGACCTCCATTGGTGACATTGACGAGGCTCCCCCGCGCACGCGGGGATCGACCCGGCTTGTCCCCGTAGAGCGCGAGCAAATCGCGGGCTCCCCCGCGCACGCGGGGATCGACCTGTCAGCACCTCGCCGCGCGGCAGCCGGTCGGCGGCTCCCCCGCGCACGCGGGGATCGACCTGTCCCGGCCCGACTAACGGCTTCTGGCGAGGTGGCTCCCCCGCGCACGCGGGGATCGACCCCGAGGGCGCGCGCTGCCTCGCCTTCTCCATGGGGCTCCCCCGCGCACGCGGGGATCGACCCGCGAGTTCCGAGTTAGACAGTTCAAGCTTGTTGGCTCCCCCGCGCACGCGGGGATCGACCTCTTGATGCAGGCGGTCTTTCATTTCTTCGGCGGGCTCCCCCGCGCACGCGGGGATCGACCCGTGGCTACGGCGCGTACCCAAATTTAGGAACGGGCTCCCCCGCGCACGCGGGGATCGACCTTTCGACCGGGCGGACGCCAACGCCAATCTGATGGCTCCCCCGCGCACGCGGGGATCGACCTCATGCGATCTCCCCAGCCGATTGCGCGGCTCGGGCTCCCCCGCGCACGCGGGGATCGACCTCACGCCGACATGCCAGACGGAACGGTCGTTGAGGCTCCCCCGCGCACGCGGGGATCGACCTCATCTATGCGTCGTGCGGTTGGCGAATGACGGGGCTCCCCCGCGCACGCGGGGATCGACCCGCGCACGGTCGGGTGGCGGATGATCCTGTTGTGGCTCCCCCGCGCACGCGGGGATCGACCTCAGGCCCACCGCCGCGCCGGAGGTGAACCGGAGGCTCCCCCGCGCACGCGGGGATCGACCCGGAGTATTCATCCAGCTGGCCGCCGTATACTTGGCTCCCCCGCGCACGCGGGGATCGACCTCGTCCGACCTCGGCTCATCCGTCGGTCTGTTCGGCTCCCCCGCGCACGCGGGGATCGACCCATGATGCCGGTCATGATCAACGGCGAAGGCCAGGCTCCCCCGCGCACGCGGGGATCTGATTTTTGACCTAGCCCCGGGAACTGAACCGTTTGTAGCTGGAAAATAGTAATTTAGCGTCCCTGGCTAGGCACAGGATCTTCCATGCAAAAGACGAAGCTCAGCGAGCAAAAGATGGCCTTCATTTTACGCCAGGTGGAGGAAGGGGCTACGGTCGGTGAGGTCTGCCAGAAGGCGGTTATTTCCGAGGCGACCTACTACAACCGGCACAAAAAAGTACGCTGGGTTGACCTAGCCGAGATGACGCGGCTGAAGTAGCTTGCGGCTGATGTCTCTCTGGAGAAAGAGGCGCTGTGAAGCATTTCATCCGCCGAAAAATCTGAGGCCCGGCCGCAAGCGGCGGCCGATCGACCGTGTTCGATCGGTCTGGCGGGTCAGCATTCCGGAAAAAGGGGATAATGACGATCACGATCCCGAGCGGCTGGGAGCCGTCATGCCGAAGGGGCGGAACTTCCACTGACCTCCGCCCGTACCGGCGCAGCCCCGCGCCCGGGCCGAAGGGCGCGACGTTCAAACAACTTATTGTTTTCAAAGGAAAATGGCGGAGGGAGAGGACTCATCCTCTAACTCTCTGATAAGCCATGGCGAATCGCCCACAACTCCCGCCCACTCCCAAGCATTTCCTCGTATGCGCAGCTTTACGCAGTTCGCAAACGCGAGTGGCCAGCCGCGCTCATGCGGACATTTCACGTAGCCCTGCTCACCATTGCGCAACAATCTGACAGGTTTGTGCAAAGAATAGCGCTCACGAGTGAATCCAGGAGAATCGTGGCGAATTGCTTCGTAAATCTTGGAGGGAAACCACCTCCCGGCGAACTCTCTCGAAGTATGCCCCACATCGCGCCAGTACGCCCTCGTAACCGTAGGTGATTCTTCGCTTTCGTGGAACTTCTCTGTTCAAGACGAGGTGCCGAACGTCCCGGTTTTGGCGCTCAGGCCAAGTATTACCTTGATAGTGTTTTCCGCCCACGCCTTCGTCGTGTCGCAGCCAAACTTGCCAGAACGAAAGGGCACGAAAATGAAGGCAACATGCATGAACCAACTTGAACTGGCGGTGCGATGGGGGATCAGCCACCGCACGCTTGAGCGGTGGCGTTGGACCGGTGAGGGACCGAAGTTCCTCAAGGTCGGCGGCCGGGTGGTCTACCGCCTGTCCGACGTCGAGGAATATGAGCAGGCGATGATCCGCTCCAGCACCTCAGACCCTGGCCAAGTTCAGCAAACTGGTGCCTGACACAGCTCCGGGATGGCGGGGGCCAAGACACCGCCGCTATCCCCGCACTCGCGCCTGCGCGAAGATTCTCCCAATTTCGATTGAACCCATTCCGCTTCTCGGATAGCTTGACCGGAAAATCCAGAAACTGGGCTCGCCTAGTTTTGGGACGGATCATGTCACTGGGAGTGCATGGTGGGAACAGAGAAGGCTGACCTTCGATGGGGCGTCGAGCGCCGGCTCGAATTCATCGAGTTCCGCCTGTTTTGGGAGGGGCATGTGAATCGGGGCGATCTGATGGATGCGTTCGGCGTCTCGGTGAACCAAGCGTCCACCGACTTGAATCGTTACATCGGTATGGCTCCGGACAACATGGTCTACGACAAGAGCGCCCGGACCTACATCAGAGGCACCGAGTTCCAACCTCTGTTTCTGAAGCCAGACGCCAGCCGCTACCTCTCACAGCTGCGTTCCGTCGCCGACGGCATCCTTGACCGGGCTGACGCCTGGATCGGCCAGTTTCCGTCCTACGACGCCGCGCCGACGCCCGTGCGGGGCGTCAACGCCAAGACGCTGCGCTCGGTAGTCGCTGCGATCCGCCGGTCCGAGGCGATCGAGGTGAAGTATCAGTCGCTCTCCCGGCCCGAGCCTCGCTGGCGCTGGATCGCGCCACACGCCATCGGGTTCGACGGGTTCCGCTGGCACACGCGAGCCTTCTGCCCAACTGACCACAGCTTCAAAGACTTCTTGCTCTCGCGGATCATCGAGGTTCGCGGTACCAAGCCGAGCGAGGTTGGCCCTGACGCCGATACCGACTGGAACGAGCAGGTAACCTTGGAGATTGGCCCGCATCCCGATCTTTCCGAGACTCAGAAAAAGGTAATCGCCCTCGACTACGGAATGCGCGGCGGTAAAGCCAAGATCCCGGTTCGAAAGGCGCTGCTCTACTACGCGCTGCGCAGGCTCGGCCTTGATACCGATCCGGCCGCGCGGCGTCCTCAAGATCAACAGATCGTACTGCTCAATCGGGATGCAACTGGCCCGGGCTTGGCGCGGCAGGACAATGGAGAGGCTCGGGTATGAGCGAGACATTCTTCGAACGCCCGATCCTGAATTCGCCCTACGAGTATCCCCGCCGACATTGGGAACTCGACGAGGACGGGCAGCCAACTAATCGAATCATCGAGACGCGGCGCCGATCCGACCTCATCACGCCGGTGCCGAAGCCGAAGAAGCGTCGCCAGGGGCGGGGCAATCAGGCGCAGATGGTCTTTAGCGACGAAGACGGTCTGTCATCGGAGGAGCAGGAGTACAACCCGACTCCAATTATCAACGAGGTTCGCACCTACGTCGAGGAATGGCGCAAGCTGCCCAATCCCGACCAATGGCTGGTCACGCCGGAAACCGCGCGCCTTCTGACGCATTGGCGCCACCACAACTTCGAGGGCATCCGCCCCTTCTTCTGCCAGATTGAAGCGGTCGAAACCGCGATATGGCTGACCGAGGTTGCGCCGAAGCTCGGCCCCCGGACGAAAAAATTCTGGGCCCATATCAAGGGCGGCAACGCACAGGCCAATCCAGAACTCATGCGCCTGGCTTTGAAGCTCGCAACCGGCGCAGGCAAGACGACCGTGATGGCGATGCTGATCGCCTGGCAGACGGTGAATGCGGTCCGGCATCCGAACAGAAAGCAGTTCTCGCGCGGGTTTCTGATCGTCGCACCGGGCATCACCATCAAGGACCGACTGCGTGTCCTTCTGCCCAACGATCCGGAGAGTTACTACCGGCATCGCGAGATCGTGCCGCCCGACATGCTCGCCGATATCGATAGGGCGAAAATCGTCATCACCAACTACCACGCCTTCAAATTGCGCGAGCGCATTTCCGTCGCCAAAGGCACCCGCACCGCTCTGGAAGGCTGGCGCGGCGAGACGCTGCAGACGCTGGAGACCGAAGGCCAAATGCTCCAGCGAGTCATGCCCGAACTCATGGGGCTCAAGAACATCGTCGTTCTGAATGACGAGGCGCATCACTGCTATCGCGAGCGGGTGAAAGACGCCGAAGGCGAAACCGAGGCCGACCTCAAGGGCGAGGATAAGGACGAGGCAAAGGCCAACAACGAGGCAGCCCGGATGTGGATCTCCGGGCTCGAGGCGGTCAAGCGGAAGCTCGGAATTTCGCTCGTCTACGACCTCTCGGCCACGCCCTTTTTCCTGCGCGGCTCGGGCTATGCGGAAGGCACCCTGTTCCCTTGGACCATGAGCGACTTCTCCCTCATGGACGCGATCGAATGCGGCATCGTAAAGCTGCCGCGCGTTCCGGTCGCCGACAATGTTCCAGGCGGCGACACGCCCAAGTTCCGCAATCTATGGGAGCACATCGGCAAGAAGCTGCCGAAGAAAGGTCGCGGCACAGGCAAGTCGCTCGACCCGCTGAGCCTGCCAGCCGAGCTGCTCACAGCGCTCGAAGCGCTCTATGGTCACTATCAGAAAACGTTCGAGCTCTGGGAGAATGAGGGCATCGGCGTGCCGCCGGTCTTCATCGTGGTGTGCAATAACACCTCGACCTCGGAGCTGATCTACAAATACATCGCCGGCTTCCACCGCGAAAATGATGACGGGTCGAGCACGCTGGAGAACGGCCGCCTGGCGCTGTTCCGGAATTATGACGACTACGGAAACCGCATCGCCCGTCCGAACACGATCCTGATCGACTCGGCCCAGCTCGAATCGGGCGAAGCCCTCGACAAGGACTTCCGCGAGATGGCGGGCGACGAGATCGAACGCTTCCGACGGGAGATGATCGAGCGTACCGGCGACGTACACGCCGCCGACAGCATCGACGACGCCACGCTCCTGCGCGAGGTGATGAACACCGTCGGCAAGAAGGGCCGCCTTGGCGAGCAAGTGCGCTGCGTCGTTTCGGTCTCGATGCTGACGGAGGGATGGGACGCCAACACCGTCACTCATATCCTCGGCGTTCGCGCCTTCGGCACGCAGCTGCTGTGCGAGCAGGTGGTCGGTCGCGGCCTGCGTCGACAGTCCTATGACCTCAACGAGGAGGGGCTGTTCAACGTCGAGTATGCCGACGTGCTCGGCATTCCGTTCGACTTTGCCGCCAAACCGGTCGTCTCCCCACCCGCCAAACCGCGCGAGACGGTGCGGGTCCATGCCGTCAAACCGGACCACGATGCGCTCGAGATCGTGTTTCCGCGCGTAGAGGGCTATCGCGTCGAACTGCCCGACGAGCGGCTGGAAGCGGCCTTCGGGCGGGATCACGTCCTCCATCTGACGCCGGAACTTGTCGGTCCGTCGGTCACGAAGAACCAGGGCATCATCGGCGAAGGCGTCGATCTGACTGTCGCGCATCTGGAGGACATGCGGTCCTCGACCGTCCTGTTCCACCTCGCGCGACACCTGCTCTACAACAAGTACCGCGATCCGGGAGAGGAGCCGAAGCTCCATTTGTTCGGGCAGCTCAAGCGCATCACGCGCCAATGGCTCGAAGGCGGTTATCTCAAGTGCTCGGGTGGCACCTATCCCGCGCAGCTGATCTACAAGGAGATCGCCGACATGGCGGCCGAACGGATCAAGGCCGCCATCACCGAAACGCTCGCCGGCGATCGTCCGGTCAAGGCAATCCTCGACGCCTACAACCCCACCGGCTCGACGGCCTTCGTCAACTTCACGACGTCGAAGGAAACGCGCTGGCAGACCGACCCGCGCAAGTGCCACGTGAACTGGGTCGTCTGCGACAGCGATTGGG